>JAUHTP010000032.1:0-33537 GCA_031332935.1 Candidatus Pantoea bathycoeliae | reverse complement strand
CCCACCATTAGTCAAAAATCAGTGTTGCAAAAATGGGGGGGACCATAGATTTTTCATCTCTGCCAGTGACCATTTTTGCATTACGTGTAATGACTAGCTTAGCGCAGCAAACGCGTTAGCTTTGCAGGCGTTTTACCGTATCAGTGCGCGCGTTATCACGATACTCATTGCGGTCATAATCGCGACGTTCGCTGCGTTCATTTTCATGACCTTCACGACGGTCGTTCTCATTATGCTCGCGGCGGTCACTATCGTGATATTTTGAGATGTCATTATCACCATGCTTTCTACGATCGCTATCGTGATGCTCCTTGCGATCGCGGTGCTCTTCATGCTTTTTCTCACGATGCTCTTTATGATGCTTTGTAAGGTGCTGCTGTTTATGTGAAGGGCGATGTCCATCATCGTTGTCATCGCCACGCGCAAAACCGGCAATAGGAGAAAGCAGCGTCAAGGCTGCCAGAGCGAGAAAAAAATTTTCATAATCAATCTTTTAAATTTACGAAACAGGAACGTCCCGCTAGCAATATACGCCACGACTTAAAATGAAAACCCTGACAAAAGATCAGGCTTTTTTGCGCATTATTGTTCCCAAATGGTGAATGAGCTCATCTGGACAAATTTTCCATTGGCAACCTTGTCCAACATTCAACGGGATGTAAAACCTACGCAAAGAAGCATAAAATTTCATTTCCAGATCCTTCTTAAATCAGATTTCATCTTTGCCAGAAATCTGATTTAAGATTTTAACCTACTGTTAAGCAGGCACTTTTATTGCGCTGATTCATTTATCCGCCGGATAATCACGCCCTCAATGAAACATTTCTCTCTATAGGATTCTGCTGTTTCGCTTTTTTTCGCAGCACTTTTTGATAATGTGCCGGTCCGATTGACTACAAGCTGTAGCGCCCGGGGAACTAAAGGAAGTGCTTCATATTTATGCGATACATACACTCATCACATAAAGGTGCGCTATGAAAAAAACTGGAGTTTTTTGCAGTTCATTGCTGCATCCGCGCGATTGGTTTACCTGGCTTGGCCTGGGCATCCTGTGGCTGCTGGTTCAGCTTCCCTATCCCATTCTGATGCGTCTGGGCGCTAACGCCGGTACACTCTCTCGTCATTTCCTTAAGCGTCGGGAACGCATTACGCGACGCGATATCGAACTCTGCTTTCCGGGTATCAATGAAACCGATATCGAGCGCATGATCGCGGGCAACTTCGCTTCGCTGGGTATGGCGCTGGTGGAAACCGGCATCGCGTGGTTCTGGTCCGATCGCGCCGTGAAGAAGCTGTTTGACGTCTCCGGCATGCATCATTTGCGGTCAGCTATCGAGCAAAACGCGGTGTGATAGTGATCGGCGTGCACTTTGATGTCGCTAGTTGGGTGGCCGCATCAGCGGTTTGTGCCAGCCGATGATGGCGATGTACCGTCCGCATAATAACCGGGCTATGGAGTGGGCGCAGACAAAAGGTCGTATGCGATCTAACAATGCGATGATCGATCGTCCCGATCTGCGCGTTATGGTTCATGCGCTGAAGAAAGGTGAATCAGTATGGTTCGCACCGGATCAGGACTACGGTCCGAAAGGCAGCGTGTTTGCCCCGCTGTTCGCCGTTGAGAAAGCTGCAACCACCAACGGCATCTTCGTACTGTCGCGCCTCGTCAATCCGGCGAAGCTGACTATCGCATTGATCCGTAACCCGAATAATTACAGCTACCAGCTGATTATGGATCCGGAACTGGAAAACTATCCCCATACTGATGAGGCCGCCGCCGCTGCCTACATGAACAAGGTCATTGAAAGCCAGATCCTGCGTGCGCCAGAACAGTATTTGTAGCTGCACCGTCGCTTCAAGACTCGCCCACCGGGTGAAGCCTCGCTCTACGTTTAATCTGTTCCGCATCATGAACCTTCTCATGATGCGGTTTTTAACGATGTGCGGTTGGCATCCAGCAGCAGATTGCTGAATGATGGTGTTTGATCTGTTTATGCAGGAACCTCGTATAGATATGAATCAACGCTGGCAACGTCCTCTGCTCGACGAGAGCCTGACTCCCTACATTGAGATCGACGCCGCAAGGCTGGAAAAAAATCTGCAAACAATGCAGGAAAAAGCCAGCCGCGCCAGTGTTACGCTGCGTCCCCATATCAAAACCCATAAAAGCCTCTATATCGCCCGTCGTCAGCGCGCACTGGGCGCGCGCGGCATTACCGTGTCTAAACCGAGCGAAGGGGAAGTTTTTATTCGCGGCGGTGAACGCGACGAGCTTCTGGCTTATCCGGTCATCCGCGCAGAAAGCATCGCCTCACTGCTCAGGCTGGCGGCGCAGCATCAGGCAAAGGTCACGCTGATTGTTGATGCCAGTTCTAAAATGCTGAGCTCCGATAAAGGCCCGCACGGCACCAATGCCAGCGGCTTCGGCGTGGCTGTCGATGAGAACGATGTCTGCTATGAAGTCAGCAGGCTGTCTAAGGAGCATGGTTTTATGCTCTGGCAGGAGAACGCGCCCCACGTCTGTAGCCTACTGCGTATTTACCCTAACCGCAGCTGTGCGGTTATGGCGCAATCAGATAGCTACGTGTTACATCACGCTGATGGCCAAGCAGAAATTCAGCCGGTTGATGCGTGCGGACGCTTTATTTGACAACTTTACGGCAGGCCGCCTGGCTTGCCGTCCTGCTGAAATTCCGTCTGCGCCACACTTCTCGCCGCGCAGCATGTTCCCTGTGCGTTCAGCATGCTTTAATGCCATTTTAACCACATTTCGGAGGTAGCGTGTTGTCTTCACAGGTTGTCAGTCAGACCATTGCACGTAACTGGTTAGATTTATATGAAACGATCTGGAAACCAGAGTATTTTGCAAAATGGGCTTCTGGACTCAGCAACAGTAAGCTGGAACAGGAAGGAAGCTACTGGCGAGCGCGGGCCTGAAGGCTCGGTGAATCTTCGCTTTACGCCACATAATCCGTTCGGGGTAATGGAAGCGGCTTCGGCAAAGAGGTTTATATGCCGATGCGCGTGGTCGCGAATGAACAGGGCGCTGAAATTGTGATGGTGGTTTATCGTCAGCGACTGATGTCCGAGCAAAAATTTTCTCAAAATATTGAATGGGTCAGGAGCGATCTTGCTCGCCTTAACTGCCTGCTGACACAGTAAAAACAGGTCAAAAAGCCGTCTGGCTTTAGTTTGCGCTGGGCCTTGCTGCTCAGAAAAGTGAAAAAAGTTCGGCAAAAAGATATTAGCCTTTCACCTGTGACTTAAGCGTTCTCAAACTTTCCCAACAGTTTTGTTAAAGCCTAGTACCGGGGAAAAGTCCTGGACTGCCAGCTTCGCAGTTTTCCTGTAATGCCTGTATGACCTGCTTTTACGCTGCATGCGTATTTTATATTCGACCAAAGGTGACCATTTAACTGCACAACGATTAATAAACCTTTCCGACCGATCGTAAAAAAATCTCATGCAAAGAGTGAATCCATTTATTTCTGCGGAGCTGTTATCGGAATTTTCTGATGGTGTTAAGTTAAATAAAACGAGATATAAATTATTTACACAAACAGCAACACCCAAAACAACAACACTAGGTAAATAATAAAATGGAACCCTCAACTATGAGTTTGCTTTCTGAAGAAGAACTTGTTGAGATCGCAGGAAGGATGCTGGCAGGAGAATATAAAACAATAAAAGGATTTACCCAGGATTTGGCCGATTTTCTGTTAAACACAGAGAGATTGGCCTTTTCCCGGGATAATAAAAATACCGGGGAAATTATTTTTACGTCGAAAATCCATCGCATTGAATCAATAATAACAGGTGAAGTCTGGCGCAAAACCCTAGGACTTAGATCCGGCAGATGGCATTAATCCTCTGGGTGATATAGCCAGCTATTTCACTCGTAATGAAGAGATGCATTCGCGTGCTGGCAACAGCACGCATTTTTCTTTTAGCCGGTTTATATTTATTTAGCCAACGCTGGCTATAGTCAAACCTACATTCGCAATAACCCCCTTCACTTCATTTCTACGCCTAAGCGCTCCGCTCAGCATGTATTTACTTCTGCAATTCGTTTTTCTTATCTTGTTAACCCCGTGCTGGTAGCATTTTGCCCTCTACATTAACGTTTTTACTTTGCCCGGCGTAAGTTAAACTGATGCGAAGCGAATCACCTGAAAAATTCTCAGTAGCTAATATTTCACTAACCTCGTAGCCTTGCCGCCCACCCTATTGGAGCCAGCTATGTTATTAACCGTCCTCTATATCAATATCATTTGTATTACGGCAGAAGCGATGACAGGCGCACTGGCTGCCGTGCGACGCAAAATGGATCTGTTTGGCGTGATTATTATTGCCTCAGTGACGGCGATTGGCGGCGGCTCGGTGCGCGACATTCTGCTGGGGCATTACCCACTTGGCTGGGTAAAACATCCCGAATACATCATGATTGTTGCGGCTGCGGCGGTACTCACCACATGGCTGGCACCGCTGATGACGCATCTGCGTAAAGTCTTTCTGGTGCTGGACGCGCTGGGCTTGGTGGTCTTTTCTATTATCGGCGCGCAGGTCGCGCTGGACAGCGGCCATGCAATGATTATTGCCGCTATCGCTGCCGTCATTACGGGCGTATTTGGCGGCGTGTTGCGCGATATGTTCTGTAACCGCATCCCACTGGTATTTCAGACAAGAGCTGTATGCAGGCATCGCCTTCGCGTCCGGCTGGATCTACATCCTGTTACTAAAGACTTCGCTGGCGCTGAAGCCGTTGTGATCATTACGCTGCCGTTCGGCTTTCTGGCGCGTCTGCTGGCATTGCGCTTCCGGCTCGGCCTGCCCCTCTTTAACTCCCCCCATCCTGAGCACTGATTTTCTCTGGGATGCCTTGCTGCTGCAAATAAGGAGATAAGCCTTTGAATCTGGGCATCCTGCAACATAGCGTGAATGCGCTGTGCCAGCACCGAGCCAACACCGGTTAAAGCCTGCCAGTGCTGCTCGTCGCGCTGCTGCACCTCATCCCATGTTGTGTCCGATAAGGCATTAAGCGCGCTACGCGGCAAAGGTATGCCCATTGCGCTTATCCAGCGTCGTAGCGGCTGCTGCCGCGTCAGGTTGAACCGGTGCCATAACTGCTGCGCACGCGTTGTGCTAATGCCGGATGTCTAGGCGATCTGCTCCGGCGTCAGCGTCAGCCAAGCGAAAAGATGGTTCAGGGTTCCCGTCTTCAGTAGGCGTAGCCAGGTGCTGCGCTGTACCCCAGCGATATCCAGTACCGATTTCTGGCTCAGCCAACTGAGCCGCGCCAGCAGCTGTTGCTGACAGGGTGGCGTAAAGCTCAGGCAGCTAAGCGGCGTAAAACTGTCAGGATCTGGCGTCCATACCGAACAAAGCGCGTTAGCCGGGCTGACAGCCACGACTAACAGGCCCAGCAGCAGGCGTAATCTCTTTCTCATGATAAGCCTCCTCAACGTTTTGCCTATTGAAGCAACCCGGAAAAGGCAAGGCGACAGGCAAAGGTAGAGAGCGGAAAGCGCTGCGCAGGAAAAACGAACTTTTGCATGTCAGCACAAAGGATTTTGCGCGGCGTTACGCGCAAACGCTGCGTGAGAGCGCTAAGCAGTGTATACTGTGCAGGAAATCGACTCCGCTCTTTACTCAATTCAAGAAGACCATGGCTCAAGGCACTCTTTTTATTGTTTCCGCCCCAAGCGGCGCGGGTAAATCTAGCCTGATTCAGGCGTTACTGAAGACAAAACCGCTGTACGATACGCAGGTGTCTGTTTCTCATACCACTCGCGGCATGCGTCCCGGCGAAGCCCATGGCGAACACTATTACTTCATGTCGAAGGATGAGTTTGAAGCGATGATCGCGGAAGATGCTTTCCTCGAGCACGCAAAAGTTTTCGACAACTATTACGGCACGTCGCGTAAAGCGATTGAGCAGGTACTCTCTACCGGCGTTGATGTGTTTCTGGACATCGACTGGCAGGGCGCGCAGCAGATCCGCGCCAGAATGCCCGCTGCACGTAGTATCTTCGTGCTGCCGCCTTCGCAGGACGAACTCGATCGCCGTCTGCGCGGTCGCGGTCAGGACAGCGAAGAGGTGATTGCCCGCCGTATGGCGCAGGCGGTCTCCGAAATGAGTCACTACGCCGAATACGACTACTTAATCATTAACGATGATTTCGATCTGGCGCTGTCAGATCTGAAAACCATCATCCGCGCTGAACGCCTGCGCATGGGGCGTCAGAAGGCGCGTCATGATGCTTTAATCAGCAAACTATTGGCAGTCTGAAGTCAGTTTAAGTATTATGCCCTGTCATTTCTTCATCTGTGGAGTAGCACACCTATGGCACGCGTAACCGTTCAGGACGCAGTAGAAAAAATTGGTAACCGTTTTGACCTGTTGTTGGTCGCTGCACGTCGTGCACGTCAAATGCAGGTAGGCGGCAAAGATCCGCTGGTTCCGGAAGAGAACGATAAAGCCACCGTTATCGCCCTGCGCGAAATCGAAGAAGGCCTGATCACCAACCAGATTCTGGACGTGCGTGATCGTCAGGAGCAGCAAGAGCAGGAAGCAGCTGAATTACAAGCCGTTACCGCTATTGCTGAAGGTCGTCGTTAACAGCAACCTGCAGGCCAACCTTGTATCTGTTTGAAAGCCTCAATCAGCTGATTGAAAAATACCTGCCGGAGGAGCAAATCAAGCGCCTCCAGCAAGCGTATCTTGTCGCACGTGATGCTCATAAGGGACAGACACGCTCCAGCGGCGAGCCGTACATTACCCATCCTGTTGCTGTCGCCTGTATTCTGGCGGAGATGAAGCTCGACCATGAAACCCTCATGGCCGCGCTGCTGCATGACGTGATCGAAGACACGCCAGCCACCTATCAGGATATGGAGCAGCTATTCGGCAAGAGCGTCGCTGAGCTGGTGGAAGGCGTCTCAAAGCTGGATAAGCTGACCTTCCCTGACAAGAAAGAGGCGCAGGCAGAGAACTTCCGCAAGATGATTATGGCGATGGTGCAAGACATCCGCGTCATTCTCATCAAGCTGGCCGACCGCACGCACAATATGCGCACCCTAGGCGCATTGCGTCCGGACAAGCGTCGTCGCATCGCGCTGGAAACCCTGGAGATCTACAGTCCGCTGGCGCATCGCCTGGGTATCCATCACCTGAAAACCGAGCTGGAAGAGCTGGGCTTTGAGGCGCTCTACCCTAATCGCTATCGCGTGATTAAAGAGGTAGTGAAAGCGGCGCGCGGCAACCGCAAAGAGATGATTCAGAAGATCCTGTCGGAAATCGACGGGCGTCTACAGGAAGCGGGTATCCCCTGTCGCGTCAGCGGCCGTGAAAAACATCTCTACTCTATCTACCGAAAAATGACGCTCAAAGAGCAGCGCTTTCACTCCATCATGGATATTTACGCCTTCCGCGTGATCGTGAAGGATGTGGATGCCTGCTATCGCGTGCTTGGTCAGATGCACAGCCTGTACAAACCGCGTCCAGGCCGCATGAAAGATTACATCGCTATTCCCAAGGCCAACGGCTATCAGTCGCTGCATACCTCAATGATCGGCCCGCACGGCGTGCCGGTTGAGGTGCAGATCCGTACCGAAGATATGGATCAAATGGCAGAAATGGGGGTCGCCGCACACTGGGCTTACAAACAGGCGGGCGAAAGTGGCACCACCGCACAGATTCGCGCCCAGCGCTGGCTGCAAAGCCTGCTGGAGCTGCAACAGAGCGCGGGCAGTTCCTTTGAATTTATTGAAAGCGTGAAATCCGATCTCTTCCCTGACGAGATCTATGTGTTTACGCCGGAAGGCCGCATTGTCGAACTGCCCGCTGGCGCGACGCCGGTGGACTTCGCCTATGCGGTGCATACCGATATTGGCCACGCCTGCGTTGGCGCGCGCGTCGATCGTCAGCCTTATCCGCTGTCACAGCCGCTGACCAGCGGACAGACGGTGGAAATTATTACTGCACCGGGTGCTCGCCCTAACGCCGCCTGGCTCAACTTTGTTGTCAGCTCTAAGGCACGCGCCAAAATTCGTCAGCTGCTGAAAAACCTCAAGCGCGAAGACTCCGTCAATCTCGGCCGTCGTCTGCTGAGCCACGCGCTCGGCGGCAGCCGCAAACTGGCAGAGATCACGCCGGAGAATATCAGGCAAGAGCTGAATCGCATGAAGCTCACGTCGCTGGACGATCTGCTGGCAGAAATTGGCCTCGGCAACGCGATGAGCGTAGTGGTAGCGAAGAACCTGTTGCAGTCCAGCAATGCGACGCCGCCGAGCAACAGCAAGCGCAGCAAGCTGCCGATCAAAGGCGCGGATGGCGTCCTGATAACCTTCGCTAAATGCTGCCGACCTATTCCTGGCGATCCGATTGTGGCGCACGTTAGCCCAGGCAAAGGGCTGGTAGTGCATCACGAATCGTGCCGTAACATTCGCGGCTACCAGAAAGAGCCGGAAAAGTTCATGCCGGTAGAGTGGGATAAGGTCACCGACCAGGAATTCGTGGCGGAGATTAAGGTGGATATGTTCAACCATCAGGGCGCGCTGGCGAACCTGACGGCGGCAATCAATACCGCAGGCTCCAATATTCAGAGCCTGAACACCGAAGAGCGCGACGGCCGAGTTTACAGCGCCTTTATCCGCCTGACCGCGCGCGATCGCGTCCATCTGGCGAACATTATGCGTAAAATCCGCGTAATGCCGGACGTGATCAAAGTCCACCGTAACCGTAACTAGCGCATGAATGCCCAACGCTTTGCTCGTATTCAGGAGATGCTGGCGCTCCGCCAGCACGATCTCACCGTCTGCATGGAACAGGTGCACAAGCCGCACAATGTGTCGGCAGTCATCCGCACCGCAGATGCGGTAGGCATTAATGAAGTGCACGCCGTCTGGCCCAGCGAACGCATGCGCACCATGGTCTCCGCTTCTGCTGGCAGCAACAGCTGGGTAAAGGTAAAGACCCACCGCAATATCGCAGAGGCGGTCACGCATCTGAAAGATCGCGGCATGCAAGTGCTGGCAACCAACCTGTCGGCCAAAGCGGTCGATTTTCGCGAAATTGACTATACCCACCCAACCTGCATCCTGATGGGGCAGGAGAAGACCGGTATCACCGCCGAAGCGCTGGAATTGGCCGATCACGACATCATTATCCCTATGGTCGGCATGGTGCAGTCACTCAACGTCTCTGTCGCCCCCGCGCTGATTGTGTATGAAGCGCAGCGCCAGCGGCAGAACGCCGGACTCTACCATCGCCAGAACAGCCTGCTGGATGAAGAAGAGCAGAAGCGCCTGCTGTTTGAAGGCGGCTATCCGGTGCTGGCGCGCGTTGCGAAACAGAAAGGTCTGCCCTATCCACACATTAACGACCAGGGCGAAGTGGAAGCTGACGCTGACTGGTGGGCCACGATGCAGGCCAAAGGGAAAAAGAAATGAAAGGCCGCCTGCTGGATGCCATTCCGCTCAGTACCCTGACCGGCGTCGGTGCCAGCCAGGCGGCAAAACTGGCTAAGCTCGGCCTGCACACCATCCAGGATCTGCTGCTCCACCTTCCGCTGCGCTACGAAGACCGCACCCAGCTTTACGCCATTAACGATCTACTGCCCGGCATCTGGGCGACGGTAGAGGGCGAAGTGTTGCAGTCTGACGTTACCTTTGGCCGACGCCGCATGCTGGTGTGCCAGATCAGTGACTGCAGCGGCGTGCTGACCATGCGCTTCTTTAACTTTAATGCCGGGATGAAAAACAGCCTCGCACCGGGCCGCCGCGTTACTGTCTATGGCGAGATCAAACGCGGCCAGCGCGGCGCAGAGATCATTCATCCCGAGTACCGCGTTCAGGGCGAGCAGAGCCCGGTCACGCTGGAAAAGACCTTAACGCCGGTCTATCCCACCACTGAAGGTATCCGCCAAGCGACGCTGCGTAGCCTGACCGATCAGGCGCTGACGCTGCTGGAAAGCTTGCCGATTGCCGAACTGCTGCCGCAGGAGCTGGCGCAGGGCTTGATTAGCCTGCCGGAGGCGCTACACACGCTGCATCGCCCACCGCTGGACCTGCGCCTGAGCGAGCTGGAAAGCGGGCGTCATCCGGCACAGCGCCGTTTGATTCTAGAAGAGCTGCTGGCGCATAACCTCAGCATGCTGGCGGTGCGTGCCGGGGCGCAGCGTTACTATGCATTGCCGATGAAACCCCGCCATATGCTGAGCGAAAAGCTGCTGGCGGCACTGCCCTTCACGCCAACTAATGCACAGAAACGCGTAGTGCAGGAGATTGAGCACAACCTGGCTAATGATTTTCCGATGATGCGTCTGGTGCAGGGCGACGTTGGCTCCGGTAAAACTCTGGTGGCCGCACTGGCCGCGCTTGATGTTATCGCGCACGGCAAGCAGGTCGCGCTGATGGCCCCTACCGAACTGCTAGCAGAACAGCACGCAAATAACTTTCGTAGCTGGTTTGCGCCGCTCGGCATTGAGGTCGGCTGGCTGGCTGGTAAGCAAAAGGGCAAAGCGCGTCAGGCGCAGCAGGAAGCGATCGCCAGCGGCCAGGTGGCAATGGTCGTGGGCACGCACGCGCTGTTTCAGGAGCAGGTGCAGTTCAACGGGCTGGCACTGGTAATTATCGACGAACAGCACCGCTTTGGCGTACATCAGCGGCTGGCGCTGTGGAAGAAAGGTGAAGAGCAGGGCTTTCATCCGCATCAGCTGATTATGACCGCCACGCCGATTCCACGTACCCTGGCGATGACCGCCTACGCAGGTCTCGACACCTCAACCATTGATGAGCTGCCGCCAGGCCGTACGCCCGTGACCACCGTGGCGATCCCCGATAGCCGCCGCGACGCTATCATAGCGCGTGTACAGCTCGCCTGCCAGGAAGGACGCCAGGCCTACTGGGTATGCACGCTGATTGAAGAGTCGGAGCTGCTGGAAGCACAGGCTGCTGAGGCGAGCTGGGAGGCGTTAAAAATCGCGCTGCCCACGCTCAATATCGGTCTGGTGCATGGCCGCATGAAACCTGCGGAAAAACAGGCTGTCATGGCGGCGTTTAAAGCCAATGAACTCCAGCTTCTGGTGGCGACGACTGTGATTGAGGTCGGGGTCGATGTGCCTAACGCCAGCCTGATGATCATCGAAAACCCGGAACGTCTGGGTCTAGCGCAGCTCCATCAGCTGCGTGGACGCGTCGGACGCGGCGCGGTGGCTTCCCACTGCGTCCTGCTCTATAAGGCGCCGCTAAGCAAAACCGCACAGCGCCGTTTGCAGGTGCTGCATGACAGCAACGATGGCTTTGTCATCGCCCAACACGATCTTGAAATTCGTGGTCCGGGCGAACTGCTGGGCACGCGCCAGACCGGCAATGCGGAATTCAAGGTCGCCGATCTGCTGCGAGATCAGGCGATGGTGCCAGAAATACAGCGCGTCGCGCGTCATATCCACCAGCACTATCCTGAGCAGGCGAAGGCGCTGATCGAGCGCTGGCTGCCGGAAACCGCGCGCTATACCAACGTATAATTCCTTACTGATGACCGCTTAACGCATACGCCGTTTCAGCTCCCTTAAGACAAAGCCTGGCAAACGATTGCTTTCAGCCATGAGCGGTTTAAAATCCCCTTCTTCACAGATTGGGAAGCCACATTATGTCCGTTAATCAACCAGACGCCACACTTAATTCAGCAGCCGCACCAAAGCGAACTGATTTACCGTCTTGAAGACCGTCCGCCGCTGATCGCGGTACCGACGCCGCTTTACTACGGGCTGGGTTTTGACTGGAATCTACTGATCCCGCTGATGCTGGTGTTTATGGTCACCTCGCTAGAGACGATCGGCGATATTACTGCGACCTCGGACGTTTCGGAACAGCCGGTCAGCGGCCCGCTCTATATGAAGCGTCTGAAAGGCGGCGTACTGGCGAACGTGCTGAACTCGTGTGTCTCTGCCCTGTTCAATACCTTCCCGAACTCCTGCCTTGGCCAGAACAACGGCGTTATCCAGCTGACCGGCGTTGCCAGCCGCTATGTAGGCTTTGTCGTCGCGCTGATGATGATCGTGCTTGGCCTGTTACCAGGCCGTAAGCGGTTTTGTACAGCATATTCCTGAACCGGTACTGGGCGGTGCAACAATCGTGATGTTCGGCACCATTGCGGCCTCTGGCGTGCGCATCGTGTCGCGTGAACCGCTCAACCGCCGCGCCATTATGATTATCGCGCTGTCGCTGGCGGTCTGGCTGGGCGTGTCTCAGCAGCCGCTGATCCTGCAATTTGCGCCAGACTGGCTGAAAACGCTCTTCTCCTCAGGTATTGCCGCAGGCGGCATTACCGCTATCGTACTGAACCTGATCTTCCCGCAGGAAAAGTAACCTCTTCGGCGGGCTGCGGCCCGTCTCTGCTATTTATTCGTATTTACATTCAGGCTGTTGAGCTACAACGGTAATTCAGGCATAACAAGCACTGACCGGAAAGATAGCGGAATGGATACGATGAAATTTCCTGGAAAATTTTTACTGACGATACTGTTGCTGCTGGTGCTTGGCCTGGTAGTCATTTACGTCCTGTTGCAGACGCAATGGGGCGCGGTCTGGGTCAGCAGTACCGTGAGCGATAAAACGGCATGGCATCTCTCGCTGCGCAAAATCGAACATAATTTCTCTTCGCCTTCGCACATCATTCTGGATGATTTTAGTTTTGGCCACGATGGCCAGCCTGCTGTGGTGGTGGCGAAACGTGTCGATCTCGGACTCGCCCTGCTACAGTTCAGCGATCCGCTCCATTTCGCCAGCATTGAGCTACGTGATGGCGTAGCAAACCTCGCTAATCTCACCACCGATGATGCGCTTCCCATTCAGGCCGGTCGCCTTCAGCTGAATAATATGCGTGTCGACAGCCTAAACACGCCGCTGCCGCTTGAAGCCTGCCAGGTAAACGGCGGCATCATGCCGTGGAAACCCAGCGCGCAAACGATGCTGGGCAGCGATGCGCAGTTCCAGATGAGTGCCGCCGAACTGAAGATCAATAATGTACCGGGCGCAAACGTGCTGATTCAGGGTAGCGTGACGCAGGGCCGCATGCTGTTGAGCAATGTGGGAGCCGATCTGGCGCGAGGTTCAATGACCAGCAGCTCCGAGCGTGACGCACAGGGTCACTGGCTCATTCGTCAGCTGCGCCTCAACAATATTCGCCTGCAAACTAGCCAAAGCCTGGCCGATTTTTTACGCCCTGTTCAGGATCTGCCTTCCGTTACCGTTAACCGTCTGGATATGACCGACGCCCGGCTTCAGGGCCCGGACTGGGCGGTAACCGATCTCGACGTAACGCTGAAAAACCTGACCTGGCAAGGCAGCGACTGGCGCAGCGACGACGGTTCGCTGTCGCTGAACGCCAGCAATTTTATCAACGGCCGCTTCGAGCTTAACGATCCCATTGTTAATGTCGACCTGTCGCCGCAGGGCATCGCGCTTACCCAGTTCAGCTCGCGCTGGGCCAATGGCGTGATCCGCGCTGACGGCAACTGGAGCCGCAGCGATAAACGCCTGACGCTGAACAACCTAGCCGTCGCCGGGCTGGAATATACGCTGCCGGAAACCTGGCGCGATCGCTGGCAGGCATCACTGCCAGACTGGCTCGACAGCCTGGAAGTGCGCCGTTTCACCTCTAACCGCAACCTGATTATCGATATCAACCCTGCATTCCCGTTTCAGATGACCTCGCTGGACGGCAGCGGCGAAAACCTGCTGCTGGCGCGTCAGCATCAGTGGGGCATCTGGTCAGGCAAGCTGAGCCTTAACGCTGCGGAAGCGACTTTTAACCGCGCCGATCTGCGCCATCCGTCGCTGTCGCTTAACGCCGACGAGCGGCAGATACAGGTGACAGAGCTCAGCGCCTTCAGCGGCAGCGGATTGCTGGAAGGTTCGGCCAGCGTCGGCCAGCAGCCGGATCGCCCGGTTGCGCTGTCGCTGAAAGGTCAGGCGGTTCCTGCCAGCGTGCTGCAAAACTGGGGCTGGCCCACGCTGCCAGCGAGCGGCCCCAGCAATTTCCAGCTGCAGCTTAACGCGTCGCTAAAAGCCAGCGCGCCGCTGAAACCCTCAGTAAATGGCTCGCTCTCGCTGCGCACCGATGATCAGCAAGTCCAGCAGCAGATGCAGGCTGGCAAGGTAAAATAAGAAAAAAGGCCGCTTATGCGGCCCTTGCTGTTTACAGGCAGTACGATATAGACGCCTTCAAACACCGCGCCCGGCTCCTCATTGCCAAACAGCTCAACTTCAAGCCGTCCGCGCGCCAGACGATCAAGATCGCCCTCAGTGAGCCAATATCTGCAATCGCGCCTAGACGCCCGGTGATCGGTTTGCTGTGGCGAATATGCGCATCGGCGAGAATAATCGTGCCGCCCAGATGACTCTCGCGCAGCAGCAGCCAAATCAGCCCCCAGCCGGTCCGTCGCCAGGGAGAAGAGGCTACCCCCGCAAACAGCGTATGGTGCGGGTTCTGGTTGCCGGTTTGCGGCATGGTGGTGATAAATTTCTGCCCGGTGAACTGCAAAATACGCATGCCCATCTTTTCGCTGAGCGGAATGTTGTCATACCAAGCCTGTTGCAGCTGACCGCACCAGTCGGCGCGATGCAAAATGTCGTCCAGCGTCACTACCGGCTTGATCATCAGGAAGTGGCGCACCGGCGTAGTCTGCGGCGCGGTGATCTCGCCCTGATTGACGTAGCCCAGCTTAGCGAAGAATTCGACCGCATCTTCACGCGCGGCACAGGTGACGCGCTTAACGCCCTCCTGCCGTGCCACCGATTCCAGCGTCATCGCCACCAGCGTGCCCAGCCCTTTACCGTGCACCGAGGGATGCACGGCGAGGAAGCGAATCGAGGCTTCGTTGTTAGCGTTAATGTAGAGCCGTCCAGCCGCTACTGGCTGTCCGTGCTCGTCCACCACCATTTGCGTCCCAGCCGTCCCGTTCAGAGCCCTGCGGCTGGCGCAGTGGCTTACGTAACATTTCCCAGCGGAACTGGTAGTACATGTCCAGCTCTTCCGCGGTTTGCGGTACCCGAAGATGATACATAAAGCGGTTCTCTCGTTCAGAGCTTGCGTGGCCAATCCCTTGCCGCTCGGCTGCCAGCCTCAAACCTGCAACCAGAAGGTGACAGGACCATCGTTGACCAGCGCGACCTGCATGTCGGCGGCGAAGCGTCCGTTGGCAGTGGTTACGCTCTGGCAGCAGCAGTCGCTGGAGTATTCATATAGCCGATTCGCCTCATCGGGCGCGGCACAACCGGAAAACGACGGGCGCATCCCCTTTTGCGTATCTGCCGCCAGCGTAAACTGTGATACCACCAGCACGCTGCCGCTCGACTGCTGGACGTTAAGGTTCATTTTTCCCTGCTCGCCGCTGAAAATTCGGTAGCCCAGCACCTTTTCAGCCAAACGCTCGGCGCGCTTCTCGTCATTACCTTTTTCTATCCCTAACAGCACCAGCAGGCCCGGACCAATTTCGCCGACCACCGTGCGATCTACGCTGACGCTGGCATTGAGTACTCGTTGAATCAACGCAATCATGCAACCTCTCGTTCTTTTTCGCCTTCCTGCTGTTTTAGCTGACGATAATCATCCAGCGCCACGGTAATTTCCGCGCCTAACAGCACAATACACCAAGTCCAGTAAACCCAGAGAAACAGAATCGGGATCACCGCCAGCACGCCGTAAATTAGCTGGTACGACGGAAACATCGTAACATAAAGGGCAAAGCCCTTTTTACCGAGCTCAAACAGCGCGCCTGCAACCAGCGCGCCGATAAGCGCATCGCGCGGCGGCAAGCGGCGCGTCGGCACAATACTGTAGAGCAGCCAGAAAGCGAGCCAGGAGAGCAGCAGTGGGAACACGCGTAATACCTGATCGATTAGGCCATAAACGCCGCTGTCGCTAATCCAGCGCAGCGATAGCAGATAAGAGCTAATCGCCAGGCTGGCACCTGCCAGCAGCGGCCCCAGCGTCAGGATCATCCAGTAGACGGCAAAGGAGTAAACCAGCGGCCGCTTCTTATGGCTGCGCCAGATAGTATTCAGTGACGTATCGACTGAATGCATCAGCAGCAGCGCAGTGATGATTAACCCAATGGCGCCCAGCACGGTCATACGATGCACGTTAGCCACAAACTGATCGAGGTAGCGCTGCACTACGTTGCCCGTTGCCGGAACAAAATTAGTAAAGATAAAGTTTTTCAGCTGCACGCTAACTTCAGCAAAAACAGGGAATGCCGAGAACAGCGCGAAGACCACCGCAATCAGCGGCACCAGCGCCAGCAATGAAACAAAGGCCAAGTTACCGGCCTGAGTTGTCATGTTGTCATCGTTGATGCGTTTCCACAGCAGTTTCAGCCACAGCCACAGCGCGTGGCAGGTCGAAATAAAAGGATGTAGGGTCATCATCTAGCGGTGGCTTGCCAGCAAGTCGGCACGGTTTTATTGTCGACAACCAGGATGCTTTTGATACCCAGGGCTTTAGCAGCTGCGATGTTATCTGCATTGTCATCAAAGAAAATCGCTTGGTTGGCGCGATAGCCTTCCTGTTGCAACACATGCTCAAAAATGCGCGCTTCGGGCTTGCGCATTCCCAGCTCCTGCGACAGATAAACAGTATCTGCCGCTGCACGCACTTCCGGATACTGCGTCGGCCAGAATTTCGTATGCAGCTTGTTGGTATTGGAAAGGATCACTACGCGATGCCCGTCGGCGCGCAGCTGGTTCATCAACGCCAGCGTATCGCTGCGGGCACCCATGAACACCGCCTGCCAGCCCGCAACGAACTGTTCGTAGCTCAGCGCGATATCCAGCTGCTCACACAGCTCTGCCGCAAAATGCTCATCGCTGATTTCTCCGCGCTCGTGCTGTTCAAAGGCCTCATCCATCTGGAAACGGCTTTGCAGCAGCGCCAGCGGTACGCGGCCGAGGTCACTCCAGACGCCCAGCACACGGTTGAAATCAATATCAACAATCACATTGCCTAAATCGAAAATGTACAACATTTCGTTACTCCTCTGGTTCCCTGGATCCTTCACTCTAGCGGCAAAAACTGGGGCTGAACAGGTAACAGGCTGCAGAAAAATCGGTTATGGAAGCTGGCGCATGCCGGCTTAACGCGTGCAGGCTGCGGGTGAGGCGAGAAATAAAAAGCAGAATAGTGGCATAGATTTTTACAGGATAAACGTCTTACTCTTTCGGACCACGTGACGCGCGTTTGCGGTCGTTCTCGGTCAGATGACGTTTACGAATACGGACCGACTGCGGCGTAACGTCTACCAGTTCGTCGTCGTCGATGAATTCGATGGCCTGCTCAAGGGTCATCTTCACCGGCGGAACCAGCGTTGTCGCTTCATCTGTACCGGAAGCACGCATGTTGGTCAGCTTCTTACCGGTCAGGCAGTTAACGGTCAGGTCGTTAGAACGGCTGTGAATACCAATGATCTGGCCTTCATAGACTTCTGCACCGTGACCCAAGAACAGCTGGCCGCGATCCTGCAGACCGAACAGGGCGAAGGCAACTGCTTTACCCTGACCGTTAGAGATCAGCACGCCGTTCTGGCGCTGGCCCACTTCGCCTGGACGGATGTCGTCATAGTGGCTGAAGGTGGAGTACAGCAGACCGGTACCTGACGTCATGGTCATGAACTCGTTACGGAAGCCGATCAGACCACGGCTCGGGATAACGTAGTCAAGACGCACGCGGCCTTTACCATCCGGATCCATGTTTTTCAGATCGCCTTTACGCTCGCCCATGGCTTGCATTACTGCGCCCTGATTGTTCTCTTCGATATCCAGCGTAACGTTCTCGAACGGCTCTTGTTTACGGCCATCGATTTCGCGGAAGATAACTTTCGGACGAGATACAGCCAGCTCGAAGCCTTCACGACGCATGTTTTCGATCAGCACTGACAGGTGCAGTTCGCCACGGCCAGATACGCGGAACGCGTCAGCATCTTCGGTCTCTTCAACGCGCAGTGCCACGTTGTGCACCAGCTCTTTGTTCAGGCGCTCAAGGATCTGACGCGAGGTCACATACTTGCCTTCCTGACCGCAGAACGGCGAGGTATTGACGTTGAAGAACATGGTTACCGTCGGCTCATCAACGCTCAGCGCAGGCAGTGCCTGGACGTTTTGCGGATCGCAGATGGTATCGGAGATGTTCAGCTCGCCCAGACCGGTAATTGCGACGATATCGCCCGCTTCTGCCAGATCGTTCTCGATACGCTCCAGACCCAGATGGCCCAGCACTTTACCGACTTTACCGTTGCGGGTTTTACCTTTGCTGTCGATAACGGTGATCTGCTGGTTGTGCTTGATTTTACCGCGCTTGATACGGCCGATGCCGATAACGCCCAAGTAGTTGTTGTAGTCCAGCTGCGAGATCTGCATCTGCAGCGGTGCATCAACTTCAACCTGCGGCGGAGAAACGTGCTCAACAATCGCCTGATACAGCGGGGTCATATCTTCAGCCATGTCGGAGTGATCCAGACCTGCGATGCCCTGCAGTGCAGATGCGTAAATAATTGGGAAGTCGAGCTGTTCGTCAGTCGCGTCCAGGTTAACGAACAGGTCAAATACTTGGTCAACAACCCAGTCAGGACGTGCGCCCGGACGGTCAATCTTGTTGATAACAACGATCGGTTTCAAACCATGGGCAAAAGCTTTCTTGGTCACGAAGCGGGTTTGCGGCATAGGGCCATCCATCGCATCAACAACCAACAGCACCGAATCCACCATGGACATGACGCGCTCCACCTCACCACCAAAATCGGCGTGTCCTGGGGTATCAATGATGTTGATACGGTAGTCATTCCATTTGATAGCGGTGTTTTTCGCGAGGATGGTAATTCCACGCTCTTTCTCCAAATCATTGGAGTCCATCACGCGCTCAGTCGCTTCGGTACGCGCGTCAAAGGTACCGGACTGTTGCAGCAATTTATCAACCAAGGTGGTTTTACCATGGTCGACGTGCGCGATGATGGCGATGTTACGCAAGTTTTCGATCACAACTTTGCCTCAGGCATCAGAGAGATAGCGCGCTATTGTACACGGATTAAGCGGGATACTGAACACGATCACACTTTTCACTAGAAGTTTATTGCACTGGCGGAAATTTGCGCTGGATACGGTGCAAGTAATGCACTAAAGTTGACCGAACGCACCACAATGGTGCAAATAATTAGCCAAAGCACGCTTTTGGTGCAGCTGCTTGGCGTTAAAAAGGTGCGTATGGGCGCGATTTAGCTTTAGCACCGCTGAAAAAAGTTGGCACAGAATTCGCTAGTCTATTCAAGCGAAAACAGCAGTTGCACAACGGTTGCAGAGCTTGCAGAGAGTCGGTTGGTTGGGGATGGCGGTCAGACACATTACATTCCAGACGACGCAGCCTCTCACCACGATGATAATGACCATTTCTAGGAGAGTTGAGTATGTCCGCTGAACACGTTCTCTCGATGATGAACGAGCACGAAGTTAAGTTTGTTGACCTGCGTTTTACCGATACCAAAGGTAAAGAACAGCACGTTACTATCCCTGCTCACCAAGTTAACGCTGACTTCTTCGAAGAAGGCAAAATGTTTGATGGCTCCTCTATTGGCGGCTGGAAAGGCATTAACGAATCAGACATGGTCCTGATGCCGGACGCAACCACTGCGGTACTGGATCCGTTCTTCGAAGACCCGACGCTGATCATCCGTTGTGACATCCTTGAGCCAGGCACCATGCAGGGCTACGATCGCGACCCGCGTTCTATTGCCAAGCGCGCTGAAGAGTATCTGCGCTCTTCCGGCATCGCTGACACCGTGCTGTTTGGACCGGAACCAGAATTCTTCCTGTTCGACGACATCCGTTTTGGCTCTTCAACGTCTGGCTCACACGTTGCTATCGACGATATCGAAGCAGCATGGAACACCGGTAAAGAGTACGAAGGCGGCAACAAAGGTCACCGTCCTAGCCTAAAAGGCGGTTACTTCCCGGTTCCACCGGTCGACTCCGCGCAGGACATTCGTTCTGCCATATGTCTGACCATGGAGCAGATGGGCCTAGTGGTTGAAGCGCATCACCACGAAGTTGCAACAGCTGGTCAGAACGAAGTGGCAACCCGCTTCAACACCATGACCCAAAAAGCTGACGAAATTCAGATCTACAAATATGTCGTGCATAACGTCGCGCATGCCTACGGCAAAACGGCCACCTTTATGCCGAAGCCGATGTTTGGCGACAACGGTTCTGGTATGCACTGCCACATGTCACTCTCTAAAGGTGGCGTGAACCTGTTCGCAGGCGACAAATACGGCGGCCTGTCTGAAACTGCCCTGTTCTACATCGGCGGTATCATCAAGCACGCTAAAGCGATCAACGCCCTGGCGAACCCGACCACCAACTCCTATAAGCGTCTGGTCCCTGGCTATGAAGCACCGGTAATGCTGGCTTACTCTGCTCGTAACCGTTCTGCCTCTATCCGTATCCCGGTTGTTGCCAGCCCGAAAGCTCGCCGTATTGAAGCGCGCTTCCCGGACCCGGCGGCTAACCCATACCTAGCGTTCACCGCGCTGCTGATGGCTGGCCTAGACGGCGTGATCAACAAGATCCACCCTGGCGATGCCATGGACAAAAACCTGTACGATCTGCCGCCGGAAGAAGAAGCGGAGATTCCAAAAGTTGCAGGTTCGCTGGAAGAAGCGCTGAACGCACTGAATGAAGACCGCGAGTTCCTGACCCGCGTCGGCGTGTTCACCGACGATGCCATCGATGCCTACATCGAACTGCGTAAAGTTGAAGATGACCGCGTTCGCATGACCCCGCACCCGGTTGAGTTCGAACTTTACTACAGCGTTTAATCTTTATTCTGCACAGGGTGCGTTGCCGCGACGGGCGGCAACCGGATAGATCGGAGGCTAATGACGCAGCGGCGACGCGCAAGACGCAGAAGATTTTTTGTTGCCGTGGAAACTTTAGCCCATCTCCGGATGGGCTTTTTTCGCCGCGAAATCATCGTTCAGCCGCCTGAAACCGGGCGCGGAAAGGTATAACGCACCAAAATAGTGCAGAGGGACGCTGTATGGCAACTGGCTCCTTGCCCGATGCGGGGCAAATTCTCAACTCCCTGATAAACAGTATCCTGCTGGCGGATGACGATTTGGTTATTCACTATGCCAACCCGGCTGCACAGCAATTACTGGCACAGAGCTCACGCAAACTGTTCGGCACGCCGCTTCCCGATTTAACCGGCTATTTTTCGCTGAATATTGAGGTGATGCGCGAGAGTCTTGAGGCTGGCCAAGGCTTTACCGACAGCGAAGTCACGCTGGTAGTCGATGGCCGTGCACATGTGATGGCGCTAACGGCGCAGCGTCTGCCAGACAGCTTTATCCTGCTGGAGATGGCTCCAATGGATAATCAGCGTCGCCTGAGCCAGGAGCAGCTTCAGCATGCCCAGCAGGTAGCAGCGCGCGACCTGGTACGCGGGCTTGCCCATGAGATTAAAAATCCGCTGGGTGGACTACGTGGTGCTGCACAACTGCTGTCGCGCGCCCTGCCCGATCCGTCGCTGAACGAATATACCAAAGTCGTTATTGAGCAGGCAGACCGCCTGCGTAATCTGGTGGATCGCCTGCTCGGCCCGCAACAGCCGGGCATGCATATCACGCAGAGCATTCATCAGGTCGCGGAGCGCGTGGTGAATCTGGTGTGTATGGAATTGCCGGAGAACGTCAGGCTGGTGCGCGATTACGATCCCAGCCTGCCAGAGCTGCCGCATGATCCTGACCAGATTGAACAGGTGCTGCTTAACGTGGTCCGCAATGCGCTACAGGCGCTGGGCAACGACGGCGGCACTATTGTGTTGCGCACCCGCACCGCCTTTCAGCTCACGCTGCACGGCACACGCTACCGTCTGGTGGCGCGCATCGACATTGAAGATGACGGTCCGGGCATTCCTGCCCAGTTGCAGGACACCTTGTTCTACCCGATGGTGAGCGGACGCGAAGGCGGCACCGGTCTGGGTCTCTCTATCGCTCGTAGCCTGATTGACCAACATTCAGGAAAAATTGAGTTCAACAGTTGGCCTGGACACACCGAGTTTTCGGTTTATCTGCCTATTCGCCAGTGAGGTTTCTATGCAACGAGGGATAGTCTGGATCGTCGATGACGATAGCTCCATCCGCTGGGTGCTTGAACGCGCGCTCAATGGAGCCGGTTTAAGCTGTGCCACTTTCGACAGCGCTAACGAGGTGCTGGACGCGCTCTCGACCAAAACCCCAGACGTTTTACTGTCAGATATTCGCATGCCAGGCATGGACGGGCTGGCGCTGCTGAAACAGATTAAACAGCGGCATCCGATGCTGCCGGTCATCATAATGACGGCGCACTCCGATCTGGATGCGGCGGTCAGCGCTTACCAGCAAGGGGCTTTCGACTATTTGCCGAAACCCTTTGATATTGATGAAGCTGTGGCGCTGGTCGATCGCGCCATCAGCCACTATCAGGAGCAGCAGCAGCCGCGTAATCAGCCGGTGAGCGGCCCGACTACCGATATTATTGGCGAAGCGCCAGCGATGCAGGATGTGTTTCGCATTATCGGCCGTTTGTCGCGCTCGTCGATCAGCGTGCTGATCAACGGCGAATCCGGTACCGGGAAAGAGCTGGTTGCGCATGCGCTGCATCGCCACAGCCCGCGCGCCAAAGCGCCTTTTATCGCGCTGAATATGGCCGCAATCCCGAAAGATCTGATCGAGTCCGAGCTGTTCGGCCATGAAAAAGGTGCCTTTACCGGCGCTAACCAGATCCGCCAAGGCCGCTTTGAACAGGCGGACGGCGGCACGCTGTTTCTCGATGAGATTGGCGATATGCCGCTCGACGTGCAGACGCGTTTGCTGCGCGTACTGGCTGACGGTCAGTTCTACCGTGTGGGCGGCTATGCGCCGGTAAAAGTGGACGTGCGCATTATCGCCGCTACGCACCAGAACCTAGATCTGCGAGTACAGGAAGGCAAGTTCCGTGAGGATCTGTTCCACCGTCTGAACGTGATCCGCGTTCATCTGCCGCCGCTGCGCGAGCGTCGTGAGGATATTCCACGGCTGGCGCGCTACTTCCTGCAGGTTGCAGCACGCGAACTGGGCGTCGAGGCGAAGATTCTCCATCCGGAAACGGAGGCAGCGCTGACGCGCCTGCACTGGTCCGGCAACGTGCGCCAGCTTGAGAACACCTGTCGCTGGTTGACTGTGATGGCAGCAGGCCAGGAAGTGTTGATTCAGGATCTGCCTCCCGAGCTGTTCGAGTCCAGCATGCCGGAAAATCCGGTGCAGTCGCTGCCGGACAGCTGGGCAACGCTGCTGGCGCAGTGGGCCGACCGCGCGCTGCGTTCCGGTCATAAAAACCTGCTGTCTGAAGCGCAGCCAGAGATGGAGCGAACCTTGCTGACGACGGCTCTGCGCCATACACAAGGACACAAGCAGGAAGCGGCAAGGCTATTGGGTTGGGGACGTAATACCCTGACGCGCAAACTGAAAGAGCTGGGGATGGAGTAAGTCACAACGTCGGGTGCCCAAAAGGTGGTTTTTTGTTCGATTTGGCAGACGACCCCACTTTACAGACCGAAGCCATTCAGTATCATACGGGCGGCTATCGGGAGATGAAGCAATGTTTGAATCCTTCTTTCACATGATGTCGCATAATATCGCCGCTATTGGCAGTCTTGCTGGCCATTCGCCGCAGACTGCTTTTGCCGCCGTGTTGTGCGCCATCATGGTCAATTTGTTTAACTAAGAAAACGGGAGCAAATGCTCCCGTTTTTTTATATCACTCGTCAGAATTGCTGCTGCCGCGCCTTGTGACGCAAATAAACATCGAAGCACATGCAGATATTGCGGATCAGTAAACGACCCGCTCTGGTTACCTGCAACCCGCCAGCATGTTGCTCCACCAGCCCGTCGTTAATTAGCGGCTGTAGCAGCGCTAAATCCTCAGCAAAATAATCATTGAAGCGAATGGCGTACTGCGCTTCGATAGCGCTGAAATCCAGCGAGAAGTTGCAGATAAGCGTCTTAATGACGTCGCGGCGCAGGCAGTCATCGTCGGTCAGCGCGACGCCGCGCCACAGTGCATCACCGCGTTTCGCCACAGCGTCGTACCAGCGGTTCAGCTCTTTTTCATTCTGCGCGTAGCTGTCGCCGATCATACTGATGGCGGAAACGCCTAATCCCAGAAGATCGCTGTCGCCCTGCGTGGTGTAGCCCTAGAAATTACGGTGCAGCAGACCGGCGCGCTGTGCCTAGGCCAACTCATCCTGCTGCTTCGCAAAATGGTCCATGCCGATAAAGTTGTAACCCTGCTGCGTTAGCGTGGCGATGGTCTGCTGTAGGATCTCCAGTTTCTGCTGTGCCGACGGCAGCTCCTGCTCTTTGATTTTACGCTGCGCCGCAAACAATGCTGGCAGGTGCGCATAGTTGAACACGCTCATGCGATCCGAGCTGATCGTGATTGAGAAAAGTCGGCGTACCGCCGCCCCAGTGCAGCTACGTAACGCGGCGATCACGGAACAGCGGTGCGCGCTCGCGAATCTCCTGCGCCAGTGCATCCACATAGAGGTCAGCTTTGTGCAGCTTGCGCGGACGACTTTGTTGCAGCTGCAGAAGTAGCAGAGCTTATGGCAGAACGGGATGTGAACGTAGAGCGATAGCGGACGTTCAGGATAACGTGCAACCGCACGCTGGAAGTCTGCTTCACATAGTTGTCGCTGAACTCAAACGCGGTTGGATAAGAGGTATAGCGTGGACCGGCATGATTGTATTTTTCAATGAGCTGCTGATCCCAAGAGACGGGTTGCAAAGACATTCTTATTCCTTCCAGTGACGTCTGAGAGAAGGTCGCGATGCAGAAGAGAAGAGAGGTGAGCGGGACTGAACCCGACGTAAACGTGACTTCAGACGCGACAGGCATCGTAGTTTAGCCAATAACAGGATGAGATAACATGTCAGCAGCAGCGTTAAAATTGATCCAGGCCAAAACATAACGATTTACCTGTCTGGCGCGGCATGCGCCGGAGCGCATGCCGATCAAAAACTCAGTTGCCTTTTAGCAGGCGGTATATATCTTCTTCAGCCTGCTCATCTTCGGCTTCGTCATCCATATTGATGCCAAGCTGTTCCATCAGTTCGTCGATACGGTCCAGAATTTCATCCAGCTAGGCCGCTCTTCCGCCGACAGCGTGTCACCGCTTTCCATAGGATCCAGCAGCGTATCCAGACGCTCACTGTTTTCCAGCTGCGCCAGCTCCTCTTCCGGGCTGAAACGCACTTTTTTTGCCGCAGCCGGCTTCGCCGCTTTTTTCACTGGCGCGCTAACCGTTGTGCCATCAGCCACCAGCGAAACCGGTTTTTTATGCCAATTCGTGGATCTTTAGCTTTATTGCCATGGCCAGATTTCCCTGCGCTCACTTCAGGGTTGGCGCGGCTGCCGGATGCGTTATCACGATGTTTTTTGTCGCGCTTGCGATCGCGCGCGACCTGATTAAGTTCTTCACGCGATTTACGTTTTGCTTTGGTTACCGGTTTGCCGGGCGCGCCGCGTACAGGTTGCTTCATGATGTTCTGTCTCGATGTTTTTAATCAGTAAATACCCGTCTCTCTTTACGCTGCTGTTTTGTCGGCAATGCGCACCAGAAAGTACGTATCCTCTTCTTAAGCTCGTCTGATAACGGAGGGTACAGAATTGCGGCGAAATCTAGCAGAAATCGGACAAAGAAATAAGGCGACAGCATAAGCTGTCGCCTTATTTCGCACCTTCCGCGGAAGGAATTATTTTTTTAATCCGTTTTAGCTCGCAACGTCCCGGTCAATCCCGCGCCTGCTCAACTCCTGAGCGAATCCCTGTCCTTTTGTGGTCTCGATCCCTTACCATTTCCATTCCTCTGCTCGCGGTCTTCCCGACTTTCCTGAGCACATCATCCTGATAGGTGCTGCCGTGCACTGCCCAATAATGTAGACCAACCGGTAAAAGCCACAACCCAACTTCAGCCTGATTGGGCATTTAAACATCCAAATGATCACAATTGATTGATTTTAAGTAATTTATTCTTTTTTGGGTTTTCAAAAAAATCGTCATAACTGGCAGCGTTTATGGCAAATATCTTACAAAACATTGCCTGTTGACGTCGTCGGGTACTTTTGCGCCATAAAGCGTATAATCAGCGCCAATGCCCGAATTCGTCCCTGGAGTTAAATTTTGTCTGCACTGAATT
The DNA here is from genome assembly GCA_031332935.1 of Candidatus Pantoea bathycoeliae. GTDB lineage: Bacteria > Pseudomonadota > Gammaproteobacteria > Enterobacterales > Enterobacteriaceae > Pantoea > Pantoea bathycoeliae. The sequence continues at coordinate 7,274 of JAUHTP010000032.1, read as the reverse complement.
ATCATGTCACCCACTTTATCCTTAGCGCCCCGGATATCCGCCATCTGCCTGCCGACACCGGTATTGAGGTTGCCTTTGCCGGACGTTCGAACGCTGGAAAATCCAGCGCGCTGAATACGCTGACTAACCAGAAAAGCCTAGCGCGTACCAGTAAAACGCCTGGACGTACTCAGCTGATCAACCTGTTTGAAGTTACCGACGGCAAACGTCTGGTGGATTTGCCGGGCTACGGTTATGCAGAAGTACTGGAAGAGATGAAGCGTAAATGGCAGCGCGCGCTCGGTGAATACCTGCAAAAACGCGAAGCGCTAAAAGGCCTAGTGGTGTTGATGGATATTCGTCACCCGCTGAAGGATCTCGATCAGCAGATGATTCAATGGGCAGTGGAAAGCAAGCTCCCGGTGCTGGTGCTGCTGACCAAAGCGGACAAGCTTGCCTCTGGTGCGCGCAAAGCGCAGCTCAATATGGTACGCGAAGCTTCGCTGGCCTTTATGGGCGATGTGCAGGTAGAGATGTTCTCATCACTGAAAAAGATGGGCGTCGACAAGCTGCGCCAGAAACTGGATACTTGGTTTAATGAGTTAGCGCCAGCAGAGGATACCTCGGCTGAAGCGTAAGACATGGCGCATACCGCTCGCTCTTGCCAGCAAAAGCCAAATGAAAAACGCCCCAGTCATAAAATGACTGGTACGGCTAATATTGAGCCAAATCAGATTACGTGAAGTAAAAAGTCTGAAAGATAGAACATCTTACCTCTGTAACCTACGCCTCGAACTTTACCTGATTTTTTCTGACACACAAAGGGTTTTTTGTAGTTAATTTTCAGCAAACGACATAATTTTTCATGCGTTCATTACAAAAATAACCTCTGGCTGTAGTTTAGATGGGGATCCCTCAACGATCTGAGCGACATTAATCAGTGTGCCTGGTCCCAGTTGTCACCAATGCCGACTTCAACCTGAAGCGGCACATCCAGTTTCATACTGCCTTCCATTAAATCGCGGATCTGCTGGCTGGCAGACTCAACAACATCGCCACGCACCTCAAATACCAGTTCATCGTGCACCTGCATGATCATCCTTACCGCGTCATCATTTTGCTGCTGCAACCAGCCATCTACCGCGATCATGGCTCGCTTAATAATGTCTGCCGCCGTACCCTGCATCGGTGCGTTGATCGCGGCGCGCTCGGCCGCTTTACGGCGCATGGCATTGCTCGATTTGATGTCCGGCAGCCACAAGCGACGTCCGTCCAGCGTTTCGACATAGCCCTTGCTGGCCGCCAGCTGGCGCGTATTTTCCATATAGCGCAGCACGCCGGGATAGCGTTCAAAATAGAGATCCATATATTTCTTCGCTTCGCCCGCGCCGATATTCAGCTGGCGCGACAGGCCAAAAGCGCTCATGCAGTAGATCAGGCCGAAGTTGATCGCCTTCGCGCTGCGACGCTGTTCGCCGCTTACCTTATCCAGCACCACGCCAAACACTTCCGCGGCGGTAGCGCGGTGGATATCCTCGCCGTGCGCAAAGGCGTCCAGCAGGCCTTTGTCCTGCGACAGATGCGCCATAATGCGCAGCTCAATCTGCGAATAGTCCGCTGCCACAATGCGGTTGCCTTTCCCGGCGATAAAAGCTTGGCGTATACGACGGCCTTCATCATTACGAACCGGAATGTTTTGCAGGTTAGGATCGGTGGAAGAGAGACGGCCAGTGGCGGTGACGGCCTGGTGATAGGACGTATGCACGCGACCGGTCAGTGGGTTAATCATCTGCGGCAGTTTATCGGTATAGGTAAATTTCAGCTTCGACAGACCACGATGCTCAAGAATGACTTTCGGCAGCGGATAGTCTAGCGCCAGCTCCGCCAGCACTTCTTCGCTGGTCGACGGCGCGCCGCCCGGCGTTTTCTTGGTCGGCTTGATACCCTGCTTTTCAAACAGGATAGCCTGCAGCTGTTTAGTGGAGGAGAGATTGAAAGGCTCGCCCGCCAGTTCATGCGCCTTCTGCTCCAGCTCGGCCAGTCTTAGCGTTAGCTCCTGTGAGTGCTCCGCCAGAATGTTCTGGTCAATCAGCACGCCATTACGCTCAACGCGCGAGAGCACCGTCAGCAGCGGCACCTCGATCTCTTCGAAGACTTTCTTTGGTCCGGTTTCATTTTTCAGTTCTGCCCACATTTTCAGGTGCAGCTGAAGCGTAACGTCTGCGTCTTCTGCGGCGTAATGCGCCGCCTGCTCAAGCGCGATTTGGTTGAAGGTCAGCTGATTTTTGCCCTTGCCAGCAATCTCTTCAAAGGTAACAGTCTTATGATTCAGCCAGCGGGCTGCCAGGCTGTCCATATCGTGTTTACCCACCACACTATTGAGGATGTAGGACTCCAGCATGGTATCGAACTTAATGCCGCCCAGCTCGATATCGTATTTTTTCAGGACGCCCCGGTCATACTTCAGGTTCTGACCTACCTTCAGCGCGTTGTCATCTTCAAGAATTGGCTTGAGCTGCGCCAGCACCTCGTGGCGATCGAGCTGATCAGGCGCATCAAGATAGTCGTGGCCTACCGGCAGATAGGCGGCCTCGCCCGGCGCGACGGCCAGAGCGATGCCGACGATGTTAGCGCTGAGCGTATCAAGCGAGTCTGTTTCGAGATCAAAAGCAAACAGATCGCTCTGTTTCAGCTTCTCCAGCCATTCGTCTAGTGTCGCCTGATCGAGAATGGTGACGTAACCGTCGGAGGCGAGCACGCTGGTCGCCTCCGGCTTAACTGGCGCTTCACCCGGCAGCGCCTGCTGCGCTTTCAGATTGCTCTTTTTGCCCTGCAGCCATTTGCCGTCCTGCAGATCGGCCAGCCAGCGTTTGAATTCGTAACGGCTAAATAACGCCTGCAGAGCGGCGACGTCTGGCTCAGCGACCGTCAGCTCGCTGCAGCTGAGCTCAAGCTCAACGTCAGTTTTGATAGTGGCCAGCTGATAAGAGAGAAAGGCGACGTCGCGATTCTGCTCCAGCTTCGCTGCCATGGTTTTTGCGCCACGGAAAGAGAGCTCGGGCACCTTATCCAGGTTGTCATAAACCGATTGCATGCCGCCTAATCCCTGCAGCAGCGCCTGCGCAGTTTTCTCGCCAACGCCCGGTACGCCAGGAATGTTATCCGAGCTGTCGCCCATCATCGCCAGGAAGTCGATGATCAACGCAGGCGGCACACCAAATTTCTGCTCGACCTCTTTAGGACCGAGAATGTTATTGGTCATGGTGTTAATTAAGGTGATATTCGGCGTAACCAGCTGCGCCATATCTTTATCACCGGTGCTGATAAGCACGGCGCGGCCTTCTTTCTCGGCCTGTAGCGCCAGCGTGCCAATCACGTCATCCGCCTCAATGCCGCTTACCGCCAGCAGCGGCAGGCCCATCGCTTTTACCATTTCATGTAACGGGGCTGTCTGGGCGCGCAGATTGTCCGGCATCGGCGGACGATGCAATTTATAGTTCTCGAACAGCTCATCCCTGAAGGTTTTGCCTTTGGCGTCGAATACCACGGCAACATGACTTGGGTTGTATTGAGCCAACAGACTTTTCAACATGTTGAGCACACCATACATCGCGCCGGTGGGCTCTCCTGCGCTATTGGTGAGTGGCGGAAACGCATGATAAGCGCGGTAAAGGTAGGATGAGCCATCAACCAGAATCAGGGGATTTTCTGCAATTTGCGCCATAAGTCTGTGTAATCTTCGTTGCCATGGATTGGACTATAAGGATGCCACAGCTTGAGCAGAATGTTGAACGAAGGGCGTCTGCACGGTGCTTTTTTCATTATTTCTGGGTGCGGATCGCAAGGATCTTTTTGTGGATAACTTTGTGCGCAAAAATCATAACGCGTTAATCATAACGTTATAAAATGCCGAAGATAATTATAAAAATCATAATTATCAGTCAATTAATTTATTACCGTGACGTGATATGGCTTTCTACACAGGCAGTGGCTTATGTGGATATTAAATCCGAAAGGATGCGAAAGGACTATTTTGCTAAATAATTTTGGCCATAAAAAAACGCCGACACTGTCGGCGCTTTCATAGGGAGAATAGCTTTATTATTTCTGGCTGACCAGAAACTTCATGACATTGGCGTATTCTGCAACGAAGTTGTCCATAGAGCTAGTGTCAAGACCGCCATTGTTGATCATATATTTACCGTTAATGAACATTGCTGGTACGCCACGCAGATCGACGTCTGATGCAGCTTTTTTCTGCTGTGCGACCAATGCTTTTACCGCAAAGCTGTTCCACGCAGCGTCATATTCCTGCGAAGAAACGCCTGCCGCGTTGATAAACGCTGACTTCAGGCTGTTGGCATCGGTGATAGTCTGGGTTTTCTGAATACCGTAAAAGAGAGGTGCAGTGACTTTATCTTCAACGCCCAGCGCCATCGCCACTGCCCATGCATGCGTCAAAACCGGACCGAAATCACCACCTAGGAAATCAACGTGGTATTTTGTCACTTTGGTATCAGCAGCCAGATTCTTTTTCACTGCATCGCCGACGTGGTAAATACGCTCGAACTGATAGCAGTGTGGGCAGAAGAAGGAGAAGAACTCCAGCACCTGCGGTTCACCAGCAACCGGCTTCTGCAGGCTGACATATTGCTGACCATCGGTAAACTGGGCGGTAGAGGCGCTAAACGCCAGCACTAAACCAACCAGTGCAAACCAAATCTTTTTCATTGTGAAAAATTCTCCTGACTTCTCTATTTAAAATTGCGGGGTTAGCTGTAGCGGCGTTTCCTGCGACAGCTTCTCCTGCTCGGTAAATTCCGAAATCTGTCTGCGCCAGAAATCCTCATCCGTCATCTAGGTAAACTCACGAGGAAAAGCCGGATCCTGCCAGCGGCACGCAACCCAAGCCAGATAATAAACCATGCGCATGGCGCGTAAAGGTTCAATCAGTGACAATTCATAATATCAAAATCACTAAACTCACTATAAGCCTTCAGCAGAATATCCCACTGGATCGGCTGCTCCTGAAGATCGCCATTGATCAGCATCCAGAGATCCTGCACCGCTGGGCCATTGCAGGCATCGTCAAGATCGACGAAAAGCGGCCCGTCACGCCACAGAATATTGCCTGGATGGCAGTCGCCGTGCAAACGCAGTGGCTGCCAGTTGTGATGCCAAGCTGCTCTAATGCGCTGCCAAGTTTGTCATCGCCTGTAAAAGCGCTGGCTCGCTGGCTTAAGGGATGCGGGCACTAGTGCGTTGGTTGCCAGCTCAGCGCGCGGCTAGTGCAGATATTCATCGAGATCCATGGTGGGACGATGCTGGAAGCGCTGCTTACGTCCGGTCTGATGAATGCGTCCAAGAAAGCGGCCTACCCACTCCAGGTGTTCGTCATTATCTGTTTCGTACTGGCGACCGCCGAGACTGGGAAACACAGTAAAAAGGAATCCACCATGGGTATAAAGCGTTTTTCCCTGTAAAACGAGTGGTGCAGCCACCGGCACTTCATCTGACTGCAAATCGAGCGTGAACTGATGCTCTTCCTCAATTTGCGCCGCGCTTCAGCGCTGTGGCCGGTAAAACTTCACCACATAACGCTGCCGCTCTTCATCACTAAACTGATAAACGCGGTTTTCGTAGCTGTTAAGCGCGGTCAATCCAGACTCAACCCGAATTCCTGTTTCCCACAGTGCATCGAGAATAGTGTCGGGATTGAGTGTCTGTAAGTTAAAAGCTGCATCCATGGAATTACCTGTGACTGTCTTTACAAGGAGTCGGCAAGCATAGCATTAGTTATCGTCCTTAATCACACCGCGTGCGCGCAGCAGCGCTGTTTTAAAATCCGTTTCATAATCCTTTTGATGGCCTGGGATTTCTGCATACTTATCGGCATCACGCATTTTCAGATGATAAATCAATACGTCATCGGTTAATTCACTTAATGCCACTGAAACCAGGTTCATGCGCCAGTTTTTGTAAAAATTGCATTCGGTTAAGGTCAGGCTCCTGTTGGCATGCAGGACGCAGCAGCTCAAGCAATTCATTCAGGCGATGGTATTTCATCTATTTGTCCTCATAACAGCTTTGTTATAAGCCTTCAAACAGGAGTATCGGCATGACAGCATTAACCGGCGTTATTCTGGCCGGCGGACAGGGGCGTCGCATGGGCGGTCAGGATAAAGGGCTGGTGCTGTTTCGCGGCATCCCGCTTTATCAGCATGTTCTTCAACGGCTCAGGCCGCAAGTCGACATTGTCATGATAAGCGCCAACCGTAACCTTGATCGTTATCAGTCGAGCGGCTATAGGGTGATCTCTGATACCTTGCCTGACTATCCGGGACCGCTGGCGGGCATGCTGAGCGGCCTGCAAGCCGCGCAAATGGAATGGGTGGCCTTCTGTTCCTGCGACACACCCTTCGTGCCCGTTGATTACGTAGAGCAGCTAAGACGACACAGAGCAGAGGCACCTGCCGTGTGGGCGCGCTCGGCCGAGCGCGATCATCCCGCACTGGCGCTATTGCATAGCAGCCTGGCGGAACCGCTGGCTGATTATCTGCAGTGTGGGGAGCGACGCCTGATGCAGTTTTTACGCGAACAGGGCGGCCATGCGGTGACGATAAGCCAGGATGACGCCGCGTTTCGCAATGTGAATACGCTTGACGATCTTGAGGATAACGCGGTATGACGCTGCCGTTACTGGCTATCGCCGCCTGGAGCGGCACCGGGAAAACCACGCTTTTGCAACAGGTGATCCCGCTGCTGAAAGCGCGAGGCATTCGGCCAGGCTTGATAAAGCATACTCATCATCAGATGGAGATCGATACGCCGGGAAAAGACAGTTATCTGCTGCGAAAAAGCGGGTGCTGATGAGGTTATTGTCGCCAGTTGGCAGCGTTGGGCGCTGATGTGCGAGACGCCGAACGCCAGGCTCGATTTGCGCTATCTGGTCAGCCGTATGGATGCGACGTTGCTGGATATAGTGCTGGTAGAAGGATTCAAAGATGAGCCAGTGCCGAAAATTATTCTGTGGCGCGCTGGCGTAAAAGGCGAGGATTTGCCGCTGCTGGACGAGCACGTTATTGCTGTCGCCAGCGATAGCCGCGACACAGATATGTGCCCTTGCTGGATCTCAATCGGCCCGACGAGATTACCGCCTTTATCGCCGAGTGGTTAAGCAGAGCGTAACGCGATCCGACGTGCTGAAGGAGAGATCTTTCAGCACGTTTTTTCTGGCCTGAAAACGCAAAAAACCCTGACCGTCAGGTCAGGGTTATCGCGATTGTTTGATGCCT
>JAUHTP010000031.1:0-38721 GCA_031332935.1 Candidatus Pantoea bathycoeliae | reverse complement strand
CCCACCATTAGTCAAAAATCAGTGTTGCAAAAATGGGGGGACCATCGATTTTTACATTCTGCGACCTGTCTCTGTGTATTGCTGTACACTTTATGTACGCCTGATGAAAATCAGCTTTGATTTATCCGCCGCCGGTCAGCGCAGACAGACCCTGGCGGACCCGCCCGCAGGACAAAAAAGGACTGCGGACGATTGTGTGACGGAGAAAGAAAATGAAGTTTGTTGATGAAGCCACCATTCTGGTGGTTGCTGGCGATGGCGGCAACGGCTGCGTCAGCTTCCGCCGTGAGAAATACATTCCGAAAGGTGGCCCGGACGGCGGTGACGGCGGTGACGGCGGCGATGTCTATCTGCTGGCTGACGAAAACCTGAATACGCTGATTGATTACCGCTTTGAGAAATCCTTCCGCGCCGAACGCGGTCAGAACGGCCAGAGCCGTGACTGTACCGGTAAACGCGGCCAGGACATTATCGTCAAGGTGCCGGTCGGCACGCGTGTGATCGATCAGGGCACCGGCGAAACGCTGGGCGATATGACGCGCCACGAGCAGAAGCTGATGGTCGCCAAAGGCGGCTGGCACGGCCTGGGTAACACGCGCTTTAAATCCTCGGTCAACCGTACCCCACGTCAGAAGACCATGGGTACGCCGGGCGAGAAGCGCGACCTGCAGCTGGAGCTGATGCTGCTGGCTGACGTCGGCATGCTGGGCCTGCCGAACGCCGGCAAATCGACCTTTATCCGCGCGGTATCCGCAGCCAAACCTAAAGTGGCGGACTATCCGTTTACTACGCTGGTGCCGAGCCTAGGCGTGGTGCGTAGGGACAGCGAGCAGAGCTTTGTAGTTGCCGATATTCCGGGCCTGATTGAAGGCGCTGCCGACGGCGCAGGTCTGGGCATCAGCTTCCTGAAGCACCTTGAGCGCTGCCGCGTGCTGCTGCACCTTATCGATATCGCACCGATTGATGAATCCGACCCGGTAGAAAACGCGCGCATTATCCTCGGCGAGCTGGAAAAGTACAGCGACAAGCTGTTCAACAAGCCGCGCTGGCTGGTGTTCAACAAAGTTGACCTGATCAGCGAAGAGGAAGCGCAGGCGCGTGCTAAAGCGACTGCTGAAGCGCTGGGCTGGGAAGGTAAGTATTACCTGATCTCTGCGGCAAGCCGTCAGGGTGTACAGGATCTCTGCTGGGATGTGATGAGCTTCATCAACGCCAACCCGAAAGAAGCAGAAGAAGAAAAAGAAGAGAAGAAACCCGAGAAAGTCCAGTTCATGTGGGATGATTACCACCGTGAAGCGATGGAAAGCGTGGTTGAAGAAGAAGATGAAGAGTGGGATGACGACTGGGACGAAGATGACGACGAAGGTGTCGAGATCATCTACTAGCGTTAATAGCCGCGATAAAAAGGGACAGCGAAAGCTGTCCCTTTTTCTTTACCCCAGCACTGCCACCGTCAGGCGTGACGAGCAGCAGAGCTGGTCGCGTGCGTTGAGGATCTCAATCTGCCACACCTGATTGCGTAAGCCGATATGCAGTGGGCGGCAGATGCCGCGCACTTCGCCGATGGAGACCGAACGATGATGACTGGCGTTAACTTCAATGCCCACCACGCTTTTGCCCTCTTCGGTGCAGAGATAACCCGCAATAGACCCCATCGACTCCGCCAGCACCACCGACGCGCCGCCGTGCAGCAGGCCGAAAGGCTGATGCGTGCGTGCATCGACCGGCATCACCGCTTCCAGATAATCGTCGCCGATAGCGGTAAAGCGAATGCCGATATGCGCCACCAGCGAGTTCTCGCCTATAGCATTCAGCGCGTCGAGATCGGTTTCACGTTTCCAGATCGCCATCTGTCAGGCTCCCAGCGTCGCGCCGCCGTCGACCACGATATCCTGCATCACCACATGGCTGGCAAGATCCGAGGCGAGGAACAGCACGTTATGGGCGAGCTCCTGCGGTTTGGCGATCTTTCTCAGCGGGATCCCCAGCTTATATTGATCCGGGAAGCCGTCGATCATCTCTTGCTGGCGGTTGGCGTGTGCCACAAACTGCGCTGCATCTCGGTATCGGTCGAACCGGGCGAGACAATATTGCAGCGCACGCCAGACGGGGCCATCTCCAGGCCCACGGTCAGGCACAGGCTGCGCAGTGCGGCTTTAGACGCGCCGTAGGCGGACATGCCGATACTTGGCGCATGGGCTGAGTTAGAGGCGATAGTGACGATAGCACCTGCGCGCTGCTGACGGAAAACCGGCAGCGTCTGCTGGAACATATTGAACGCGCCGCCGACGTTGACCACTAGGCAAGCCTGAAAATCATCAAACGAAATCTCGTCAGTGGCGCCGATGCGCAGAATGCCTGCACCGTTTACCAGCACGTCGAGTCGCGGCTGCTTAGCCAACAGCGTCTGGCAGACGGTTTTCACCTGCTCTAGATCGGCAACGTTCAGCGTATGGCAGGCGAAAGGGTAGTCACGATCGTGAAAGCGCTGATCGAAGCCCTGAACCTGCGCGCCTGTGACGTGAAACGCGAGTGCGGTATGGTAACCGATCCCTTGTCCTGCGCCGGTCACCCAGACGATCTTGCCGTTGAAGTCAAAACTCTGGCTCATTGCGCAGGCTTCCGCGACAGCAGCGCCCACCAGCCGTCGATGGTCGGGTTTTTCGCTAGGCTAACGAAATCGATATCGCCGTGCACCTGACGCCAGCGCGCGGCCAGCGCCATGACGCGCACGGAATCCAGCCCGTAGTCGATCAGGTTTTCGTCATCCTCCGGCACGTCATCATCTTCCAGCAGCGGCAGGATCAGCGCACGTAGATCGTATTTACTGAGCGGCAGCGGCATCAGATCCGCGGTCATGACCACTTTACCCCTGCGTCCAGCGGTATAGGTCAGCGCCATCATATGCTCTTCGCGGCTAAAATCTGCCAGCGCATCGGCCACCATAAAGGGCTGGATATTACGCATAAAGGCGTCGGTCGCGGTGGTAAGGCAGCCGATATGCGCATAAACGCCAGTGATAATCAGCTGATCGCGGCCCATCTCTTGCAGGATCGACTCCAGCGGTGAGCGGACAAAGGCGCTGTAGCGCCACTTGGTCAGCACCTGATCGTCGGCATCGGGTGCCAGCGCGTCCACAATTTTCTGCTGGTCAGGATGCTTGTTCAGCCCTAGACCCCACATATCGTTGAGCAGCGCACGATCCGCATCGCTCTGCTGATTTGGCTGCGCGGCTGTAGCACATCGCGCATCGCATCGGTCACCAGCTTATGTTCATGGCGATCTTTAGCGGAGTGCATCAGGCTATCGCCTGCGGCGCAACCGCGCTGCGCATCGGCGTCGCGTCGTGCGGAACCTGCGAGCAGCGGGCAAGAGCTGAAATCACGGCCCTGTTTGCGCAGCATCAGCTCCGGGCTGGCACCCATCAGCGCGGCGATATCCACTGGCTGTTCCGTCACGATGTCCATCAGGCGCGACAGTACCACTTTATCAAGATCGCCGCGCTGGGTGGCAGCAACGGCCTTCGCCACCATATCGGTAAACACGTCGTGTTCTGGCAGGGCTGCGCACCTGCGGCAAAGCTGCCTGCGTCACGGGCAGTGCAGCCTGTAAATCGTCGCGGTTAAAGGTTTGATGCGATTCAGGGATAAAGAGCGCGGCGGGCTGCGACACGTCGAACGGGATCGCGCCAACCAGGATAGGATGGGCAATGCCCTGTTTTTTCGCAGAGGCGAAGTGATGCCGCATCTGCTGCTGAAAATCGCCGTTCAGCGCCGCGCCGTCGGCCACCGGCGTGCTAATCGTGGTGTAGCATCCTTGCGTAGCGATACTGCGCCACGGTGATGTGAAGATAAATCCCCGGCACAGCGCGGAGAAATCCTGCAGCAGGGGATTTCCAAACGTCAACGTTTCCACCATGATTTTCACCTACAAATGACAAGGGAATTAATAATGATTGTCATTTGTGTTATGGTCCTGTAACCTACGTTGATTACGGCGGAGTGTCAATAAATTCGCGGTATTCCAGCCCCATCTTCCGCATTATTCAGAGGATTAACAGGGTGTTGTCTCATAGCAAAAGGTGGAGTGAATCTTATGTTTAAGCGGAGCTTTACGGCGTTTATTGCGCTGGTTGTCGTCACGTTTATCACCAGTTCCGCTGCGCAAGCCGATAGCGGCTGGCCGTGCACTCTGCAGACCGCCAGCGGTAGTGTGACGTTAGAAAAAGCGCCGTAGCGCATTGTATCGACCAGCGTGACGCTAACATCCTGACCCGGCTGCTGCGTCTGGGTGGCGAGGAACAGCGTGGCGTGGCCGTTGAAGCGCGCGCTGCGCGCCGTTGTCAGCAGGCGCACCGAACTGGCGTAGTTGGCTTCAATCGCATCAAACATCGCCTCTAACCCTTCGCCCGCCTACTGACGCTGCGCGGCGACAAACTGCTCGCGCTCGCGGTTAACCTCTTCCAGCACCGCTGGATCGAGCTGGTTCTCGCCGCGCTTTTCGTCCCAGTTCTGCGTTTCCGGTGGCCAAGTATCAAGCAGGCCGAGAAACGCCACCTCTTCCCCCGCAGCTTCCAGCCGCGCGGCGATATTCTGCGCCAGCGTGCCGCCGAGCGAATAGCCGAGGAAGTAGTAAGGGCCTTGCGGCTGCTGCTGGCGCAGCGTGGCAAGATGCGCGTAGTACACTGCGTCCAGATGCTTAGCCTGGTTCAGCGGGCCGCTGGCATCGGGCGACTGAATGCCGACGATTGACCAGCGGCTAGCGCGGCAACAATCTCCAGATCGATATCCGCGGGATGGGGCCAGAAAATACGCTGATTCTGGTGGACGGTATGCCGATCTCCAGCCGCAACTCGGTGCGTCTCGGCTGGCGTAGCGAACGTGACACGCGCGGCGATACCAACTGGGTGCCGCCGGAAATGATTGACCGCATTGAGGTGATCCGCGGTCCGGCAGCGGTACGCTACGGCAACGGCGCGGCGGGCGGCGTGGTGAATATCATCACCAAAAAATATGACGATAACCTGTGGCACGGCTCCTGGAACGCCTACTACAACGTGCCTGAGCATAAACAAGAGGGCGCAACGCGCCGCACCAACTTTAGCCTGGAGGGGCCGCTAGGGGATGACGTCAGTTTCCGCCTTTACGGCAATCTGGCAAAAACCTGGCAGACGCCTACGACATTAACGAAGGGCACGCGGCAGATCGTACCGGCAGCTATGCCGGAAGCTATCCGGCAGGTCGTGAAGGCGTCGTGAATAAAGATATCAACTCGTTGCTACGCTGGGCATTCGCACCGATGCAGGCGCTGGAATTCCAGGCAGGCTATAGCCGTGAGGGTAACCTCTATGCAGGCGACACTCAGAACACAAATACCAGTGCGCTGGTGAAAAGCCTCTATGGCAAAGAGACCAACCGCCTCTATCGCCAGAATTTCGCGGTGAAATGGACGGGGGAAAGGGATAACGGCGTCAGCACCAATACCTACGCGCGCTATGAAAATACGCGCAACTCGCGCATCAACGAAGGTCTGGCGGGCGGCACCGAAGGCATTTTCTCCAACAGCGGCTTTAACACCATCCACCTGGATGATGTGCTGCTGCACAGCGAAGTCAGCGTGCCGTTCGACCTGCTGGTGAATCAGACCGCCACTATTGGTACCGAGTGGAACCAGCAGCGCATGAAAGATCCGTCGTCGACCACGCAGGCGGCTTCCAACGACGCGGTGCCGGGCATCTCCAGCAGCGGCCGCAGCCCTTACTCGCAGGCGGAAATTTTCTCGCTGTTCGCCGAACACAATATGGAGCTGACCGACAGCACTATGCTGACGCCGAGTCTGCGCTTCGATTACCACTCCATCGTCGGCGATAAATGGAGTCCGTCACTTAATCTTTCTCAGGGGCTAGGTGATGACTTCACGCTGAAAATGGGGATCGGCCGCGCCTATAAAGCGCCGAGCCTCTACCAGACTAACCCGAACTATCTGCTTTACAGCAACGGGCAGAGCTGTGCGGCCAGCACCGGTGCGTGCTATTTGCAGGGCAATAAAGACCTGAAAGCGGAAAACAGCATCAATAAAGAGATTGGACTGGAGTGGAAGCATGAAGGTTACCAAGCGGGCCTGACTTGGTTCCGCAATGACTACCGCAATAAGATCGAAGCGGGCTACGCTCCGTCTGGCAAAGCGGCTAACGGCACCACAGATATCTATTAGTGGGAAAACGTGCCGAAAGCGGTGGTAGAAGGGCTGGAAGGAACGGTAAATATTCCGGTGACTGACAGCATCGCGTGGAACAACAACTTCACTTATATGCTGCAGAGCAAGAATAAAGAGACCGGCGATCGCCTGTCGATTATTCCCGACTATACGCTGAACTCTACGATGAGCTGGCAGGCGACCTAGGATCTGTCGCTGCAAACCACACTAACCTGGTATGGCAAACAGGTGCCAAAAAAGTATGACTACAAAGGCAATGCGGTAACGAGTAGCGCCACCGATGAGGTCAGCCCTTACTCTGTCGTTGGGCTGAGCGGCACCTATGACGTCAAATAAGTACGCCAGCGTGACGGTGGGTATCGATAACCTGTTTGATAATCGTCACTACCGACAGGGCAACGCGCATACTACCGGCAACGGCACTACCGGCGCTTACCTTTATGGTGCCGGCGCAAACACCTATAACGAGTCAGGCAGTACGTATTACGTCAGCCTGAACACGCAGTTCTGATCAGTTAAGACGGAGCGGCAGCACGCAGCGGGCAATCAGCCCCAGACCACTACCGCCATAGCGCTGATCGCGACGGCGAAACGCCTGGGTCAGCTCTTCCGCCGCATCGGGATCGATACCCGGCCCCTCATCTGTCACGTTCAGGACAATGCTGCGTTCGTTCTCTTCCAGCGTTATCTTAATCTGGCTGCCCAACGGGCTGTAGCGTGACGCATTCTCCAGCAGGTTGCGCAGCAGCACCGGTTTGCGCTGGCTCTGCGAGACTTCTTTATAATGGCCAGCTAGGCTGCTACTGGCGCTGTTCAACCAGTTCCTGCATATCTGGCCGTAAAGGCTGGAGGATCTCCGTTAGCCAGTGAATCGGCTGCGCGTGGCCGCTGGCTAACGCCTGGCTGGCGCGCGCCAGCATCAGCAGTTGTTCAACGGTATGCATTAGCAGATCGATGCGTGCTACCAGCATGTCGCTGTGCGGCACACCCTGCTGCTGCAATAGCTCAAGGTGCAGACGCAACTCGGCGAGCGTGGTGCGGAGCTCATGGGCAGCATCGGCGGTAAACAGCCGTTCCTGCTGAAGCGTATGGTCAAGGCGCGCCAGCAGCTGGTTGATTGCCCCAGTGACGGCGACCACCTCTTCCGTATCGGAATGCACAGGAAGCGGCGTGAGGTTATCGGCGGATCGCTGCGCTAGGATGCTCTGCAACGCCCGTAGCGGACGCACGATCCAGCTAATCGCCCAGAAAGAGAGCACCAGCGTCAGGCCGACCATCACGATCGAGGGCAATAGCAGCGAGGCGATAGCCTCACGGATCTCATTTTCAACGCGATCGTTACGCGCTTTAGCGGAGAGGGTTTCGTTGACGAGAAAGCTGATCTGCTCGCGGCTTTCGTGCCACAGCCAGAACGTGCTCATGACCTGACAGGTTAGCAGGATCAGCGCCAGCATAATCAGCAAGCGCTGACGCATGCTGTTCATTCACGGTTCTCCAGCCGGTAGCCAACACCGCGCACGGTTTTAATGCGGTCTTTGCCCAGCTTGCGGCGCAGGTTGTGGATGTGCACCTCCAGCGTGTTGGAACCGTTGTCGTCCTGCCAGCATTAGAGGTCCTGCTGTAGCGTTTCGCGGTGCACGTTTTGCCCGATGCGCATCAGCAGCCGCATCAGCAGGGCAAACTCTTTTGGCGTCACGTCGAGCGGCTGGTTCTCCAGCAAAACCTGCTGCGAAGAGAGGTTTAAGGTGAGATAGCCCTATTGCAGCAAATTGTCGCTGTGGCCCTGATAGCGGCGGATCAGTGCGCGTACGCGCGCCTGAAGCTCGACCAGCGCCAGCTGTTTGATCAGGTAATCATCAGCACCGGCATCACGCCCTTCTACGCGATCGCTGAGCGCATCGCGCGCGGTCAGGATCAATACCGGCAGATCGACGCCACTGGCGCAGCAGATCGCCGCCGTCGCGATCCGGCAGGCCGAGATCCAGCACGATAAGGCTGTACTGGGCGCTGTGCAGCAGCGCGTCCGCCTCGGTGGCGGTGGCGGCACAGTCAACGGCGTAGCCTTGGCTGCTCAGGGCCTGTGTCAGACCTGCCTGCAATAAAAAATCATCCTCAACGATCAATGTTTTCATGCGTTAGTTGTTCTGATAGATATCCCTGTAGAGACTCCTCTCGAAGCGTACCAGCGGAATACGCCGCGTGCGCTGGTCTTCTGGCGGCACCGCATAGCCTGACAAGAATTGCACAAAGGTGACGCGCGCGCCGCTGGCGGTGGTGATAAAGCCCGCCAGATTATAGACGCCTTGAAATGAGCCGGTTTTCGCCGACACTTTGCCGTCAACGCCCGCCTAGTGCTGACCGTCGCGATATTGCAGCGTGCCGTCATAGCCCGCCCGCGGCAGCATAGAAATGTAATCCAGCGTCGCGTCGTTCTTCGCAATGTACTGTAGCACCATGCATCATGGTGGCCGGCGATCTACCTGAATACTGTTGCCCATGTCGATATTCGCTTTCTCGCGCAGGATACGGCGGATAGCGTCCTATCCGGCGCGGAAAGTACCCGGTACGTTGAAGTAGTGATGGCCGATGGTGCGGAACACCGTGTCGGCGATCATGTTGTCCGACTTTTTCAGCATAGTATGCAACAGCGAGTGCAGCGGCGCAGACTGGGTCGAGGCCAGCACGGTGCCCGGCGAAGTAACCTGCGTCTAGGCGCACCAGATGGCCGCTGTAGTCGATGTCGGCTTGGCGCAGTTCCTGCTTGAGGATCTCCCCGGCCCAAGCGGCATCGTCCTGCACGGCGAACGCCAGCGGCAAAGGTTCTGCACGCTGGCGCATACAGCCGGTCAGCGTATAGCGGTTCAGCTCGCCTGGCACGACATCCAGCTCGCAATACTGTCCTTCGCCGCTGTTGCGGCCGATGGTGCGTATCTGGCTGAACATATGGGCAGGATAATAAGAGGCATGAGCACAAAAGCCGTTTCGCCTGGCGTAGTGGCGCTGTAGAGCGAGACGGAGAAAAAGTTTTTGTCGACAATCGCCGCGCCCGGCGGTGTGCTGAAGCACTGCGTCAGATCGTTCCACGGCCAGCCTGGTGCCATGTCATGACTGGCAAACACCGAAGTATAAATCACCAGGTTGCCCTTAATATGAGTAACGCCCTGCTTTTTGAGCATAGCGACCATATTTGCGCAAATCCTGACGGCCTAGCGTCGGATCGCCAGCAAAGCGCGCGACCAGGTCGCCATTAAGCGTACCGGCGCTGCTTGTGCTTGCAGCATAAATGCACAGGTTAGTCCGGTAACAAGTCGTGAAAATCGCATAATCTCGCATTAACTGGCAGGTGAGGGCGTCAATATTACGTCCCGTTACGCTGGAAAGTAAACGATCACCAATAAGAAACTCTGGGTTAAAATACTTATCAAAATGCAAAACCACATTCTGGCCTGGAACCTTTTCCGGGTCAGAATTCTTTTATTTGCAAAACGGGGGTCAGGCCCTGCAGAACCGGTTTTTCTGTGGACACTGGTCAGGATGACGCCGTTAAAACAGGAAAGAGAGCGAGGAGCTTAAATGAATCAGATTCCGATCACGTTAAGGGGCGCTGAGAAGCTGCGCGAAGAGCTGAACGAACTGAAAACGGTCAAGCGCCCGCGCATTATCGCTTCAATCGCCGAAGCTCGCGAGCACGGCGATCTGAAAGAGAACGCGGAGTATCATGCCGCGCGTGAAGAGCAAGGCTTTTGCGAAGGTCGTATTCAGGAGATCGAAGCCAAGCTCTCTAATGCGCAGGTGATCGACGTGACCGCCATGCCAAACACGGGCCGCGTTATTTTCGGCGCAACCGTGACCGTGCTCAACACCGATACTGACGAAGAGTCAACCTATCGTATCGTGGGCGATGACGAGGCGGATTTTAAGCAAAATCTGATTTCAGTGAACTCGCCAATGGCACGCGGCCTGGTGGGTAAAGAGGCGGACGATGTGACCGTCATCAAAACCCCGGGCGGCGATGTTGAGTATGAAATCCTTAAAGTGGAATACCTTTAAGAGATAGCTACGCTTTGAAGGGCGTTGCAGCATAATGTAAAGAATGGAAAAAGGCCGCGATGCGGCCTTTTATCCCATGCTGGAGCATGGCACTTTCTCTGGCCGGTTTCCGGAAAACGCGTTAGCGCGGCAGAGAGATCTTGCTCTCTTTAGAAGAGCGATACAGCATCAGCGTTTTACCAATCACTTGGACGTTACAGGCTTTGGTTTCACGCACGATAGCCTCCACGATCAGCTGTTTAGTTTCACGATCTTCCGAGGCAATTTTCACCTTGATCAGTTCGTGATGGTCCAGTGCAGATTCGATTTCGGCCAGCACGCCTTCGGTCAGGCCGTTGCCGCCCAGCATCACCACGGCTTTCAGTGGATGGGCAAGGCCTTTGAGGTGCTGTTTTTGTTTGGTACTTAGATTCATCGTATTTTTTGCTTACTCAGGGATTGAAAACGGTTCATTCTACCGCCATCTCGGGGTTATCACCAAATCAACGCAACCCATTGCGTGCAGGTTTATCGCTGCGATGACGATTTAGTTGAGAAAATTATGACGGGTAAAAAGCGTTCGGCCAGCTCCAGCAGCTGGTTACAGGAACACTTTAGCGATAAATATGTGCTTCAGGCGCATAAAAAGGGGTTGCGTTCGCGCGCCTGGTTTAAACTTGATGAAATACAACAGGGTGACAAGCTTTTCAAACTCGGTATGACCGTGGTCGATCTGGGTGCAGCACCTGGCGGCTGGTCACAGTATGTGGTGCAGCAGATTGGCTCTTCTGGACGAATTATCGCCTGCGATATTCTCCCTATGGATCCTATTGTCGGTGTCGATTTCCTTCAGGGCGATTTCCGTGAAGAATCGGTGATCAAAGCGCTGCTTGAACGCGTAGGCGATCAAAAAGTTCAGGTCGTCATGTCAGATATGGCACCCAACATGAGCGGTACACCGGCAGTTGATATTCCCCGGTCGATGTATTTGGTTGAACTGGCGCTCGAAATGTGTCGGGATATCCTGGCACCGGGCGGCAGTTTTGTAGTGAAAGTGTTTCAGGGAGATGGCTTCGATGAATACCTGCGGGAAATTCGCTCCCTGTTTACGAAAGTGAAAATTCGTAAGCCGGACGCTTCGCGATCACGTTCGCGCGAAGTGTATATTGTGGCGACAGGGCGCAAACTATAGCCCAATTGATGAAGTTGCAGCCCACCAGCCGCGATTCCATGAATGAAGGATATATAGTACCCTACGCTGTCTGTTAACACCGTTGTAATATGAGGTTAATCCCTTGAGTGACATGGCGAAAAACCTGATTCTCTGGTTAGTCATCGCGGTCGTGCTGATGTCAGTATTCCAGAGCTTTGGGCCCAGCGAGTCGAATGGCCGTAGGGTTGATTATTCAACCTTCCTGTCGGAAGTGAACCAGGATCAGGTCCGCGAGGCACGTATTAACGGGCGTGAGATTAACGTAATCAAGAAAGACAGTAATAAATATACGACCTACATTCCTGTCAATGATCCCAAGTTACTCGATAACTTGTTGACCAAAAACGTCAAAGTGGTTGGCGAACCGCCGGAAGAGCCGAGCCTGCTGGCTTCAATCTTCATCTCTTGGTTCCCGATGCTGCTGCTGATTGGCGTATGGATCTTCTTTATGCGGCAGATGCAGGGCGGCGGTGGCAAAGGCGCAATGTCCTTTGGCAAGAGCAAGGCCCGTATGCTGACTGAAGATCAGATCAAAACCACTTTTGCCGACGTTGCAGGCTGTGACGAAGCGAAAGAGGAAGTTGGTGAGCTGGTCGAGTATCTGCGTGAGCCGAGCCGCTTCCAGAAGCTGGGCGGTAAAATTCCGAAAGGCGTGCTGATGGTGGGCCCGCCGGGTACCGGTAAAACCCTGCTGGCGAAAGCGATTGCAGGCGAAGCTAAAGTGCCGTTCTTTACCATTTCCGGTTCTGACTTCGTTGAAATGTTCGTCGGTGTCGGCGCATCCCGTGTGCGTGACATGTTCGAACAGGCGAAGAAAGCTGCGCCTTGTATCATCTTTATCGATGAGATTGACGCCGTAGGCCGTCAGCGTGGTGCAGGTTTGGGCGGTGGTCATGATGAACGTGAGCAGACGCTGAACCAGATGCTGGTTGAGATGGATGGCTTCGAAGGCAATGAAGGCATTATCGTTATCGCGGCAACTAACCGTCCAGACGTTCTCGACCCGGCGCTGCTGCGTCCAGGCCGCTTCGACCGTCAGGTTGTGGTAGGTCTGCCAGACGTGCGTGGCCGTGAGCAGATTCTGAAAGTGCATATGCGCCGCGTTCCGCTGGCGACCGATATCGACGCAGGCATCATTGCGCGCGGTACGCCGGGCTTCTCCGGTGCAGATCTCGCCAACCTGGTGAACGAAGCTGCGCTCTTTGCAGCACGAGGTAATAAGCGCGTGGTGTCGATGGTTGAGTTCGAAAAAGCGAAAGACAAAATCATGATGGGTGCGGAACGCCGCTCCATGGTGATGACGGAAGCGCAAAAAGAGTCAACAGCGTATCACGAAGCAGGCCATGCCATTATCGGTCGTCTGGTACCGGAACACGATCCGGTGCATAAGGTAACGATTATTCCGCGCGGGCGTGCGCTGGGCGTGACCTTCTTCCTGCCGGAAGGCGATGCGATTAGCGCCAGCCGTCAGAAGCTGGAAAGCCAGATCTCTACCCTGTACGGCGGCCGTCTGGCTGAAGAGATTATCTACGGTGTGGAACATGTTTCTACCGGTGCTTCTAACGACATCAAAGTGGCCACTAACCTGGCGCGCAACATGGTGACGCAGTGGGGCTTCTCGGAGAAACTGGGTCCGTTGCTCTATGCGGAAGAAGAGGGCGAAGTGTTCCTTGGCCGCTCTGTGGCAAAAGCGAAACACATGTCTGATGAAACCGCACGCATCATCGACCAGGAAGTTAAACACTTGATCGATAGCAACTACCAGCGTGCTCGCCGTATCCTGGGTGAGAACATGGACATCCTTCACGCGATGAAAGACGCGCTGATGAAGTATGAAACCATTGATGCACCGCAGATTGACGACCTGATGGCACGCCGAGAAGTGCGTCCGCCAGCAGGCTGGGAAGATCCGGGCAGCAACTCCGATAGCAACGGTACGCCAAAGGCACCGCGTCCGGTCGATGAGCCGCGCACGCCGAACCCTGGCAACACCATGTCAGAGCAGTTTGATAAATAACAGGGTTTTACCCTTACAAAAACCCCGGCTGGTCCGGGTTTTTTATATCCATAATCAGGTAACCAGAGGAGTTTTTCACCATGAAGTTGTACGCCCGTGATGCCCATCTCGATCTCTCTTTTCCCCATGTGATGGGTATTTTGAATGTCACGCCGGACTCCTTCTCTGATGGTGGAAAGCATAACTCGCTGGTAGAAGCGCTCACGCACACCAATGAGATGGTGAATGCAGGCGCAACCATTATTGACGTTGGCGGCGAGTCCACGCGGCCGGGTGCAGATGAGGTCAGCGTTGAAGAGGAGCTGGCGCGTGTCATTCCGGTGGTTGAGGCGATAGCGCAGCGTTTTGAAGTCTGGATCTCTGTAGATACTTCCAAGGCTGAGGTCATCCGCGAAGCCGCGCGAGCAGGCGCTCACATCATCAATGACATCCGCTCGTTATCAGAACCGGGCGCGCTGGAAGCTGCAGCTGAAGTCGATCTGCCTGTTTGCCTGATGAATATGCAGGGTGAGCCGCGCACCATGCAGCAGGCACCTGAATACCACAATGTCGTTAGCGAAGTGGAGGCTTACTTCGTCGATCAGATTGCTCGTTGTGAAGCCGCCGGTATTAGAAAAGCGAATCTGCTGCTCGACCTTGGCTTCGGTTTCGGTAAGAATCTCAACCACAATTATGAGCTACTGGCCCATCTGAGCCATTTTCACGACTTCGAATTGCCGCTGCTGGTGGGGATGTCGCGTAAATCTATGATTGGTCAGCTGCTGAATGTCGGCCCATCGCAGCGCCTGACAGGCAGCCTGACCTGTGCGGTGATCGCCGCCATGCAGGGCGCGCAGATCATTCGTGTGCATGACGTAAAAGAGACAGTCGAGGCGATGCGCGTTGTCAAAGCGACACGGAGAGCAAAAGGATAAATAAGGCATGAGTAATCGTAAATATTTCGGTACAGATGGTATTCGTGGCAAGGTTGGCGAAGCGCCGATCACCCCTGACTTTGTACTGAAGCTGGGCTGGGCGGCCGGTAAAGTGCTGGCTCGTCACGGCTCAAAAAAAGTGCTGATCGGTAAAGATACGCGTATCTCCGGCTATATGCTGGAGTCAGCGCTGGAAGCGGGTCTGGCGGCGGCGGGCTTATCCGCTGCGTTTACCGGTCCTATGCCAACGCCTGCTATCGCCTATCTCACGCGTACCTTCCGCGCCGAGGCGGGCATCGTGATCTCAGCATCGCATAATCCGTTTGATGATAATGGCATCAAATTCTTTTCTGCCGAGGGCACCAAGCTACCGGACGAAGTAGAAGAGGCGATTGAGCTGGAGATGGAAAAGCCACTGACCTGCGTCGAATCCGCTGAGCTGGGACGTGCCAGCCGTATCGTGGACGCCGCTGGCCGCTACATCGAATTCTGCAAAGGCACCTTCCCGAGCGAACTGAGCCTGAATGGGTTGAAGATAGTAGTGGATTGCGCCAACGGTGCTACCTACCATATTGCGCCTAATGTGCTGCGTGAGCTGGGCGCAACTGTAATGGCTATCGCAACCCAGCCTGATGGCATTAATATCAATAAAGAGTGCGGCGCAACCGACCTGCTTATGCTGCAACAGCGCGTGCTGGCAGAGAAGGCTGATATTGGCCTGGCTTACGACGGCGACGGCGACCGCATTATGATGGTGGATCATCTGGGCGCAAAAGTAGACGGCGACCAGATCCTCTATATCATAGCCCGCGAAGGGCTGCGTCAGGGCCAGCTGCGCGGCGGTGTGGTGGGCACGCTGATGAGCAATATGGGTCTCGAGCTGGCGCTGAAACAGCTAGGTATTCCTTTTGCTTGCGCGAAAGTAGGCGACCGTTACGTGCTGGAGAAGATGAAGGAAAAGCACTGGCGTCTCGGCGCAGAGAATTCCGGCCACGTTATTCTGTTAGACAAAACCACCACCGGCGACGGTATTGTGGCAAGTTTGCAGGTACTCACTGCGATGGTGCGCAACCATATGAACCTGCACGACCTTTGCAGCGGCATGAAAATGCTGCCGCAGGTGCTGGTCAATGTGCGCTTTAATGGGTCGAGCGATCCGCTGGAAGATAAATCAGTAAAAAGCGTGACGGCGGAAGTGGAAAAAACCCTCGCCGGACGCGGACGCGTGCTGCTGCGTAAATCGGGCACCGAGCCGCTGATTCGCGTGATGGTCGAAGGTGAAAATGAAGCGCAGGTGACTGAACTGGCGCATCGCATCGCCGAGCATGTGAAAGCCGTTTAAGCTACAAGGGGCGGTCTGTTTTACGCCGATCCGCCGTTAAAATCATAATGATGGCGTTTTCTTGCGCAGTCGGCAGCGTCAAAGAAAATTGCGCTTGCAGAGGGTTACACCTTTGGATAGTATTTACACCCGTTTCTAATGGGTGATGACGACACGGCCCATCTGGACTGGCTGAAGCTTAACTGTGCGGTTATCGCGCAAGGAACAGGTTGATTATGTACGAAGCTCTTTTAGTTATTTTCCTTATTGTGGCCATCGCCCTCGTGGGTCTGATTATGCTGCAGCAAGGTAAAGGTGCTGATATGGGAGCCTCATTCGGTGCAGGCGTATCCGCAACGCTGTTCGGTTCTACGGGTTCAGGTAACTTTATGACTCGCATGACCTGCATTCTTGCGGCACTGTTCTTCATCATCAGCTTGGTTCTGGGTAACCTGAACACCAATAAGACTTCGAAGGGGAGCGAGTGGGAAAATCTGTCAGCGCCGGCTCAGTCAACACAACAGACTCAGCCTGCGCAACCGGCCCCGCCGGGTAACGATATCCCGGAATAAGTTCGTCAATGCTTGCGACGCGACAGAATCAGGTCGCTGTCCATGAAGTGCCGAGGTGGTGAAATTGGTAGACACGCTACCTTGAGGTGGTAGTGCCCGATTGGGCTTACGGGTTCAAGTCCCGTTCTCGGTACCAAATCTGGTTTTACTTGCAAATATCGCAAGATCAGCGTAACATTCGTCACGTTTTCGGACGCGGTGTGGAGCAGCCTTGTGGCTCGTCGGGCTCATAACCCGAAGGTCGTCGGCTCAAATCCGGCCCCCGCAACCACTTTCCCTTAGAGTTCTTTTTCAAATATACTGTATGCATCGACGGGCGCATCGCAGGGAGTTTTGAAAAAAATTCTTCTGGACGGTGCCGAGCGGCATACAGGGTCCAGTTACAAAAAGCCCCGAATTTTCGGGGTTTTTTGTTATCAGGAAATCGCATCACTGGGCTATTAAGCCCTTTTTTTATGTCTTGGGGGTGGGCTTGTCCATATTAGAGCAAAAATTGACAGAGTTGGTATCGGCTCCGGTAGAAGCGCTCGGCTACGAACTGGTTGGTATTGAATTCGTTCGCGGTCGCACATCAACCCTGCGCATCTATATTGATAGTGAAGATGGCATCAATGTCGACGATTGCGCGGATGTCAGCCACCAGGCAAGCGCGGTGTTTGATGTGGAAGATCCCATCACCGTGGCTTACAACCTTGAAGTATCCTCACCGGGACTGGATCGTCCTATGTTTACCGCAGAACACTATGTGCGGTTCACGGGCGAAGAAGTGAGTCTGGTCCTGCGCATGGCGGTACAAAACCGCCGCAAATGGCAGGGCATCATCAAGTCGGTCGAAGGCGAGATGGTGACGGTGACCGTTGAGGGTAAAGATGAGGTGTTCGCGCTGAGTAATATTCAGAAAGCGAACCTGTCCCCCACTTTTAAAAGTCCGGATTAAGGCTAACCAGGATGAACAAAGAGATCTTAGCTGTTGTAGAAGCCGTTTCTAACGAAAAAGCCCTACCGCGTGAGAAAATCTTCGAAGCGCTGGAGAGCGCGCTGGCAACTGCAACAAAGAAGAAGTACGAGCAAGAGATTGACGTTCGCGTCAGCATCGATCGCAAAAGCGGCGACTTCGATACTTTCCGTCGTTGGGAAATCGTAGAAGAAGTCACGCAGCCGACGCGCGAGATCACACTGGAAGCAGCCCGCTTTGAGGATGAAGCGTTCAATCTGGGCGAATATGTTGAAGACCTGATCGAATCGGTCACCTTTGACCGTATCACCACCCAAACTGCGAAACAGGTTATCGTGCAGAAAGTGCGCGAAGCTGAGCGTGCGATGGTGGTCGATCAGTTCCGTCAACACGAAGGCGATATCATCACTGGTGTGGTGAAGAAAGTGAATCGCGACAACATTACCGTGGATCTCGGCAGCAACGCCGAAGCGGTAATTTTGCGTGAAGATATGCTGCCGCGTGAAAACTTCCGTCCGGGCGACCGTCTTCGCGGCGTACTGTATGCCGTACGTCCGGAAGCACGTGGCGCGCAGCTGTTCCTGACCCGTTCCAAACCAGAAATGCTGATCGAACTGTTCCGCATTGAAGTGCCGGAAATTGGCGAAGAAGTCATCGAGATTAAAGCGGCGGCTCGCGATCCGGGCTCACGCGCTAAAATCGCGGTGAAAACCAATGACAAACGTATCGATCCGGTCGGCGCTTGTGTCGGTATGCGCGGCGCGCGCGTCCAGGCAGTATCAAGCGAGCTGGGCGGAGAACGTATCGATATCGTGCTGTGGGACGATAATCCGGCGCAGTTTGTTATTAACGCCATGGCTCCGGCCGACGTGGCGTCAATTGTGGTTGATGAAGATAACCACACTATGGATATCGCTGTTGAAGCCGGCAATCTGGCTCAGGCGATTGGCCGTAACGGCCAAAACGTGCGTCTGGCTTCCCAGCTGAGCGGTTGGGAGCTGAACATGATGACCGTCGATGATCTGCAGGCGAAACACCAGGCCGAAGCGCATGCTGCTATTGATATGTTTACTAAACATCTCGACATCGACGAAGAGTTCGCCACCGTACTGGTGGAAGAGGGCTTCTCTTCGCTGGAAGAGCTGGCATACGTGCCAATCAACGAGCTGCTGGACGTTGATGGTCTGGATGAAGAGACCGTAGAGGCCCTGCGTGAACGAGCCAAAAATGCGTTAACCACCTTGGCGCTGGCGAAAGAAGAGAGCCGTGGAAATCAGGAGCCTGCTGAGGATCTTCTGAATCTCGATGGCCTCGATCGTACGCTGGCGTACCGCCTGGCAGCGAAAGGCGTTTGCACGCTGGAAGAGCTCGCCGAGCAAGGTGTTGACGACCTGACAGATATTGAAGGGCTGAATGATGAGCAAGCCGGCGCGCTGATTATGGCCGCGCGAAATATCTGCTGGTTCGGCGATGACGCGTAATAACAGGAAGGAACAGCATGACAGATGTAACCGTAAAATCGCTGGCCGCAGAGATTCAGACCCCGGTCGATCGCCTGGTTCAGCAATTTGCTGACGCAGGGATCCGCAAGTCGGAGAACGACGCGGTCACGCAGCAAGAGAAAGAAACTTTACTGTCTCACCTCAATCGCGAGCATGGTCAGACCGGCTCAAGCCAGTTAACATTGCAGCGTAAGACACGCAGTACCTTGAATATCCTAGGCATCGGTGGGAAAAGTAAATCGGTGCAAATCGAAGTCCGCAAAAAGCGCACCTATGTAAAAGGTGATGCAGAAGCTGAACAGGCAGAAGCAAAAGCCCAGGCTCAGCGTGAAGTGGAAGAAAAGGCGCAACGCGAGGCTGAAGAACAAGCCCGTCGCGAAGCTGAAGAAAAAGCGCAACGTGAAGCCGAAGAGAAAGCCAAGCGCGAAGCCGCTGAAAAGGCAAAGCGTGAAGCAGCGGAAAAAGAAAAAGTGACGAATCATCAAACCGACGATATGACCAAGGCTGCGCAGTCTGATAAAGCCCGTCGCGAAGCGGAAGCGGCTGAACTGAAGCGTAAAGCAGAAGAAGAAGCGCGCCGCAAGCTGGAAGAAGACGCTCGCCGCGTAGCTGAAGAAGCGCGCCGTCTGGCCGAAGAGAAATCGGCTGAGTGGGAGAAACCTGAGGAAGAGGATAAAGGCGACTATCACGTCACTACCTCGACTCATGCCCGCCAAGCAGAAGACGAAAATGACCGCCAGGTAGAAGCAGGTCGCGCACGTGCACGTACCACCGCTAAAGCGGCGCGTCCGGCGAAGAAAGGCAATAAACATTCTGAAGCCAAAACCGATCGTGAAGAAGCGCGTGCGCAGGTTCGCGGCGGCAAAGGTGGTAAACACCGCAAGCCAAGCGCTCTGCAGCAAGGCTTCAACAAACCTGCTCAGGTTGTTAACCGTGACGTCATCATTGGCGAAACCATCACCGTAGCCGAACTGGCTAACAAAATGGCCGTGAAAGGTTCACAGGTCATCAAAGCGATGATGAAGATGGGCGCAATGGCGACCATCAACCAGGTTATCGATCAGGAAACTGCCCAGCTGGTCGCGGAAGAGATGGGTCACAAAGTGATCCTGCGCCGCGAGAACGAGCTGGAAGAAGCGGTAATGAGCGATCGCGATACCGATGCTGCGCAGGAATCCCGCGCGCCGGTCGTGACCATCATGGGTCACGTTGACCACGGTAAAACCTCACTGCTGGACTATATCCGTTCGACCAAAGTCGCCTCTGGCGAAGCGGGCGGTATTACTCAGCACATCGGTGCATACCACGTCGAAACTGACAACGGCATGATCACCGTCCTGGATACCCCGGGCCACGCCGCGTTTACCGCAATGCGTGCACGTGGTGCGCAGGCGACAGATATCGTTATCCTTGTGGTAGCTGCTGACGACGGCGTGATGCCACAGACCATCGAAGCTATCCAGCACGCGAAAGCGGCTGGTGTGCCGGTTGTGGTTGCAGTTAACAAAATCGACAAGCCAGAAGCCGATCCGGATCGTGTTAAGAACGAGCTGACGCAGTACGGCATCATCCCGGAAGAGTGGGGCGGCGAAAACATGTTCGTTAACGTCTCTGCGAAAGCAGGTACCGGTATTGACGACCTGCTGAACGTTATCCTGCTGCAGGCGGAAGTTCTGGAACTGACCGCTATCCGCGAAGGTATGGCGAGCGGCGTTGTGATCGAATCCTTCCTAGATAAAGGCCGTGGTCCGGTTGCTACCGTGCTGGTACGCGAAGGTACGCTGAACAAAGGCGACATCGTACTGTGCGGTTTTGAATATGGCCGTGTGCGTGCGATGCGTAACGAACTGGGTCGCGAAGTTATGGAAGCGGGTCCGTCCATTCCTGTGGAAATCCTCGGCCTGTCTGGCGTGCCAGCAGCGGGTGATGAAGCGACCGTCGTACGTGATGAGAAGAAAGCGCGTGAAGTTGCTTTCTACCGTCAGGGCAAATTCCGTGAAGTGAAGCTGGCGCGTCAGCAAAAGGCAAAGCTGGAAAACATGTTCGCCAATATGACCGAAGGCGAAGTTTCCGAGCTGAATATCGTCCTGAAGTCCGATGTACAGGGTTCTGTGGAAGCGATCTCCGACTCGCTGCTGAAACTCTCCACCGACGAAGTGAAGGTGAATATTATCGGTTCGGGCGTAGGTGGTATCACCGAAACCGACGCCACGCTGGCTGCAGCGTCCAACGCCATTATCCTTGGCTTTAACGTGCGTGCCGATGTCTCTGCGCGTCGCGTCATTGATACTGAAAGCGTTGACCTGCGTTACTACTCCGTCATCTATAACCTGATTGACGAAGTGAAAGCAGCGATGAGCGGTATGCTGGCTCCGGAATTCAAACAGCAGATTATCGGTCTGGCTGAAGTGCGTGACGTGTTCAAATCACCGAAATTCGGCGCGATCGCTGGCTGTATGGTCACCGAAGGCAACATCAAGCGTCACAACCCGATCCGCGTTCTGCGCGACAACGTGGTTATCTATGAAGGCGAGCTGGAATCTCTGCGTCGCTTCAAAGATGACGTCAACGAAGTGCGTAACGGCATGGAGTGTGGTATCGGCGTGAAGAACTACAACGACGTTCGCGTTGGCGATATGATCGAAGTGTTCGAAGTGATTGAAGTTAAGCGCACCATCGACTAAGCATTAAACGATGGGTTGCAATTCGGGAGGACATTGGCCTCCCGAATTATTTTGGAGAGATGATTATGGCGAAAGAATTTGGCCGTCCTCAGCGCGTGTCGCAGGAGCTGCAAAAAGAGATCGCCATCATTCTGCAGCGTGAGATTAAAGATCCGCGTCTCGGCATGATGGTAACGGTATCCGGCGTGGAAGTGTCGCGCGATCTCGCTTATGCCAAAGTATTTGTCACCTTCCTCAACGATCAGGATAAGGATGCGGTGAAAAACGGCCTGAAGGCGCTGAAAGAGGCGTCTGGCTACATCCGTATTTTGCTCGGCAAGGCAATGCGTCTGCGCATTGTGCCGGAGCTGACCTTCTTCTACGACAACTCGCTGATTGAAGGTATGCGCATGTCGAACCTGGTTTCTAACGTGATCAGGAACGATGTTGAGCGTCGCGGGGAAAACCTGATGGAAGATGACAAGGAGGACTGATGAGTCGTCCTCGTCGTCGCGGTCGCGACGTCCACGGCGTGTTTCTGCTGGATAAGCAGCAGGGCGCGTCGTCCAACGATGTGCTGCAAAAAGTTAAGCGCCTGTTTAACGCCAATAAAGCGGGCCACACCGGCGCGCTCGATCCGCTGGCAACCGGCATGCTGCCGATCTGCCTCGGTGAAGCGACTAAATTTTCCCAGTATCTGCTCGACTCAGATAAGCGCTATCGCGTTATCGCCCGCCTTGGCGAGCGCACCGATACCTCTGACGCCGATGGCAATCTCATTGAAACCCGTCCGGTGATCTTCAGCCAGCACGAGCTTGATGCGGCGCTGGAGAGTTTTCGCGGCGACACGATGCAGGTGCCGACGATGTTTTCGGCGCTAAAATATCAGGGCCGCAAGCTGTATGAGTACGCGCGTAAAGGGATCACCGTCCCGCGTGAAGCGCGTCCGATTACGGTGTTTGAGCTGCAGTTTATCCGCTGGGAAGGCAATGGGCTGGAACTGGAAATTCAGGTTTCCAAGGGCACCTATATCCGCACCATTATCGACGATTTGGGTGAAAAGCTTGGCTGTGGTGCACATGTGATCATGCTGCGCCGCTTACAAGTGGCCCGCTATCCGATCGAAAAGATGATGACGCTGGAACAGCTCCAGGCGCTGGCGGCAACGGTAAACACGGCGGAAACACCCGATTACGCGCCGCTCGACGCTCTGCTACTGCCAATGGATAGCCCGTCAGAAGATTTTCCGGTGGTGAATCTGCCGTCGTCCTTGGCAGCCTTTTTCAAGCAGGGGATGCCGGTTCAGGCGGCGGATGTGCCGCAGCAGGGACTGGTTCGCGTCACCGAAGGTGATGAGCGTAAATTTATCGGCATGGCCGAAATCGCCGATGATGGGCGCGTTGCGCCGCGTCGTCTGGTGGTAGAGTTCCCCGCGTAACCTCTGCTTAGCGTTACGGGTTACGACGCATTTGCGTTGCAATCGGGCGAAGAGAAGAGTAGAATAGCGCGGCTTTAAAGCGGGTAGCTGAATTAGAGATCGGCACCCATACATTATTTTATTACTGGAGTTTATTATGTCTCTAAGCGTAGAAGCTAAAGCAGAGATCGTTGCTAAATACGGTCGTGGTGCTAACGACAGCGGCTCAACTGAAGTTCAGGTTGCACTGCTGACTGCTCAGATTAACCACCTGCAGGGTCACTTCTCTGAGCACAAAAAAGACCACCACAGCCGTCGCGGTCTGCTGCGCATGGTATCTCAGCGTCGTAAGCTGCTGGACTACCTGAAGCGTAAAGACGTTGCTTGCTACACCAGCCTGATCGAAAGCTTGGGTCTGCGTCGCTAAGTCTGAATAATCTGATCAAAGACGTAGTGCAGGCAACCTGCAGAAAAACGCGTCTTGTGATCAGATTCGTGCGAGTTTCACGAAAAGGGGGCCTTTATGGCCCCCTTTTTTCGAGCAATGCGCAGCAATCCGGACCAAACTCATGTATTGTTGCTGTGAGTGATCTTCGTTTGCAGAGGTTCGCGCGGCTAATGAGAGGCTTTACCGCAGATTCGGTTAAAGGTTGTCATTAGTCGCGAGGATGCAACTGAAGATCGGTAATCCATGGCACGCCAGAAAGGCGCTGCCCCGAAGTTAAGGAATTCATCTTGCTGAACCCGATCGTACGTCAATTCCAATATGGTCAGCATACCGTCACGCTGGAAACCGGCATGATGGCGCGCCAGGCCAACGCAGCCGTAATGGTTAGCATGGACGACACCGCCGTATTTGTTACCGTTGTTGGTCAGAAAAAAGCGAAAGCAGGTCAGGACTTCTTCCCGCTGACCGTTAACTACCAGGAGCGTACCTACGCTGCCGGTCGTATCCCGGGCAGCTTCTTCCGTCGTGAAGGCCGTCCAAGCGAAGGCGAAACCCT
Organism: Candidatus Pantoea bathycoeliae; assembly: GCA_031332935.1. Taxonomy (GTDB): domain Bacteria; phylum Pseudomonadota; class Gammaproteobacteria; order Enterobacterales; family Enterobacteriaceae; genus Pantoea; species Pantoea bathycoeliae. The sequence goes on along the minus strand of JAUHTP010000031.1, from coordinate 14,898 downwards.
GATTGCGCGTCTGATTGACCGCCCGGTTCGTCCGCTGTTTCCGGAAGGCTTCGTTAACGAAGTGCAGGTTATCGCGACCGTTGTCTCTGTTAACCCACAGGTTAACCCAGACATTGTTGCCATGATTGGTGCGTCTGCAGCGCTGTCGCTGTCAGGCATTCCGTTCAACGGCCCAATCGGCGCAGCGCGCGTCGGTTATATCAACGACCAGTATGTACTGAACCCGACCGCTGACGAAATCAAACCGTCTCGTCTGGATCTGGTGGTTGCAGGTACGCAAAACGCAGTACTGATGGTTGAATCTGAAGCAGACATCCTGACCGAAGATCAGATGCTGGGCGCAGTGGTCTTTGGCCACGAGCAGCAGCAGGTTGTCATTGATAACATCAATTCTCTGGTTGCAGAAGCGGGCAAACCGCGCTGGGACTGGCAGCCGGAAGCCGCTAACGATGCACTGATCGCACGCGTTACTGCACTGGCTGAAGCACGCATCAGCGAGGCTTACCGCATTACCGACAAGCAAGAGCGTTATGCCCAGGTTGGCGTTATTAAAGACGAAACCATCGCTGCGCTGCTGGCGGAAGATGAGACGCTGGATGACGCTGAAATCGGCGAGATCGTACACAGCCTAGAAAAAAACGTGGTGCGTACCCGTATTCTGAACGGCGAACCGCGTATCGATGGCCGTGAAAAAGATATGATCCGTGGTCTGGACGTGCGTACCGGCGTACTGCCGCGTACTCACGGCTCGTCTCTGTTTACCCGTGGCGAAACGCAGGCGCTGGTTGCCGCGACGCTGGGTACTGCACGTGATGCACAGAACCTAGATGAGCTGATGGGCGAACGTACCGACAGCTTCCTGTTCCACTACAACTTCCCTCCGTACTCCGTAGGTGAGACCGGTATGGTCGGTTCGCCCAAGCGTCGTGAAATCGGTCACGGCCGTCTGGCGAAGCGCGGCGTGCTGGCAGTGATGCCGAAGCAGGAAGATTTCCCGTACACAGTACGTGTTGTATCTGAAATCACCGAATCTAACGGCTCTTCTTCTATGGCTTCTGTCTGTGGTGCTTCTCTGGCGCTGATGGATGCGGGCGTGCCGATCAAAGCCGCCGTTGCGGGTATCGCGATGGGTCTGGTGAAAGAAGATGAGAAGTTCGTGGTACTGTCTGACATCATCGGCGACGAAGATCACCTCGGCGATATGGACTTCAAAGTAGCTGGTAGCCGTGAAGGTATCACCGCGCTGCAGATGGACATTAAGATCGAAGGCATCACTCGCGAAATCATGCAGGTTGCGCTGAATCAGGCCAAAGGTGCACGTCTGCACATTCTGGGCGTGATGGAGCAGGCTATCAGCACGCCGCGTCAGGAGATCTCTGAGTTCGCACCGCGCATTTATACCATCAAGATCAATTCAGACAAGATCAAAGATGTGATCGGTAAAGGCGGTTTTGTCATTCGTGCGCTGACCGAAGAGACCGGCACTACTATCGAAATCGAAGACGACGGCACCGTGAAAATTGCGGCCACCGACGGTCTGAAAGCGAAAGAGGCGATCCGTCGCATCGAAGAAATTACCGCTGAAATCGAAGTAGGCCTTATCTACTCTGGTAAAGTCACCCGTATCGTTGACTTCGGTGCCTTTGTTGCCATTAGCGGCGGCAAAGAAGGTCTTGTGCACATTTCTCAGATCGCAGACAAACGCGTAGAGAAAGTGACTGATTACCTGCAGATGGGTCAGGAAGTACCGGTTAAAGTGCTGGAAGTGGACCGTCAGGGCCGCGTCCGTCTGAGCATCAAAGAAGCACAGAATCTAAGCCCCAAGCTGAAGAAACTGCCGTAACCAACGCGCCAGACGCAGAGTAATTTCCTGTTTGCCTCTCCTGATTCGAATGGATGGAGAGGCATTTGTGTCATCGCGAGGGCAGGAATCCTTGTGCACAGCAGCCGGATGACAGGAGCGTTATCCTAATGTTTGTATTCGGGAGTGGGAAATGAAGCCTTTTTTGCGCTGGTGTTTTGTTGCGACAGCTATCACGCTGGTAGGATGCAGCAATTCCAATTGGCGTAAGAACGAAGTTCTTGCAGTACCTTTACAGCCCACACTGCAGCAGGAAGTGATTCTGGCACGCATGGAACAAATTCTTGCAAGTCGCGCCCTTACCGATGATGAACGCGCACAGCTGTTATATGAGCGCGGAGTGTTGTATGATAGTCTCGGTCTGAGGGCACTGGCGCGGAACGATTTCTCGCAAGCGCTGTCTATAAGACCTGATATGCCGGAAGTGTTTAATTATCTCGGCATATATTTAACGCAGGCAGGCAATTTTGATGCTGCCTATGAAGCGTTTGATTCTGTACTTGAGCTTGATCCAACTTACAACTATGCGCATTTAAACCGTGGTATCGCCCTCTATTACGGCGGTCGATACAAGTTAGCGCAAGATGATCTGCTGGCGTTTTATCAAGACGATCCTTTCCGCAGCCTGTGGCTCTACCTCGACGAAAGCGAGATGGATGCTGATAAGGCAAAAGTTGCGCTGCAGCAGCGTTACGACAAAGCGGCCCGTGATCAATGGGGATGGAACATTGTCGAATTCTACCTTGGCGACATCAGTGAAAGTACGCTGATGGAACGTCTCAAGGCAGACGCAACGGATAACACCTCGCTCGCTGAACATCTCAGTGAAACCAACTTCTATTTAGGTAAGCACTACCTAAGTCTGGGGGAAAAGGACAACGCGAAAGCGCTGTTCAAACTGGCGGTAGCCAACAACGTCAACAACTTTGTTGAACACCGATACGGATTGTTGGAACTGGCGCAACTCGGCCAGATACAAGACGATTTATCAGAATCTGACCAGCAATAGCTGACGAACTTTTATTGCCTGTTACACTTGTAAAGTCATCATCTTCAGGATGAGGGCTTTTCTATTCGTCAAAACTTCTAATTTGAGCCGGTTCACACTTTTTGATGAAAATGACTGAAAATTTTCACGACGAGTTATGTAGACTGGCCGCCGCAATCTAAGAGGCACGTGTACTACATGACTGATATCCAAACCACTTTTGTTGATCTGGGCCTGAACGCCGACATCCTCGAATCACTGAACGGCATGGGCTATGTTAAGCCTTCTCCGATACAGGCTGAGTGTATTCCTCACCTGCTGGCGGGCCGTGATGTTCTGGGCATGGCGCAGACCGGTAGTGGTAAAACGGCGGCGTTCTCGCTGCCGCTGTTAAACAACATTGATCCTTCTCTGCGTGCACCGCAGATTCTGGTGCTGGCACCGACCCGCGAACTGGCGGTTCAGGTTGCAGAAGCAATGATTGAATTCTCTAAACATATGTGTGGCGTTAACGTCGTTGCCCTGTACGGTGGTCAACGCTATGACGTGCAGCTGCGGGCGCTGCGTCAGGGCCCGCAAATCGTGGTGGGCACCCCGGGTCGTTTGCTCGACCACCTGAAACGCGGTACGCTGGATCTCTCCAACCTGCGTGGTCTGGTGCTGGACGAAGCGGACGAAATGCTGCGTATGGGCTTCATCGAAGACGTTGAAACCATCATGGCGCAGATTCCGGAAGGTCATCAGACCGCGCTGTTCTCAGCCACCATGCCGGAAGCGATTCGTCGTATCACCAAGCGTTTCATGAAACATCCGCAGGAAGTACGTATTCAGTCCAGCATCACTACGCGCCCGGACATCAGCCAGTCTTATTGGACGGCGTACGGTCGTAAAACTGACGCACTGGTGCGTTTCCTCGAAGCAGAAGACTTCGATGCTGCGATCATCTTCGTGCGTACTAAAAACTCTACGCTGGAAGTGGCTGAAGCGCTGGATCGTAGCGGTTACAACAGCGCCGCGCTGAACGGCGACATGAACCAGGCGCTGCGTGAGCAGACTCTGGAGCGTCTGAAAGATGGCCGCCTTGATATCCTGATCGCTACCGACGTTGCGGCGCGTGGTCTAGACGTTGAGCGCATCAGCCTGGTTGTTAACTATGACATCCCGCTGGATGCTGAGTCTTACGTACACCGTATCGGCCGTACTGGCCGTGCTGGCCGTGCGGGTCGTGCGATTCTGTTCGTTGAGAACCGTGAGCGTCGTCTGCTGCGCAATATTGAGCGCACCATGAAGCTGACCATTCCAGAAGTTGAGCTGCCGAATGCAGAGTTGCTGAGCACTCGTCGTCTGGAAAAATTTGCTGGCCGCGTACAGCTGCAGCTGGAAAGCAGCGATCTGGACCAGTACCGTGCACTGCTAGAGAAACTCTCTCCGCAGGGCGAAGACGAGCTGGATATGGAAACGCTGGCCGCTGCGCTGCTGAAAATGGCACAGGGCGAACGTCCGCTGCTCGTACAGCCGGATGCACCGCGTCCGCAGCGTCGTGAGTTCCGCGATCGTAACGATCGTCGTGATGACCGTCGCGCGCCTCGTGAAGCACGTGACAACCGCGAAGGCGGCGATCGTCCGCGTCGTGACGTTGGCGAAATGGAACTGTATCGCATCGAAGTGGGCCGCGATGACGGCGTTGAAGTGCGTCATATCGTTGGCGCTATCGCTAACGAAGGCGACATCAGCAGCCGTTACATCGGTAACATCAAGCTGTTCAGTACCCACTCAACGATCGAACTGCCGAAAGGTATGCCGGGCGATATCCTGCAGCACTTCACCCGCACGCGTATTCTCAACAAGCCGATGAATATGCAGCTGCTGGGCGATGCACAGCCGCAGAGCGAAGCACGCGGCGAACGTCGTGGCGGTGGCCGTGATTTCGGCGGCGAGCGTAGTGGCGGCGGCCGTGATTTCGGCGGCGAGCGTAGTGGCGGCGGCAACCGTGAAGGCGGACGTGGCAGCTTCAGCCGTGAAGGCGGTCGCGGTCCGCGTCGCGAAGAGGGTGGTGCAGCTGCACCGCGTCGTCGCGAGTTCTAATCATCGGCCATGCTGATAAATAAAAAGGGAAGCCTCCGGGCTTCCTTTTTTTGCCTTATGCGCTGCCAGCAATCAATATGCGTTCGCCGCTAACATAGGCAGCTTCCTCTGAGGCCAGAAACAGCGCCACCTGCGCCACGTCTTCCGGTAGTCCAAAGCGTCCCAGCGGTGTCGCCGCCAGCAGCTGTGCTTTAAGCTGTGGATTGAGCTTTTTCGCGGCCAGTAAACCTTCTTTCATGATAATGCCGGGTGCTAGCGCATTGACGCGGATATTGCGCGGCCCCAGTTCACGTGCCAGCCCTTGCGTCAGCGTATCAATTGCGCCTTTGGTGTGGTTGCCCAGAGTACGGAGCCTGGCGTACTGTGCTGACTATCAAGCGCGCTCAGATTAATAATGCAGCCGCCGTGTGTGGGAAAACGCTGCGCCGCCTGCTGGCAAACCAGCAGCGTGCCCAGCACATTCACATTGAGCTGCTGCTGCATTTCAAGCAGGCTCAGGTCGCTAAACGCACCGTAATGAAACTGGCCAGCATTATTCACCACAATATCCGGCACGCCGAAATGCGCCTGCGTAGTATCGAATAAGCGTACCACATCTGCCGCACCGACCTCGTCCTGCCGATAGTTGACCACCACGCGCGCGCCAGCCGCGGCATAGGTCGTTGCAATCGCCGCACCGATCCCTTTCGAACCCCCCGTTACCAGCGCAATTTTTCCTTCAAGTGCTTTCATATCGTCTCTCCACTTGATTCTCGCGTGTGCAAAATATGCGCTTCCAGGCTGGTTGGGCGGTAGCGCAATCCTGCAAGTCTCTTGCACGATCCTGCAAATCTGGCCGCAAGACGGCTGCGTTGTAGAGTGGTTCAGGTAACATACTGGAAACCCATCACTGGCGGGCGTAGAGGAGAAAAGATATGGCGCAACCGGCGCAGTTACAGCATCTAGCACAGCTTATTGCTCGTCATGCTGCGGAAGATGGCCGCCACGAAAGCGCCATTGATTTTCTCTTTTGGGGCCGCAGTTCACGCCCTTTCGAACCCACTTATCATGCTCAATGGGCCAGCTTTGCACTGGTGGCGCAGGGCGGAAAAGCGCTGCGTATGAGCGAAGAGGTGATTCATTACGGTCCCAGTGATTTGCTGCTGGTGACCATGGATATGCCGGTGCGCTCCTGCGTGACGGTCGTGACGCCGGAGGAGCCAAATCTTGGTATCGGCATCTCTATCAATGAATCACGGCTGATGCACTATCTTGATACTTTTCCGCTTACGGCAGCGCAAACGGAAGTGCGCATCGAGCGCGGTATCGCCGCGCACAAGGTCTCGCCGCTGCTGGTGGATGGGGATCCGCCTGATTCGCCTGCTGGATCAGCCGCAGGATATTGCTGCGCTCGCACCTCTTATTTGGACAGGAGATCTTTTATCGTCTGCTGACCGGACCGGAAGGCGGACGCATTCTCAATATGGCGCTGGCGGAGCTGCCAGGTAACAAGGTGGCCCGCGCGGCGCGCTAGCTACGCGAGAACTTCCACTAGCCGCTCAAAATCGATCGGCTCGCCAGCGAGGTATGGGAGGCATCGCGCGCGGTTCAGCCTTGGGGAATCGGTGCCAGATCCAGCACAGAAAGACGAAGGTTTTTTTTCTCAGACATGGGCACTCCAGTTGGGTATGGCGCAGGTGACGATTGAACTGTACCAACCAGTATTACGTAATAATGCCCATATTAAAACTGCTAACAACGGCAGGCGGCTAGCCTGTATGTGCCTTTCAGGATGATGAAGCCAGCGTCATGCCAGCGACTTTAAGCCAGTAGCCGTTACAGTCATTACCTCGGGCCACCATTAATGGTGCATGACCCGTTTCATTGGCGCGGAAGCAGGCGATTTCGCTCCGCGTCTCGCTACTTTGCGGCGACAAACGCAAAACATCGACCCAGCGCTGCATACCCGCTAAATCATTGCCGAGGTTATAGCAGTAGCCGCTCATGGTCTGAATACCGTTCAGCGAAACACCTGCTGGCCTTCCTGTGAATGAACGCGACGGCCGTTAGGGTAGTTGATACAGCAGGTCTGACAGTCATCTTTGGCGCGATGTTCGGCGCGCGCGGTAAAGCAGCGTGCCGACAGCGCCAGCGGCAGGTAACCATAGCTCAGCACCTCCACCTTAAACTGGCTGCGAATGCCGCGCGTCTCGCTCTGCTGTAACAGCTGTAGCAGCCAGTCGCGCGACATCTCAACCGGCATGCACCAGCGAGTCATGCCTTCTTTCACCAGCACATGCAGCGTTTCAACGTCATACATGTTGAGCGTAGGCCCTTCGACAAACGGCAGCTTCCGTTCGGCCACCATATTCACAGTGCCAAAGTCGTTCGCCTCAATCAGGAACTCACCGTTGTCGACGTAGCGTTTCAGCTCTTTCAGCTCCGAAGGCGATTGCAGCAGCGCCAGCGTGCTCAGCACGACCTGCTTGCCGCTGCCTGCCAGTTCGCGTGCCAGTTCCATCCAGCGTTGATAAGAGGTGGCGCGCCGTTTACTGCACACCGCTTCGCAGAGGTAGACGATATCTGCTACTACTGGCGGCCTGCTGATAAAACGCTGCCAGCTGTTCTGTTGGCCAGTACCACAGCACAGGGCCGATGGCATATTGCATCCTGTTCTCCTTACTGCTATTCACGATGATAAGCATCAAGCGTGGTTTGCGAGCCTTCCGACAGCTCATCCAGTGCTGCCATCCACGCGTCGGTAACCGCAAAATTCTCTGGCGCGCTTTTATAGCGGTCAATTGCCTGACGCCAGACGCGCGCCACCTGCGCGCAGCAGATCCGGCAGCAGCGTCAGCGTATTGAGGCTGGTGGGCTCCTCCAGTACGTGATAGCGCTGGCCTTCGACATGATAGCGTCCTTTGCACAGCGTGGGATAGCCTGCGCTTTCGTCTGGCGCATAGCGGTCAATAAACACATCGTTAAGGCGCGACTCCATGCCGTTGGGCGTTTGCTGCCAGCGTACAAACTTGGCCGGCGAGCAGGCACCCGCGCTATTGGGCGACTCGCCGGTCAGCCAGGAGGAGAGATAGCAGCGGCCTTCCGCCATGATGCACAGGCTGCCAAAGGCAAACACTTCGAGCTGCACCGGCGTTTCGCGCGCCAGCTGTTTAACCTGATGCAGCGACAGCACACGTGGTAGCACCACGCGGCTCAGCGAGAAGTGACGATGGTAGAAGCGCACCGCTTCGAGGTTAGTGGCTGAGGCCTGCACTGACAGATGGCGCTCCACCTCCGGATAGCGCCGCGCCGCATACTCCAGCGTGGCGACATCGGCAAGAATCAGCGCATCCGCGCCGTTTTGCGCTGCCACATCAATGGCGCGCTGCCAGCGGTCCATACCGTCAGGATGGGCAAAGGTATTTATAGCGACATGTAATTTACGGCGATGCTGGTGCAGATAGCGTGCCACTTCCAGCAGCTTCTTGTCGGTAAAGTTCAGTCCGGCAAAGTGGCGCGCGTTGGTGTCATCTTTCAGTCCGACATACACCGCATCAGCACCATTCTCTACCGCTGAACGCACGGCGGGTAAATTCCCGGCCGGACACAGCCGTTCCATAATGATTCCTCGTCGACGGGAGAAGGCGTCGAGTCTAGGCAAGCGGCTGGCGATAAATGTTGATTTGAGGCAGTGAATCGCCAGTTGGTGACGCAGATGGCGGAAATTTCATCTGACAGAGCAGTAAAATTATTGATCCAAGCTGCGGCGCGCCCTGGCGGATATGGCAATATACCTGAAATTTTCTGAAGGGAGAGACGCCCGTGTTCGAACAGTTCCGTGCTGAGTTAGTGAAAAAAGGTCTAAAAATCCTGTCGTTACCGATTTCACTCACCCCATTCCCGATTAAAAGGGCTTTTCTGAAACAACTCCTAAACTGGCAATTTCGCCATGCTTTAGCGGAAGGTGAGTTAGACTTTCTGCAGGCGCGTCATCTGGGTATTGAGATCGCAGATGTCAGTTTACGCTGGATTACCACCATTGAAGATGGCCAGCTCAAGGTTGTGCAGGATGCGGAAGCCGACGTCTGGTTTCGCGGCAATGCCAAAGATCTGCTGTTGGTCGCCGCCCGCAAAGCGGATCCCGATATGTTGTTTTTCCAGCGTCGTCTGGTGATCAAAGGCGACACAGAGCTGGGAATGGAGGTGAAAAACCTGATGGATGCTCTGGAGCTTGAGGCCATGCCCACGGCGTTGCGCACGGGACTGCAGCAACTGGCTGCGTTTGTTGAAGCAGGAATAAAACAGGACGCGAAGGCCGCACAGGCGCGCGCGGAGAGTGTATGTTAATTCGCACAGAAATAGGGGTCGACGCGGCAAGCATCGACAGTTTGTTAAGACGCAGCTTCAAGACTAAAGCGGAAGCCGAACTGGTTCAGCAACTGCGGGAAGATGGGCTGTTAACGCTGGGCGTAGTGGCAACTGACGACGAAGGCCAGGTGCTGGGCTACGCCGCATTTAGCCCGGTGATGTTACAGGGCGAAGATCGTAACTGGGTCGGCCTGGCTTGGCACCGCTGGCGGTGGATGAAAGCGTACGCGGGCAGAAAATCGGTGACCAGCTGATCTACGCCGGACTCGATACGCTGAACGAATTTGGCTATAGCGCGGTAGTGGTGTTAGGCGATCCCGCTTACTTCAACCGTTTCGGATTCGAACCAGCTGCGCGCCACGCGGTGCACTGCCGCTAGCAGGGCACCGAGGCAGCATTCCAGGTTTATCGTCTGGCGGATGACGCCTTTGCGGGCGCAGAAGGTCAGGTAGATTTTGCAGAGCCTTTCAGCCGTTTTGATTAAGCCAGCTCTCAAGGCAGCCGGGCTGATGCGCGACCAGCCGCAGCTTTTGCTGGCGGCTGAGCTGCTTAACCCGGTACTCCAGGCGCGACGTCTCAGCGCGATCGCCAGCGTCGCAGCGATAGACCAGCGCCAGCGGGCCTCTGCCGCGCAAAGCACGCGCGCCGCGTCCGCTCTGATGCTGCTCTACACGCCGCTTCACATCGGTAGAGATGCCGGTGTAGAGCACGCCTGCGGCGGTCTGTACAAAGCTGCCAGCCCTCGTTCATCATATGAATCCCTGAAATTTAACTGCCGGGCAGTGTAGCGCGCCCGCGACGCGGCGGCTGTCCGGCGATTTTTGCATGGAGCAATACAGCGTGTCTGACCATTCCCATCTGGTACGTTACCTGAAAAAACAGCATGTGCTTTCTCTCTGTTGCTATACGGACGACGATCTCTGGTGCGCCAACTGTTTTTACGTGTTCAATGAGGCAAGCATGGCGTTCTGGCTGATGACCGAACCAGACACACGCCACGGCGTGCTGCTACAGGCGAATCCCCAGGTGGCAGGCACGGTGAACGGCCAGCCTAAAACCGTGCTGCTGATAAAAGGAGTACAGTATCGCGGAGAAATCGCTTTGCTGAGCGGTGAAGCGGAAACGCAGGCGCGGAATATCTATCAGAAACGCTTCCCGGTGGCGCGCAAGGTCTCTGCACCGCTGTGGGAGATCCGGCTGAATGAGGTCAAGATGACAGATAATGCGCTGGGATTCGGCAAGAAAATCGTCTGGCGACGCGAAAAAGGTAAATCCCTTTCCCGGCAGGGAAAGGGAAGAGGGCATTATGATGCCTGCAAAATACGCAGCGATTCGCGGTTGAAGGCTGGCAAATCTTCTGGCGTGCGGCTGGTGACGAGACGGTCGTCATCCACGATCACTTCTTCATCATAGAAGTCGGCTCCGGCATTGCGCAGGTCGATAGCAATCGCCTTCACACAGGTCATTTTGCGGCCGCGCACGCCGTTGGCGCTGATTAGCAGCTGTGGGCCGTGGCAGATAGCGAAAATCGGTTTGCCACTGGCAACAAATTCTTTGGTAAAGGCAACAAAGCGGTCATCACTACGCAGTGAATCTGGCGAATGGCCGCCGGGCAGCAGCAGCGCGTCGAACTCAGCCGGGCTCACCTCGTCGATGGCGCGGTCAATCTTCACCTGCGCTTCACCCTGTTTGCCCGTCACGGTTTTACCCGCTTCTTTCTCAATAGTCACCACCTCAAAGCACGCTTGCTTATAAGCGTCGGCCGGTGAGGTAAATTCTGAGTCTTCAAATTCATCTGTAATCAACACCGCAATCTTCTTGCTCATTTATTCCTCCTCATGATGGTTTGCGCACGATGCGCTATCTTGGTGAACAGGTTAAGCTTGGTTGTTTGTGCTGAAAAAGCAAGCAGACGGCAAAAGCTGACTATATTTTATAGTAACAGCAACAGGTTAGCAGGAGGCGGCATGCATCGAGTATTACTGACCGGCGCAACGGGGCTGGTGGGCTTGCATCTGCTGCGCTTGCTGGTAGAAGACGCGCGCGTCGATGAAATTATTGCACCCACGCGCCGTCCGCTGCCGCCAATGAGAAAAGTGGTCAATCCGGTTGAGGCCGATTTAACCGACGTGCTGCGGCCGCTCAGGCTGGCGGTTGACAGCGTATTTTGCTGCCTTGGAACCACGCGCAAACAGGCAGGCAGCAAGGCGATGTTTTTGCACGCTGACTATACGCTAGTGGTGGATACCGGTTTAAACGGTATCGGCTGGGCGCGAAGCAGATGGTAGTGGTGAGCGCACACGGTGCGAACCGCCATTGCCCTTTTTCTATAGCAGGGTTAAAGGCGAAATGGAGAACGCGCTGCGCCATCAGGGCTGGCCGCGCCTGACGCTGATTCGCCCCTCGCTGCTGCTGGGCGAACGCAAACGCAAACGTACCGGAGAAAGAAGGCTAATCACGCCCAGGTTATTACGCACATCATGGATTTCGACGCCGTTCTCCTCATACACGCCAAGAAAACTGCGGCAGCCCATCGGTGTCTTAAAGGAGCCGGTCACTTTCACGACCTGATCGTAGTTAAGAATATCGGGGTACATGCGCTTGCTGGCGCACTCCAGCACCAGCTGCTTGATGTCATAGTTCATAGTTGGCATCGCCTAGACGACGGTTAATCCCTTCGCGGATGGCAAACACCAGCTTGGGAAATACGGCGGTTTTATGGTTTTTCCCTAGCCCGGCGATGCGGTTACGTAGGATCGACTGCTGGATCAGGCGCGCCGCCCAGCTGGTGCCGAGTCCGAAGCCGAAGGTGACGAATGGCGTCTGGCCGTTAGCGGTGTGCAGCGTGTTGACCTCATACTCCAGCGACTGGAAAGCGTCGTAGCACTCTTTTTCCGTGCGCGCCCGTGCATAGGCTTCCCCATCGGCGATATGCCATTCAGCAGCCACGGCACGATGTTTATCCATGCTAAGCAGCACAAAGGGTTCCAGCACTTCGTCGATGCGGTTAATGGTGGTGCCGCCGTAAATATGGCTGGCGACTTGGGCAATGATCTGCGCGGTCACGGCCGTCGCGGTGGCAATCGATTTCGGCGGCTCGATCTCAGCATTGCCCATCTTAAAGCCGTTAGTGAGCATACCTTTTAATCGATCAGCATGCAGTTAAACATGGTAAAGAAGGGCGAATAGTCGAGGTCGTGATAGTGGATCTCGCCGCGCTGCTCGCGCGCGACGTCGCGATCGTGGCGGTATTCAATATAGGCGCGCGCCAGCTGCGGATAAGGGCCACCCATCAGCGTCTCTTCGACCGCAAACTGGATATCGCGAATATCGACTTCGGCGCGGTCGGCGAGTTTTTAACTGACGCGCTGTGCGACCGTGGTGCACCAGTTTTTGTCATTAACCTGTGCCGAGCTCGCCGCCGCCGCGACGGCAGCCTCAATTCTTGCTGCGTCAAAGGCAGAACGACAGCCGTCGCGATTCACTACTACTCTTGCCATGCTCTCTCCATTAGCTACATATTGTGTCAAGAGAGATTTTAGCTACTACATATGGACAAGAGGTTGATTTAATCGCAGTGGAGTTGACCTAGATCAAAGAAGAGAAGGGTGGCTGTACGCGCGCTGTCGGGCAGCGCGCGCAATACAATCAGCGACGCAGCGCGATTGCTTCAATCTCAATTTTCACATCTTTCGGCAGACGCGTCACTTCCACACAGGAGCGTGCCGGGAAGCTGGCATTGTGCTCGGTGAAGAAGGCTTCGTAGGTCGCGTTAACGGTTGCGAAGTCGTTAAGATCTTTAACGAAAACCGTAGTTTTCACAATATCGCCTACCTGCAAGCCCGCCGCCTCAACGATCGCTTTAACGTTTTCCAACGACTGGCGCGCCTGTGCAGAAACATCGTCCGCTACCGCGCCGGTAGCCGGATCGACCGGGATCTGACCGGAGGTGATGATCATGTTGCCTAGATCGACGCCCTGCACATAGGGACCGATTGCTACTGGTGCTTTTTCCGTATTGATTTCGCGAGACATACTTGCTCCTTAAGAGTGACGCAGCGGCGGCTGACCGCCGCTGGCGAGAAACATCGCCCCATTATAGGGGAGGCAAAGCGATTACCAGTGGCCGAGTACGACGTGATGGGCGAAGGTTTTCTCGCAATATTTGCAGGTCAGCAGCACTTCTTTGTCGCGCTTTTTTACCGCGAAGCTGGAGAAAACTGGCTCGCTGCGGCTAATGCAGTTGCCGTTAGGGCAGGTCAGCACACGCTCAATGCGATCTGGCAGCGCGGGCGCGATCTTCGCCACAACTTCGTAATCGTCAATGCGATTGACGGTGGCGTGCGGCGCGTAAACCGCCAGCTGGTTGATCTGATCTTCGGTGAGAAAGGTGTTCTCGATTTTGATCAGATCTTTGCGCCCCATCTCGCCAGAGGGCAGATTGAGGCCGATGGTGATGCGCTGGTCGGTTTCGGTCAGACGGAACAGCGACAGCAGCTTAAACCCAACCTGCGCCGGAATGTGGTCGATAACCGTGCCGCGCTTAATCGCTTCTACCTGTAATTTGTTGTCATGCGTCATGGCGATTGCTCCTTCAGATCCAGTTCGCTATTGAGGACCAGCGCCAGCAGAGCCTGACGCGCGTAAATGCCGTTGCCGGCCTGCTGGAAATACCAAGCGTAAGGCGTTTTATCCACATCGGTGGCGATCTCGTCGACGCGCGGCAGCGGGTGCAGCACCTTCATATTGTCACGCGCCTCAGCTAGGTCTGCGGCGCGCAGGATAAACTGCGCTTTCACGTTGGCGTACTCTGACGGGTCGAGACGCTCTTTCTGTACGCGCGTCATATAGAGCATGTCGGCGTGCGGGATCACTTCATCAATATTGTCGTGGCGCGACCAGACAATGCCGCTCTCGTCCAGCGTATCGGTAATATAAGCCGGCATCTCCAGCGCGTCGGGTGCGATAAAGTAGAAGCGGTTGCCGTCGAACTTCGCCAGCGCCTGCGTCAGGGAGTGCACGGTGCGGCCATATTTCAGATCGCCGACCATCGCGATGCTCAGGTTGTCCAGACGGCTTTGCGTCTCGCGGATGGTGAATAGATCGAGCAGCGTTTGCGTCGGATGCTGGTTCGCCCCATCGCCCGCGTTCAGGATCGGTACGCCGCCGGAGAATTCGGTAGCAAGACGCGCCGCACCCTCTTGCGGATGACGCATCACAATGGCGTCGACGTAGGTGCCGATGACGGAAATGGTATCAGCTAGGGTTTCGCCTTTTTTGCCGAGCGAGGTATTGCTGCCGTCAGCAAAGCCCACCACCGACGCGCCGAGACGATGAATCGCCGTTTCAAACGACAGGCGCGTGCGCGTTGAGGCCTCAAAGAAGCAGCTGGCGATCACCTTATGCTTCAGCAGCTCCGGCTGCGGGCGGGCCTTGAGCTGCGCGGCGGTATGCAGCACCAGCTCCAGCTCATCGCGGCTGAGATCGTTAATTGAGATAATATGCTTTCGATATAAAGAGTTAGCCATAGCTCGCCTCTCTGCGCTGCCGAATTGCGGACAAAAAAATCGATGGTCCCCCCATTTTTGCAACACTGATTTTTGACTAATGGTGGGCT
>JAUHTP010000030.1:14035-39171 GCA_031332935.1 Candidatus Pantoea bathycoeliae | reverse complement strand
CGGCCTGTCACGCCGGGGGTCGCGGGTTCGAGTCCCGTCCGCACCGCCACCCTATAGATAAGCCCTAACTGAAAAGTCAGGGCTTTTTCTTTTGCGTTAAAAAAACTCTTATCAGCACGCGATGATTCCGACAATATAAGAACACCGATTGAAACAACGGTCTGAAATCCCTATAATCAGCACGCGATGATTCCGACAATATAAGAACACCGATTGAAACACCGGTCTGAAATCCCTATAACAGACAGGTGCAACGGATATGGAAGGAATCGGGCAATAACGTGCGAAAAAAAACTTATTCAATGCGATATATCGCGGGACAGCCTGTTGAGCAGATCTTTCCTCCAGGAGCTATGCTTCATCTCGGCCAGGCGCTTCCTCCTGGCGCGCCGCTTACGCCCGATGGCCACCTAAAAATTCTGGTATGGAATATATTTAAACAACAGCGTGCAGACTGGATGTCCGTATTACAAGGGGTTGGTAAGGAAGCGCATCTGGTACTACTGCAGGAGGCTCAAACAACGCCTGAATTGATACAGTTCGCGACCAGCAACTATCTGGCGGCAGATCAGGTGCCCGCCTTCGTATTGCCGCAACACCCTTCTGGCGTGATGACGTTGGCTTCCGCCCATCCAGTCTACTGTTGTCCGCTACGTGAACGGGAGCCGCTGCTGCGCCTCGCTAAATCAGCGCTGGTTACCGCTTATCCGCTACCGACTGGCGAAATGCTGATGGTGGTCAATATCCATGCAGTCAATTTCAGCCTGGGCATTGATGTGTACAGTAAACAGCTGGGGCCGATAGGCGAGCAGATTCTGCACCATAAAGGGCCAGTCATTATGGCGGGAGATTTCAATGCCTGGAGCAGTCAGCGTATCCATGCGCTTTACCGTTTTGCGTACGAAATGACACTTAAAGAAGTGAGATTTACTGACGATCACCGACGTAAAGCGTTTGGACGTCCTCTCGACTTTGTCTTCTATCGCAATATGAACGTCAGTAAAGCGTCAGTACTGGTAACGCGTGCGTCGGACCACAATCCTTTGCTAGTTGAGTTCAACGCCGCGCGTTGATATCAGCGGGCCAGCAGAGCAATAGCGCGCACCGGTGAGGCCGATCCCTTCTCGATGCGCAGCGGCAATGCGATAAAAGTGAATGTTGGCGGCAAGCGCTCCAGATTAGCCGGGTTTTCGATAATTACCCTGTCGCTTCCCAAAACGATTTGATGCACAGGATTGCTTTCACTGCCAAAGGCATCAATAGACAGCGCATCTGTACCAAATACGTTGACGCCTTTTGATATAAGATACTCAGCTCCTGATGCAGAAAGGCCCCGCCAGTCTGCCAGAAAAGCGCTTTGTTCAGGACGTCGCCCCCCATTTTGCATCCTAGCCCGTGCGAAAAATCACTATATCGTCCGCGCCAATGGCACTATGTTGGTGTTCCCAGCGAGTAATCTCTTCGGTGCCAAAGGTTGAGCCAGGGGCAACGCTACGGACATCAACCAGCACGCCGCGGCAAATCAGCTGGAGCACATCCACTTGCTCAATAGTTTTACCGTCAAGAATAAAATGGGAAGGAGAGTCAACGTGTGTCCCGCAGTGGTCGCCCATCACCAGCTGGCAATTATAGTTACCATCCCCACCCACATAGCTTTCATTTTCGCTGAGCATAAACCTAGTGTGCGTTGGCCATAACGGCATTAACGGCTGGTAAAGATAGTTTAACTCAATAACTTCGCTGTCACGCAATCCTGTCCAGAGTTCAGTCATCTTAACCTCGCTTAATCGTCACAGTTTCTTTGATCAGCAGCAGCGGCACGCAGGAAAGCAGCAATACCGCGACAATCACCATGTAGTGAATACCAAAACCCCAGCTATGGATAATCCAGCCGCTTACCGGCGCAACCAGAATACCCGCGATACCTACAGCGAGGCCGATCATTAGTCCCATACTTGAGGCGGCGGCATGTGGCGCGGAATCGGTCAGCAGCGCATAGGCAACAGGATAGGGCGAGTTACGAAACAGATCCCAGAAAATTAAAATCGCCCATGCAAGCGCAGACGAATTGATAAAGGTGCAGAGCACACAGGTGACGATCCAGCCAGCGATGATAAAGCCTAATGATGATTTACGTCCGCGCACGTCAGAAAAACTGCCCCAGAGGATCTAACCGATCCAGCCGGTGATCCCCGAAGCACCGGAAATGATGGCTGCGGTAGAGAGATCGAGACCCTCATCGCGCGTCAGCTGAAGCGTAAGAAAGTTAGCTAATCTCCGCCCAGGTAAACCCGAACACCAGCGCGATAGCCATCAGGCAGTTACGATTTTTCAGGCAGCTAAATGAAGATTTAACGCCAGAAGGCTCTGGCTGTGGCGTTATCGGTCGCGTTAGGTGATTCTCATCCATCCAGCGCAAGACCTTGCCATGATTCTTTTTGGTGCCGATCGCCAGCTGCATCACGACAATGCCAAGACCGATTAATGGAATAAACAGGAAAGCCTGACGCCAGTCACCAAACGTCAGAGTCCGACAGCAAACCAAACAGCACCACGCCGGTCAGCGTACCGATAAAGCTGAGAGAGTTTATCCTGCCCGCCTGCACCTCGCTAATATTGAAACCTTTCATGATCGCGGGCAGTAGCGTCATAATGCGATCAATTTAGTTCATCAGTATCGCTAGCATGGTCATCACCATGCATCCACCATGAGAGAGGGTGGGCACGCGGCAAGAAGCCGCGCTTTGCTGGCGTGGTTTCAGCCTGCTGGTTCATGTCAATCTGCTTTTGTGAAGCTTTTGATTCCTCATTCAGGCTATCGCTCATAACCTTACCCTGTCGGGTTGGCCCTAAAGGCGAAAATTAATGTCGCTGATGGCGACGTTTATTACTCGCGCAACAACGCCAGTAAGCAACACTCTGGCTACACGAAAATGCAAGGGTGTTAACATTGATGGGTAATATATGCCATACAAGTATTTTGGGTTGATGATTGATCACCGTCACGGCGTTTGAGAGCTAAACGTTTCGTTTTAAGGCGGCAGAGGTAAATGGGTAAGGAAGCAGAAATGAAAAAGGCCAACATTTGTTGGCCTTTTCGACGCATCAGGTATCGGGCGATGCGCTATTATTTACGTAAAGCGTTAACCTGTCGCCAAGCTGGATATCTTTCGTGTTGCTCAGGACCTTATTCCAGCGCATCACATCTTTGATATCGACACCGTAGCGGCGTGCAATGCTGAATGCTGGCAAGAGAATCACCTTTACGCACGCGATAGGTGATGCTGTTGCTATTAGCCAAGCTGGTACCGCTGTCGCCTACGGTCAGAGTCTGACCGGGACGAATACTGGCACCTTGCAGATAGTTCTTCTGCTTCAGCGTGGCAACGCTAACGCCTAATTTGCTGGCAATACCGGAAAGGGTATCACCGCGACGCACTTTATAGCTGCTGCCTGACGTACTGGCTTTTGCAAGCTGAGTCGGCTGTATCGCTGCGATGTCGCCAGAAGCCAGCGAATTGCGCAGCTTCGCAACGTGGGACTTAGGTACTAAAATGTACTGCGGTCCATTAGGCGCAGTGGCACCTTTTTTATAGCCGGTATTGAAGCTCTTAAGTTTACTGAGCGACATACCTGCCATTTCCGCAGCCTGCGTCAACTGCATCTGCTGACCGACTTCAACACGCGCCAGTGCACAGCTTTCGTCAGGCGTCGGCAATTTGATACCGTAACGCTTGTTGTTCTTCAGCAGATCGCTCAAGGCCAACATCTTTGGTACGTAAACTGTGGTTTCGCGTGGCAGCGAGAGATTCCAGAAATCAGTTGGCTTACCGCGCGCCTTATTCTGTTTCATCGCCTTCAGTACACGTCCTTCACCGCTGTTATAAGCAGCAACGGTCAGTAACCAGTCGCCGTAAAACATCTTGTTCAGACGTTGCATCATATCCAGCGCAACTTTAGTCGAGGCCACAACATCGAGACGCCCGTCGTACCACTGGTTTTGTTTCAAACCATAATTTTTGCCCGTAGTTGCAACGATTTGCCAGATGCCAGCGGCATTGGCGGATGAGGTCGCATGCGGGTCAAAAGCGCTCTCTACTATGGGTAGCAGTACCAGTTCCATCGGCATCTTACGTTTATGTATCTGCTCGACTATCCAGTACATGTACGGCTCTGCCCGTAATGTTACATCGTGGAGGTAGCTCTTATTTTTTAAGTACTTTTGTTTTTGTTCGCGGATCCGGCTGTTTTCCGGAATCCCCATCTTCAACTCGTCACTAATGAAATTCCAGAGATCGGTATCTTCTGCGAGGCCAGTTCCATCTTCCTGCCATCGCGGCGACAACATGCGATCACCGTACTTTCCATTTTCACCTTGACCAGCTGAAGACAGACTCTGGGCATGCTGTTCGGGGATATTGGCGTCATTCCGTGATGCTTGACATCCCACCAGCAAGACCGAGGCGAGTAATATCGCTTTAGCCTTCATGTGTGTGTCAATAGTTCGCTTAAAAGACGAGCAACTATAGGTTATGCCCCGCAACAACACAACCCAAAATATTAAAAATGGTCTTTCTTCTTACGTAGAACAGCAAAAGTGTCCCATACATGGCTTACAGGTAAATCTATGTTCAAGGCTCTTTGTAAATCAGTATCTTGCGTGCGAAGAAATGAATTTATTTGCCTTTCGTGCGCTAGTTTTGTGGGCAAACTAATGCCATTTTTGGCGCGTAAGTCCTTAGTTTTAAGATATTCGCTCATTATCTGCTGATCATGAGGCAGAATAGCCGTAGCAAACTTTAAATTGGATAAAGTGTATTCATCGCGCAGCAGACCAGAGTTTCGCTAGGTAGCTGATCAAGCTTTTGAAAAGATTCACACATCTGCTCAGCTGTGCCTTTTAAAAGACGACCGCAACCGCCAGAAAACATCGTGTATCCACAAAAAAGATAAGGTGAGCTGTAATATGAGATATGTCCTAAAGTATGACCGGGTGTATGAAAGACAGTAAAGTCCATCCCCAAAAGCGAAACCGTATCACCTTCGCTGACAATGGTAGATGCACCCTTATCTTCAGTTTCCTGTGGACCGTAAACGAGAGGTCAGGAAACTTTTCCAGCAGAGTTTGTACACCACCCAGTGGTCATGATGATGATGCATTAACAGAATCGCGACGGGTTTCCAGCCGTTTGCATAGACTTTTTCCAGCACCGGTTGCGTTTCGCTGGGATCAACAATCAGGCAGTTGCCTGCGCCATCATTAAGCGTCCAGATGTAGTTATCCTGCAATGCAGGAATGCTGGTAAGATTCATAATTACCTCTAGCAGGTCGTTAGAAAAGGAAGATGGTAAAGCATGAAGCCCGCTAAAACACGCCAGATTCTGACTGCGCCGCACTCATGGCGTGATATGCCGTGGGGAGACTATTTTCGCGATGCGCTGACTCAGCAGCTACAGCCCTACCTTGGAAAGCTTTATGGCTTTCATATGCTTAAGATTGGCAACCTTAGTGCAGAAATCAACACCGAGCATTGCGCCATTTCACATCAGGTTAATGTCGGCAGCGAAGGCGAGCTGTTACAGGTGCTGGCACAGTCAACGCAGCTGCCGTTTGAGTCTAAATCTGTCGATGCAGTTTTGCTGGCGCATACGCTGGCATGGAGCCATGACCCGCACCGGGTACTGCGCGAAGTGGATCGCGTTTTGATTGACGATGGCTGGATGATCATCAGCGGTTTTAATCCGTTTTCGCTGCTGGGCATAAGCAAGGTGCTGCCGGGCATTCAGCGTAAAGCGCCGTGGAGCAGCAGGATGTTCAGCCAGATGCGCCTGCTCGACTGGCTGAACCTGCTCAATTATGAAGTGATGTACCGCACGCGATTTCAGGTGGTGCCCTGGCATCGACAGGGCGGCAAGGTCATCAGCGCGCATTTACCAGCGTTGGGCTGTCTCAATATTGTGATTACACGCAAACGGACTTTCCCGCTGACGCCGATGAAAGCTAAGAAATCGCTGGCCAAGGCGCAGCTGCGTCCAGCGGTCAACGCCACGCGGCAGTTCCGCGTGGCGAAGGATCAGGATTCGACCTGATAACCAATATCCTCTGACTGTGGACGCGACGCCGCGCTGCGTGCCAGCTCATCGCAGCGTTCGTTTTCCGGATGACCCGCGTGGCCTTTGACCCATTCCCACTGGATCTCATGTCCTACCAGCACGCTGTCGAGCCGCTGCCACAGATCGACATTTTTCACGGGCTTTTTCTCGGCCGTTTTCCAGCCGCGTTTTTTCCAGTTATGGATCCAACTGGTAATGCCCTGGCGCACATACTGGCTGTCGGTGCTCAGCACAACATGGCACGGCTCTTTCAGCGCTTCGAGGGCAACAATAGGCGCCATAAGCTCCATACGGTTGTTGGTGGTGAGCCGATAGCCTGCGCTAAACAGTTTCTCGTGCTTGCCATAGCGCAAAATCGCGCCGTAGCCGCCGGGACCGGGATTGCCGAGGCAGGATCCATCGGTGAATATTTCTACCTGCTTGCGCATCTCTGGTAGACTCCCTTTTGATAAAAACGCCAAGTCTGACATAAAACGAATCCTATGAGCACTGCAAATAACCGCCAGATCGTTCTCGATACTGAAACCACCGGCATGAACATGATCGGTGTGCATTACGAAGGTCACCGCATCATTGAAATCGGTGCGGTTGAGGTCGTAAACCGTCGCCTGACCGGCAATAACTTCCATGTCTATCTACGGCCCGATCGGCTGGTGGATCCGAAAGCGTTCGGCGTGCACGGTATTGCGGATGAGTTCCTTGCCGACAAGCCGACTTTTGCTGAGATTGCGGATGAGTTCCTCGACTATATCCGCGGTGCTGAGCTGGTGATCCACAACGCCTCGTTTGATATTGGCTTTATGGACTATGAATTTTCAATGCTAAAACGCGGCATTGAGAAAACAGAAACCTTCTGCCGCATTACCGACAGCCTGGCGATGGCGCGCAAAATGTTCCCAGGCAAGCGCAACAGCCTGGATGCGCTCTGCTCGCGTTATGAAATTGATAACAGCAAGCGTACGCTGCACGGCGCACTGCTTGATTCGGAAATTTTGGCGGAAGTGTTCCTGGCGATGACCGGTGGCCAGACATCGCTGGCATTTTCCCTGGATGGAGAGAATACCCAGCAGGCCGCAGGCGAAACGATACAGCGTATTGCGCGTCCCGCTTCAGCACTGCGCGTGGTAGCGGCGTCAGATGAAGAGGTTATGGCGCATGAATCGCGTCTCGATCTGGTCATGAAAAAAGGTGGCAGATGCCTGTGGCGCGGCTAGCAAGCGCGATTTTGTGGTTTAAATCAACGTTAAGAGTAAAAAAGCAGCAAACGCGCTGCGTAATGCTAAAAAGCGTTGACGGGTCACTGAGGGGCAATTAATATGCGCCTCGTTCCCGACGGGGAACACAGCGCGGTACGGTTAGAATACCGGCCTGT
Organism: Candidatus Pantoea bathycoeliae; assembly: GCA_031332935.1. GTDB lineage: Bacteria > Pseudomonadota > Gammaproteobacteria > Enterobacterales > Enterobacteriaceae > Pantoea > Pantoea bathycoeliae. Next base: position 31,685 of record JAUHTP010000030.1, on the reverse strand, counting down.
CACGTCGCGGGTTCGAGTTCCGTCCGCACTGCCAACTCTTTAGAAAGGCCGATTCAGTAATGAATCGGCCTTTTGCTTTTTTGCTTTTACTTCTCCTGCATCGCCACACCGCCCGCAAACTGCTTCGCAGCGCCTGCCTCACGCTCATGGCGTGCCAGATAGCGATAGCATCCACCGCCCAGTGCCGCGCCGATAAACCAGCTGAAGCTGGCGACGTCGTGCAGTGAGGGGATAAAGCTGATAATTAATCCGATCGCCACCGAAGGCAGCAGTGCAGCAATCGCTTTTGGATTGAACCCGCCGCGATACCAGTAGCGTCCTTTCGGCGTCGCATCGAACAGATCATCAACATAGACGCGGCTGCGTTTAATCAGATAGAAATCCGCCAGCAAAATGCCGAACAGCGGCCCAATAAACGCGCCCAGCACGTCCAGTGTATAGTGGATCAGCTCGGGTGACTGGAACAGGTTCCACGGCGTCAGCAGCACCGAACCCACTGCGGCGATCATGCCGCCGGTGCGGAAGCTGATTTTCTGCGGTGAGCAGTTGGAAAAATCGAAGGCGGGCGAGACGAAGTTCGCCACGATATTAATACCGACAGTGGCGGTAATCATGGTCAGCAGCCCAATCGCCACTGCCAGATCGTTGCCGACCATGCTGACGGTCTCAATCGGGTCGGTGATCATTTTGCCAAACAGCGACTGCGTACCGGAGACAATCACCACCGTCACCACCGAAAACAGCAGAAAGTTAAAGGGCAGGCCCCAGCGGTTGCCGCGGCGGATTTCGCCCATGCTTTTGCCGTAGCGTGAGAAGTCGCCGAAGTTAAGCAGCGGCCCGGAGAAATAGGAGACGACCAGCGCGGTGGCGGTGATCATCTGCCAGCTCTGTTCACCTGCGGTCAGCGACTTGCTTGCCAAGGTAAAAGATATACCGTCGAAACCGGTCTTGTATACAATCCAGCCTGCCAGCGCCACCATCACTACATAGACGGCCGGACCCGCCACATCGATAAAGCGCTTAATGGCGCTCATGCCATGCCAGAAGACCATCGCCTGTAACAGCCACATCACTCCGAAGCAGCACCAGCCGAGCAGCGACAGACCGAGCCAGCTGGCATGGGTCATCGTTGCCAGCGCGGGAAAGAACTTCAGCAGCACCAGCATTTGGGCGTTGGCCGCCAAGTAAGTCTGGATACCGTACCAGGCAAATGCGATCAGGCCACGGATCACCGCCGGAATATTTGCACCGAAGACGCCGAACGCCTGGCGGCAGATCACCGCATAGGGCACGCCCGCCATCTGGCTTGGCTTCGCGACTAGGTTGGCGCACAGCTGCACGATACAAATACCCGCCAGCAGGCAAATCAGTACCTGCCAGCTCGCCAGACCCAGCGTAAAGAAGCTGGCTGCGACCACATAGCCGCCCATGCTGTGCACATCTGACATCCAGAACGAGAAGATATTGTACCAGGTCCAGTTTTGCTGGCGCGTTGGGGCCAGATCCTCATTAGTCAGGCGTGGGCTATAGCGCGCGCGGGCATCAGAGGCCGGCGCGGCAGAATGGTTTTGATAGTTTGGCATGAAACATGCTCCTCATAACGACGTTTAAGGGTCTTCGCAACATGACAAGGTGTTGCAGGATTCAGGCCAGAATTGAAATGTTTTATACAAAAATTTATTTTCACGTATACGATGTGGGGACACAGCTACCCAAGGGAGCCGGACATGAGAACTCAACAGGGCCAGAGCACGGCCGACGATCTCACGGATAAAGATGAGCCTATCTATCAGGCTTTGATGAACGCCATTGTCGAACACCAGCTGCCGCCCGGCAGCAAACTGCCGGAAAAGGCGTTGACCGAGGTATTTTGCGTCAGCCGCACCGGTATCCGTAAGGTGTTACAGCGCCTTGCCGCAGTGCAGATGGTGACACTACTGCCCAGACGTGGTGCACAGGTCACCACGCTATGCGTGGATGAGGCGCGTGATATCTTCCGCACACGCGCGCTGATTGAGTGCGCAAATCTGCCCGCCGTGCTGGCACATGTTCAGCCGCCGCATCTGGCAGCACTGACGCAGCGGATCGCGCAGGAGCAGCAGGCGCATGAGAAGCGCAACGGCGCGGCGGCAATCCGTCTCTCTGCGGCCTTTCATATCGAATTACAGGCGATTGCGGGTAATCAGGTACTCACCGAGCTGGTAACGCGTCTGACCCAGCGCTCATCGCTGGTGATTGCGGCTTATGGCGCGCCGTGGCAGCACGGCTGTCGCTGCGGCGATCTCGCCGCACTCACTCAGGCGCTTCAGCACCACTTCGACCATATTCTCTCCAGCCTGCACTTTGAGCGCAGCGGCGAGACGCTGCCTGACTTCTCACGGTTATTTGCCCGTCATAAGGAGGTGACACTATGAGCCTGATCCAGGTCATCAACCCCAACACCAGCCTGGCGATGACGGAAACCATCGGCGCAGCCGCGCGCGCAGTGGCAGCGCCGGGCACAGAAATTATCGTGGTCTCGCCATCGCACGGCGTGCCCTCTATTGAAGGCCATTTTGACGAGGCTATTGCGGCGGTTGGCGTGCTGGAACAGGTCAAACGCGGCAGGGAGCAGGGCGTCAGCGGCCATGTTATCGCCTGCTTTGGTGATCCTGGCCTGCTGGCGGCGCGCGAGCTGGCCAGCGGGCCGGTGATTGGTATCGCCGAAGCGGCGATGCACACCGCTACGCTGGTGGCGACGCGCTTTTCTGTCGTCACGACGCTGCTGCGCACGTTGACGATCGCGCGCCACCTGTTGCAGCAGTACGGTTTTACCCATCACTGCGCCGCGCTGCACGCTATCGATCTGCCGGTGCTGGCGCTCGAGGATGGCAGCGGAGTCGCACAGGAAAAAGTGCGTCAGCGCTGTCTACAGGCGAAACGGGAAGATGGCTGCGGTGCCATTGTGCTGGGCTGCGGCGGGATGGCAACACTGGCGCGTGAACTGACGCAGGAGCTGGGTATGCCGGTGATCGACGGCGTCAGTGCGGCAGTGAAAATGGTGGAGTCGCTGGTGGCGCTTGGCTTTGGCACCAGCAAGCATGGCGATTTTGCCTTACCGATTGCCAAACCTCTCTCAGGCGCGTTTCAGCATCTAAACTAACGGAACCTTGCCGCAATCACACAGGAATCACTCAATGGATAGTGCAGAGAAGAAAGAGTACAGCTTCAACAAAAACTATCCGCGCGATCTGATCGGCTACGGCGAAACACCGCCGCATGCCGCTTGGCCGAACAAAGCGCGCGTAGCGTTACAGTTTGTCCTCAACTACGAGGAGGGCGCAGAGAATAATGTGCTGCACGGCGACGCCGGCTCCGAGCAGTTCCTCTCCGATATCATTGGCGCGGCCAGCTATCCCGATCGCCATATGTCGATGGATTCACTTTATGAATATGGTTCCCGCGCCGGGTTCTGGCGCATCCACCGCGAATTTCAGAAACGCGGGCTGCCGCTGACGGTTTTTGGCGTGGCGATGGCGCTGGCGCGCCATCCAGAGATCGTCGCGGCGATCAAGCAGGCCGACTATGACGTGGTCAGCCACGGCTGGCGCTGGATCCACTATCAGGCAATGGACGCCAAAACTGAGCGCCAGCATATGCATCAGGCGATCGACGTGCTGACCGATCTGTTCGGCAAAGCGCCGACCGGCTGGTATACCGGACGCGACAGCCCTAATACGCGGCGGCTGGTGGTGGAGCAGGGCGGCCTGACCTATGACAGCGACTATTACGGCGATGATCTGCCGTTCTGGACGCAGGTCACCTGCCAGGACGGCACCGTAAAACCGCACCTGATCATTCCCTATACGCTGGAGTGCAATGATATGCGCTTCGCTACGCCGCAGGGCTTCAACACCGCCGAGCAGTTCTTTACCTATCTGCGCGATACCTTTGATATGCTGTATGAAGAGGGCGAGACCCAGCCGAAAATGATGTCGGTGGGTATGCACTGTCGCCTGCTGGGACGGCCAGGAAAATTTAAGGCGTTACAGAACTTCCTGGACCATATCCAGCAGCACAGCGACGTCTGGATCTGCACACGCCAGCAAATAGCCGATCACTGGGTCGCTACCTATCCCGCGCCGCAGGCATAATTCCGAAAGTGTTTTAAAAGCTTCAAGGCTGACGCGTGGTCAGCCCTAAATTAGTCTCTTCTGCCAGTAAAAGGCATGCTAAACCTGTGGTTGTTACCGCTTTCCCAATCAGCGAGAATCGCCGCTTCCATCATTTTTTTGATGAATGAGCGATGTAAACATGACTGAATCACGTCAGGCGAAGTGGACCCAAACGCTACGCACGCTTCTTGCCCGTCTCTGGCCGCATCCGCTGCCGGTCGCCAAAAAACAGATTGTTATCGCCAGCCTGGGAGCCGTGCTGGGCCTGATGATCACCAGCCTGATTAGCCACTGGCTGCTGGGGCAGGTCAATTTATGGTTTGTCGCGCCGATAGGCGCGTCGGCCGTATTGCTGTTTGGTATTCCCAATAGCCCGCTAGCGCAGCCCTGGTCCATAGTGGGTGGCAATATGGTTGCGGGGCTGATTGGCGTGACCACGGCCATAATGATTCCTTATGCTCCGCTGGCCTGCGGCGTCGCGGCGAGCCTAGCGATTGCCGTGATGTTCCAGCTGCGCTAACCGCCATCCTTGGCGGTGGCAATGTTCATCAGCTAGGCTATCACTATGTTCTGACGCCGGTGCTGCTGAACTCCGTCTGCCTGGCGCTGCTGGCCATTATCTTTAACAACCTGGCGGCAGCTGAAGCGAAGCCCCAGCCGGTCGCGCTCGACGTGCCAATCACGCGTGGCGATCTGCATCAGCTGCTACAGCGCGCTGAGGAGATTGCAGTTGCGCGCCAAACGCCCCTGAAGCGGGCCAGCTAGCTGATCAGGCTCACCTGCGCAGCGACGATACGCCAGCCGTCCGGCAGCCTGACCCAGCTCTGCTGCTGACGCCCGATCTTATTTGTGCCTTCGCGGGTAAACTCCGTGCTGCACACCGCATAATCTTCGCCAAAGGTGGTAATGACGCTGTTGCGCAGCGTGCGCGCGAGTCCGGCAGCGGGGCGCTGATTGCGGAAGGCGCGGATCTGCTCAATGCCATAAAGATTCTCGCCTGCGCTGAGCCTGACGGTGCGCGCATCATGCCAGAACAGCGCATCCAGCGTGTCGATGTCATTACTCACCAGCGCCTGCTCGTAGCGATAAAAGGCGGCGGTCACCTCTGCCACAACATGCGGCAGATTAATTTCACTGTTTTGCATTCTGTTTATCCACGCAGGTCATGCCCTGCTGCTCAAGCGCAAAGGCGACTCGCAGCACGGCGGCTTCGTTAAAGGGTGCGGCGATCAGCTGCAATCCAATCGGCAGGCCGCCAGAAGTTGTCAGCGGCACGCTGCACACCGGCAGGCCAAGGAACGAAATCGGCTGCGTTAGCATACCCATACTGGCGCGCGACGGCAGGTCCGTACCGTTAATATGAATGGTCTCCTGGCCGATAAGCGGCGCAGTGCAGGGCGTGGACGGCGCGATCAGCACGTCGAAGCGTTCGAACAGCGACAGCACCTGCTGCTGAAAGTAGCGGCGGAAGCGCTGCGCCTGTACATACCAGGCCGCAGGCAATATTGCGCCCGCCAGCAGCCGCTCGCGTGAGGCGGGTTCAAAGCGATCTGGTGAGGCGCGCAGCGCGGGCAGATAGCGGTTGCCACCTTCGCTGGCAGTGAGAATAAAGGCCGCTGAGCGCGCCAGCTCGGCTTCCGGCAGCGTCACCTCATCCTGAATATCCAACGCCCGCGCTACCCGTGCCAGTGCGTCGCGCGCGTCATCGTCGCACCAGGTCGAGAAAAAGCCGCCCAACAGCGCGCAGCGCTGGCCCGTTTCTGCCAGCCCGATCAGCGTCGGATCGGCGGGCCGGTTGGCCTGAAAGGCGTCACTTTTGTCCTGCCCTTGCAGCACGTCATATACCAGCGCCAGATCGTCAACGCGGCGCGCGAAAGGACCAATATGATCGAGGCTGGCAACAAACGGGTGGCTGCCGCTGCGTGACAGGCGGCCAAAGGTCGGCTTCAGGCCAAAGATGCCGCACAGCGAGGCGGGCACGCGAATCGATCCGTTAGTGTCGGTGCCGAGCGAGAAATGCGCCAGCACGGCCGCAACCGCCGCCGCAGAACCGCCGGAGGAGCCACCGGCCACGCGCGACAGATCATGAGGGTTGCGCGTCGCGCCGAAGTGGGTGTTCTCCGTGGTAAAGCCATAGGCATAGGCGTCCATATTCAGCATGCCGGAAAGCAGCGCGCCCGCGCGGTGCAGGCGGCTCACTGCCCAGGCATCCTGCTCTGCTGCGGGATGATTCTGAAACAGCGTGGCACCGGCCAGCGTGGTATGACCCGCCACGTCAAACAGGTTCTTCACCGCGTAGGGGATGCCCGCCAGTGGCGGCAGGCTTTCCCCGCGCTGCTGGCGGCTGTCCACCGCGTCAGCCTCGCGCAGCATGCGTTCGGCGGTTATCTCGGTCCAGGCGTTCAGCGCACCTTGCTGCTCAATGCCCTGCAATGTCATCTGCGCAACCTCGCGCGCGCTGATATCGCCGCGCTGGATGGCCTGCTGCAACCCGCGAATAGAAAAGTCACTGAGCGTCATGGATGAAACACTCCCGCGACTTCGAGCCGCTCGTCAAGCGGGAATGCCATCAGTGGTGCAGCCAGCGCGGCGATGCGCTCCAGCTGGATTAACAGCTCGGCGCGGCGCACGTCGTCCAGCTCCAGTGCCAGAATCTGCTCCATCTGGGCAAGGTAGAGTGCCCACTCTGTTGTCTGATTCATGGTTTGCTCCTTTCAGAATCCACTCGCGCTGCCGTTGCTGCGCGGATCGCATGCGCCTTCCAGCATGCCGTTGTTGTGGCGCACAATCGCGCCGGCATGACCCACCGCCTCGCTGAAATCGGCCAGCAGCTCTACTTCATGTCCCAGCTGGCGCAGCCGATCGACGGTTTCGGGCGTAAAGCGGCTCTCCAGCTTGAGCGAGTCGGAGGTCTGGCCCCATGTGCGTCCCAGCAGCCAGCGCGGTGCACTGATCGCCTGCTGAAGCGGCATGCCCTGAATTACATGGCGGGTGAAAATCGCCGCTTGGGTTTGTGGCTGGCCGTCGCCGCCCATTGAGCCGTAGATCAGCGTGCGGCCATCTTTCAGGCGTGCAGCGGCGGGGTTGAGCGTGTGGAACGGCTGCTTGCCTGGCGACAGCGCCAGCAGATGAGTAGGATCGAGGCTGAAGGCCGCGCCGCGATTCTGCCAGGTGATACCGGTACCGGGGATCACCACGCCGCTGCCGAACTCGTGGTAAATGCTCTGGATAAAAGAGACGGCGAGGCCGCTGCTGTCCATTATGCCCATCCACACCGTGTCGCCAGGAACGCGCCCGGTTCCCCAGGGCGCGGCCTTCGCGTCGCTAATCTGGCTCGCCATAGTGGCAAAATGATCCTCGGTCAGCAGCGACTGCGCCTCGCACATCATATGGCGCGGATCGGTGATGTGGCAATCGCGAAGCGCAAAGGCTTTCTTAGTCGCTTCCACAATACGGTGCACCGTCTGCGCCTCGTCAGCCTGCGCCATCTCCAGCCGATCGGTAATGCCGAGGATCGCCAGCGAAACCATGCCCTGCGTGGGCGGCGTCATATTCCACAGATCGCCTTCGCTGTGCGCCACATGCAGCGGGGTGCAGCGACGCGCGCGCTGCTGCTGCAAGTCGGCCAGCGTAACCGGCATCCCAAGCGCCGACATCTCACGCGCCAGATGGTGCGCCAGCTCGCCACGGTAAAAGCTGTCGAGTCCCTGTTCGCTCAGCAGGCTGAGCGTCTGCGCCAGTGCGGGCTGGGTAAAACGGCTGCCCGCGCGCGGTGGCTCGCCATCGGGCATAAAGATGGCGGCAAAGCCGGGCTGATGCGCCAGCTCCTGGCGTTTGGCGGCGGTCGCAGCGGCCTGCGACGCGGTGACCGGCATGCCGTCAGCGGCGTAGCGGATAGCGCCGCGCAGCAGGCGCGGCAGCGGTAGCGCTGTACCGCCCAGTTCGCCGGAAAGCGCTAGCGCCTCCTGCCAGCCGCTGACCGTACCGGCCACCGTTAACGCGGCGGTTGGGCCGCGATGGGGAATGGCTTCAGCGCCGTGATAAAAGTCGGGATGCGCCAGCGAACCGGCTGCACCGCTGGCGTCAATGGCGATGGGATCGCCGCCTGGCGGCAGCACCAGCCAGAAGCCGTCGCCGCCGAGGCCGTTCATATGGGGATAGACCACGGCGATGGTGGCCGCCGCAGCGACCATCGCCTCAATGGCGTTGCCGCCGTCGCGCAGCACGGCCAGCGCGCTCTCGCTCGCCAGGTGGTGCGGCGCGACCGCCATGCCCAGCGGAGCCATATTGCTCTGAATCATATTTACGCTTCTTATCGGGTAACAGAGCGTGGATCTAAGCAAGAGCCGTTCCAGTTTTCTCAGCGGCGTGCCGCAGCGGTAACCTGGATCGAATTGTGCTAGTCTTCTGCTGAAACGAAAGTTATAGGACGACGCATGAAACAGCTTGATGAACTGCTCAGGAATGACTACCCGCAGCTTTCGCCGCAGGAGCAGCGCATTGCGGATTTTGTCTTTGACCATTTTGACGATCTGATAAGCTACAAACAGCGCTGAGCTGGCTAGGCTCAGCGGCGTATCGAAGGCCACCGTTAGCCGCCTGTTCCGGGCGCCTGGGCTATAACAAATATAAGGATATGCGCGACGAGCTGCGCACCCTGCGACAGAGCGCGGGATGCCGCTCACCGATAACCGCGATGCGGTGCAGGGCAACACGCTGCTGGCGCGCCACTACAAGCAGGAGATCGCGAACCTGACGCAGTGGGTCAACAGCCTCGACGCATAGCAGTTCGGCGAGGCGGTACAGCAGCTGACGCAGGCCAGGCGCATCTTTTATTGATTATTGGTATGCGTAACTCTTGGCCGCTGGCGCTGCACCTGCGCCAGCAGCTGTTGCAGGCGCGCGCCGACGTGCATATTTTGCCGCAGCCGGGCCAGACGCTGGCGGAAGAGGTGGTCGATATCACGCCGGACGATATGGTGGTGGTCATGGCGTTTCGCCGCCGCACGCGCCTGATCCGCCCGCTGATGCAGCAGCTACAGCAGCGGCAGGTTCCGTTGCTGGCGCTGTGCGAAGCGCAGACGCAGTCCATCAACGGTCTGGCACGCTGGCAGTTGTGCGCGCCGCTCGACAGCGTCTCCGCCTTTGACAGCTACGCCTCGGCGATGAGCCTGATCAATTTGCTGGCAAATGCGCTGCTGCACGAAATGCTGTCACAGGGCCGTCAACGCATTCACCAAATTGCCGACCTTTACCAGCAGCTGGACGAGCTGGAGCACCGTTAACGAGCACTGTTTTGGTGCTTTGCCTCATTTTGATCCTCTTTCCTCTGGCGGCGAAAAGCCGTCTTTTTCGTGGATTACACCCTTTTTAGCGCCTCAGCTTAACCAGTTCGGGGTTGGCACATTAGTTGCAAATCACATAAACAAGAATCTTTTGTTTCAGGTCAACTTACCGGGTGCATAATGAAAAAAGCGTTAATGGCGGTCGCAGCGGCAACTTTACTGATGGTCCGGGCTGGCAGTGCGCTGGCGGATCAGCTCTAGGATATTGAGAAGCGCGGCGTGTTACGCGTGGCGGTGCCGCAGGATTTCCCGCCGTTTAGCTCGGTCGGCACGGACCTGCAACCGCAGGGCTACGACATTGACACGGCAAAATATCTCGCAAAGCAGATGAAACTTAAATTGCAGCTGGTACCGGTGACCAGCGCCAACCGCGTGCTCTATCTGCAAACTGACAAGGTCGATCTGGTGATCTCCATCATCTGCAAAAACCCGGAGCGCGAGAAGGTCATCGACTTTAGCAGCGCGTATGCGCCGTTCTTCCTCGGCGTGTTTGGCGCGAAAGACGAGACGTTAAAAGATGCGGCGGCGCTGAGCGGTAAAAGCATCGGCGTTACGCACGGTTCAGTAGAGGACATGGTGCTAAGCAGCCTTGCGCCCAAAGAAGCGCAGGTAAAACGCTATGAAGACAACAATACCACGCTGTCAACTTATCTCTCCGGGCAGGTGGAGTATGTGGCAACCGGTAACTTGGTTGTGGCCGCTATTGCCCGCCAGAACCCGCAGAAAGCGCCGGTGGCGCAATTTATGCTGAAAGATTCTCCCTGCTTTATCGGCCTGAAAAAAGAGGAACCGGTGCTGAAGGCGAAAGTGGATGCTCTGATTGAGCAGGGCATCAAAGACTGCACCTTCAACAAACTGTCGGAAGAGTGGCTGAAAGCGCCGCTGCCCGACAGCCTCGGCGCATAAGGGCGCGCTATGCTCGGGCAACTTAACTTTCCCGCGCTCTGGCCCTACTGGCCGGAGCTGCTCGCCGGGTTATGGATCACCATTCAGCTGACGGTGCTGGCGACCGTCGGCGGCGTCGGGCTGGGGATATTTGGCGCGGCACTGCGCAGCGGCAAGCCGAGCTGGGCCAGCGCCTCTGGGGCGTCTACTTCGAAATTATCCGTAACACGCCTTTTGTGGTGCAGCTGTTCTTTATCGTTTTTGGCCTGCCCAGTCTAGGGCTAAAACTGACGGCGGGCGAGGCAGCGCTGTTGGCGATGCTGATCAATCTGGGCGCCTACAGTACCGAGGATTATCCGCGCCGGCATTCAGGTGACGCCTAAAGGGCAGTGGGAGGCGTCGCTCTGTCTCGGCCTGAGCTTCGGCCAGACGCTGTGCCGGGTGATCGCGCCGCAGGCGATCCGTATCGCTATCGCGCCAACGGTGGGCTTCGCGGTGCAGGTGATTAAGGGCACCGCGCTCGCCTCGATTATCGGCTTTATCGAGCTGACCAAAGCCGGAACCATGTTGAACAACGTGACTTAGTGACTTACCAGCCTTTTAAGGTGTTTGGCCTGGTTGCGCTGGTCTAATTCTTGATGTGTTATCCGCTGTCCCGCTACAGCCAGTACCTGGAGAAAAAATTCCATGCCGCTCATCACCATTAATCAGGTACAGAAGTACTAAGGCGACAACCATATGCTGAAGGGCGTCGATCTCGACATCGAAATGGGTGAGGTCATCTCTATTATCGGCCGCAGCGGTTCAGGGAAAAGCACGCTGCTGCGCTGCATGAATGGGCTGGAAGCCTATCAGGAAGGCAGCATCAAGCTGGGTGGCATGACCATTACCGACCGTGACACCTAGGCTCGTGAAATCAGCCGCTCGGTCGGCATGGTGTTCCAGAACTTTCAATGTGTTCCCGCATATGACCGCGCTGGAAAACGTCATGCTGGCGCCGCGTGCTGAAAAAAAGCGAGGCGGAGTGCCGCGCGCTGGCAGCACAGATGCTGGAGAAGGTCGGCCTCGGCGAGCGCCTCGACTACTATCCGGCGAACCTCTCTGGCGGCCAGCAGCAGCGCGTCGCGATTGCCCGTGCGCTGGCGATGAACCCGAAAGTATTACTGTGCGACGAGATAACCTCGGCGCTCGATCCCGAGCTGGTGGGCGAAGTGCTAAAGGTGCTGGAGCAGCTCGCCGCCGAAGGCATGACCTTAATCCTCGTCACCCATGAGATGAACTTCGCCCGCGACGTCGGCGACCGCGTAGTCTTTATGCATCAGGGGCGAGTCTGGGAGCAGAGCAGCAGCAAAACCCTGTTCGCCGCGCCGCAGACGGCAGAGCTGAAATAGTTTATCTCCTCGGTGCGACTCTAAATTCATAAGGAAATCAACATGGAAAACCGCTACCCGCAAATCAACCCACCGCAGCGCCTGCTGATGGGCCCCGGCCCAATCAACGCCGATCCGCGCGTGCTGCGTGCCATGTCGACCCAGCTGATTGGCCAGTACGATCCGGCGATGACGCACTATATGAACGAAGTCATGGCGCTCTATCGCGACGTTTTCCGCACCGAAAACCGCTGGACGCTGCTGATCGACGGCACGTCGCGCGCCGGGATTGAGGCGATCTTGCTGTCGGCGATCCGCCCTAGCGTTCGGGTGCTGGTGCCGGTATTTGGCCGATTCGGCCATCTGCTGTGCGAGATCGCGCGCCGCTGCCGCGCCGAGGTGCACACCATTGAGGTGCCCTGGGGCGAGGTGTTCACGCCGGATCAGGTGGAAGATGCCATTAAACGCGTTAAACCGCGTCTGCTGCTGACGGTACAGGGCGACACCTCAACCACCATGCTGCAACCGCTGGCGGAGCTGGGCGCGATCTGCAAAAAGTATGGCGTGCTGTTCTACACCGACGCCACCGCGTCGCTTGGCGGCAACGCGCTGGAGACCGACGCCTGGGGACTCGACGCGGTATCGGCAGGGATGCAGAAGTGCCTCGGCGGCCCGTCCGGCACCTCGCCCATTACTCTGAGCTCACAGATGGAAGAGGCGATCCGCAGGCGTAAATGCGTTGAAGAGGGGATTCGTACCGCCGCGCACCAGGATGGCGACGAAGAGATGATCTACTCTAACTACTTCGATCTCGGCATGATAATGGATTACTGGGGCCCGGAGCGCCTTAACCACCATACTGAAGCCACGACGGCGCTGTTCGGCGCACGCGAATGTGCACGGCTGATTGTGCAGGAAGGGCTGGACGCGGGCATTGCGCGTCACAAGCTGCACGGCGAGGCGCTGCTGAAGGGCATTCAGGGCATGGGGCTGGAAACCTTCGGCGACCTGAAGAACAAAATGAACAACGTGCTCGGCGTGGTGATCCCGCAGGGCGTCAACGGCGACCAAGTGCGTAAGCTGATGCTGAACGATTTCGGCATTGAGATTGGCACCTCGTTCGGCCCGCTGCACGGCAAGGTATGGCGCATCGGCACCATGGGCTACAACGCACGCAAAGACTGCGTGATGACCACGCTGGCCGCTCTAGAAGCGGTGCTGGTGCACGTCGGCTTCCGCGCGACGCAGGGCGCAGCGATGCAGGCGGCCTGGGATCACTACGGGAGCCAGGCATGATAATGAACGCCGTTGAGGCGCAGCTCGCCGCCGAACGCGTGATGGCGCGCTGCGATGCGCTGGCGGTGATCAGCGAGTCGCCGGATAACCTGACGCGCGTCTATCTTTCACCGGAGCATCTGCGCGCCAATGCGCAGGTCGGCGAGTGGATGGCGCAGGCGGGGATGCGCGTCTGGCAGGATGAGGTGGGCAATATTTGTGGCCGCTACGAAGGTGCAAGCATCGGCGCGCCCGCCCTGCTGCTCGGCTCGCACCTTGATACGGTGCGCAACGCCGGGCGCTACGACGGTATGCTGGGTGTGCTCACCGCGATTGAAACCGTGCAGTGGCTGCATGAGCAGCAGCAGCGTTTGCCGCTGGCAGTAGAGATCGTCGGCTTTGGTGACGAAGAGGGCACGCGCTTTGGCATCACGCTGCTGGGCAGCCGGGGCATCACCGGAAGCTGGCCGGAGAACTGGACCACGCATCCGGATGGTAACGGTATCACCGTCGCACAGGCGATGGCGGATGTGGGGTTGGACGCCGGGGCGATCCCGCGCGCGACGCGCGACCTGAACGACATTATTGCCTATCTTGAACTGCATATTGAACAGGGGCCTTGCCTGGAGCAGGAGGGCCTGGCGCTGGGCGTGGTCAACGCCATCAACGGCGCGCGCCGCCTGCGCTGTCGCTTTACCGGCCAGGCAGGCCACGCGGGCACGGTGCCAATGACGCACCGCAAAGACGCGCTGGCCGCCGCCGCAGAGTGGATGGTATTTATCGAGGCCACGACGCACGAGCAGGACCCGCAGCTGGTGGCCACGGTGGGCTCGCTGAACTGCACGCCTGGCGCGGTCAACGTTATTCCCGGCGAGGTTACGCTGTCGCTGGACGTGCGCGGCCCGCAGGATCTGCCGCTGGAACGGCTGCTGTCGAGCCTGCTGACGCAGGGCGAGGCGATTGCGCTGCGGCGCGGCCTGCGCTTTGACGCCGACGAGTTTTACCACATCAGCGCCACCGCCTGCGACAGTGGGCTGCAACAGGCGTTGAGCAGCGCGGTGGAGACGGTGCAGGGCCGCACGCTGGCGTTGCCAAGCGGCGCAGGCCATGACGCCATCGCCATCGCCGAACGCTGGCCGGTCGGCATGCTGTTTGTGCGCAACGAACGCGGCATCAGCCACCATCCGGCGGAAGCAGTGATGAGCGGCGATGTGGCGCTGGCGGTGCGCGCTTATCTTCATGCGGTGTGCCAGCTGGCGCAGCGGGGTGCGGTATGAATCTCGCCTCTTTTAACGCGCTGTCGCCGGAGGCGGCGCAGGCGGCGATTGCCCACTGCGTCGCCATTCCAGGCTGGCAGCAGGCGCTGGTTTCCGCCCGGCCATTTCTGTCCGCGTCAGCTCTGCTGGCGGAGGCGGACCGGCTGGCACAGCGCCGGTACTTACCGCACCGTTGACGGTCGCGGCCGCTCGGGCCGTGGTCAGCAGCGTTTTGCACCGCTTAACTCCTGGCCGGACAACGTCAGCCTGGATAAAGCGCGTCGCCTGCTGTGGCCGGTGAAACAGAAATATGGTCAGAAAATTTCCTGGGCCGATCTCTATATTCTGGCGGGCAACGTCTCGCTGGAGAACGCAGGCTTCCGTACCTTTGGCTTTGGTCCCGGACGTGAAGACGTGTGGGAGCCGAATATGGATGTGGACTGGGGTAACAAACCGAGTGGCTGGCGTACCGCCATCCGGAAAGTCTGGCTAACGCACCGCTCGGCGCAACCGAAATGGGTCTGATCTACGTTAACCCAGAAGGCCCAGAAGCAAGCGGTAATTCAGCCTCGGCTGCACCTGCGATTCGCGCCACCTCTCGGCAATTATAGGCATGAACGACGAAGAGATTGTCGCGCTGATCGCAGGCGGTCATACGCTGGGCAAAACCCACGGTGCGGGCGCTGCCAGCCACCTCGATGTCGATCCGGAAGCCTCGCCGATTGAAGCCCAAGGCTTCGGCTGGCACAGCAGCTACGGCAGCGGCGCGCGCGCAGATGCGATTACCTCTGGCCTTGAGGTGGTCTGGACGCAAACCCGTACCCAGTGGAGCAACTACTTCTTTGAGAACCTGTTCAAATATGAGTGGGTTCAGACGAAGAGCCCGGCGTGTGCCATCCAGTTTGAAGCCAGCAATGCTGACGCCATTATCCCGGATCCCTTTGATCCCGAGGAAAAGCGTAAGCCAACCATGCTGGTTACCGATCTGAAGCTGCGCTTCGATCCCGAATTCGAAAAGATTTCACGCCGCTTCCTTCAGGATCCGCAGGCGTTTAACGAATCCTTTGCCCGCGCGTGGTTCAAGCTGACCCACCGCGATATGGGGCCGAAAGCGCGCTACCTGGGCCTGGAAGTGCCGAAAGAAGATCTGCTGTGGCAGGATCCGTTACCGACAGCGATCCACCAGCCAGACGCCAGCGATATTAGCGAGCTGAAGGCGAAAATCGCGGCGTCCGGCCTGAACGTCAGCCAGCTGGTGTCGGTAGCCTGGGCTTCAGCCTCTACCTTCCGTGGCGGTGACAAACGCGGCGGCGCAAACGGCGCATGACTGGCGCTGGCCCCGGAGAAAGAGTGGGCGGTGAACGCCAGCGTGATCCGCGACGTGCTGCCGGTATTACAGGAGATTCAGAAAGCCTCGGGCAAAGCCTCGCTGGCAGACGTGATTGTGCTGGCGGGCAACGTGGGTATTGAAATGGCGGCCGCCGCCGCGGGTGCCGCTGTGCAGGTGCCCTTCACGCCGGGTCGCGTCGACGCGCGTCAGGATCAGACAGATGTTGAATCCTTTGCGTTGCTCCAGCCGCTGGCGGATGGTTTCCGTAACTACCGCCGCGTGCAGGGCGGTTCCTCTACCGAAACCCTGCTGCTAGACAAAGCGCAGCAGCTGACCCTGAGCGCGCCAGAGCTGACGGTGCTGCTGGGCGGGCTGCGCGTGCTGGGCACTAACTTTGACGGCAGCGATCGCGGCGTCTTTACCGAGCGCCCTGGCGTGCTGAGCACCGACTTCTTCGTCAACCTGCTGTAATATGCGTACCGCATGGCGCGCTACCGACGAGAGCGAAGAGCTGTTTGAAGGTCGCGATCGCCAGAGCGGCGAAGTGAAGTTCAGCGCCACCCGCGCCGATCTGGTGTTTGGTTAGAACGCCATTCTGCGTGCACTGGCGGAAGTCTACGCCAGCAGCGATGCGCAACAGAAGTTCGTGACCGACTTCGTGGCAGCATGGACTAAGGTGATGAACCTGGACCTTTCGACCTGTAATGGCTTGACGAGTCAAAATAAAAAACCGCAGCGATAAGTTGCGGTTTTTTTATGGGCAGTGTCCGGCGTGCTATTTCAACGTAAAGCCATCGGCATCGCGCCAGGCAGGGAAACGCTCGCGATAGTCGGTCAGCCTTTCCAGCGACAAACGGCTCGGCTTCGCTGAGAATCTCACCTAGCGGCGAGATAATCCGGCTGTCGCCGCTGTAGTGATGCTGGTTGCCGTCGCTGCCGACACGGTTGCAGCCCGCGACGTAGGCCTGATTTTCAATCGAGCGTGCCAGCAGCAATGCTTGCCAGTGCAGCGCACGCGGCGCAGGCCAGTTGGCGACATACAGCGCCAGATCGTAATCGTTGTTGCTGCGGGCAAATACCGGGAAGCGCAGGTCGTAGCAAATCTGCGGCAGAATACGCCAGCCGCGCCACTCAAATACCTCGCGCGTTTCGCCCGGCAGATAGTGATGATGCTCGTCCGCCATACGGAACAGATGGCGCTTGTCGTACTGGTGCAGCGTGCCGTCTGACTCCACCAGCAGAAAACGGTTCACCGCGCCTTTATCCGTCTGGATCGCTGCGCTGCCGCCGACCAGTGCATTGCTCGCCTCAGCGTGCTTGTGCAGCCACTCGACCACCTGCACCTGTGGCAGCGAACTTTGCGCTGCTTCCATAGCGAATCCGGTCGTAAACATCTCCGGCAGCACAATCAGATCGCGGCCCGTGATGCCCTCAAGCACCGCGTCGAAATGGCGCAGGTTAGCCTCGCCGTCCATCCAGTGCAGGGTGTCCTGCAAAACCGTAATGTTTAAATCTGACATAAGCGCTCCGCAGCGGCGTCGAGCGTCGCTTCCTGTTTGGCAAAGCAAAGGCGGATCAGCTTGTGCGGGAACGGCACGGCGCAGAACACCGATAAGGGAGTCGCCGCGACGCCGACCTCTTTTGTCAGCCACTGGCAGAAGCTAACGTCATCAAGATCGGAGATGGCGCTGTAATCCGCCAGCAGAAATTAGGTGCCTTCACACGGCAAGACCTTAAAGCGGCTCTTCTCCAGCGCCTGCGCCAGGCGGTCGCGGCGCGCGCGGTAGAATTCAGGCAGTTCACGGTAGTGCTGCGGCTCGTTGCGCAGCATATCGGCAATCGCCAACTGCGCGGGCGTATTGACCGCGAAGGTCAGATACTGGTGCACCTTGCGGATCTCAGCGCTGATAGCGGCGGGAGCGACGCTGTAGCCCACTTTCCAGCCGGTCATATGAAAGGTTTTGCCAAAGGAGGAGATGGCGATAGCGCGCTCGCACAGCTGCGGATGTGCCAGCACGCTGGCGTGGCCCGTCTC
>JAUHTP010000030.1:12291-13935 GCA_031332935.1 Candidatus Pantoea bathycoeliae | reverse complement strand
CGATAGCGCGCTCGCACAGCTGCGGATGTGCCAGCACGCTGGCGTGGCCCGTCTCATCAAAGCAGATATGCTCATACACTTCGTCGCTCAGGACGTAGATTTCCCGCCCGGCGATTGCCTGCCACAGCGCGTCAAAATCCGCTTTGTGCCAGACGGTCGCAGAAGGGTTGTGCGGCGATTCAGGATCACCAGGCGCGTCTTGCTGAAGAGCAGGCTGACAAATTCCGTCCAGTCAACACGGAAACCCGGCGGCTGTAGCGCGATGCGCTTCAAAATCCCGCCCGACAGCTCGACGGCAGGCACATAGCTGTCATAGCTTGGGTCGAAGCAGATGGCCTCGCGCCCTGGCGCACTAGCGCGGTGATCGCGGCATAGAGCGCTTCGGTCGCGCCTGCTGTAACAGTTATATCACTGTTAACATCTGGACGGTGGCCGTAGAGCTCGGCCGTTTTCTCGGCAATGGCCTCACGCAGCGGCAGCGCGCCGGTCATCAGCGCATACTGGTTTGCGCCCTGGCTGACGTGATACGCCAGTCGTTCGTGCAAATAGCGCGGGCCGCTAAAATCGGGAAAGCACTGTGAAAGGTTGATGGCGTTGTGTTGCTGCGCCAGCGCGCTCATCTGGGTAAAAATCGTGGTGCCGAGAGCAGGCAGTTTGCTCTCTGGCGTTAGGTTGTGCTGCGTCATTGTTAATTGCCTTAAGCGCGAATGTCGTTGCGGAGTAACCCTGTGTTGAAGCCACTATAAACAGGATGTTAATATTTTTCAATCGAGACGCTTAGACGTCTAAAACCCACCTTAACAGGATGCTGAAAAACGCTATGTCGCAATTTTCTCCGCTCGACCAACTGGTGGCCGCCTGCCACTGGATTGGAGCCAAAAGCTGGGCTCCCGCCACTGGCGGCAATATTTCGGTTCGTGAAGATGGGCGCTTTTGCCTGCTCAGCGAATCGGTCAAGGATAAGGGCAGCCTGACGCGCGATGACTTTATTCAGGTAGAGATTGCTACCAATAGCGTGCCGTCCGGGCGTAAACCTTCGGCGGAAACCGGGCTGCATACCCATACTGTGAACGCAACGGTGCTGTCGCGCGTCGAAAAAAGCAGCGCGCTGCGGCTGGAGGGCTATGATATGCAGAAGTCGCTGGCGGGCCAGCGCAGCCACCTCGACGGTGTGGCGATCCCGGTGTTTGATAACGACTAGGATATCGACGCGCTGGCGCAGCGTATTGAGGCATATGCGAGAGAGACGCCGTTCCGCTACGGTTTCATGCTGCGCGGCCACGGGTTAAACGGCAGGGATAATCGCCAGCAGCAGCCAAGGCGTCCAGACGTGCGCCACTGACAAGGCAACGATCCACAGCAGCAGAATCGCGCTGCTCGCCGCCAGAGATTTACTGTGATAAAACAGGGCGCTGATCAACACCAGCGTCGCGAGAGTCGACACAACTATCATAATCACAGCTCCGTAAGCAGCAAGAGGTCTGACCTGTTATGTGTAGAGGTGTATGACACCGGGCAAAAATTAGCCATTCGTTTACATCGCAATTACAACCTCACTCACAAAATCGCCGTGTTCCGCATGGCAGGCTGGCTGGCTGGCTGGCTGGCTGGCTGGCTGGCTGGCTGGCTGGCTGGCTGGCTGGC
>JAUHTP010000030.1:9730-12191 GCA_031332935.1 Candidatus Pantoea bathycoeliae | reverse complement strand
TTTCGCGCGGTGTACGCTTTGTGGCAACCCGCCATTCCGTTAAACTTGCAGAGTCACTCTTTTACTAACAAGGACATCCCTATGTACCAGGACATCATTCGCTCCGAGCTGAATGAAGCAGCGGATACGCTTAATAAATTCCTCAGCGACGAGGCGAACATTGATGCGATCCAGCGCGCGGCGGTGCTGCTGGCCGATAGCTTCAAAGCAGGCGGCAAAGTGCTCTCCTGCGGCAACGGCGGCTCGCACTGCGACGCAATGCACTTCGCTGAAGAGCTGACTGGCCGCTATCGCGAAAACCGTCCGGGCTATCCGGCAATTGCCATCTCTGACGTCAGCCATCTCTCCTGCGTCAGCAACGATTTCGGCTACGACTACGTTTTCTCGCGTTATATCGAGGCGGTGGGACGCCCGGGCGACGTGCTGCTGGGGCTCTCTACTTCCGGCAACTCGGCCAATATCATTAAGGCGATTGAGGCGGCACGCGCGCAGGGCATGAAGGTCATCACCCTGACCGGCAAAGACGGCGGCAAAATGGCGGGTTCAGCGGATATTGAGATTCGTGTGCCGCATTTGGGCTATGCCGATCGCATTCAGGAGATCCACATTAAAGTGATCCATATCCTGATGCTGCTGATTGAAAAAGAGATGGTGAAGTAAAGGTGCTGGCCGCTAGGTTAAGACCCTGCGGAATTTCTGACTAAAGCAGTAGCTATGTACGAATTGCTCGGGATGAGCGCTAACGTTCCAACCGATATCTGTTTCCGTTTTACCGGCCTGGTGCAGCGTTGCGGCGGGACAGGGCTGCATTAAAGATGGCTGGGGCATCATCTTTTATGAAGATAAAGGATGCCGCACCTTCAAAGATCCGCTGCCGAGCTATAACTCTCCCATTGCGCGTCTGGTGAAGGAGTACCCGATCAAATCCCATTCGGTGGTGGTGCATATCCGCCAGGCGAATCGCGGGCCGGTGTCGCTGGAAAATACCCATCCTTTTACCAGCGAACTCTGGGGACGCTGGACCTACGCGCACAACGGCCAGCTGAAAGACTATCGCCAGCTGGAAACCGGCCATTTCCGCCCCGTCGGTGAAACCGACAGCGAGAAGGCGTTCTGCTGGATCCTGCACAAGCTGGCAACTGAACTGCGGCAGAAAAGCGTATTTAATATGCTGCTGTCGGATGGACGCTGCCTGATGGTGTTCTGCTCCACCAATCTCTACTGGATCACGCGCCGCGCGCCGTTCGGCAAAGCGCAGCTGCTCGATCAGGATGTGGAGATTGATTTCCAGCAGCACACCACCGCCAACGACGTGGTGACGGTGATAGCGACGCAGCCGTTGACGGGAAATGAAACCTGGCACCGGATCGTGCCAGGCGAGTGGGCTTTATTCTGCCTTGGAGAGCGCCAGGAATGATTTAGACGCCGCTTCGGGATTGACCATTACCGGGCTGCTGCTGTTCATCACATAGCTGCCGCTGGTGACGTTGACCGTCGGCGGCTGGCGATACTTCGCAAAGTACGTATAGCCGGGCTGTAACTCGCGCCAGAAGCTGGCGTAGGTCGAGTAGCGATGGCGCTGCATATTGCTGTCGGTCATGCGGAACGGGAAGATGCTGATATTCACCTCTGCCTGGCCGTTACGCAGCGCCGCATTCACGTAGGTAAAGATCTCATCCATATAGGCATCGGTAATGGCATAGCAGCCGATCGATTTGCAGTCGCCGTGGATCATCAGGTAGTTGCCAGTGTAGGCGTGGTCGCGGTCATACTGGTTAGGAAAACCAACGTTGATTGCGCGATAGAAGCGGCTGTCCGGCTTAAGCTGGTTCAGCTTCACGCTGTAAAAACCTTCCAGACTCTTAAAATCCCCTTCGCCACGCTTTGGGCCGAGACCGCCGGAAAAGTTACAGATGCGATAGGTATCCAGCAGGCGAAATTCGTTGCCGATTTTGCCATACAGTTCCAACGTGCGCTCTTCCTTGAAAATCTAAATGTAAACCGGCGTACCAAGTAACTGTTTCTTTAATTCTTTACTCACGGGCGTCGACTGCTGCTGCGGCGGCTCGGGAGTCATTGCCATGCTGAGGGCTGGCATCAAAATCATCGCAAACAGAAGTGCGATTTTGCCCATGCTGTGTATACCTTGAGTGAGGAAGAACGATGACGCGAAACGCGTCTCAGGCTTGCATTATCGGAAAACTCTGCTACCGCAGCGCAACATTAGAATCGTCTGTTTTTTATCAAGACGCCGCTGGGTAAATTCGCGCTTTCCTAAAGGATTGACGGCCAGAAATTTGTAAACTTTAATCGCGCTGTGCAATACCGTTTTAACCCGTTGCTATGTTCACACTTTTGCATCTATACATCTATACATCTATACATCTATACATCTATACATCTATACATCTATGCATCTATGCATCTATGCATCTATGCATCTATGCATCTATGCATCTAT
>JAUHTP010000030.1:0-9630 GCA_031332935.1 Candidatus Pantoea bathycoeliae | reverse complement strand
CATCTATGCATCTATGCATCTATGCATCTATGCATCTATGCATCTATGCATCTATGCATCTATACAGCATCATGAGGCGTGACGAAAACCGGACGGTGAGCAAGCGTGAAAATCATACATGTCGATATGGACTGCTTCTATGCAGCGGTGGAGATGCGCGACAACCCAACGTTGCGCGATATTGCCATTGCCATTGGCGGCAGCCGTGAACGATGCGGCGTGATCAGCACGGCGAACTCTCCGGCACGCAAATATGGCGTGCGCAGCGCCATGCCTACTGCGACGGTGTTAAGCTCTGCCCGCATCTCAAGCTGCTGCCGGGACGTTTCGACGCCTGTAAAGAAGCGTCACGCAGATCCGCGATATCTTCCTGCGCTATACCCCGCTTATTAGCCGCTGTCGCTGGACGAGGTTTACCTTGACGTGACCGATAGCCCGCACTGCCACGGCTCCGCCACGCTGATCGCGCGCGACATCCGCGAGACTATTTTTCAGGAAACCGGGCTGACCGCCTCGGCAGGCATCGCGCCGATTAAATTTCTTGCTAAAATCGCCTCCGATCTCAACAAGCCGAACGGGCAGTACGTCATTACGCCGCCGGAGATGCCCGGCTTTTTACTGTGTTTGCCGCTGTTGAAAATTCCCGGCGTCGGTAAGGTTGCAACTAAAAAGCTGGAGGAGATGGGACTCTATACCTGCGCTGACGTGCAGAAAGCGGATGTTGTGCAGCTGCTCAAGCTGTTTGGCAAGTTTGGCCGCGTGCTGTGGGAGCGCAGCCACGGCATTGACGAGCGCGGCGTGGTGGTGGAGCGCGAGCGTTAATCGGTCGGCGTCGAGTGTACGCTGGCGGAGGATATTCACAGCTGGGAAGCGTGCCTGGAGATTATCGACTTTCTCTATGCAGAGCTGGAGCGTCGTCTGACGCAGGTGCGGCCCGACAGACAGATTGCACGGCAGGGCGTAAAACTCAAGTTCAATGATCACCACGCAGGAGCATATCTGGTCGGAGCTGAACAAAGAGGATCTGATTGCCATGGCGCGTAAAACCTGGGATGAGCGCCGGGCGCGGCGTGCGGCTGGTGGGTCTGCACGTCACGCTGCTGGATCCGCAGCTTGAGCGGCGGCAGCTGCTGGGGCTGTAACGAACAGGAAAAAATCAGTGATGGTGCGGCATTATTGCTCAGTGCTAGGCGGATAGCCTCGCCCGATCGCAAAGTTGCTGTTCGTCATCCCTGGCGCGGGACGCTTTGCTCTTCGGGCGAGGCTATCCGCTTGCTAAACCATTGCGCTGTCTGTGAAATTTTAAGGCGCCGGATAGGTATAACGGCGGTGAATCGCCTCTACCCCTTCCAGAACTTCAGCGTCCAGCGTCAGGTTGAAGCTGTCGATATTGATCTTCAGCTGCTCAATTGTCGTTGCGCCCAGCAGGGTGCTGGCAACAAACGGCTGCTGGCGCACATAGGCCAGCGCCATCTGCGACGGATCCAGCTGGTGCTTCTGCGCCAGTGCCACATATTCCGCGATCACCTGCTGCGACTGCTCGCCGCTGTAGCGCGTAAAGCGGCTGAACAGGGTATTACGCGCGCCAGCCGGTTTTGCGCCGTTCAGGTATTTACCGCTCAGCGTGCCGAAAGCCATGCTGGAGTAGGCCAGTAGCTCAACGCCCTCATGCTGGCTGATCTCAGCCAGGCCCACCTCGAAGCTGCGGTTCAGCAGGCTGTACGGGTTCTGGATGGTGACGATACGCGGCAGCTCATGTTTTTCCGCCAGCTGTAAATAGCGCATCACGCCCCAGGCCGTTTCGTTCGACACGCCAATGTAGCGGATCTTACCGGCGCGCACCTGCTCGGCCAGCGCTTCCAGCGTCTCCAGCAGCGTAACCGGAATTGTGCTCTCACTGTACTGGTAGCCCAGCTTGCCAAAGTAGTTGATCTGGCGCTGCGGCCAGTGCAGCTGGTAGAGATCGAGATAATCGGTGTTCAGACGCTTCAGGCTGGCGTCCAGCGCTTCGCGGATATTCTTACGATCAAGCGCCTGATTCGGACGAATGGAGGCGTCAGCCCCGCGAATCGGACCGGATACTTTGCTGGCAAGGATCACTTTGTCGCGGCTGCCGCGTTTCTTCAGCCAGCTGCCAATGTACTGTTCGGTCAAACCTTGGCTTTCCGGGCGCGGCGGCACCGGATACATTTCAGCAGTATCAATAAAATTAATGCCGCTGGCGATGGCAAAATCGAGCTGCTCGTGGGCGTCGGCTTCGCTGTTCTGTTCACCAAACGTCATGGTTCCCAACCCCAGCTGACTCACTTCCAGCGCGCTATGTGGGATGCGGTGATAGTGCATAGCCGTCTTCCTTATTTTTATGGAATGTAATGGTGTGTCCTTTGGGACTATAACGCGTGAATCAGCGGGTAAGGAAGTGGGGAAAATCGGGGAAATCACCTGTCCGGGCAAATCGCAGGGCAGGTGACTTAAAAAGGCACTTAACGCTCAATGAATGATAGTCGACACGTCGTCGCCATTGATCTACACTTCATGAGCTGACTGATCGGTGTATTTCACCAGACCTGTTTCTTTATCTATGGTCGGCTTGCCTTCCGTCATGATCATCTGTCCATCTTTTGTCGCCATAACATAATCTGAACTGTATCCGCTCAGGGTAACGGCGGCTAGCATCAACACTGCTACGCTTGCCAACTCTTTCATCACGCTTATTCCTCTCACTCCCGTCAGCAAGTAAAGCTGTGCATTTCGCGCTCATGCACAGCATCAACTGCAAAAAGTGTAGTAATAAATCGTTTTAGCGCTTTGCGTTATCGCATGATTCCGAAAATAAACGGGCGGCCAGTGGCCGCCCTTGACTTTTTTACGCCGCTTTTTTCTTGCTGTGCATCAGGTTCAAACACTCGACGGCCATAGAGAAGAACATCGCGAAATAGATGTAACCTTTTGGTACATGCACCGCGAAACTCTCGAGGAGCAGGGTAAAACCGACCAGAATCAGGAAGGAGAGGGCCAGCATTTTGATCGATGGATGGCGATCGACAAACTCGCCGATGGCGCGCGCGGCGAACATCATCATCAGCACTGCAATCACCACCGCTGCCATCATAATGAACAGGTGATCGGACAGGCCCACTGCGATGATCACCGAATCCAGGCTAAAGATAATATCCAGCAGCATGATCTGCACAATCGCACCGAAGAAGGAGTGAACGTTGGTTTTATGCTCCTCTTCGCCGCCTTCGATGTTTTCATGGATCGCTATGCTCGACTTCCACAGCAGAAACAGGCCGCCGCCAAGCAGGATCAGATCGCGCCATGAAAAGGCGTGATCAAATAAGGTAAATACCGGGTTGGTCAGACGTGCGACCCAGGCAATCGAGGCCAGCAGGCCAAGGCGCATCAGCATCGCGCCCATCAGGCCAAGTTGGCGGGCTTTGCCCTGAGGAAGTTTTGCGACAACCAGCGACAGAAAAATAATGTTATCAATACCCAGAACCACTTCAAGGATGGTCAGCGTACCCAGCTCCAGCCAAGCATTGGGATCGGTTATCCACTCAAACATGCTCACACTCAATGTTAAACGAAAAGTAAACGGCGATTATACGCACTTAAAGTAAAAAGTGGCGCGCCAGCAGCGGGGCAGTGAAGCTTTTTTTCAGATAAAAGCCGCGCGGCAGCGTCATGACTGGCTCGCCATGTTCGCCGATACCCTCGGTCAGGGCCCGACTGTTAGCCGCTTTTGGCCGGATCTGAAGCCAGGCACCGTGGCGAGCGGTTATGCGCTCGACTTGGCCCAGCACGATCATATCCATGAGCTCTTCCCAGTCCTGGCGCAGCATCCGATCTTCCTCTTTGCTCGGGCTCCAGAGCAGCGGTGCGCCGACGCGACGCGCCGCCAGAGGAATAGCGCGATCGCCTTCCACCGGAATCCACAATACGCGCGCCAGCTTATGGCGCACATGGCTGGTCTCCCAGGTGACGCCGCTGTTGCCCGTCAGCGGCGCAACGCAAACAAAGGTGGTTTCCAGCGGTTTACCCTGCGCGTCAATGGGAATAGTTTTCAGCTCAATACCCAGATGGGCGAAATCCTGCTCAGCCTTGCTGCCCGCGCTGGCACCCAGATAGCGTTCCAGCAGCATCCCGACCCAGCCCTTATCGCGCTTGAGATCGGCTGGCACAGGTAATCCGGCCTGGCTGGCCAGCGTTTCGAGCGTCTGTCCTGCCAGCGCATGGGCGCGCGACAGGAGTATCGCTTCATTCTCAGGCGGGGCGGGGAGCTGGATCATTTTCAGGACTCATTTGGTTGAATTTTGTACGATAATTTCTCTCCAGGATTTTTCCACAGCGGGACGAAAAGAGAAGAGGTCAATAATAGCATGATTCACCATGCTTTTTTAATTGCAGGTCGGATTAGCCACGCACTGAAAAACAGGGTTATCCCGGAATGAGAGAATCAATGAACAGGATCTGAGGCTGAGTTATCCACAGAACGGTGGGATACCCCTAATGCACACGGGCTACTGGTTCCATTTACAGCCTTGACTTCAGGGTAAAAGCCGCTTTTTTGGCCGCTCGTGACTAAGTTTACTGCATTGTCTGTGGATAAAAACGACGTCGATTGATATTTAACCAGCTGGCCGCTCTCTGCGACCGTTAAGAGAAAAACATGGCAATGCATTCTGAATAAGGGTGACTTAATACCCTGTTTTAACGTGATAAAAAGCGTAATTTTGTGCTGTGGCTTTTATCCGGCTACAAAAGTTTATTCAGCTAATTCCCGTGTTCTGCACAAAGCTATCCACAGAAAACGTGAATAAGATCGGCGCTTTACCGGTGTTATTGTTTGTAACTTTGGATGATCCTGTGAGTTATCCAGGGTTTCTCCATCGTTCTCCCCGTCAATCCAGTGGTTTACCGCCTGTAAGGAGTGTGAAACAATCAGGCTATTCAAATTTAGCTTTGAGGTAGTCCAGTGATCGATGATGATGGCTACCGCCCGAATGTTGGTATCGTAATCTGTAACAGGCAAGGACAAGTGTTGTGGGCCAAGCGCTTTGGACAGCACTCCTGGCAGTTTCCTCAGGGAGGCATCAATCCCGGTGAAACCGCTGAACAGGCGATGTATCGCGAACTGTTCGAGGAAGTGGGTTTACACCGTAAAGATGTTCGAATACTTGCATCTACCCGAAACTGGTTGCGCTACAAATTGCCAAAACGTTTGGTGCGTTGGGACACAAAGCCGGTGTGTATCGGCCAGAAACAAAAGTGGTTTCTTCTGCAGTTGATGTGCAATGACGTGGATATCAATGTGCAAGACAGCAGCACGCCGGAGTTTGACGGCTGGCGTTGGGTGAGCTTCTGGTATCCGGTGCGTCAGGTTGTCTCCTTTAAACGCGATGTCTACCGCCGCGTCATGAAGGAATTCGCTGGCGTGGTGATGTCGATGCAGGAGAGCGCAGCGCAGCAGCGCAGCGCGCCAGCCCATCGACGGAAAAGAGGATAGGCCACGCCCTTATGCTCACTCAGTTGCGCGAAATAGTAGAAAAGGTGGCGAGCGCGCCGCGTCTTTCTGACACGCTCGATATTCTGGTCAATGAGATCTGCCTGGCGATGGACACGGAAGTGTGCTCCGTTTACTTGGCGGATCACGATCATCATTGCTACTACCTGATGGCCACGCGCGGTCTGAAAAAACCGCGCGGGCGCACCGTTACGCTGGCGTTCGACGAAGGGATCGTCGGACTGGTAGGACGGCTCGCCGAACCTATCAACCTAGCCGACGCGCAAAGCCACCCCAGCTTCAAATATATTCCTGCCGTAAAAGAGGAGCGCTATCGCTCCTTCCTTGGCGTGCCGATCATCAGCCGCCGTCAGCTGCTGGGCGTGCTGGTGGTACAGCAGCGCGAACACCGACAGTTCGACGAAAGCGAAGAATCTTTCTTGGTTACGCTGGCGACGCAGATGGCCGCCTTGCTGTCGCAGTCGCAGCTCGGCCAGCTATTCGGCCAGTTCCGCCAGACGCGCGCGCGCGCCATCGCGGCGGCACCGGGCGTCGCCGTCGCGCCGGGCTGGGTTGATGAAACCCAGCCGCTGCTGGATCAGGTTTCTGCCGCTTCGACGCTGGACATTCAGCGTGAACGCGAGCGCCTGGTGCTGGCAATGAGCGAGGCCGCCAGCGAATTTCGCCGCTTCAGTAAACGCTTCGCTGCGGGCGTGCAAAAAGAGAGCGCGGCGATCTTCGATCTCTATTCCCACCTGTTAACTGACGCCCGGCTGAAAAAAGATCTGTTTGACGAGATCGAGCGCGGATCGGTCGCGGAATGGGCGGTGAAAAAGGTGATTGAGAAATTCGCCGCCCAGTTCGCCAGCCTGAGCGACAGCTATCTGCGCGAGCGTGCAGGTGACCTGCGGGTGCTGGGCCAGCGCCTGCTGTTCCATCTCGATGATTCTCTGGTTGGCACTAACGCCTGGCCGGAGCGCTTTGTGCTGGTTGCCGATGAGCTTACCGCCACCACGCTGGCAGAGCTGCCGCACGAGCGGCTGGCGGGCATCGTAGTGCGTGACGGTGCCTCCAACTCGCACGCCGCGATTCTGACGCGCGCCATGGGCATTCCCACGGTGATGGGCGCGGATATTCTGCCTGCGCAGCTGAATAAACGCCTGCTGATTGTCGACGGCTATCGTGGCGAGCTACTGATCGATCCTGAGCCGGTGCTGGTGCAGGAGTATCAGCGCTTAATCAGCGAAGAGAACGCGCTGAGCAAGATGGCGGAAGGCGTGGTCGATCAGCCGGGCGAGTTGAAAAGCGGCGAGCGCATCCAGGTGATGCTCAACGCCGGTCTTAGCCCGGAGCACGAACAGACGCTCGACAGCTGGGTCGACGGCATCGGTCTCTACCGCACTGAAATCCCCTTTATGCTGCAAAACGGCTTCCCTTCTGAAGAGGAGCAGGTTGCGCAGTATCAGGGCATGCTACAGCTGTTCCACAATAAGCCGGTTACGCTGCGCACGCTGGACGTCGGGGCCGATAAGCAGCTGCAGTACATGCCAATCAGCGAAGAGAACCCTTGCCTGGGCTGGCGCGGCATCCGCCTGACGCTGGACCAGCCGGAGATTTTCCTTGTGCAGGTGCGCGCGATGCTGCGCGCCAACGCTGCTTCCGGCAACCTGAGCATTTTGCTGCCGATGATCAGCCATATTGACGAGATTGACGATGCGGTGCGGCTGATTCAGCGTGCCGGACGCGAAGTCGAAGAGATGCTGGGCTATGTGATTCCCAAGCCGCGCATTGGCGTAATGATTGAAGTGCCGTCGATGCTGTTTATGATCCCGCACCTGCAATCGCGCGTCGATTTTGTCTCGGTTGGCACCAACGACTTAACGCAGTATCTGATGGCGGTGGATCGCAACAACACACGCGTCGCTAACCTCTATGATCCGCTGCATCCCGCTATGCTGCGCGCGCTAAAGTCGATCGCCACCGAAACTCGTCTGGCGAATCTCGAACTCTGTCTTTGTGGTGAAATGGCTGGCGATCCAATGTGCGTCGCGCTGCTGGTAGGGCTTGGCTATCATCATCTCAGCATGAACGGCAAGAACGTGCCGCGCGTGAAATATCTGCTGCGCCATCTGGATAGCGAGGAGACGCAGAAACTAGGAGAGCAAGGGCTGAGTGCACACACCGCGTCAGAAGTTCGTCACCTGGTGGCCGCTTTTATGGAGCGGCGCGGACTGGGCGGCCTGATCCGCGGCGGGCGCTAACCGTTATCCTCGTTTACATTTACGCTTCTCTGTAAAAAACCAGGCTGTGCTATGATGCGCAGCCTTTAACATATCCGCCTAGTGCCCCCCCTTTTTTCAGGGCTGAAAAATGAATGGTGAATGATGAATAACGGCTATATCGCATTTCCGCAGTTCAATCCGGTGATCTTCTCCATCGGACCGATTTCGCTGCACTGGTACGGACTGATGTACCTCGTCGGCTTTATTTTTGCCATGTGGCTGGCGGTACGCCGTGCCAACAAACCCGGCAGCGGCTGGAAAAAAGAGGAGGTTGAAAACCTGCTCTATGCCGGTTTCCTCGGGGTATTCCTAGGCGGCCGTATCGGCTACGTGCTGTTCTACAACCTGCCGCTGTTTCTGGAAAACCTGCTCTATCTGTTCAAAGTATGGGATGGCGGCATGTCGTTCCATGGCGGGCTGATCGGCGTTATCGTCGTGATGCTGATTTTCGCACGCCGTACCAAACGCACCTTTTTCCAGGTTTCTGACTTTATTGCGCCGCTGATCCCGTTTGGTCTGGGTGCTGGTCGTCTCGGCAACTTTATCAACGGTGAGCTGTGGGGCCGAGTCGCGCCTGACTTTAAATTTGCCATGCTGTTCCCCGGCTCGCGCAGCGAAGACGTGGCGCTGGCGGTGAATAATCCGCGCTATCAGGAACTCCTGAACACCTACGGCGTGCTGCCGCGTCACCCGTCACAGCTCTATGAGCTGATGCTGGAAGGCCTGGTGCTGTTCATTATTCTGAACCTGTTTATCCGCAAACCGCGCCCGATGGGTAGCGTCTCTGGCATGTTCCTGATCGGCTACGGCGCGTTTCGCATTATTGTTGAATTCTTCCGTCAGCCGGATGCGCAGCTTGGCCTGTTTGAAGGCGGCGTCAGTATGGGGCAGATCCTCTCCATTCCGATGATCCTAGCGGGCATTATCATGATGGTCTGGGCGTATCGTCGTCGCCCGTAGCAACACACTCGAGAGGTAAAATGAAACCGTATCTGGACCTGATGCAACACGTGCTGAACGAAGGCACGCCAAAATCTGACCGTACCGGCACCGGTACGCTGTCGATTTTGGGCCACCAGATGCGTTTCAACCTGCAAGACGGTTTTCCGCTGGTGACCACGAAAAAAGTGCACCTGCGCTCCATTATTCACGAGCTGCTGTGGTTCCTGAAAGGCGAGACCAATATCGGCTACCTGAAAGAGAACAAGGTCACCATCTGGGACGAGTGGGCCGACGAAAATGGCGATCTCGGGCCGGTGTACGGCAAGCAGTGGCGCAGCTGGGGCAGCGCGAGCGGCGAAGAGATCGACCAGATTACGAAGGTGATTGAACAGCTGAAGCGCGATCCCGATTCACGCCGCATTATCGTGTCAGCGTGGAACGTTGGCGAACTGGATGAGATGGCGCTGGCACCGTGCCATGCTTTCTTCCAGTTCTATGTGGCGGATGGCAAGCTCTCCTGCCAGCTCTACCAGCGCTCGTGCGATATTTTCCTTGGCCTGCCGTTCAACATCGCCAGCTATGCGCTGCTGGTACATATGGTGGCGCAGCAGTGCGATTTGCAGGTCGGCGACTTCGTCTGGACCGGCGGCGATACGCATCTCTACAGCAACCATCTGGAGCAGGCACGCCTGCAGCTGACGCGCGAGCCGCGTGCGCTGCCGAAGCTGGTGATTAAGCGCAAGCCCGATTCTATTTTCGACTACCGCTTCGAAGATTTTGAGATCGAAGGCTACGATCCCCATCCGCCTATCAAGGCACCGGTCGCGGTGTAACACCTGACCGGCGGTAAAAAGCCCTGACGCAGCCCTGCTCGCCGGGGTTAATGAGATGGTCCCCCCC
>JAUHTP010000003.1:0-153974 GCA_031332935.1 Candidatus Pantoea bathycoeliae | reverse complement strand
CACCCTGCCGGCGTACCGCTCACTGAGCGGGGGGGACCATCTCATTAGCCCCCATAAGAGGCTTTTTACGATCGGGTTGATGACGGAAAGAAACAGGTGCGCCGCCTGCGGTCAGGCGTGATGTCGCGCGAATTACGCTGCGCTGTTGCATGCTTCCTCCCGGCAAACTGGAGAGCATTATACGCGTCCGGCAGTTTGCATCAAGCGAAAACGATTGCGGAGCTTTACGCCTGGCTAAGCGTCGCCACTATTACCGCTTTAATGGTGTGCATGCGGTTTTCCGCTTGGTCGAACACAATACTGTGCTCCGATTCAAACACCTCGTCGCTGACTTCCATACCGTCGTGCAGGCCGTACTGCTCGGCCATCTGACGGCCCAGCGTGTTCTGATCGTCATGGAAAGCAGGCAGGCAGTGCAGGAATTTTACCTGCGGGTTGCCGGTCAGTTGCAGCATGGTCTGATTGACCTGGTAGCCGCGCAGCAGCGAGATACGCTCTTCCCACACCGCTTTGGCTTCGCCCATGGAGACCCAGACGTCGGTATAGATAAAGTCCGCGCCCTTGACGCCTTCAGCAATCTCTTCGGTCAGGGTAATTTTGCCACCGGTTTTCTGCGCCGCCTGACGGCAGGTTTCGACCAGCTCAGCTTCCGGCCAGCAGCCTTTCGGTGCAACCAGACGCAGATCCAGACCCGTCACCGCAGCGGCTTCCAGCATGCTGTTGCCCATGTTATTACGCGCGTCGCCGACGTAAACCAGCGCCATCTCATTCAGCTTTTTGCCCGGCAGATGCTCCTGCATGGTAAGCAGGTCAGCCAGCAGCTGCGTGGGGTGAAACTCGGTCGTCAGACCGTTCCACACCGGCACGCCAGCAAATTCCGCCAATGTCTCCACCAGCGGCTGGCCATAGCCGCGGTACTGAATGCCGTCATACATGCGGCCCAGCACGCGCGCGGTATCCTTCATCGACTCTTTGTGGCCGATCTGGCTACCACTTGGGCCGAGATAAGTGACGTTAACGCCCTGATCGTAAGCGGCAACTTCGAAAGAGCATCGGGTACGGGTCGAGTCTTTTTCGAAGATGAGCGCGATGTTTTTGCCTTTCAGGTGCTGGGTTTCGCTACCGTTTTTCTTAGCGCGTTTTAATTCAGCGGCGAGGTCGAGCAGGGAAGCGATCTCGGCTGGGTTAAAATCCAGCAGCCGAAGGAAGTGGCGTTGAAAAAGCTGACTCATAAAAGTCTCCAGTGTACCTATTCTTTGAATTAAAATTCATTCTAAGTGTATGGTTATTCATTTTCAACCCCAGCGTAAAGAAACTTTCTGTTTTTGAATAGTGGCGCGCCGGGCAGTGTGGGAAAATACTTGTTTATTACCAAACACTGAGGGGAATTCGCCATGACATATGAAGCATTGCTGGAAGAGCAGCGTGAAGAGACGCGCGTGATCATTGACGAGCTGCTGGAAGATGGTAGCGATCCGGATGCGCTCTATACCATTGAGCATCATCTCTCCTGCAACAACTTTGACTCGCTGGAAAAAGCGGCAGTCGACGCGTTCAAGCTGGGCTACGAAGTCACCGAGCCGGAAGAGCTGGAGGATGGCACCACGGTGATGTGCGTCGATATTCTCAGTGAATCGGCGCTTAAGCCTGAGCTGATTGACGCGCAGGTTGAGCAGCTGGTTAACCTGGTAGGCAAATACAACGTCGACTACGACGGCTGGGGCACTTACTTTGAAGATCCCGACGCCGGAGATGAAGACGACGAAGATGACCGCGATCTCATCGACGACGATGAAGAGACCGGCGTACGCCACTGATTTTGCTGGCGGAGCCGTGTGCTCCGCTTTGTTGCACTTCTGGCCTTTTGAACCGACATGAACTACGCACCGCTGCTTGAACCTATCCATCAGTTTCTACTCTGCCGTACGCCGCAAGCTTGGATTGATGAGGCGCGCAAACCTGAAAACCTGACGCTGCTGACTGACCATCTGGTCTGCGAACTGGTGAAGCGGAGGCGAAGCTGATTAACGGAGCCGGACAGCGAGCTGCGTTTCCATAGTGGCGTTCCTGCATTGTGAGTTTAAAGCGTTTTCAGCATTCAGCATTCGGTATTCGCAGTCGCCGTGGCCGGTGCAGCCGAGCGCGTTGTCGATGTGCTCAAAGCCCAGCGACTCATAGAGCTTAATCGCGCGCGTTAAGCTGCCAGTGGTTTCCAGATAGCAGCGACGGAAACCGCGCTGGCGCGCATGTTCCATTGCGCGCAGCGCCAGCTCGCGCGCCACGCTGAAGCCGCGCACGTCCGGCATAAAATACATCTTTTGCAGCTCTCAAATATCGGGCGCGTTACAGGCGAGCGGGGCGATACCGCCGCCGCCCATCACTTTTCCCTGATGCTCCACAATCCAGTAGGCGCTGTGCTCGGCGCTGTAGAGTTCATACAGGCTGTCGAGCTGCGGATCGGCGACGGTATAGCCTTTGTCAGCCGTCAGGCCGAACTCAGCCGAAACGGCGCGGATGGCCTGTGCGATAGAGGGATTGTCGGCGGCGCTGATAGAGCGCAGCTGAAGCACAAGCCGCAATGTGGAAGTCGTCATAATCTTTTCCGGTTAAAATAATAAAGCTGGGCAAGCCCGGCTTTGGTTTTTAAGCTGTCAGACTCAGACGCTTACAATGCCGCAATCACTGCCTGCTGTTCAATCAGTTTTGCTTTTGACTGTTCCAGCTTGGCCACGCGCTCGCGCTCTTTCGCCACAACGGCTTCCGGCGCGCGCGCCACAAAGCCTTCATTCGCCAGCTTGACCTGAATCTTCTCGATCTCGACGTCAAGTTTGCCCAGCTCTTTCGCCAGGCGCTCCAGCTCTGCCGCCTTGTCCACCAGACCTGCCATCGGGATCAGCAGCTCAGCGCCCTCAACGATTTTCGTCACGGAAACCGGACCTTTTTCGCCCGCAGGCAGAATGGTCAGGCTCTCCAGACGCGCCAGGCGCGACAGGAAGTTGCGGTTCTGCTCTACGCGGCGCAGTGCCGCAGGCGAGCAGTCGCGCAGCAGCACGTTGAGCGGCTTGCTCAGGGCGATATTCATCTCGGCACGGATATTACGCACCGAGACGATCGCCTGCTTCATCCACTCGATGTCTGCCATCGCTTCCGCATCCTGTTTCGCCGCGTTGAACTGCGGAAAAGGTTGCAGCATGATGGTGTCGTCGCTGATGTTTTTCAGCACTTTCACACGCTGCCAGATGGTCTCGGTGATAAACGGAATAATCGGATGCGCGAGACGCAGCAGCGCTTCCAGCACCGTTACCAGCGTATTGCGCGTGCCGCGCAGTTCCGCTTCGCTGCCGCTGTTCATTACCGGCTTAGTCAACTCCAGATACCAGTCGCAGAACTGGTTCCAGGTGAAGTCATACAGCAGGTTGGCAGCGATATCAAAACGGTAACTGTCCAGCGCCTCACGGTACGCTTTCACCGTGTTGTTAAACTCGGCGAGGATCCAGCGATCCGCCAGCGACAGCGTCATTTCGCCGCCGTTCTGACCGCAATCCTGATCTTCAGTGTTCATCAGCACGAAGCGGCTGGCGTTCCACAGCTTGTTACAGAAGTTGCGGTAGCCCTCAAGGCGCTTCATATCCCAGTTGATATCGCGGCCGGTTGAGGCCAGTGCCGCCAGGGTAAAGCGCAGCGCATCGGTGCCTGACGGCTCAATGCCGTTCGGGAACTGCTTCTCGGTGCGCTTGCGGATTTTTTCCGCCAGCTGCGGCTGCATCATGTTGCCGGTGCGTTTTTCCAGCAGCGCTTTCAGCGAGATGCCGTCGACCATATCCAGCGGGTCAATCACGTTGCCCTTAGATTTAGACATTTTCTGGCCTTCTTTGTCGCGGATCAGGCCGGTCATATAGACGATCTTGAACGGCACCTGCGGCTTGCCGTTCTCATCTTTGATGAAATGCATGGTCAGCATGATCATGCGGGCGATCCAGAAGAAGATGATGTCGAAGCCGCTCACCAGCACGCTGGTTGGGTGGAAGGTGCGCAGCGCTTCGGTATTCTCCGGCCAGCCCAGGGTCGAGAAGGTCCACAGGCCAGAGGAAAACCAAGTATCAAGTACGTCGTCGTCCTGACGCAGCGCAACGTCTGTGCTCAGGTTGTTCTCACTGCGTACTTCCTCTTGGGTGCGGCCAACATAGACGTTGCCATCGTTGTCGTACCACGCCGGAATGCGGTGACCCCACCACAGCTGGCGAGAGATACACCAGTCCTGAATATCGCGCATCCAGGAGAAGTACATGTTTTCATACTGTTTCGGTACGAACTGGATATCGCCGTTCTCAAACGCCTCGACCGCGACTTTCGCCAGCGGCGCGGTACGCACGTACCACTGATCGGTCAGCATCGGCTCAATCACCACGCCGCCGCGATCGCCGTAAGGAACGGTCAGGTCGTGCGGTTTGATCTCGTCCAGCAGGCCCAGCTCGTTAACGGCGGCGACAATAGCCTTACGCGCGGCGAAGCGCTCCATTTTCTGGAACGCTGCCGGGATCTCGTCCGAGCAGGCGTCGCTGACTTCACCGTTGGTGTCGTACACCTGGGCGCGCTCGCCAATATCGCCGTCGAAGGTCAGGATATTGATCATCGGCAGCTGGTAGCGACGGCCAACTTCATAGTCGTTGAAGTCGTGCGCAGGCGTGATTTTCACGCAGCCGGTGCCTTTCTCCATATCGGCGTGCTCGTCGCCGACGATCGGAATGCGGCGGTTCATCAGCGGCAGGATCACCTCTTTGCCGATCAGATCTTTGTAGCGTGGATCTTCCGGGTTAACCGCCACTCCAGTATCGCCCAGCAGGGTTTCCGGACGCGTGGTTGCAACCACCAGATAATCTTTGCCTTCAGCGGTTTTCACGCCGTCCGCCAGCGGATAGCGGATATGCCACATGGAGCCTTTGCTCTCGCGGTTTTCCACTTCCAGATCAGAAATCGCGGTGCGCAGCTTCGGATCCCAGTTCACCAGGCGTTTGCCGCGGTAAATCAGGTTCTCTTTATAGAGGCGAACAAACACCTCTTTTACCGCGTTGGAGAGGCCTTCATCCATGGTGAAGCGCTCGCGCTCCCAGTCCACGGAATTGCCGAGGCGACGCATCTGGCGGGTAATGCTGCCGCCAGATTCTGATTTCCACTGCCAGATTTTCTCAATAAAGGCGTCGCGGCCGTAATCTTGGCGCGTTTTGCCCTCTTCAGCGGCGATCTTGCGCTCGACTACCATCTGGGTGGCGATACCCGCATGGTCAGTACCTGCCTGCCACAGCGTGTTCTTACCCTGCATGCGCTGGTAGCGGATCATGGTGTCCATGATGGTCTGCTGGAAGGCGTGACCCATGTGCAGGCTGCCGGTGACGTTCGGCGGCGGGATCATGATGCAGAAGCTTTCCTGGCTGGTGTCGCCGTTAGGCTTGAAATAGCCTTGCTCTTCCCAGTGCTCGTAAAGCGGCTGCTCGATGTCTTGCGGGTTATATGTTTTTTCCATTTCTGCTATGTCGTTTGAGGCTGCGGCGGCGTGGCCGTATTCAATTGGAAACCAACGCTGCGGTACGCTTTATAGCGGTCGCGCGCCAGCTGTTTCTGAGACTCTTCGTAGGGTACGAAGTCTATCACTTCATGGAAAGCAGTAGCAAAATCTGCAAACTGCGGCAGCAGGCTGATCAGCAGATCGCGCGGCGAGCTGCCGCGGCGCTGCGGCCAGGCCAGCTCGACCGGCGCGCCGTAGCGCGGGCCTTCGCCGGCCAGATTGTGTGGCACAAAGGCGTTAGCCGGACGCTGCCATAGCGCCTCGTCGAGACGAATGGCCTGCTGCTCGTTTTCACAGGCGATCAAAATACGTTTGCCCGCCCGCCAGCGCGTTTCCGCCAGATCGCACACCAGCGCCTCAATGGCGCTCAGTTCATCGCTGTGCGAGTCCGATTCCATTACGTAGAAGGTAGCGTTTTTCATGGAAAGGCCTTGTGAGTAAGAGACGAGGATATTACCAGCTAAGGCGCGCTGTAGCACTTCCCGATGAGGTTGATATGGCGTCTGCGGTGGTATAAATCAATGCGCGCCGCCTTGTTAAGCGGCGCGCAGCGAGGCTTAGTCGTCGCCGTTTAAACCGGCACGGTTCAGCAGGAACTGCGACAGCATCGGTACCGGACGGCCGGTTGCGCCTTTGGCTTTGCCAGAGCGCCAGGCAGTGCCAGCGATATCCAGATGCGCCCAGTTATATTTGCGGGCAAAGCGCGCCAGGAAGCAGGCAGCAGTGATTGCGCCGCCAGGACGGCCGCCGATATTCGCCATATCAGCGAAATTGGATTCCAGCTGCTCCTGATACTCATCCGCCATCGGCAGACGCCAGGCGCGGTCGCCAGACTGCTCAGACGCGCCAATCAGCTCATGCGCCAGCGGATTGTGGTTCGACAGCAGGCCGCTAACGTGATGACCCAGCGCGATAACGCAGGCGCCGGTCAGCGTCGCCACGTCGATTACCACTTCCGGATCGAAGCGTTCGACGTAGGTCAGGGTATCGCACAGCACCAGACGGCCTTCAGCATCAGTATTCAGTACTTCTACCGTCTGGCCTGACATCGTTGTCAGCACATCGCCCGGACGCATAGCGCGGCCGTCAGGCATATTTTCGCAGCCCGCCAGCACGCCAACCACGTTAAGCGGCAGGTTCAGCTCGGCCACCATGCGCATCACGCCGTAGACCGATGCCGCACCGCACATGTCGTACTTCATTTCGTCCATGGAGTCAGCGGACTTAATAGAGATGCCGCCGGAGTCGAAGGTCAGGCCTTTACCCACCAGCACAATAGGACGCGCTTCTTTATCTGGATTGCCTTTGTACTCAATGACCGACATCAGCGACTCGTTCTGCGAGCCTGCGCCAACGGCGAGATAAGCGTTCATACCCAGCTCTTTCATCTGCTGCTCGCCGATTACGCGCGTGGTAACGTTCTGGCTGTAGGCGTCAGCCAGCTGGCGCGCCTGAGACGCAAGATAGGCCGCGTTACAAATATTTGGCGGCATATTGCCGAGGTCTTTTGCTGCCTTCACGCCCGCCGCAACCGCCAGACCATGCTGGATGGCGCGTTCGCCGCTGGTCAGCTCGCGACGCGTGGGCAGGTTAAACACCAGCTTGCGCAGCGGACGACGCGGCTCGGTTTTGTTGCTTTTCAGCTGATCGAAGTTATAAAGCGCTTCTTTAGAGGTTTCGACCGCCTGACGAACTTTCCCGTAGGTATTACGGCTTTTTACGTGCAGTTCGGTCAGGAAGCAGACCGCTTCCATCGAGCCGGTATCGTTGAGCGTATTAATGGTTTTCTGGATCACCTGCTTGTACTGGCGCTCATCCAGTTCACGCTCTTTGCCGCAGCCAATCAGCAGAATGCGCTCGGAAAGAATATTGGGCACATGATGCAGCAGCAGCGTCTGGCCTACTTTGCCTTCCAGCTCGCCGCGGCGCAGCAGGGCGCTAATGTAGCCGTCGCTGATCTTATCTAACTGTTCGGCGATCGGCGAAAGACGACGCGGCTCGAAAACACCGACAACAATGCAGGCGCTGCGCTGTTTTTCCGGGCTTCCGCTTTTTACACTGAACTCCATGCACTCTCCTGAATCTTAAAGACAACGGCCGCAGCTGCCGCTAGAATGGTCCGCTTGTTATCATACGGGCAAAAAGATTGTTGGTAATCAGCGTTCGAACTACGTTTAGTGTGGCAATGCATTAATTTTCACCACCCTAACGCGTTTGTCATATTTAGCTGCGACACTGGCCATTGATGAAGACAAATGGCTAATAAGCGTTGAAACTAGCGATTTTCCTGCAAAAAGACAAGTTATCACAGGCGTACTAAGCGTGATCATCATTAGATATCTGGTTCGGGAAACGCTCAAAAGCCAGCTTGCTATCCTTTTCATCCTGCTACTTATCTTCTTTTGTCAGAAGTTAGTGCGGATTTTAGGGGCTGCGGTGGACGGCGAAATCCCAACAAATCTTGTTCTGACTCTGTTAGGGCTTGGTGTGCCTGAAATGGCACAACTTATCCTGCCGTTAAGCCTGTTTCTAGCTATCCTGATGACGCTGGGCAAGCTTTATACCGACAGCGAAATCATCGTGATGCACGCCTGCGGCTTAAGCAAAGGCGTGCTAGTGAAAGCGGCGATGGTATTGATGCTGTTCACCTCCATTGTGGCGGCAGTGAACGTCATCTGGCTTGGAGCCTGGTCCTCGCGTTATCAGGATGAGGTGACGCAGAACGCCAAAGCCAATCCGGGCGCGGCAGCGCTGGCGGCGGGGCAGTTCCAGAGCTCCAGCGACGGCAATTCGGTGCTGTTTATCGAAAACGTTAAAGGCAACCAGTTCGGCAACGTGTTCCTAGCGCAGTTGCGCACTAAAGGCAACGCGCGTCCGTCGGTGGTGCTGGCGGACAGCGGTCATATGGAGCAGCGTAAAGACGGTTCCCGGGTCGTCACCCTGGATAAGGGCACGCGCTTTGAGGGCACCGCGATGCTGCGCGATTTCCGCATTACCGACTTCACTAACTATCAGGCGCTGGTGGGCTATAAAGAGGCGACGCTCGATCCGAATGACGCCGAGCAGTCCGATCTCACCACGCTGCTCAGCAACGATACGCCCGCGTTCCGCTCGGAACTGCACTGGCGTCTGACGCTGATCTTCTCGGTGCTGATTATGGCGCTGATGGTGGTGCCGCTTAGCGTGGTTAACCCGCGTCAGGGCCGCGTGCTGTCGATGCTGCCTGCCATGCTGCTCTATCTGATCTTCTTCC
Organism: Candidatus Pantoea bathycoeliae; assembly: GCA_031332935.1. Lineage (GTDB taxonomy): Bacteria > Pseudomonadota > Gammaproteobacteria > Enterobacterales > Enterobacteriaceae > Pantoea > Pantoea bathycoeliae. The sequence goes on along the minus strand of JAUHTP010000003.1, from coordinate 145,158 downwards.
TGCTGCAAAGCTCGCTGAAGTCGAACGCGGCAAAAGGGCGGCTCGATCCGGCGGTCTGGATGTGGGCAGTTAATATCGGCTATCTGCTGCTGGCAGTAGCGCTCAATATGTGGGATACGGTGCCGATGCGCCGCGTGCGCGCGCGCTTCAGCCGCGGAGGTTCCGTCTGATGTTTCGCGTTCTCGACCGTTATATCGGTAAAACCATTTTCAACACCATTATGCTGACGCTGTTCATGCTGGTGTCGCTGTCAGGCATCATCAAATTCGTCGATCAGCTGCGTAAGACCGGGCAGGGCGCGTACACCGCGCTCGCCGCCGGTTACTACACGCTGCTCAGCGTGCCGAAGGATATTGATATTTTTTTCCCGATGGCGGCGCTGCTGGGTGCGCTGCTGGGACTTGGCACGCTGGCACAGCGCAGCGAGCTGGTGGTGATGCAGGCGGCGGGCTTTACCCATATGCAGGTCGCGCTGTCAGTGATGAAAACGGCGATTCCGCTGGTGCTGCTGACCATGGCAATCGGCGAGTTTCTGGCGCCTGCGGCTGAGCAGATGGCGCGTAACTACCGCGCGACGCAGCTCTACGGTGGCGCGCTGGTCTCCACGCAGAACGGCCTGTGGGCGAAAGATGGCAATAACTTCATCTATATCGAGCGGGTGCGCGGTGACAACCAGCTCGACGGCGTGAGCATCTATAACTTCAGCGACGATCGTCGCCTGAGAAGTGTGCGCTACGCCGCCAGCGCCACTTGGGATCAGGCAAACAAGCGCTGGAATCTGGCGCAGGTCGATGAGTCCGACCTCAACGACGCGAAGCAGATCAGCGGTTCGCAGAGCCTGAGCGGTGAGTGGAAAACCAATCTGACGCCGGACAAGCTCGGCGTGGTGGCGCTCGATCCCTATGCGCTGTCGATTCGCGGCCTCTACAACTACAGCAAGTACCTGACGCAGAGCGGCCAGGAGTCGGGACGTTACCGGCTCAATATGTGGAGCAAAATCTTCCAGCCGCTGTCGGTGGCGGTGATGATGCTGATGGCGCTGTCGTTTATCTTCGGCCCGCTGCGCAGCGTGTCGATGGGTGTGCGCGTGGTCACCGGTATCAGCTTCGGCTTCCTGTTCTACGTGCTGGACCAGATCTTCGGCCCGCTGAGCCTGGTGTATGGACTGCCGCCGATTATGGGCGCGATCCTGCCCAGCGCGGCGTTCTTCGCGATTAGCCTGTTCCTGCTGATTAAGCGGCGTTAAGCGCAGTAATAAAAAGGCCGCATATTGCGGCCTTTTTTAATGTGGCAATAACGCCGGAAGCTACGACAGCAGATAGAGAATCAGCCTGATAGTGCCGCCCACCAGCGTGCCGTTGATGCTGATAAACTGCAGGTCCTTGCCGATATTCAGCTCGATCTGCTGCGACATATCGCGCGCGTCCCAGCTCTTCACCGTATCGCTGATATGGCGCGTCAGGAAAGCAGCAAACTCCGGCGCAACGCTGCGCGCTGCGTCTTCCAGATGGCGATTCATCGACGCGCGGCGCATCGTCGCGCGCCAAGTTCTCGCCCAGCCACAGCGCTGCCAGCCGCACCTTCTCCTGCACGCGCGAATCCTCGCTGTTCAAATCGGTTTTCAGCCAGGCGCGCAGATCGTTCCACAGCTGGTCGATATAACGGTTGAGCGAGGCGTCCTCTTTAACCAGAGTTTGATCTCTTCAGCATGCGCGGCCATCTCAGGGTCGTGCTTCAGCTCTATCAGCCGATCCACCGCACGGTTAAAGCCGAGGCGCAGCTCGTGACCCTGATCGGCTGCCACGTCGTCGAGCACGGAGTCCACCGCGTTAGCGACCAGCTCTGCGATGTGCTCGCCCAGCCATTCGGTAGGCAGCATTTTGGCCTTAATTGGGTGCTCGCGTTTCAGCCAGCGCACACTGCATGGCGATAAAGTCGCGCGTGGCGGGCTTGTGCAGCAGCTTCAGCAGCTGTTCTACCGCTGCATCCAGCAGCTCCTGGTGACGGTTGTTTTTCGTCAGGCTCTCCAGCAGCACCGCACTGGTCTGCGAGAGATCAACTTTGTCGATGGCGCGATGTACCGCGCGGCGCATAAAGGCCTGGATGCGCGCATCGTCGGTAAGATCGAGAAAGCCGCGCATTACCTGCAACAGTTGGCGGCCGATGCGGTCGGCATTGCCCGGCGCATTGAGCCACTGCGCCAGCATCTGCGCCGGATCGTGACGGCGGATGAGCGCCAGCAGCGAGTCGGTATCGAGGAATTTCTCCTGCACGAAGCGGCCAAGGTTATCGCCGATACGGTCTTTATTGTAGGGAATAATCGCCGTGTGGCGCGAGACAAAAGGCACCGGTACGCGGCGAAACAGCGCCACCACGGCGAACCAGTCAGCCAGCGCACCGACCATTGCTGCTTCAGCAATGGCTTTAACGCCACTGACCCAAAAGCCAGGCGGCAGAAAGAGTGTGACGATAAAGGTAGCGGCGGCCAGCAGCAGGCCCAGTGCCAGACGTTTTGTCCGTTTAAGTTCGCGTAATTTATCCATGCACACAGCTTAGCAGAGGCCAAACCGCTGCGGGAATAGCATCAGCGGCGACGGCCGCCTAGCAGGTTGCCAAGCACGCCGCGAATAATCTAGTTGGCGATCTGGCGGGTAGCGCTTTTTGTCACGCTCTGCACGATGCCGTCGTGTTTGCCGCCGCGCGGGCCGGTATGGCCGAACAGCACCTCTTTCAGACCGCCCAGAATGCCATCGTCAACCTCAACCTCGTTGCCCTTTGCCTGCGGCGCGCTGGCCTGCTCGCTGGCACCTTTCACGCCCTGATGCAGCTTCTTATAGGCTGATTCGCGGTCGATCTCTTCATCATCTTTGCCCGCCAGCGGCGAGTGGTTGATAAGGCCGTTACGTTCATCGAAGCTTACCGGCCCCATGCGCGAGCCGGGCGCAATCACCATGGCGCACTCGACCACGGACGGCTGCCTTTTTCATCCAGAAAGGAGATCAGCGCTTCGCCGGTGCCCAGCGCTTGGATCGCCCCAACGGTATCAATAGTGGGATTGGTGCGCAGGGTTTCAGCCGCGCTCTTCACGGCTTTCTGGTCTTTCGGCGTAAAGGCGCACCGCCACCTGCTGGGCAGCCTGCAAAATGGTGACAAACGGCGAGTTCTGCTGCAGCTCGGTCTGTAGATTGGTATCGAGCGCACGACGCTGTGTCGCATCGCTTTCACCCGCTGCCTTGCGCGTCTCAGCGCTCAGCTCGGGAATCTCCCAGCCCACGCGCACGCCAGCGTTTTAGAGCCGCCCGGCACGTTATAGGCGAAGGCGAAGGCGCTGGCGTTGGTGTTCGGGTCGATATAGTCCGCGCCCCAGTAGATAAAGATCGATTGGAAATTGCGGCCGCGCATTTTGCTCCACAGCTCCGATTCCGCCACCGGCTGAATGTCTAGATTCACGTCCGCTTTGGCGAAGCTGGCCTGTAATGCCTGCGCACGTCGATATAGGGCGGCTGATTGACCACCGTCAGGGCGATATGCGTGCCCGGTGCGATGCCGCCGCGCTTCAGCACCGCTTTGGCCTTCTCAACGTCGTAATGGAACGGCGTAGTATTTCGCGCGCCGTCAAAGCCGTCCGGCAAAAAGCTCTGGTGAATGCCGTACTGGCAACTGGTTGGCGATGCTGTCGTAGTCCACCAGCCAGCGTGCCGCCTGCCACAGCGCCGGATTGCCGAGCGCGGGCTGTTTCGCGTCTTTGGTGTTAAAGCCGAGGTAATAAACCAGGCTCGACGGGAAAGCGTCGATACGCACGTTTGCATCGTTTTTCAGCGCCGCAATCTGATCAGGGCCAAACTGATAGGCGACAACGCCTTCCCGCAGAACTTCCAGGCGAACCCGACCGACACCATCGGCGCGATTACTCTGATGGCGGCGCAGGCGATCAAGGAACAGTATCTGAAAAACCCCGGTCCACTGGTACAGGCATAAGCATATGAAACTGAAATCATTGTTACTCGCCAACACCGTGCTGCTGGTTTGCATGGCTGCTCATGCGCACGCGGAATATGAGGCCCAGCTGATCAAGAAGGGCGAATACCTGTCGCGCCTCGGTGACTGTATGGCCTGCCACTCGCTGTCCGGCAAGCCGGATTATTCTGGCGGCCTGGCGATTGAGTCGAACCTTGGCACCATCTATTCGACCAACATCACGCCGGACAAAGAGCACGGTATCGGCAACTACAGCGAACAGCAGTTCTCTGACGCAGTGCGTAAAGGCGTGCTGCTGGACGGCTCGCGCATCTACCCGGCGATGCCTTACCCGGACTACGCCAAAATCAGCGATGAAGATATGCATGCCCTGTATGTCTACTTCATGAAAGGCGTGAAGCCGAGTGCCGAGCAGCCGCCAGAGACCAGCCTCAGCTTCCCGTTCAGCCAGCGCTGGGGCATGCGTTTCTGGAACTAGGCGTTTACCAGCGACAAGCCGTTCCAGCCGATTAGTGGCGCGTCGGAAGAGCTCAACCGTGGTGCCTACATCGTTGAGAGCCTCGGCCACTGCGGCAGCTGCCATACGCCGCGCGGCATCGGCATGAACGAGAAAGCACTCGACAGCGGTGATGCGAAGTTCCTGGCGGGCGGAAGCCTGAACAACTGGGACGTGCCGTCGCTGCGCGGCCTGCCGCGCTGGAGCGAGCAGGAGATCGTGGATTACCTGCAAACCGGCCGTAACGATAAAGCCGCAGTGGGCGGCGAGATGAAGTCGGTGATTGAGCACAGCAGCTCGCACATGACCGATGCCGATCTCAAAGCCGTTGCCGCGTACCTGAAGTTCCTTCGCGGCAACCCGCCGCTGCAGGCCTATAACGTGCAGGCGCAGCAGAGGACCGAAGCGAAGCTGATGGCGGCGAAGAACCTGAGCGAAGGCGAGCGTCTCTACCTCGACAACTGCGGCACATGCCACTTTGTCACCGGTAAGGGCGCGCCGGGGATCTTTCCGGAGCTGGATCAGGCGACGATCAGGCCACCCGCGATGCGCAGGCCGGGAATGGAGATGCCGAAGGTATTAAGCACCGCGTTGCCGGCATACCACGCCACCATCATGATGGCGAAAACATAGAGTGATGCCTGAAATGCTTGGCTGTTGCGCTCGCTGAAATTCATCTCGCTCGCCAGCCCTAAAAACAGTGCAACGGTGGTGAGCGGGTTGGCGAGCGGCAGCAGCACGATCAGCCCTAATCCAATGGCTTCAAATAACGCCTGCATAAGCGTCCTCTTACATGGCGCGAACAGGCGCGCAGTCGGGAAGGGTTAGTGTTTGGGGCGCTCCATTGCTTCTAACAGTTCGGGGAAGAAGTCCTCCAGCAGTTCGGGCGTCATCAGCTCCGGGTAGCGCATCAGGTGCTCGCGGATGCGTTCGTTCAGCTCCGGGATCAGGCTCTGCGCCGCGGCAATGCCCGTGATCTTTTTCTGTTTCACTAGGCGCAGCACGTCATCCGGCAGGCTGTCTTCGTCGTCGTCTTCTTCCACCTCTTCCAGCGCGTCGAGATCGTCGAACATATCGAGCAGCGCCTCAATCTGCGGCGTGCGCGATACATACTCATCCGGCTTCTCCTCTTCCAGATAGCGCAGCAGCGCCCGCACTGGCGAGCCATCTGGCGTAGAGGGCGGCGTCGACGTAAACCACTCCAGCAGCTGGTGGGTGCTGACGCGATGGACGTGGTAGCAGTTATCCACCAGCTCATCGGCAAGGATGTCGGCGGTGTCATGCTCAAGCAGGCAGATATGGGTGTGGTTCGGTGTGAACTGTTCCAGCCACTGGTAGATCTCTTCAATAACCGCATCGTCGTACTGAAAGTTTTTGCTCAGATAGCTGCCGTCCGGTTGATGCACGGTCGCGAAAATGAGATCGGGATCGAAGTAAATCGCAATGTTGATGCCTTTCATGCGTACTGTCCTTTGTGGCTTTAAACCTTCACTATAGCGCTGTTAGTCTGGCGGGGAAATGCAGGCTGCGCACGTTATAAGAGACTGATGTGAAATGCCCGGCGAGGAAAGGGAAGGCGCAGTCTGAGGTATCGGGAAGAGGGACAGCTCGTCCCGACACTGCGCCGTTGGGATTACATGCCGATATATTTTTTGCCCTGTTTGAGCACTACGTCACAGGCTTTGGTTTTCAGTTTCTCGCCCATCGGCGAGTTGCTCAGGCTCTGCAGATTCAGCTGCTGGCCGTTGCCGGTGTTAAGCAGGCCGGCAATGCCCTGCTGATAGTCGGTGTTTTGCGTCTGCGCCGTCTGGCTACTCAGGCCGAGCTTGTCCAGCACCTGCTCTTTCACCGACTTCTCGTTGTTATACACGACGTTGTGCTGCACGCAGTACTGCATCACGCCTGCGGCGTTGGTCATGCTGTTTGCGCTGACCGCCTTGTCGTCGCCGTTCAGCAGGCCCGTCAGCGAGCCGAGCGACAGCCCGCCGTTCTGCGCGGTGCTGTTGGTAGCGCTGGTGTTGCTGTTGTTCTGCTGGCTGAGCTGCGACGCCGCGCTACTCAGCTGATCCTGCCAGCTTGCCGCTGATGCGTTGCTGCGCGAGTGTTGCTAAGAGGAATCTGAGGTGGGAAAGTTCTAGGGATGGATAAAGGGCAGGGCGGAATCGAGGGATTCTGTAGGGGGGCTAGTGTGTTAGCGGGCGAGCAGGCGCGGAGACTGGAGTGATGTTTTTTTAGACGCTTAGCGCACGAAAGCGGTGATTCCGGTTGTGCGGCGGGTGGGTAACGGTATAATCCTCAACGTTTTCCGCATATCCTTCCGTGCCGGAGTGGCGAAATCGGTAGACGCAGTTGATTCAAAATCAACCGTAGAAATACGTGCCGGTTCGAGTCCGGCCTTCGGCACCATCGGAAAAGAAAGAAGTCGCTTACGGGAGGCTTTTTTTTGTGCCTGGAATTCAGTAATACCAAGCTTTAATCTCAGATGTTAATTCAGTAAAGCCTAAAATTACGAGAACTAACGGTCACGAAGGCCGCTAATGCCGCTCGGCGCAGAATTTAGCTTGCCTCGCCACACGATGGCATAGTCATGCAGCACGGCGATAAATCAGAGAAATAAGCTGTTGAAGAAAAACAGCCCGCTAAATACAGCGGGCTTTCGATATTCAGAATTCGCGAGACAGCGTTAAATAGCCATTATATTTTACCGAACATTCATCATCGTTTACGAATGCCGAAGAGATAAATTTGTCACGTTTATTTTCCCTGTCAGTAAATATGTATTTAGCTGTTACAGTCAGTACATGACCATTGCGGTATATGTCGTAATAATCTTTCTCAGTAAGCTCTGGATTCTCTTTGCTGTTAGCAACAGCAAGTTTCCGGGCAAACAGCTCAGATACCGGTTTGATACTTAATATTTCCACAGCAGTTTTATTATACTGAATTGTGGTCAGGTCGATGCCGAGATCGTTTTCAATGCTTGCGAGATGCATTCCTTCAACATAATGTCCCGGAGCTGCGCATTCACTGCTTGGAAGATCCGCTGCATGGCTTAACAATGGCACAAACGCTATAGCCAGCAATGCCGTTTTAATCATCGCACAACCTCCAACGTTGCCCCGATATCTTTGCTTAAGAGTAACCGCGTAGCATGACCCATAATGATACAGCCCTCTGATGCGAATCTAGGGACGCCATGAACTCTTTCCCCATGCATACGGAAAGTACTCATATCGCGTCTGTAGGTATCACCGCTTACATGGATCAGGGTAATTGTCAGCGGCCGTTTGCTGCTAGTGTGGCGGCCAATTTCCACTTTCCACGAGGAATGGAGCCCATTCCTCTGACCTGTTCCCTATCGGGATTATTTTTGTTGGTTAATACGCCAGAATAACCCTTCTCAATAAGTTTGCCGTCTTTGAAGAGTTCACCTGTGCTTTGCTTATAAGTCCAGTGTGCCATAGTGATTTCCTTATGCGGTTTTACTCTCTTTCCAGCTGTCAGTGTGCTGGATATTGTCGTCTACATAATTCCAGGTGATTCTTTCGTAGCTGAGGCCAACGTGCTCAATATGTCCATGGTTCTCGAAGTCTGGATCCTTGATATCAAACATGATAGGCACAACGTGGCATATCTTTACGTTCTCGAGTACAACATTGAAATATTCTTCTTACATGCCGTTATAGTTAATGCGGTAATATCTGAATATAGCTTTTGTCAGTGATCTGCACATTGTTAGTGCGCGGTAAAGCAGAGGCGAAGAGCGGTCAATTTCTTTTTCGAATGTATATGCCTCATGCTGGCGCTTTGCGGTCGTTGCCTTCGTCAAATCGTCAGTGGGTATAAATACATCATGCTGCATGCCTAGAAGTTCAATGCTGCCCTCACGCCCATTAACTTCTACGCCACCTCTGACCAACTTATCCTCTTCATCGTAAAGCCATAGATAAACGGGTATTGCCATAACCTGAACTCGCTTTCTGATGAATAAACCTCCTGAATGTACACGTCAGTCGGCTATCCGAATTGACCAGAATCAAGCAATGGCGATTATATGCACAGTAAGCGAGGAACAGAAAAGGCCGACATCCTGTTGATATATATTGAAAGCCAGGCTGAATAGTTTGATGAGTCCTGTGCGACAAAGCAGTTAGTAACAAGGTGAGGGTTTTATTCGATATGAGGTTTTTGAGATAAATAACCTGATGTAAATATCATGATTTTTTTCGCGCAATTTCCCGGACGTTTTTTATTCTTTGATCCTTAACGAATTTCTCGTCTATATATTAAAATAGCTCCAGAAATAGCATGTTTTAAGCTGTTTCAATCTGGACTTATTTCCCTTTCTCTGATTATATCTATTATGTATCTAGCGCGGCAGCGGATGTGCTGCAACACACCCGCGCCGCTAATCACAATCACTATTTAGAAGGAATAGTAATCATGACTGACGCCCATTCTATTGCACAACCGTCTGAACCAGAAGTCTTTGCGGCAAATGATCGTCAAATAACCGTTGGCTATGCGTGTCGCTATCCGGATTACCGCCGAACTCCCGCCATCACCATGAAAGGGCAATGGCTGGAAGCCGCCGGTTTTGCATGTGGCACGGCAGCAGAAGTGAAGGTAATGAAAGGCTGCATTGTGCTCACCACCCAGCAGCAAGAGGATGAACTAATGCAGTCGCTGCGCCAGGCGTGCAAACTGTCGGCGCGGAAACAAAAGCAGGTGTTGGAATTTATTAAAGTCATTGCCGGTAAGCAGAAAGCTGCCTGATATGGAAAGCCGCTCCCGAAACCGCATCGGGAGCGGTTCTTTATAAAGTCGTAATGTTAACTGCCTCTGGCGCGCAAAGATTTTACTGACCCTCACTAAATTCAATTTACTGCTCGAAAAAAATACCCACGCTTAACAGATAACACATTATCAGCAACGCCCGCTTTACACGCTTCAAACCGTTAAGAGACGGTTCTCTCTCTCTTTTAAATCCCTATGGCATTAATCCATTAAATACGAGTTTTTTTCGTGGGCCGCTCATCAACGGTTCCAGCTTTTCCACACAGGCAAGATAGTGGGGCGTGGTTTTATAGAACGCAACGGCGGCTTCATCCTTATAGGCTTCATAAATATAAAAACGGCTCTCAACCTCCGGATCTTGCAATACATCGAAGCGGAGATTTCCCTCTTCACGCACCGACCCCAAGTGGTTGAGGCGAAATACGTCGATAAATTCGGCGACTTTATCTTCGTGGACGTTAATTTCCACCAGAGTGACATGCATACTGTTCTCCTTAAAACGCACAGGCCCGCCAGGCAGGCCCAGGACAGTTTAGTTTTTCTTTCTTAGATAGCGTTCATACGCGCGGTCAGCGGTTTCATTACCATGTACCACCGCATGAACGGCCTTCATCATGGCGACAGGGTGATCGGACTGGAAGATATTACGTCCCATATCGACACCGGATGCACCCTGATCGATAGCCTGCCAGCACATCTCAAGCGCTTCACGTTCAGGTAATTTTTTACCACCTGCGATAACAATCGGGACCGGACAACCTGCGGCAATGCGCTCAAAACCTTTGTCGACATACGTAGGTCTTAATGATTTGCGCCCCCATCTCTGCGGCGATACGGGTGGCGAGTGAGAAGTAGCGCTGATCGCGTACCATATCTTTCCCCACGCCTGTTACCGCCATTGTCGGCATGCCCACTTTGATACCGGCATCAACCAGCTGAATGATATTTTTGATCGACTGATGCTCATACTCACTGCCGATATAGATCTGTGCCGCCATGGCGCAGCTGTTTAGACGAAAGGCATCGTCAATGGAGAGCGCGATCGCCTCATTGCTTAACTCGGTGAGAATAGAGTTAGCTCCTGAGGCGCGCAGAACCACTGGCTTATTAGTAGCGGGAGGAACCACACTACGCAGGATGCCGCGTGTACACATCAGCACATCGGCGAGCGGAAACAGGGGGCGATATTAATATCAATACGCTCCAGTCCCGTCGTCGGCCCCTGAAAATAACCGTGGTCAAACGCAAGCATCACCGTTCTGCCCGTCTCATGATTAAAAATGCGCGACAGGCGAGACTGCATTCCCCAGTCCAGTGCACCGCACCCCTTAAGCGTGAACGGGATATTGCGCTGCGGCGTATCAGTATGAAAATCCTTACCATCTTTGATGTCATCTAAATCAGCCATTTTTACTCCGCGGTTTAGGAATGAAAATCAAAAAACGTATTTATTGATATTCTCTTTGGTGAACACCACGCGCTCAGGCAGCAATACAATGCCGTTGCCCTTTGCCTCGTAGCTGTAGCCCTGCACGCTGTTCGGCGAAAACTCGACCTTATTCACGCCCGGAATGTGCAGCTTGTCGCCAATGTTCATATCGCCTTTTTTCAGCAGTGCGTCAGACACATATACGGAGATCTTGCCCTGCTGGACCACGTCCCAGAGGCCAAACTTTTTCACCGTGCCGCGCTCAACGTAAGGGCGCATAACATTGGGCGTAAATCCCACAATCGCCACGCTGGTTTTTTTCCGGTTTTCAGCGGCCTGAGCGGCGGCGGGAAGGGCATTCGCATCGTGGGCAATGATGGCGTCAAGATCGGCATACGCATTTGATAATACCTTCTGCGGTTTGCAGCGATTTAGTGGCATCGTTATAGCCAAACTGCGTGGTGATAATCTCCAAGCCCGGATGATCTGTGGCGATTTTGTCTTTCGCTTCTTTTACCCACTGGTTCTGATCGGTCACGGTCGGACTGGAGTAGAAAAAGGCAACTTTGGCTTTCTCTTTTTTGACCTAGTTAGCGGCCGGCATTCCGGTTTGGTGTCAGAATCCCATATCAGCACCTTTACTCCGCGCTGCACGGCGCGCTTTAACGCCGGGCATAAGCCATCCGGTGAAACGGCGGAAACCACGATGGCGTTATACCCCTGATTAACGAAGTTATTAATGAGCTGAACCTGACCAGACACGCTGGGTTCTGTCGGGCCGTCATAGGTGACATCGACGCCAAGCTCTTTGCCAGCCTGCATTGCACCGTTGCCGCCACTGGTAAAGAACCCCACGCCAACCAGTTTTGGGATAAATGCGATTCGCTCTGCGGCATACGCGTTGAGGGTGAACGCCGCCAGGCTAAGGGTACTAATGACGGCAATTTTTTAAATGCGCTGAATAATCATGTACTTTTCCTTTAGGCAATTGGTTTCAGGCATGACGGATAGCGCGACGACGCCCAATCCAGTCTTTAATTTGCTGACGATGCAGGCTGACAGAGCGAACTACGACAACGACAATCAGTAATGCGCCAGAGAGGGCGCAGGATACCTGATTTGGCACGCCAGCCATCTGCAACTCTTGCTGCAGATAGCCGACTAACAGCGCGGCGATAGCTGTGCCGAGAATTGACCCGGAACCGCCGTAGATATTGGCGCCACCAAGCACAACGGCGGTGATGGCCGGCATCAGGAAAGAGGCACCCAGGTCGGAGCGCGCAGAGCCAAAGTAAGAGACCAGTAGCACTGCCGCGACCGCCGAAGCAAAGTAGGTCATAGCGTACAGCGCGTAGAGCGTCCGGTTCACCGGAATAGCGCTATACCGCGCCACGCGAGGGCTCTGCCCAATCAGGAAAACATTTCGCCCGGCGTGGGTTCGATGCATCAGCAACCAGAAAAAGAGCACGCTGGCGAGAAAGACGATCAGTGGCACGGGCAGGCCCATCACGTCGAGGTTAGCAAAATCGGTGAAGCCCTGCTGGAAGCCACCGATACCTTCATAACCGGTCGCTCCCGCCATTCCTGACAGCAGAAGCGCGCTGCCACCGAACAGATATTAAGGTTCCTAAGGTGATGACCAGCGGGTTTATGCCCGTGTAGATAATCAGCCCGGCGTTGATCAGCCCGCACAGTGCGCCCAGCGACAGGATTATGGCCAGCGGCAGCGGTACGCCAGCTTGGAACATCACGCCCAGCGCGATAACGCACAGCCCCATCGTAGAGCCAAAAGAAATATCGATCCCGCGCTGACGATCACCATGGTTAAGGGCAGGGCTACAATGCCAATGCAGATAAAGTTGCTGGTGCTGAACAGCAGTACGTTCAGATCCAGCAGACTGATTCCTCCCAGCACGCAGGCGGCAATGGCTTTCATTTCCAGTCCGGTTCCCGTCTGATTAGGGATAAAGCCAATGTGCGAGGCAAAGACGATCCCGGCCAGCGCCGCCATACACCCATTGAGCGAGAAAGCCAGAATACGGATGACTTCTGTACGCACGCCCAGTTGCCGCGCGCCCTGTAAATTATCCCCCGTGGCATAAAAACAGCGACCAAAGGCGGTTTTTGCCAGTAGGCAGGCCATCAGCAGCATTAGCAGCAGCGTAATGCCAGCCGATAGCGGATATCCCAAGGAAATCCGGGGCAGAGAGTTGTTTAAGTTGTGCCGGTAATCCTTCAATCCATTTACCGCCCGTCCAGAGCAGCATGACGCCGCGATACAGGCTAAGCGTGCCCAGTGTAGCGACAATTGCCCGGATTTTCAGTCAGGCTACCAGCACACCATTTGATCAATCCTGCCAGCAGGCCCAGTAGCAGCGTCGCCACGCAGGCGACAGGCAGGGGATATCCTGCATTCAGCAGCACCAGCAGCACGGCGCACATCCCGGTGATCGACCCGACCGACACGTCGATGTTGCGGGTCAGCATCACAAGCGTCGTGCCCATCGCCAGCAGCATAAGGATTTGGGCGCTGCTGAAGATCATGGTCAGGAGCTGAACACTGAGATACTGGCGAACAAGCATTCCCGGCAGCACGAAGAGCAGCAACACGGCCAGCAGTGCGGTTGCCTCGCGGTTATTCTGGATAAATCTCAGCATGGCGCTTCTCCGGAAGGTGACGTAGTCCCTGACGTATAAGCGCCGAAAGCCACGTGCATGATGGTGTCGACAGTTATCTCATCGCCCTGCAGGGCGTCGTTGCCCGTTTATCACTGATGCATGACATAAACGCGGTCCGCCATTTGTTCGATTTTTTCTAGGTCGGAAGAGATGAACAGCACCGCGACATTCTGAAATGCAATACTGCGGAGCAGCTGATAGATGTCGTTACGTGCAGAAACGTCCACTCCCCGCGTCGGTTCATCCACAATCAGCAACTGCGGCGAAGCCTCAAGGCATTTGGCGATTAAAATGTTTTGCTGATTGCCGCCGGAGAGCGTGCGGGCAGGCTGTTCAGGATCGTTCAGCTTTATATTGAGCGCCCGACGGTAGCGTTCGAGCGTGGCAGCGTCTTTTGCTGGATTTGCCCAGAAACCGCTGTGGTTATGGGTTAACGCGCAAACATTACATGCCAGCGAGGCATCCAGGTTCAACCCTAACGATTGCCGATCCTCCGGCAGATAGACCAGGCCATGTTGCAAACGCTCACGTGTGGACAGTGCGGAGATATCCTTACCACCGAGCACAATGCTTCCGGCCCGCAGAGGCCGTAGTCCGTAAAGCGTTTCGGCAAGTTCGGTGCGCCCGGCGCCGACCAGACCGGCTAGGCCTAAAATTTCCCCGGCGCGAACCTCAAAACTGACGTTCCTGAATCCTTCGCCGGTCAGATTATTAAGACTTAATACAGGCGTGCCCGCATCGTGCTGCGGACGATTGCTAGGCAGTTCCAGCCACAATTTCTGTGTTGCACTCAGCGCGTGCGTGAAGCGGGCCTAATAGCCTGGATAATCTCGTCAGTGGTGAGATCTGCTGTTTTACTGGAGAGCGCAATGACTCCATCCCGCATCACGCTAATGTAATCCGCTATCTGACGTATCTCTGGCAGCTTATGGGAAATAAAGACGATCCCCACGCCGGTGCTCAGTAATTCACGCAGGCGACTGAACAAGCGATCGGTTTCCGCAGGCGTCAGTGAGGCTGTTGGCTCGTCAAGGATCAAAATGCGTGACTCGCGCATCAGTCCGCGCAAGATCTCGACCATTTGTCGGTCGGCAACATCCAGCGAACCTGCTGAACTGTTAATATCAAACTGACAGCCCAGCGCGTTCAGCATTGCCGCCATTTTTTGCGTCGAGTTCTGATGTTTAGGCAGGCCAAAAAGGATGTTCTCTTTTACCGTCAGGCTGGGAAAGAGCAGCGGCTCCTGCGGCACAAGGTAGATACCTAGCTGATGCGCCAGAACAGGCGTGAGTTTTGTACAGCACGCTCCCTCAATCTCAATGATGCCGCTATCCGCAGGCGTAATACCGGCGCTAATTTTCATTAGCGTGGATTTTCCTACACCATTCCCCCCAACAGGGCGTGGACTTCGCCTTTTCGCAGCGTGAAATCGATACCTTTCAATACGTCGACGCCAGAGTAGTGTTTACAGACAGACTTAGCGTGGAGCAGCGGTGCGATCTTGTTATGACTCATTTGCATGCCACCTCCGTTCGGCCTGAATAGATTTAGGCTGAACAAATGTATTGTGCGTTTTGAATTGTTCATAACCTTAATTACCTGACTGCTCATAAAACCGACGAAGAGCTCACGTTTCGCGATAAAATGATTTACAAGGATAAATATGTTTATATCAGCAACCTGAAGTGTGGTTTTCATCACGGTTATTCGCGGCCAACAGGTGAATAATTGTTTTCAGGGATTAGATATGTTCAAAGTGAAGACAGAATGATGACAATTAATGAATCGATGATTTCCGAGCAAGGGATGTGTGAAGAGGAGCTGGTGGCACGCATAGCCTAGTTTTATTACCACGATGGCATGACTCAGAGCGATATCAGCAGCAGGCTGGGGCTAATGCGGCTTAAGGTATCGCGACTGCTGGAGAAGGGGCGTCAGTCCGGGATTATTCGCGTACAGATTAATTCTGGCTTTGAAGGCTGTCTGGAATATGAAACCGAATTACGTCGCCGCTTTAATCTGAACAACGTGCGGGTTATTCCGGGACTCCTCGACGCCGATGTGTCCGTTCGTCTGGGGATTGGTGCCGCACATATGCGATGGAGTTACTCCAGCCACAGCAGATTCTGGCGGCAGGTTTCGGCGAGGCAGCCATGAATACATTAAAACGGCTTAGCGGCTTTATCTCCGCTCAGTAAATCCGCCTGGTAACGCTATCGGGTGGCGTAGGACCTTAATATGACCGGGATTGGACAACTCAACGCGGCCTGTCCGGTCAGTATTATTCCCGCGCCGCTTCGTGCCTCTTCTGCGGAGATTGCCCAGACGTTAAAAAATGAAAATTGCGTTCAGGATGTTCTGCTGGCCGCCTAGGCTGCCGATGCGGCGATTGTCGGTATCGGCGCAATCAACCAGGAAGATGAAGCCACCATCGTTCGCTCAGGTTATATCACTAAAGGTGAACAGCTGATGATTAGTCGTAAAAGCGCAGTAGGCGACATTCTGGGCTACTTCTTCGATGACGAAGGACGGGTGATTCCGGAAATGAAGATCCATGATGAACTGATCGGATTAACCCTCAATACCCTGAAGACGATTCCGACCGTCATCGACGTTGCCGGGGGCGTGAATAATAAAGCAGAAGCCATCGCCGCCGCGATGAAAGGGGCTATATCAACGCATTGGTCACTGACCAGGAAACTGCCGCAGCCATTGTCAGAGGGCAGTAATGCGCATCTGCCAGGCAGGCGCGCAGCAGGGGTAACAGAATTTCCGTTTGTACCGTGGAGAAAGCATTGACGAACTAACAGCTATAACAAGCCGAGTACTAAAACGATGGCCCGACTCTCTACCCCCTCTCTGAATCAGCAGATTACCTGATGGCACTGGACGCCGGAACCGGAAGCGTCCGCGCCGTTATTTTCGACCTGGAAGGTAAACAAGTCGCGGTGGGACAAGCGGAATGGCGGCACCTTGCCGTACCGGATGTTCCTGGCTCGATGGAGTTTCATCTGGAGAAAAACTGGCAACTGGCCTGTGAATGCATTCGTCAGGCGCTGCATAACGCCGGTATTGCGCCAGAGGCGATTGCTGCCGTTTCAGCTTGTTCGATGCGCGAAGGCATTGTGGTTTATGACGCAGAAGGAACGCCCGTATGGGCCTGCGCAAACGCGGACGCCAGGGCGGCACTGGAAGTCAGTGAGCTTGACTACACCTTCGAAAGTGAAGTCTATCGCAGTACCGGTCAGACGCTGGCGTTGAGGCTATTCCACGACTGCTCTGGCTGGCGCATCATCTTCCCGACATCTATCGTCGCGCTTCGACGGTCATGATGATAACTGACTGGATGGCCTTCATGCTCAGCGGTGAACTGGCGGTCGATCCCTCCAATGCCGGAACAACGGGCCTGCTGGATCTCAAAACACGCGACTGGAAGCCATCATTGCTGAAAATGGCCGGACTGCGGTCAGATATTCTTTCACCGGTTAAAGAGACCGGGACGCTGCTGGGAGGGATTACAGCCTAGGCCGCCGCAAAGTGTGGACTGAAAGCTGGCACGCCGGTCGTGGTAGGTCGCGGGGATGTTCAGTTAGGTTGTCTGGGCCTTGGGGTGGTACGTCCGGCGCAAACTGCCGTACTGGGCGGAACATTCTGTCAGCAAGTAGTGAATTTACCCGCGCCGATTGTTGATTCAGAGATGAACGTGCGCGTTAATCCCCACGTTATTCCGGGGATGGTACAAACCGAATCCATCAGCTTCTTTACTGGTCTGACGATGCGCTGGTTGCGCGATGCTTTTTGTGCCGAAGAAAAACTGATTGCCTAGCGCCCGGGTATAGACACCTATACGCTTTTAGAAGAGATGGCTTGCCGGGTACCGGCAGGCGCATGGGGCGTAATGCCGATTTTCTCTGACCGCATGCGCTTCAAGAGCTGGTATCACGCCGCCCCTTCATTCATCAATCTCTCCATTGATCCAGAAAAATGCAATTAAAGCCACGCTGTTTCGTGCGCTGGAAGAGAATGCGGCCATTGTATCGACCTGCAATTTGCAGCAAATCGCCGATTTTCCACCCCACGTCACTGGTGTTTGCGGGGGGAGGCGCTAAAGGCAAACTCTGGAGCCAGATTCTGGCTGACGTTTCAGGGCTGACGGTCAACGTTCCGGTCGTCAAAGAGGCTACGGCGCTGGGCTGCGCGATTGCAGCCGGCGTAGGGGCAGGGATCTGGTCATCCATGGCCGAGAGTGGCGAACTGCTGGTACGCTGGGAGCGGGAACATGTTCCGGACAGAGAGAAATATGAGCTTTATCGGGAATCACGAGAAAAATGGCAGGCGGTATATCAGGAGCAGTTAGGTCTGGTTGATCACGGTTTAACAACTTCTTTGTGGAAAGCGCCGGGTTTATAGCAGGAGATTGTCATGATTAAATCGAATGAAGCGCAGCATGAGTACCGTTTTGGCGACACCAGAAAATTTCCGTTTTTGGCATAGGATTGTCTGTCATAATTTGTGTAAACTTGGCCGCAACACTGTCAGTTTAATACTCTGCAAATATACTTTATGAGAATGCTTTGCGTAGTGATTACGTAGTGGTGGCAAAGTGCCGACTTTGTCACCTTACAAAAACATTCAATTAAGATCTTATGTTCCTGAATATCGACTAATCCTTTCATATTTGCACCGTCGTCGTCTTTAAGCCACATATACGCGGGAACAGGCATGTTACAAACTCCTTTTGTTTATTATTTTCTGGGTGATAAACAAATAGCAAGTGATTGTTATGAACAGATTGAAAAGATGACTGTCGTAACAGCGAGAGCTGAATAAGTTCCGCTATCGGAAAGAACAGATTGATAAGGCAGAAAACGGAAAAAGGCACAAAACAGAAGAGTGAATGCGAGTAGTTTTATAAATCGTCGCAATGTAGAGAGTGTGAGGTCTTTCAGCGCGCCAGATAGCATAATTTTCCGCGTGGCGATATTATAAGCGTTAATAACCGCGCTGAGGAGCGGCATACTTATTAGCGTGTTGATAAAAATACCAAAGTAACTTCTTAGATATTCCCAGATTTCCTAGTCGGGTTCCCCTAAAATAAAGCGTGTAATTTTATCAGCGCTTTGAAAGTCGAAAAAACTGGTTAGATAGTCAGTTAAACCCTCATAAGGAACATACACAGCAAAGCTCACCATAATCACAGCGAACAGAACTATTTTAATAAATAAACTAAGCGCAGATGTTGCCATGGGTCATGACCTCAATCGTGCCGTATGCCCTGAGTTTACTCATACAAGGAACATCTACCTTTTGCATTCTTAGTAGAGCATTACGTAACATTGCAAAATCTGAATCATGGGGAAGAGTAATACAGCCTTCTGACAGGGTACCAGGATGTAAACGGAAATTCCCGCGCTCAACATCCTCTACCCATGTGTAATCGTCAATACTTCCGTCATCACGCCACAGAGCGAACCATTCCTTATGTGTGAACATCTTCCCATTATGGAAATGGTTCCAGCTATCCTTAATCCCTGTTATCACCTGTGATTTAATACCGCCTTCAGGACGATCTACAATCCAGTCTCTGCCTGCCGGAACCGGGCCTACCATTGGCTTCATTCCGCAAGCTCCCCGATTGCGATAAGCACCATCACCTGAGAATGCTAAAAAGGTGCCTACACCGGGAAACGATAAGGGGGAGTAATACGCATCGTTGATGACAAACTTTCCATGTAAAGCCATAACTCACCAAAAATATTTTTGATTTTAAAAACAACATACTGCAATCTGCTGCATAACTAATTGATTTAGAAAAAATGAGCTATTTCAATCAAAACCTTCAGACCATTGACCAACCGCCTGCTATAGGGAAAAACTGGAGAATTTCACCACTCATATTTATTGCCAAACTTGTCATAGCCATTTTTCACAGTGTTTAAGTTTCCTGAGTCTGTAACTGAATCTGCTGTGCTTACTACTTATCAATTTTATTTGAACACCCAATTCCTAATCTTATTCCCGCATACCCTTTCCCCAACTTCTTCTAAAAATCCCTTGCGATAACATATAGCGCTTCACTATTTCCCGATGCGTTTTATTAGTGCGAGGGTAGCTCCGGGCATCCTCTCTGGAAAACGCACAATGACTTGGACAAGTTTACCGGTGCTGGATCTGGCGCAACTGGCCGGCAGCGAAACCGAACAAAACGAGTTTTTAACCCTCCTGCGCGAAAGCGCGCGCGACGTGGGTTTTTTCTACCTCATCAACCACGGCATCAACCCGCAGCTGCAGCAGAACGTGCAGAGCATCACGCGCGCCTTTTTTGAATTGCCGCAGGAAGAGAAGCTGCGCGTCTCGATGATCCACTCGCCGCACTTTCGTGGCTACAACCTGGCGGGCGCGGAGTACACCCGTGAACAGCGGGACCAGCGCGAACAGTTCGACATCGGGGCCGATCGCGAAGCGCTGCTGCTGCAACCGGACGATCCGGCGTGGAAGCGGCTTCAGGGACCCAACCTGTGGCCAGAAGCGCTGCCGCAGCTGCGTCCGGTGATTAACGCTTGGCAGCAGGAGATGACCGCCGTAGCACTGCGTCTGCTGCGCGCCTTTGCCCGCTCGCTGTCGCTGCCGGAAGACGCTTTCGACGCGATCTATGGCCGCTATCCCAACGAACACGTCAAACTGATCCGCTATCCGGGCCAGGCTGTGGATGAAAGCCAGCAGGGCGTCGGTGCGCACAAGGACTCTGGCTTTTTGACCTTTTTGCTCCAGGATGAGCAGCGCGGTTTGCAGGTTGAGGTGACGCCGGACAACTGGGTTAATGCCGCGCCGATACCGGGCGCGTTTGTGGTGAATATCGGCGAACTTCTGGAGCTGGCGACTAACGGCTATCTGCGCGCCACCGTGCACCGCGTGCTCTCACCACCGAAAGAGCAGGAGCGCATCTCTATCGCCTTTTTCCTCGGTGCACAGCTGGATACCCAGGTGCCAATCTATCAACTGCCCGAAACGCTGGCGGCAGAAGCGCTCGGCCCGACCAGCGATCCCACTAATCCGCTGATTCGCGACGTGGGCTGGAATTACCTTAAAGGACGCTTACGCTCACACCGCGATGTGGCGCAGCGCTATTACGGCGATTACCTCAAGACAGCTTCAAAGGACATGGCATGAAAAAGAAGATAGTAGCGACACTGGCGCTGGCAGCGCTGTTCTCCGGTTACAGCTCGGCGGCGGTGTTGCGCGTAGCGGCGGATCCAGTGCCGCACAGTGAGATCTTTAACTACGTGAAGACGATCGATCCCAAACTCGATCTTCAGGTGATAGAGCTGAACTGCAACCTCAACGCCAACGAACTGCTGGCGCGCGGTGATGTGGACGCCAACTACTTCCAGCATGTGCCTTACTTGCGCGATCAGTAGAAGGCGCTGGGCGAGACGTTCGACGTGGCGGCAACGGTGCATATTGAGCCGCTGGGGCTCTACTCGCGCAAGGTGAAATCCCTGAAGGCTATCCCGGACGGCGCGCAGATGGCGGTGCCGAACAACGTCACCAACCTGAGCCGCGCGCTCTATCTGTTGCAGGCCAACGGGCTGATCACCCTGAAGTCAGGCAAAAACGACGCCATCAATAACCTGGCGACGCCAGCGGACATCGACAGTAACCCGCATCATTTGAAGATCGTTGAGATCGAGTCGCCGCAGCTGCCGCGCGCGCTGGATGACGTGCAGTTCGCGGTGATCAAAGGCAATTACGCGCTACAGGCGAGCCTGACGCCGTCGAAGGATGCGCTGGCGCTGGAGAAAGCGCAGGACAACGCTTACACCAACGTGCTGGTGACTACGCCGAAGCTGGCGAGCGATCCGCGCATCAAGGAGCTGGCAAAAGATCTCGTCTCGCCGCAGGTGGCGAAATTTATTGAGCAGCAGTACCACGGCTCGGTGATCCCGGTGAATCCGTAATGCTGATGCGATAAAACGGGATGGGGCTATGTGCCGCATCCCGCTTTCTGTTGTGAGAAAGAGTGATCCAATCCGCCCAGCCTGAGTTAATATCCAGAGAAAATAACGCGTTGCTGACAGACAGCATAAGCTGCCCGGCTTTCTACACGCTGTCTGCGCCATGCATCGCCATAACCGGCTGAACGTATGCAATTGTGGTATCGAGGATTGATTCTCTCTGTGATGGCGCTGTTGCTGACCGGATGCACGCGCTCCGATGCGCTGTGGATGGTCACGCAGGATCTCTGTATGACCCATTACCACTACCGGCGCGATCCGGCACCGTGCCAGCAAATCTACCAGCCGCAGGGCAAAGAGCAGGGCTTCAGCATCCTGCAGAATCCGCGCTATCCCTGTCATTTTATCCTAGTGCCGAACTTGGCGATGTCCGGCATCGAGAGCATCGCGCTGTCGCGCGAGGGCCGCACCGACTACTTCGGCTATGCCTGGCTGATGCGTTACCGTCTGATGGCGGCTTATGGCGCCGACGTTCCCGACGACAGGATGGGCATGGCGATTAACTCCGCTTGGGGACGCAGCAAGAATCAGCTGCATATTCATCTACCTGCCTGCGCGAATACGTGCGCCGCCAGCTTCAGGCCGAGCGTCCCTATATAAATGAACAGTGGCGGCCGTTGCCCGACAGGATGCTTAATCATACTTGGTATGCCCGCCGCGTGTTTCAGCCGACGGCGATGGGTATTTATCCCATCGCCTCGGTGGCACCTTATTTTCAGCTGTCGCCGCCGCAACTGGCGGAGTATGGCGTGGCGCTGATACCCACCACCTTTTCAGGCGCAAAGGGGTTTATCCTGCTGACCACACGGCGCGGCTGGGACAAGGGCAACCGTGCGTCGGTGGAATCCCTGTTAGATAAGCGCTGCGAAATACTCTCGCGGTGATCAGCGCTTTCAATCCGCATCCTCTTCTGACGGGAGAAAATTTTATGACGATTGAGCCTTTGCTGTTTTGCTATGGAACTGACAGGCTGTACAGATTGTCTTTATCTTGGTCTACTGTTAACAAAATCAATCAACGTGGAAAACACTATGCGCAGGACTCAGAACGCACTCTTTTTAGCAGGATTACTGTTTGGCTCGCTGAGCCTGGTTCCCGCCGCACAGGCCGAAGGCGAAACCACCGATAACGTTCCACCGCCGCCGCAGATCCAGCAGCAGGCACCTGCCGCTGCGCAGCCGCAGGGCGATCCCTCTGACAGCAGCGGCCAGCCGCCGCTCGGCCCTAATGCTGAAGAGCCGGAAGCAGGCAGCGCACCCGCGCCGGATGCCAACGCAGGCAGCCCGCAGGCGCAGTCAAATTACGATCTCAACCGCATCATCATCGACTATAAAGAGTATAAAGTCGGCGACAGCGTGCCGCAGCAGTATCTCGACAAATCCTACAACATCGTTGAGTGGCAGAAGCGTAACCTGCCCGCGCCGGAAACCGGCAGCCACTGGACCTATATCGGCGGTAACTACCTACTGATCACCAACGATGTGGGTAAAATCCTTAAAGCTGAGTCTGGCGATATTTACTATCGCGGATAAGTCAGAGTAAAAAAGAGCCGGCCATCGCGACCGGCTTTTTTTATGCGAAGCGTTCTGGCCGGAAGCTCGCCAGCATCGGCTGCTTCTCGCCTGTGAGAATCTCTTCCGCCAGTAGTTCGCTCGCAATCAGCGCCAGAATGGGTAAAAGCAACAAAGCAGCCCGGCACGCTCTCCAGCTCACCGAACACCGGTTCGCCGTCGCCGGGAATGGGTTTTAAGCCCAGCTTCCAGCTCGCGGCACGCAGCGGCTCGCCCTTGAGCAGTTTGCTCGCCTCAGCAGCAAGCTGCGCCACGACGCTCTCATCAATGGTGTAGCTGCCATCAGCCTGTAACCGGATATCCTCTTCATACCAGTCGTGATCCAGCGCGAAAGTGTTGTCCGGATTCGGCTGCACCGCCGCACGCGGCGTGTTCAGCACCGCCTTCAGCCCGTGTGCGCCCGGTTCGGTGATCACCAGCATCGACACGGGCGAGCAGTTGGGAATGGTGACGCCGAGCGGCGCGACCACGTCGGGCGTCCGACGGGCCGCAGGCGACCAGTACCGCGTCGGCGCGCAGCGTGTCGCCGCTCGCCAGCTTAACACCGCTGGCGCGCTGCCCGTCGCGCACTACCTCGCATTTTCCAGCGTGTTCCACAATCTCGCCGCCCAGCGCGCGCAGCTGCTGCGCCAGATGTGGCAGGCTGACCGAGCCTTCGCCAGGGTTGAAAATCGCATCCTGCGCTATCGCCTCGCCGTCTATTTGCGTATCCGCCTGCGCTAGGCTGTCGCGCGTCACCAGCCGTGAGTCATAACCGTGCGCTTTCTCATAGTAATGGCGCGCACGTGTGCCCCTGATGTCATCCGCGGCCCAGAACAGGCCGCCGTCGAAGCGCAGCCAGTCGCGCGTTGGGTCTTCGGCAAACAGCGTGCGGTAGCGGTCAATACCTACCATGCGCAGCGCGTGATAGGGCGTAGAGTGCTCGCCCGCCGAGTTGAGCTATGAGAGCGAAAGATCGCGCAGCTCCAGGCTTGAACCTTTCCAGCTCGCCGCGGCGGGCGGCTCGCTCAGTTTCATTGCAACGCTCATGATTGCCCCCGATGACCGGTTAAGGGTTGTGTCGCCAGCGCGCCGTCGCGACGCTTCAGCACTTCTTCGACCTCTTTCAGGCCGCTCTGCGGCGCGGTAAGCCGCCGACGGCCGGTGCGGTAGCGCACGTCGATGATGTTCACAGTGTGGGTCAGCGGCACGGTGATAATCAGGTAGAACAGCCCGGCCAGCATCAGCGGTGACATGTTGCCAGTCAGCACCGCGGCGTCCTGTCCGACGCGGAACAGCTCACGCTGGCCGGTCATCAGGCCGAGCAGATAGACCAGCGAGGAGTCTTTGATGATGGCAATAAACTGGTTAACGAATAGCGGGCAGCACGCGGCGGATGCCCTGCGGGATCACCACCAGCCGCATGGCGCGCCCGTAGCTCATGCCCAGCGCGCGGCACGCCTCCATCTGGCCGCGCTCGACGCTCTGAATACCGGCGCGAAAAATCTCGCCCATCATAGGCGCTGGCGATCAGGCTGAGCGCAAAGATGCCAAGCGGGTAGGGCGTCGGGCTGAACAGCTGGTAGCTGAAGCGCGCTAGGCCCTGCCCAATCAGCAGGATGGTGAGAATCGACGGCAGGCCGCGAAACCGATCGGTATATAGCCGTGCGGGCAGCCGCAGCCAGCGCGACGGCGAAATGCCCATCATCGCCAGCAGCAGGCCAAACAGCGTGCTGAGCAGCGTGGCGGCAACAGAGATGATCAGGGTGTTGACCAGCCCGGTTGCCAGCAGCTGCGGCAGCACTTCCTTCATTGAGGCGAAGTCAAAGTAAGGTACGGGAAAGCATTGTCAAAAGATCCATCGCCATACTCCACGGGTAGGCGTGACGGGCGCACCCGCCACCGGGAAAAGGCCAAGCGCTCAGCGCTCACGCATTACTGGCCGCCGGGCAGATACTGCTCGGGCATAGGTGAGCGGGGAAACCACTTCTGATAGAGCTGTTTCCAGGTGCCATCCTGCATGGCGGCCTTGATAGCGCTATCGAGCGCGGCTTTGAACGCCGGTTTGTTTTTGGCGATGGCGACGCCCCAGGGGCATTAAATGACGGGATATCGGCGGCGGAGATCAGTTTGAAACGCTCGGCATAGCTTTTGGCCGCCTCGTAGTCGAGGAAGACCGCGTCCAGTATGCTGTTGTTCAGCGCCGAGACGGCGGCGTTATTGTTGGGAAAACGCACCACGTTGCTCTGGGTAAAATGCTGCACGCATAGCTTTCCTAGAGCGTGCCCTGGATAACTCCGAGGCGGCGTTTTGCCTGCGTCTCAACGTTCTTCACGCCGCTGTCGTTGCGCGTCAGTACGGTGAGGTAGCCCGACAAGTAGCCGGTGGAGAAGTCCACGGTTTTTTCACGCGCCGGGGGTGATGCAAATGGCGGCAACGGTGGCGTCAAACTGGCCGTTAGCGACGGCGGGCAGAATGGCGGAGAAATCCTGGCCGACAAAATCCACCTGATCGATGCCCATGCGGTGCGCCACGTTTTTGACGAAATCGACGTCGAAGCCGGTGAACTGGCCGCTGGAGTCGGTGAAGGTATAGGGTCTGGAGTCACCCACGCTGGCGATGCGCAGGTGGCCCGGTCTAGGTCCAGCAGGCCATACGGGTTGTCGCTGGCCGCCTGCATGCTGAAAGTGAGTGAACAGAGTGCGATTGCAGCGCCGCACAGGCTTAGGTGAATTGGCGATTTCATAGCTCATCCGTTTTTGCAGGTTAAACATCAGAGATGGTCGATCCGGTAATAGTAGTGTTGTGAGACGGTCTCAACGCAGGTAACGACAAGAGCACAGTTGTTGTGAGACCGGCCTCAAGGCGATACAATGAGTTTAAGCACAGCCTTTTTTCGACGTCAATCTTCCTGTCATCAACCTGTGATTCGAATTAATTATGACCAACCAGAAAATGCGATCCAAAGCACCTACCGTTGCTGATGTTGCCAGGGCGGCCAGCGTGTCAAAGGCACAGGCGGCAAGAGCGCTCGGCGGCTATGGTGCCGTCAGTGAAGAGGTCCAGACGCGGGTTAACCGTTCGGCGGTGGCGCTGGGCTATCGGCCCAATGAGGTTGCGCGCAGCATGAATACTGGCCGCTCTAACACCATTGGCGTAATTGTCGGTGATATTGAGAACCCGCATTTTGGTCTGGCGCTGCCCGCTTTTAGCGCGGAGCTAGTGGTGCGGCACTCCATTGCCACGCCCGTTTATTTAACTGTTCGCGTAATGACATAATGAAAAATTCAATATAACTAACAGGATACGGCTAATCGACTATGCTGCGGTTATTACCGAATCCTGTCAGAGGCTATGGCGAGTCATTATTACTGTTAGTGGGCCATCTCATATTCTTTTCAACGATCTATCCTTTATGAAAGGATAGGCATTTCAGCCTGCCAGCAGAGCTGTACGCTTAGGATAAAACTTACCAGATAAAGTGATGTCATAAGCGACTAACCCATATGACCAGACGTGTCTACTACCGCAGGCAGGAGTATTCGGCGGCGAGATTTAATGCTAACGCACAACAAAGGGAACAGCTTAAGCTGCTACACCGGCAGACTTGAGGTTAGTCAGCTCAGAAAAGAAAATCAGACAGGGTTTCATTTACAGTACGAGATTGCTGTCGTTACTTTTCGTCCATACAAAAAAGTTATCAACTTTTCCTGCTCACAAAAAAGCAGTCAGAAAAAAGTTTTTTGGTGCCAGTCGAATAAGCATGCCGTTTTATAGTTTTTTTTAACGGAATTGCTTTATTCTGCCAGAGGCAATTTTTATTTTCAGATGCTAGCGTTTTCGGAAAAAGTGAAGGGTGATTGCCATTTGATTACAATGTTTATTTTAAATGGTTTTATATTTTCATTTTTAACAAGCTTTGTAAAAAAGATTTCAGGTCTATCACCCTAATGGAGATATTCCTGTTTGAGAATAAAAAGGCTGAATTTAGCAGGAATTATAAAGCTCTATACAAACTATGCTTAATCTAACTCATTGAAATTAGTGGTTTATTCTGATTGGGTTAAGTTTTCATAAAGGCTATGTATAGAAAATATAATGAAATTAGAACTTCAAATTGAGGAAACGAAAGTATAGAATAAAATCTATAAATATAAAGGACTGCACGAAAGTATTATCTCAAGGTAGATTGCTTTAATTATAAGGAATGTTGGGAAACTTCTTTCCACTTTTGGCATTGATGTTAGATAGTTTATGTTACTGATTAACGTAGAACTTCAAATTATCAGCCCTAGCGTGAAAACTTTTATGCAATGAATGAGCTGATGTATCCCTGGAAAATGAACATTGGTGCAGGTTCTTATGAATAAGAACTATATTATTGACGACTGTCTCTTTTTTGACCCTGTAAAGAACACATTGACAATGTCTGGTAGTCACACCGGGAAAGTTGTCCTTAGTAAGCCAGCCGCACGTTGTCTAGTCTTGCTTATCGAACGCCAGGGGGAAGTTATTAGCCATGATGACTTTATTACCGAGGTATGGGGTAAAAAAGGCGTTGTTGTCACTAAGAATACGTATTACCAAAGCATATCGCTGTTAAGAAAAAAGTTAAAAGAGTTAGGTTTCGATGACAACATTATTGTCACTTTGCCGCGTCGAGGTCTCATGCTGGTAAAGGAGGCTGGCATTGTTGAACAAAAAAGCGTTGTACCCATTGCTGTCGAACTTCAGGAAGTTAATGCTTACTGGCGTAACGATAGCTGGCAGAAGCAAGGTCTTTGGCGAGTGGCGAAGTATTCTTCAATACAGATATAGAAAATGAAAAATCAAAGCGCGTCTACAGGACATTGAAATTAAGCCTGCTAATCATATTCATGGTTATGACCGCTGTAGCTTTTCTTGGTTTATAAAAAACGGCCCCTTTTACAGGGGTCGTTTTCTATTGATCATCACTATACAAATCTCCGCTCCTGCGTTTTATTTCGCATTTAACGTGTAGTTACACCTCTTTTTTATCTTCCGTCAATAATTCCATTTATACAAGCTGTTAAGTTTTTCTAAAAAGGAGCACCAGCGTCATAAAAATTCAGCCCTGATTCGTTTAAAGACGAACAAAACTCCCCTCTTTAATACTACGATTTTGTCAGGTCCATCACTCCAAGGAGAGAATAATGTGATGAAGCTACCTTTAAGAATCAATTAGGCCTGGCTAATATTCTTTTTTTATATGCGAAGTTAAATTTCCATTAAGATTAGATCTCATGTAGATAAAAGATGTCCTGGTAAAACTCATTAAAATCAATGGCTTTAAAAGCCACATAAGACAGAGAAAAGTTTTTTCTTATAGAATAAAAATTGATTAACTTATTAAAATAACTAAGCTATCTTGATTTTATGAATTATCATTTGGCATAAGGGAGTTCACTGTTTTTTATTTTTCTCCGATTAATATAGCTCCCGTTGAGGACGATAATCAAGTTATGTGCTGCTTCTCTTCAATATTATGAAATGAACAAGCCTATACATAAACGTAAATATGGAGAAAGATTAAAATTGGAAAAATGAAAGTTACTCTGCTGGCCACTTCTTTATTACTGGCTAACGTTGGTGCTCAGGCAGCTTCAAACGTGACTGCTTCTTTATATCAGGAGCGAAAAGGTTGAAACAGCTGTCAGGCAAAGTAACGCGCAGCGACGTGGCGAAAATAGCGGGCACATCGGTTGCGGTAGTCAGCTACGTCATCAATAACGGCCCACGCCCGGTGGCGGAAAGCACGCGCCAGCGTGTGCTGGATGCCATCCGGCTGACCCGCTATCGCCCCAACGGCGTGGCGCGCGCGCTGGCGTCAGGCAGCACCAAAACCTACGGCCTGATCGTGCCGAATATCAGTAACCCTTTTGTCGCCTCCATGGCGCATGTGCTGCTGCAGGAATCGCTGGATCACGGTCACGTTATGTTGCTCGGCGATGCTGGTGACGACCGTCAGCGGGAGCTGGAACTGATTCATGGGCTACTGAACCGTCAGGTCGACGGCCTGTTTTACAACATCGTTGATAGCCATCCCTATATCGACGTGATTTAGGCCAGCGGCACCCCTTTTGTGATGCTGGACCGGGTCGAACCACAGCCCGGCGTCTGCATGCTGCGCGTTGATGAGCGACAGGCTGCGTTCTAGGTGACTTCCCACTTACTTAGCCATGATTACCAACAGGTTGGCATGATTCGCGGCCCGCTGGATATGCTGAATGCGCAGGATCGCGTTCAGGGCTGGCGCGACGCGATGGTGGCACACAAGGTGCCGATCGATGAAGCGCTGATCTTTCCGGCCAGCTGCACCCGGCAAGGCGACTATGAGGCGGCGCAGCAGATGCTGGCTGGTCCAGGCGTACCGCGCGCACTGTTTGTCAGCAATGAAGGTCAGGCGCTCGGCTGCCTGCGTGCTTTCTCCGAACAGGGGATTCGCGTACCGCACGATGTCGCGCTAGTGTGCTTCAACGGCACCGAACAGTCGGCATTTAATGTCCCGACTTTGACCACCGTACGCCAGCCGCTGCGGGATATGGCGCGCAGCGCTATTAGCATGCTGCAAAACTGGGATGGCGAGGCAAAGTTTCAGGAATTTTCACACTACCTTGAAACAGGCGAGTCCTGCGGCTGCTTGCCGCATACAGGGAACAATACGACATCAAAATGAAAAGAGTAATTATTGACTGCGATGGAACGGTATTGCAGGTGCCAATACGGATGATGGTCTGGCAATCGCGCTGGCGCTTGCTTCATCCGCACTGTCGGTGGAGCTGATCACCACGGTCGCGGGGAATACGCCGAGCGAAACGGGTGCACAGGTGGCGAAAGATCTGCTGGTGCGCTTCAATACCTCTATCCCGGTAGTGCAGGGCGCAACGCAGGCGTTGCAAGAAGACCCTGTTCCCTGGCGTGCGGCGCTGGATAATCGCGTGCCGCCTTATATGGAAAAGCTGTGGCATGGCGGGCGTGCCAGCGGCAGTCACGGTAGATGGTTACGATGCGGCGGAGGCGATAGGTGAGCTGATTTGCGACGAAATTACCCTAGTGGCCATCGGCCCGCTGACCAATATAGCAACTGCGCTGCAACGTTATCCGGCAATGGCAGAAGCGGTCGCCGAAATTGTCATTATGGGCGGCGTCTTTGCGCTGGATGATTACATCAAGGACACCAACTTTGGTCTCGATCCCGAAGCGGCACATCAGGTGCTGCACAGCGGCGCTGCCATTTCAACGGTGGCCGTGCTTTGCGACATCTCAATGATGTCGATTTCAGGTGCATGCTCGGCGAAAAACTGCCGTACCGACTCCAGGCTCATCTCTTTCTCATGCAGATCGAAGGCGTAAAAACTGCCACAAGGCGGAAAAAGTGCAAACGAGAGAAAGCAGGAAATCGCGTCGCAGCGCGCTTTTATACGCTGAGCGTGCAGTTGCAGCAGCGTTCAACGTCAGGGATACGGTAGCGCTGGCAGCAGCTGCGTCTGACCATTTCGCCGTTGCGCGGCAGCATGTGCGGTAAAGGGGATTGTCGCTGCCGTCCAGCAGGCTGCTGGTGAAAAACAGCGCCTGCTCAAGCTGCAGGATGGTGGCCTCGTCCAGCAAGGTTTTCAGCTCACTGAGAAACCAGTGGAAGGAGAAACCCATATTGTCCCAGATCAGCCTTCGCTTCCTGAACGGCGTCGGGATGCTGACTATAGAGATAGTCGCTGTAGCGCTGCGCCAGCACCGGGAACTGTTCCGGCTGCGACCAGTCTGCCAGCGTGATGGAGTCTGGTGGCACCTCTTCATCAAGGTGGACGTCTCCAGCATATAACTGCGCTGCTCGCGCATCAGGTCGCGGAGGCCGCACGCCAGCGAGCGATCGCCCTGCATAAAGATCGGCTGACTGTGCTGATTGCGTTGAGGTTGCTGCCTGATGATTGGCATGCTGAGATCGCTAAAGGTCTCTTTCTCTCCATAAAGCTGGCGCATCAGGCGGCGGGTAAAATGGTCGACGCGCGGCGCATCAGGTGTTGGAAAGAGAAACCAATTAGCGGCAGGGAAAGGGTCAGCAGCATCGTCAGATGGTCGCCATTATCCAGCAGCAGTACTGTCACCACGGGCGGGGTGATATGCAGGCAAAAGGCCGTCAGATAATCGCTCAGGGCAATGGCGCTGATAAAAAAACGCTCAGCAGGCTGATAATCAAAAGATTACTGTCAAAAAGAAAAACCTGATGATATCTGTGGTAAATCTGCCAGGCCCATAGCGCGCCAAGCAGTAACGCAACAGGATTTAATAAAGGGAATTTTAGTTTTGGCCTGATTAAACACGTAATTAACGTTAAAAAACTAAAAAAGTAATGGAAATAACCGGTGTTGATAATTCTACTCGTGGGCTACCTGTAAAAGGGATCAGGCAAAAAAGCGATACGGCGACATTTAAAAACAGGAATAGCATCAGCGAGAGCCGATATTTGCTGTGTTTCAGTTCATCGTAAGATTGTAATTTCATTATTAATACTCGAAACGGCCCTGAAATATCAAAGCGCATTCCGGCGAAAATAAAAGCTTCTGCCGGACAATGAGCAAATTTGCTGTGTTATGAAAGGTATTATCGGCCGCAATCTAGCATTTTCCAACTGGTCTGTCATCTTCCTCCCCGATTGCGAAAAAAAACAGGCTGCAAGATGAGATTTATTATCCCATAGCAATGGGAATGCTTATCATTTGTGGTCGACGCAATGTTAATGGCTATGTTCGCCGCCTGCGGCTTGTGGGGGTTCAGCTGGATGAAGGGGAATAAACTGGATAGCGCGTGGGGTGTGCTGTTGCCCTGTGCGGCGATGCCATGCTTTGCTTTATGGGAGTCGAGCTTTAGCCAGTGGCGCGTCATAATTATTGTAGCGCTGCTGCTGACGGTCGTGATGCTGTTCCATCGTCGGCTAGGTCACTATCTGCTGCTGCCTTCGTGCCTCGCGTTAGCGGGCAGCTTAGCTGCCATTTAAGTGAATTTTCATGCGGCTTGAAACAAGGGAAGTGAAGCTGAAGGGTCAGGCAGATGATAACTCTGGTGCGAAGAGAGGGACTTGAACCCTCACGTCCGTTAAGACACTAACACCTGAAGCTAGCGCGTCTACCAATTCCGCCACCTTCGCATTTGAGTCATCTTTTCATGTCGCCGCATTGGTGCGAAGAGAGGGACTTGAACCCTCACGTCCGGTTAGGACACTAACACCTGAAGCTAGCGCGTCTACCAATTCCGCCACCTTCACGTACCAGCAATACATGACAGTATTGCAACCACGGAGGAGCATTCTAGAGATTTTACACCTGACGTCAACAGATATTTCGCGACGGTGCATCGACTGCTGCAAAAAGCAAAGTTCTCACCGTCGCATGCGCTTAGCGCGCTCTGGCACCGCGACCATAAACAGCGCGATAAACCTTAAAGCGTCCGTTTTGCGCCAGCACTTCATGGCTGCCGAAGGTTTCGTCCAGCACCTGCGGGTAGGGCAGGAAAGCGTTGGCAACTATGCGCAGTTCGCCGCCAGTGTTGAGGTGTTTTACCGCGCCGCGGATCAGCGTCTGAGCTGCGTCCGGGCTGGTTTCGCGGCCTTCGTGGAACGGCGGGTTCGAGAGGATGAGATCGAAGCGGCCAGTGACGTCGGAGAAGAAATTACTGGGGAAAACCTCGCCCTCAAAGCCGTTGATCGCCAGCGTCGCCTTGCTCGACTCAATCGCTGCGGCGTGTACGTCGCACAGCGCTAAGCGTACTTTCGGCGAATGGTTCGCCAGCACCGCAGAGAGCACGCCTGCGCCACAGCCGATATCCAGCACCTTACCTTTGGTGTGCGGCGTCATGGTGGTGAGCAGCAGCGCGCTGCCGATATCGAGATCGTCGCGGCTAAAGACGCCCGGCAGCGTGAAGATGGTCAGCGGATCGAGATCGTAGCCGTCGCGGAAGCTCTCGGCGTCGAAGGTTGGCTGGCTTTCCAGACGACCGAGATAGAGACCACAGCGGCGCGCGCTGTCGATTTTTTCCAGCGTCGCCCACTCTTCAATCATCCCTTCCGCGCTGCGCACGCCGCTGCGGTTTTCGCCCACAACGAAAATATCGCAGCCCAGCGGCAGCAGTGACAGCAGGTTCATCAGCTGGAACAGCGCTTCCGGTTTGTTTTTCGGCCAGTAGTAAACCAGCGTGTTGCAGCCTTCAACGTCTTCCTGCGTTGCCACCAGACCGTAACGCGCCCGTTCGCCCAGACGGCGACTCAGATTTTGCCAGTGATGATACTGCTGGGTATGCACGCGCGACGAGGCGGTTTCCAGCTGAGCCGGCAGGCCATCCTGCATATCGCCAGCAAACAAAACGTGGCGGGCGGTAAATTCATCACTGTGGCGCAGTATGACTTCGCTGGCCGGGGTAAAAGCAGACATGAAAGGCTCCTGTAAGATCAGAGCGGCGATTATAGTGGTTTGTTAGCGCATGTTCGATGGGTTTGCTAGCATAGCGTCGCATTCCGGCAGCACATCAAGGGTAAAACATGACATCCAGGCGCGACTGGCTGTTACAGCAAATGGGAATAACGCAATATCAACTGCGTCGCCCGCGCGTGCTTCAGGGCGAAATTGCAGTAAGGCTGATGCCCGGCACTCAATTAATTATCGTGGCGGATATGGTGCCTGGGCTCCAGGAGCCGCTGGTGCGTGACGTCTTGCATGTGCTTGGCCTGCAACCGAACCAGGTGATGACGCTGACGCCCGATCAGCTGCAAATGCTGCCTGAATCGCTCGACTGTGCCGGCTGGCTGCTCGGTATCGACATCGCGCATCCCTTTAGCGGCGTCGCTCTCCACTCATCCTCTTTAAGTGAACTCTCCAGCAGCGGCGCGGCGAAACGCGCGCTCTGGCAACAGATGTGTAACCATGACAGCGATCTCTTTCCTCACCCCTGAGGACAATGCCCAGGCTTTCGCCATCGAGTGCCGCAGCCACGCTTTTCCGTGGCGGGAACAGACCTTTGCCAGCAATCAGGGCGAACGTTTTCTTAACTATCGCCTTGACGTTGACGGCGTGATGGCCGCCTTTGCCATTACGCAGGTGGTGCTGGATGAGGCGTCACTGTTTAACATCGTCGTCGATCCTGCTTTTCAGCGGCGCAGCTATGGTCGCCAGTTGTTACAACATCTCATCGCCGAGCTGGAGAAGCGCGAGATAATGACGCTGTGGCTTGAGGTGCGAGCCTCAAATCTTCCCGCCATCGCGTTGTACGAGCAGCTCGACTTCCATCAGGTTAGCCGCCGCCCCAACTACTATCCCACCGCCAGCGGACGTGAAGACGCCATCATTATGGCGCTGACGCTGTAGGCTTTTAAGGAGCTGTAATGTTAAAAGACTGGGATTGCATCCTGTTTGATGCAGATGACACCCTTTTCCATTTCGACGCCTTTGCCGGTTTACAGCGTATGTTTGCTGGCTATGACGTGCATTTTACCGATCAGGATTACGCCGACTACCAGGCGATTAACAAGCCGCTGTGGGTGGATTACCAAAACGGCGTGATCTCCGCACTGCAACTCCAGACGCGCCGTTTTACCGGCTGGTCAGAAAAGCTCAGCGTTGCGCCAGAAGTGCTGAACAGCGGCTTCCTGACGGCCATGTCAGAGATCTGTATGCCGCTGGAAGGGGCGGTCAGCCTGATGCACTCCCTGCACAATAAAGTGCCGATGGGAATTATCACCAACGGCTTTACCGCACTGCAGCAGGCGCGTCTGGAGCGCACCGGCTTTCGCGACTACTTCTCCACGCTGGTGATCTCTGAGCAGGTCGGAGTGCCGAAACCGGACGTGGCTATTTTTGACTACGCGCTGGAGAAGATGGGCAACCCGGATCGCAGCCGCGTGCTGATGGTGGGCGATACGCCGGAGTCAGATATCCTGGGTGGTATCAATGCCGGGCTGAAAACCTGCTGGATCGATCACGGCACGCGCCCGCTGCCCGAGACGATTCAGCCGACCTGGACGGTGAAAACGCTCGGTGAGCTTAAGGCGCTGTTAATCGCCTGAGTATCTATTCATCAAGCGGCCCGCGTTGCCTTACAAAGCCCGCAATGCAGGCTTTGTGTCCATACAGAATCTATTCATCTGCCGCTTCTGATTGAAATTCCGAGCTCTGCCCGCATTAAGAGATCAAAGCATCGGCTCTTTCTTCTCATCTTCTTCATCGCGATCCTCTTTGACCGGCGTGCTGGCGGTCAGCAGAAACGGCGACTGCTGCCAGCGCGTGCGGCGATGTGCAGCAGGGTACGTGACAGAATGATGCCAATAGCCAGCGCCAGCAGCATCATCAGGCGTAGAATATTGGTGGTATTGTCGACCTGACGTGATTCGGTCACCAGCACATGGGTATCCAGCGTGACGCGTAAAAAGCCGAGCGGGCCGTCGCTGTTGCCGAGCGGCTCCACCAGTTGATGGTTGAAATAGCTACCGGCGCGCTTGCCGTCCAGCGCCAGCGAGATCAGCACAATCACCGTGCGATGTAAGCGGAATTTCAGTGCGCTTTTAGCCATCAATAACCCGTATCTCGTCACAACAGAAACCAAGAGATTATGTTGCCAGAAGCGGCGCAGACAAGGTAGCCTCTTGCGTGGTTTTGTTGTCCCCCTACAGGAGCTCTGATGCCGAACCGTCTTACTTGGTGCGATTTGCCCGCCGAACTCTCCAAATGGCCGGGTTTACCTCTTTCCCTCAGCGGCGATGAAGTGATGCCGCTGGACTACCGTGCCGGTCGGACCGGCTGGCTGCTGTATGGTCGCGGACTGAACAAACAGCAACTTAACGATTATCAGCACCAGTTAGGTGCAGCGATGGTGATCGTCAGCGCCTGGCATATTGATGAGTACCAGGTGGTGCGTCTGGCGGGTTCGCTGACGCCGCGCGCCGCAAAGCTGGCGCATGACAATGGCCTCGATGTTGCGCCACTCGGCAAGATCCCGCATCTCAATACGCCGGGTCTGCTGGTGATGGACATGGACTCCACCGCGATTCAGATCGAATGCATTGACGAGATCGCCAAACTAGCGGGCAGCGGCGAGCTGGTGGCGGAAGTGACTGAACGCGCTATGCGCGGCGAGCTCGACTTTGCGGCCAGCCTGCGCCAGCGCGTGGCGACGCTGAAAGATGCGGACGCCAACATTCTTAAGCAGGTGCGCGACGGATTGCCGCTGATGCCTGGCCTCACCGAGCTGGTGCAGAAGCTGCAGGCGCTCGGCTGGCAGGTAGCGATCGCCTCAGGCGGCTTTACTTGGTTCGCCGAATACCTGCGCGAAAAAGTGCATCTGGCGCATGTCGCCGCCAATGAACTGGAAATGCGCGACGGCAAGCTGACCGGCGAAGTGCTGGGACAGATTGTCGACGCGCAATACAAGGCCGATACCCTGAAAAAACTGGCGCAGCGTTTTGATATCGCGCCGGAGCAGACCGTTGCCATCGGTGACGGTGCTAACGACCTGCCGATGATAAAAGCGTCGGCGCTGGGTATCGCCTATCATGCTAAACCCAAAGTGAATGAGCAGACGGAAGTGACTATCCGCCACGCCGATTTGATGGGTGTCTTCTGCATCCTCAGCGGCAGCCTGATCCACGAAGAGCGTTAGAGGTACTGATTTGGCCAAAGCGGCAAAACGCGCCTTTGTTTGTAACGAATGCGGCGCAGACTATCCGCGCTGGCAGGGGCAATGCAGCGCCTGCTACGCCTGGAACACCATCACCGAAGTGCGTATTGCAGCGTCGCCCGCAGCGGCGCGCAATGAGCGCCTGAGCGGCTATTCGGGTAGCGCAGGCTCCAGCCGGGTGCAAAAGCTGTCGGAGATTAGCCTTGAAGCGCTGCCGCGCTTCTCCACCGGCTTTAAAGAGTTCGACCGCGTGCTGGGCGGCGGCGTGGTGCCGGGCAGCGCAATCCTGATCGGCGGCAACCCTGGCGCGGGTAAATCGACGCTGCTGTTACAGGTGATGTGTCGTCTGGCGCAAGAGATGAAAACGCTCTACGTCACCGGCGAAGAATCCCTCCAGCAGGTGGCGATGCGCGCGCACCGTCTTGGCCTGCCGAGCGAAAACCTCAATATGCTGTCAGAAACCAGCATCGAGCAGATCTGCCTGATTGCTGAGCAGGAGCAGCCCAAGCTGATGGTGATCGACTCCATCCAGGTGATGCACATGGCGGATATCCAGTCATCGCCGGGCAGCGTGGCGCAGGTGCGCGAAACCGCTGCTTACCTGACGCGCTTCGCCAAAACGCGCGGCGTGGCGATTGTGATGGTTGGCCACGTCACCAAAGATGGCTCGCTGGCGGGTCCAAAAGTGCTGGAGCACTGCATCGACTGTTCGGTACTGCTGGATGGCGACGCCGACTCGCGTTTCCGCACGCTGCGCAGCCATAAAAACCGCTTCGGCGCGGTCAACGAGCTGGGCGTTTTCGCCATGACCGAGCAGGGCATGCGCGAAGTCAGCAACCCGTCGGCCATTTTCCTGTCGCGCGGCGACGAGATTACCTCTGGCAGCTCCGTAATGGTAGTGTGGGAAGGGACGCGCCCGCTGCTGGTGGAGATTCAGGCGCTGGTGGATCACTCGATGATGGGCAATCCGCGCCGCGTCGCGGTCGGACTGGAGCAGAACCGTCTGGCAATTCTGCTTGCGGTGCTGCACCGTCACGGCGGGTTGCAAATGGCCGACCAGGATGTGTTCGTCAACGTGGTCGGCGGCGTGAAGGTGACCGAGACCAGCGCCGATCTGGCGCTGCTGCTGGCGATGGTGTCGAGCCTGCGCGATCGTCCGCTGCCGCAGGATCTGGTGATCTTCGGCGAAGTCGGGCTGGCGGGCGAGATCCGTCCGGTGCCGAGCGGCCAGGAGCGTATCGCGGAAGCGGCGAAGCACGGCTTTAAGCGCGCCATCGTTCCGGCGGGCAACGGGCCGAAAAAGGCAGTCGACGGCATGAAAGTTTATAGCGCGAAAAAACTGGCGGACGCGTTGGCGATACTGGATGAGCTTTAAAGGCTGAGCGGGTACACTCGCAGGCAACTTCAATCCATGCAGGAGGCAGCATGACGTCGTTCGACTATCTGAAAACCTCCATTCGCCAGCAGGGGCATACCCTGCAGCAGGTAGCCGACGCCAGCGGGATGACCAAGGGCTATCTGAGCCAGTTGCTCAACGCCAAAATTAAAAGCCCGAGTGCGCAGAAGCTGGAAGCGCTGCATCGTTTTTTGGGTCTGGAGTTTCCGCGCCGCGAAAAAACCGTCGGCGTGGTGTTCGGTAAGTTCTATCCGCTGCATACCGGCCATATCTACCTGATCCAGCGCGCCTGTAGTCAGGTCGACGAGCTGCATATCATCATGGGTCACGACGAACCGCGCGATCGCGAACTGTTCGAGAACAGCGCTATGTCGCAGCAGCCGACCATCAGCGATCGGTTGCGCTGGCTATTGCAGACCTTCAAGTATCAGAAAAACATCCGCATCCACTCATTTAACGAAGAGGGCATTGAGCCCTATCCGCACGGCTGGGACGTCTGGAGCGAGGGCGTAAAAACCTTTCTCAGCGATCAGGGCATCACGCCTGACTGCATCTACACCAGCGAAACGGCCGATGCGGAGATGTACCAGCAGCATCTGGGCATTAACACCGTGCTGCTCGATCCGGCGCGATCCTTTATGAATATCAGCGGCGGGCAGATCCGCCAGGATCCGTTCCGCTACTGGGAATATATTCCTACCGAGGTTAAGCCTTTTTTTGTGCGCACTGTGGCCGTGCTGGGTGGCGAATCGAGCGGCAAATCCACGCTGGTTAACAAGCTGGCAAATATCTTCAACACCACCAGCGCCTGGGAATATGGCCGCGACTACGTCTTCTCGCACCTGGGCGGCGACGAGATGGCATTGCAGTATTCCGACTACGACAAGATCGCGCTGGGGCAGGCGCAGTACATCGACTTTGCGGTGAAGTACGCCAATAAGGTCGCCTTTATCGACACCGATTTCATCACCACGCAGGCGTTCTGCCTGAAGTATGAAGGGCGCGAACATCCGTTTGTGCAGGCGCTGATTGATGAATATCGCTTTGACTTGGTGATCCTGCTGGAGAATAACGTGCCCTGGGTCGCTGACGGCCTGCGCAGCCTCGGCAGTTCAGTGGATCGCCGTGAGTTCCAGTCAATGCTGGTCACCATGCTGCGGGAAAACAATGTCGATTTTGTGCATGTGCGCGAGGACGATTATGACACGCGGTTTTTGCGCTGTATCGAGCTGGTGAAAGCGATGATGGACGGGAAACGTCCGGCATAAAAATGGGGCTAACGCCCCATTTTTTTCAGGTAACCGCCAGCGCGCGCAGCGTATTGACTCCTTTTTTTTGCCGCACCAGCAGCGCCAGCAGGAACGCAGTGTGATCGCCGCCGCCGTACTGGATCAGAAAGCCGGTAATGCCTGGCGACAGGATCCCGGCCAGATTCGCCAGCAGATGAACAAAGCCGCCTGCGGTGCCGATACGACCCGCTGGCACGATATCCTGCGACAGCGACCAGCACGCCTGCGTGTCATATAGGCGAACACGCTGGCCAGCGTGATCAGCGTCACCGCACTCACCACATCCTGGCTCCACGCCGTTAACAGCACGCACAGCGTCGCTACCGCCAGGCCGACAAAGATCACCAGCTTGCGTGACAGCAAAAAGTTCTGCGTGCGGCGGAACAGCATGTCGGAGACGATGCCGCCGCGAGGAAGCCTACCGTTGCGCCCAGCCAAGGCAGGGTACCGATAATACTCATGCTTTTAATATCAAGGTGCTGAAAATCTGTGAGATAGCTGGGCAGCCAGGAAAGAGAAAAGTACTGAATATAGGTAAAGCAGAAAAAGGCGCTCGCTACGCCCAGCACCGGCAGCGAAAAGACGTAGCGCCACAGTGAATGGCGGTCCTACTGTGGCGCAGCGGAGGCCTGCGTCGCTGGACGCTGGACGCTGATCAGCTCGCGTTCTGCCGCGCCGACGCGCGGATGATCTTCAGGCTTGTCACGGAACAGCCACAGCCAACAGGCGACCCAGACAAAACCCGCCAGCGCGATAACCACAAAGGCGATGCCCCAGCCGTAATGCAGGCCCACCAGCCCGACAATCGGCGCGGCAATCGCTGCGCCGAGCGGCTGCCCGGCGTTGGTAAAGCCCACCGCGCGACCCGTCTCTTTCTTTGGAAACCAGTTTGCGATCGATTTGTTGGTGGTAGTGCCCATTGGCCCTTCGCCGATGCCGAACAGCATGCGCACAATCAGCAGATGGGTAAATCC
This sequence comes from Candidatus Pantoea bathycoeliae, assembly GCA_031332935.1. Classification (GTDB taxonomy): domain Bacteria; phylum Pseudomonadota; class Gammaproteobacteria; order Enterobacterales; family Enterobacteriaceae; genus Pantoea; species Pantoea bathycoeliae. The sequence continues at coordinate 104,878 of JAUHTP010000003.1, read as the reverse complement.
CGTCACCAGCGCGGTCGCGCCGCAAAACAGCGACCAGACGCCCGCTGCCCAGGCATAGACGCGACGTGGGCCAAAGCGGTATGCGGCCCAGCCGCCGAGAAAGCAAAATGCGCAGTAGCCGATAAAAAAGCAGCTAAAAAGAATACCCATTTCTGCATCGTTAATATGCAGATCGGTTTTGATGAGCGGTGCCATGACGGATAACGCGGCGCGATCCAGATAGTTCAGCATCCCGGCGAAGAACAGCAGCAGCGCAATGACGATGCGGTAGTTTTTACGCATAGCGACGCACTCCTTTATCGGTGATCTGGCTCAGCGAGAGGCGATAGTGGCGCAGCACCTCTTCATCCGGCGCGTAGCCCAGTCCGGGAGCGAGGAGAGGGTAAAGGTCACTTCCTGCGGGAGATCGGGACAGAGGTCAGCTTCAAAGTCGATCCAAGGCACCTCCATTTTGACCTCGTCGGGCAGCAGCGCGACCAGATGCGCGGTCGCTAGCATGCCCGCGCCGTAATAGAAGCACACCACCTTTACGCGATACTGCTGCGCACCGGCAAAGACGCGCAGCGCGGCGCTAATGCCGCCGACTTTTGCCACGCTGGGCTGCGCGACATCCACTGCGCCATTTTCCAGCAGATGAATAAAACCTCAGTCGCCGTCCACGTTCTCACCGGCGGCCAGCGGTACGCCAACGCGCTTCAGCTGCGCCAGCCCCTGATAATCATCAGGCGGCCAGACTGGCTCTTCCAGCCAGCCGAGCTGCAACTCGCGCAGCTCGTGGGCCTGTTGCGCCGCCTGCTCACGCGTCTAGGGACAGTTAACGTCGACCATCAGTTCAGCCTGCTCTGGCACAGCCTGAATCGCAGCGAAGGTGGTTTCGTGTAGTTTGAGCGAGGTGAATCCCTCATCCCTGGCGCGTCTTACCTGGCGGGCAACGGCGACAGGATCGTTATCGTAGCTGACCAGGCTGGCATAGCGTTCAATGCGCTGACGGCTGGCGCCCAGCAGCTGCCACAGCGGTTTGTTTTGCCGTTGCCCCAGCGCATCCCACAGCGCAATATCCACCGCCGAAAGCGCGTAACGCACCGGGCCGCTGCGGCCGAAAGCATGTAGCGCTTGCTCTGCCTGCTGCATCAGATCCGCGATAGCCTGCGGCGAATCTGGCAGGGATTTAACGATAAAAAGCGGGGCGATAAGCGTGCAGAGTGCCTGCTCGGTAACGGGGTTCGCCAGATGGCCAAAGGCTTCGCCCCAGCCGCACAGGCCATTGTCGCAGCTGACTTTGATCAGCAGCGTCTCCATACGGCGCAGCGATGAAGAGGCTGCATTAAAGGTAGTTTCCTGTTGTTGAGGCGCTTGTCGCTGCGCATCAAAAAGGGATGGCGACGCGTATCATGTCGATTGAAGCTATTTTCATGCCACAGACCTCGTAAGATGACTTCCGGCGCGAATTATTATTACTGCTTGCCGGAACGGTAGGGTGAGTCGAGTCAGATCATCAGCGAGTATAGAAAGCGCGCCGGGCGGCGGCATCGGGCGATAGCCCAAGGTTAAACGCAGAATAGCAGGGATAATTGGGCGAAGAGACAGGAAAAGGCGCAGGCAGTCACAAAAAGAAAAAAGGCGGCATCTCTGCCGCCTGATGAATTACTTGGTAATACGCTTGTACTTGATACGCTTCGGCTCCAGCGCTTCTGCGCCGAGCGTGCGTTTTTTGTACTCTTCGTATTCGCTGAAGTTACCTTCAAAGAACTCGACTTTGCCCTCATCCTGGTAGTCAAGGATATGGGTCGCGATACGGTCGAGGAACCAGCGGTCGTGCGAGATCACCATCGCGCAGCCTGGGAACTCCAGCAGGGCGTTTTCCAGCGCGCGCAGGGTTTCGATGTCCAGGTCGTTGGTCGGTTCGTCAAGCAGCAGCAGGTTGCCGCCAACCTGGAGCAGCTTCGCCAGGTGCAGACGGCCGCGTTCACCACCAGACAGCTCGCCGACGCGTTTACCTTGGTCGGTGCCTTTGAAGTTAAAGCGGCCAACGTAGGCGCGGCTCGGCATCTCGAAAGTGCCGATACGCATCGTGTCCAGCCCGCCAGACACCTCTTCCCAGACGGTTTTAGAGTTGTCCATTGCGTCACGGAACTGATCGACCGACGCCAGCTTGACTGTTTCGCCCAGCTCAATGCTGCCGGAATCGGGTTGCTCCTGACCAGTCATCATGCGGAACAGGGTCGATTTACCCGCGCCGTTGGCACCGATAATGCCGACGATAGCGCCTTTCGGCACCGAGAAAGAGAGATCGTCGATCAGCACGCGGTCGCCGTAAGACTTGGTCAGGTTTTTCACCGCAACCACTTTGTCACCCAGGCGCGGACCCGGCGGAATAAAGAGTTCGCTGGTCTCGTTACGCTTCTGGTATTCGGTGCTGTTTAGCTCTTGGAAACGGGCCAGACGCGCTTTGCCTTTAGACTGACGGCCTTTCGTGCCCTGACGCACCCACTCCAGCTCTTTCTCAATGGATTTGCGGCGTGCGGCTTCAGCAGAGGCTTCATGCGCCAGGCGCTGATCTTTCTGCTCCAGCCAGGAAGAGTAGTTGCCTTCCCACGGAATGCCTTCGCCACGGTCCAGCTCCAGGATCCAGCCCGCAACGTTGTCGAGGAAGTAACGGTCGTGGGTAATCGCCACAACGGTGCCTTCAAACTCGTGCAGGAAGCGCTCCAGCCAGGCCACAGACTCGGCGTCCAAGTGGTTAGTTGGTTCGTCCAGCAGCAGCATGTCCGGCTTTTCCAGCAGCAGGCGGCACATCGCGACGCGACGACGCTCACCACCGGACAGGTTGCCGATTTTGGCTTCCCAGTCTGGCAGGCGCATCGCATCGGCGGCGCGCTCCAGCTGCGTTTCCAAGTTATGGCCGTCGTGCGCCTGGATAACTTCCTCCAGACGACCCTGTTCAGCGGCCAGCTTGTCGAAATCGGCGTCCGGCTCAGCATAGAGCGCGTAAACCTCATCCAGACGCTTCAGCGCGCCAACCACTTCGGAAACAGCTTCCTCAATGGATTCACGTACCGTCTGCTCCGGGTTGAGCTGCGGCTCCTGCGGCAGATAGCCGACTTTAATACCCGGCTGCGGACGTGCTTCGCCTTCGATATCTTTATCGATGCCCGCCATGATGCGCAGCAGCGTGGATTTACCCGCGCCGTTCAGGCCGAGCACGCCAATTTTCGCGCCCGGGAAAAAGCTGAGGGAGATGTTCTTCAGAATATGACGCTTCGGCGGTACCATTTTACCGACGCGATGCATGCTATAGACGAATTGAGCCACGTTGTAATGAGCCTCTTATTCTGGTGGGTGAATTAGTGACGAAGTTTAGCCTTTTTGCTTGGCTAATCCCAGCTGTGCACGGGCGTTATGCGTAAAAGAAAGAGGGCGGCGTTATGCTGAATCGGGCAGACGCAGCGGCAGCGGCTGCTGCGCCAGCTACTCCGCCAGCGTCTTATCCGGCGCGCTGTCGCTGACCAGCAGGTCAAAACGATGCAGCTCGCCGATGCGCGCAGGCAACACTTTACCGAACTTGCTGCTGTCGGCCACCAGAATGCACTGGCGCGATCGCAACATGGCGTGATGTTTCATCGCCAGCTCGTTGAGGTTGTAGCAGGTTGCGCCCTGGTGCTGGTCGATGCCTGCCGCAGAGATAAATGCCAGTGTCGGGCAGAGATCGTCGAGAATGGAATGCGCGCCAACTGGCGTAAAGAGCGCGTTGTCGGCATGGAACTCGCCGCCGCTCAGGATCACGTTGCAGGCCGGTTTTTCTTTCAGCGCCAGAAAAGTATTCATGGCACAGCAGATGGCTGTGAAGGGAAGATCGTCAGGCAGCGCGTCAACGATATAGGGAATAGTCGTGCCGCAGTCGAAAAACACCGTGTCGTTCTCACCTATCAGGCTGGCGGCACCTTGCTGCCGAATGACTGCGCTCGTCTCTTCTCCGTCTGGCAGTCCTCTGGCCAGATGTCGCCAATTACCGTGCTGGAGCGTATTCGTCTGGCGATGAAAGCCGGTAACGACAGCTTAGTGAGTTTCCTGGCAAAAACCCTGCGGAGGATTACCTGACCATCGCCAACGGGGTGGAGCTACAGTGCGATCCACAGACCGTGCTGACCTTCGCGCAGTCCGTCGGGCCGACCGATTTTACCCGTCAGGCGACGATTTACACCTTTACCCGCGTCGCGTGTGCCGATATGGAAAACGCACGCAGCCTGATCCCGCTGCTGGTACGGGCGCAGAAGATGGAAGCGGACGACGAACAGGCGCTGAAAGAGATCGTTGTCTGGCGCATGATGGGCAGCGATCTCACTTCAGAGCAGGTGCGCTGGCGCGATGCGGTGGTGATGAACAGCTAGGTAACCGCGCTGGTCGAACGACGCGTACGTCTGGCGCTGACGCAGCACGATCGCCGTGGGCTGAACACCTGGATCGCGCGCCTGCCGCTGGAAGCAAAAGAAAAGGATGAGTGGCAGTACTGGCAGGCCGATCTGCTCTATTCGCAAGGGCGTAAAGAGGAAGCTAACGAAATCTTGCAGAAGCTCATGCAGGTGCGCGGCTTCTATCCAATGGTGGCGGCGCAGCGGTTGGGTGTGAAATATCCGCTACAGATTGACGAAGCGCCGAAGCCGGACAGCGCCACAGTGCAGGGACCGGAACTGGCGCGCGTGCGCGAGCTGATGTTCTGGGGACTGGATAACCTCGCGCGCAGCGAGTGGTCTAACCTGATCGGCAGCAAGAGCCGTACCCAGCAGCAGATGCTGGCGCGCTATGCCAACGAACAGGACTGGTGGGATCTCAGCGTGCAGGCAACCATCACGGCGAAGATGTGGGACAGTCTGAAAGAGCGCTTCCCGCTGGCGTGGGAGAGCTTCTATCAAAGCAATACCCGTGACAAAGCTATCCAGCCGAGCTACGCCATGGCGATTTCCCGCCAGGAGAGCGCCTGGAACCCGAAAGCGCGCTCACCGGTTGGTGCCAGCGGCCTGATGCAGGTGATGCCCGCGACCGCCGTGCATACCGTGAAGATGTACAATATTCCCGGCTATGCCAACAGCAACCAGTTGCTGGATCCGCAGACCAATATTCAAATTGGTACGCAATACGTGGAGTACGTCTATCAGCAGTTCGGACAGAACCGCATTTTCGCCTCTGCGGCCTATAACGCCGGGCCGGGACGTGTACGCAGCTGGCAGAACGTCAGTGCGGGTAATCTCGATGCGGTAGCCTTTATCGAAACCATTCCGTTCTCAGAGACGCGTGGCTATGTGAAGAACGTACTGGCGTACGACGCCTACTATCGTCACTTTATGGGGCAGCCGGATAAAGTGCTGTCTGACAGCGAGTGGAATCGCCGTTACTAGCTGTGCTATGCTTCCGTACTATTTAATGAGTACGGAAGCCTTTTCAATGACGCAACCTCTTGCCCGCCCGGCACAAAATTCCCCTTCAGAAAAGAACTGGCGACGCTTTATTGCGTTGATGCAGCAGGCTTATGCCGACGATCTGGCGCTGCCGCTGCTGCAGCTGATGTTGACGCCGGATGAACGAGAAGCGCTCGGTACGCGCCTGCGTATCGTCGAAGAGCTGATGAATGGCGTGATGAGCCAGCGTGAATTAAAAAATGAACTCGGCGTCGGCATAGCGACCATTACACGCGGCTCAAACAGCCTGAAAGAGGCACCGCCTGAGCTGAGCTGCTGGCTGGAAGCGCAGCTCGGACGTGGCGACATGCGCTGATAAAGCGAATGAGTAAAAGGGCAGAGCGCTAGGATTAACGCCTGATGGCAGAACGTGATTCGCCGCGCTGTGCCGCATTTTCGACAACCATCTAGGCAAAGGAGCAATCCTCTTCAATACCTGCTTCAATCGCAACCCAAAAATCTGCCTCTGGCTCCGCCTGACGTGCATTGGCTACGCGCTGGCGTGCGCTGGTTCGCGTTTCTGCATCGCTCAGCGGCTGTGCCGCGACGCCGCTATCGACCTCGACCCCACGAATATGGCAGGATCCTTCGCCGAAAACGTCGCTGAACGCCTGAGAAATTGCGCGAATTTTTGTTGGATTGATGGTGGCTGCGATAACTTGGTACATAATCTATTGAACCCTTTAGGCAAATTTGTCGAAGTGTAACGGAAACTCAGCATGCTACAGGTCTATCTTGTTCGTCACGGTGAAACGGTATGGAATGCGGAACGCCGCATTCAGGGACAATCCGACAGTCCGCTGACGGAGAAAGGAGAACAACAGGCCCATCAGGTGGGCGAGCGCGTAAAACGTTTTGGCATCACCCACGTTATCGCCAGCGATCTGGGCCGTACGCGGCGCACCGCTGAAATTATCGCCGACGCCTGCGGCTGTACGGTAACGCTCGATCCGCGCCTGCGCGAGCTGAATATGGGCGTGCTGGAGAAGCGTCCGCTGGACGGTTTAACCGAGGAAGAAGAGCGCTGGCGCAGCACGCTGGTGGACGGTACGGAAAACGGGCGTATCCCGCAGGGCGAATCGATGGCGGAAATGGCGGCACGTATGCACGACGCGCTTAGCGCCTGCCTGTCGCTACCGGCCGGTAGCCGACCGCTGCTGGTCAGTCATGGAATGGCGCTGGGCGGGCTGATCAGTACTATTCTTGGCTTGCCTGCCCATGCGGAACGACGCCTGCGCCTGCGCAACTGCTCAATTTCGCGCGTTGATCATCAGCAGAGTGCCTGGCTGGCGGAAGGCTGGGTAGTGGAAACGACAGGCGACGTGTCGCATCTTGATGTGCCGGCGCTGGACGAGCTACAGCGCTAATAAAAATGCCGTCGTGATGACGGCATAATCGTTAGCTGGCCTGCTGGCGGCGAATTGGGATCAGATATTCGCAGCGGATCTCTTTTGGCGGTTCGCTGCGTTTCTTACCGCCGTAGGTATAGAAGCGCTCGATATCCTGGCCCTGACGACGCGTCAGGCCGAGCGTCGGCATACAGGTGCCGTACAGCAGTAGGATAAATTCCTGTAGCTCGTTGCGCGGGCCGTTATAGGTGAACTGCACATAATCGCCCGCTTCCAGAATGACGCTCTGGCCTGAATGCAGATTTACAGCCTGGTCAGACGGCACGGCGGTAGTGTAGAGAATCTCCTGCTCGTCATCCTTCTCTTGGCTGGCGCGCACCTGATGCAGGCCATAGAGAACCGGCGGAACCGTGTCGGTTTCCAGCAGGAACTGTTTCCAGAAATGGATACGCATTTCGTCACGATAGCTGGAGATCTGCTCCAGCGTGCAGCTATAGTTTTGCGTCTGGCCTACCAGAATAGTTTCTGGCAGCGTAACGAATGCCGATTCTGGCATGCTGTTGTCGTCGAGGCGAATCGGTGGACGAATGCCGAACGAATTCCATTCTGATGAGCGGCGATACCACGCTGGTGTTTGATTGAACTGTTTTTTAAACGCGCGGGTAAAGGTCTGCTGTGAATCAAAGCGGTACTGCAAAGCGATGTCCAGAATCGGGCGACTGGTCAGACGCAGCGCCACCGCCGCCTTAGACAGACGACGGGCGCGAATATAGGCCCCGATCGCATGGCCGGTCACCTCCTTAAACATCCTCTGTAAATACCACTTGGAATAGCCCGCTTTCAGGGAAACATTATCCAGTGAAAGGGGTTGATCCAGATGGCTCTCCAGCCAGACAAGCAAATCTCGAATGATACCGGCTTGGTCCATAAAACATCCTCATACTCTCTGGGCGCGGCTAACGCGGTCGCCGAATAATAGCACTAATTGCACATCAGGCGTGGGCAGTTTTGTTGGGCGATTGTGCCATGTCAATGTGGGAGTAAACCGGTTTGGTTAACGCAGACAATTGCCAGTACATTACATGCTCGTCTATTCAGTTTGCAATGGTAACACTATGACAATATCTCGCTTTTTTGCTGCTTCGCTCACTCTGTTAGCGCTGGCGTCTCCGGTAATGGCTGAAGAGAGCGGCTCGGTGGATACGGTATTCAAGATGTTTGGGCCTGACCATAAGATAGTGGTGGAGGCGTTTGACGATCCTGACGTAAAAAATGTAACCTGTTATATCAGTCGGGCAAAAAACGGCGGGATCAAGGGTGGTTTAGGGCTGGCAGAAGATACCCCCGATACGGCTATCTCTTGTCAGCAGGTAGGGCCGGTTGAACTTAGCGATGCGATCGCCAAAGGTAAAGCGCAGGGCGAAGTCGTGTTTAAGAAACGTACCTTGCTGGTGTTCAAAAAGCTCCAGGTGGTGCGCTTCTTCGATCAGAAAAGTCATGCGCTGATTTACATAAGTTACTCCGATCGGGTGGTGGAAGGCTCCCCGAAAAAAGCCCTGAGTGCGGTGCCAATTATGCCGTGGCGGGAATAAAAAAACGCCCGTAAGGGCGTTTTTTACTGGAAGTTGATGTGCCAACGCAGGTGAGATCACCGGAGGAGCAAAGCGTCCCGCGACAAGGATGTTGCGGGCCTAGCTGGCACAATTTCAGCCAACCCTGCTTTCTTTTATTCCTGCAGATCGCCGCAGAAACGGTAGCCTTCGCCGTGGATAGTGGCGATGATCTCTGGCGTATCCGGCGTAGATTCGAAATGTTTACGAATACGGCGGATGGTGACGTCAACGGTGCGATCGTGCGGCTTCAGGTCGCGACCGGTCATCTTCTTCAGCAGATCGGCGCGGGTCTGGATCTTGCCTGGGTTTTCGCAGAAGTGCAGCATGGCGCGGAATTCGCTGCGCGGCAGCTTATACTGCTCGCCATTCGGGCTGAGCAGCGAGCGGCTGTTAATGTCCAGCTCCCAGCCGTTAAACTTGTAGCTTTCAACCTGGCGACGTTCTTCATTCGGCATGGCCAGATTCATGGTGCGCGACAGCAGGTTACGTGCGCGTATGGTCAGCTCACGCGGATTGAACGGTTTGGTAATGTAGTCATCCGCGCCAATTTCCAGACCAAGAATTTTATCCACTTCATTATCACGACCGGTAAGGAACATCAGCGCCACATGTTCCTGTTCACGCAGCTCGCGCGCCAGCAACAGGCCGTTTTTACCGGGCAAGTTGATATCCATAATAACCAGATTGACGTCGTTATCGGTGAGCACCTGATGCATTTCAGCACCGTCGGTCGCTTCATACACGACGTAATCTTCTGCCTCAAAAATGCTTTTGAGGGTGTTACGCGTGACCAGTTCGTCTTCAACGATAAGAATGTGTGGGGTCTGCATGTTTCGCTACCTAAAATTTGCCAACAAATTGAAAACAGGGCGTACTCGGGTCTTCAGGCTCGCTAGAAAACGCACAGGATAAGGCGCTTAACCGTTGTACGAAATTATGTTCTTGATACACCATCTATCAACGTCAACAACAGTGTTAGCTCAGCCAGTCAGGATGAAATTGTATGCCCTAGGAGAGAATAATTGGTGCATATCCTAACTAGATTAACAGCAACCTAACAGCACCAACAACAACCGATAAGCATAAAAACAATGCAATTGTAGCACGTTAACACTTTTGTGAAAAACTTCTCTTGTAATGCAAGCTTAGCTCACAAAAAGCATCATCTTTGCTACATTTTACCTGCCTTGAGGGTACGGAATAGACTTTAGACGCTCATCATTTATTAACCTGAAATAAAGGGCTTTTATATTATTAATTTGAACAATAAGCACATTGTGGGTTTATTCTGTTGTTGAGCTATCTTTATCCACTTTTAACATCCTTAACATCTTATTTTCTGTTTCGGCTTAATACCGGCTTCCGATGCCCCGCGTGCTACTTTACGGCGCAATTTCTAAACACAGATGGAATAATCATGCGTTTTCCTCTCATTCTGGTTTCTCCCGCCCGGCCAGAAAATATTGGCGCAGCGGCGCGCGCGATGAAAACTATGGGCTTTAGCGAACTGCGTATCGTTGCCAGTGACGCCTGGCAGGCCCCTGCTGCACGACGCGTTGCGCACGGTGCCGGGGAAATTCTGGACAACCTGCGTACTTTTGACACCCTGAGCGAAGCGCTGGCGGATATTGATTTTTCCGTGGCAACCACGGCGCGCAGCCGCGCAAAATTCCGCTACTACGCCACGCCGCAGCAGGAAGAGACGCAGCTGCTGGAAAAGCGGCAATGGGTAAACAGCATGGCGCTGGTCTTTGGCCGTGAAGACAGCGGACTGACTAATGAAGAACTGGACTTAGTCGATCTACTGACTGGTATCCCGATGGGGCAGGATTATCCTTCGCTTAATCTTGGCCAGGCGGTCATGGTGTTCTGCTATCAGCTCTCTTCATTGAATCGCGTTTCGCCGCCTGACGTGCCGCAGGCCGACGGACAGCAGCTTGAGGCTCTGCGTCTCGAACGTTTGCTGCAAACGCTGGAAGTAGGCGACGACCGCAAGATGGCTGACTGGATCGATCAGCGCATCGGTCTACTGGAGCAGCGCGACAGTGCCATGCTGCACCGCCTTCTGCATGACATAGAAAAAAACTGATAGATAAATCTTCCTGAAAAAAGGCCTTTCCCAGCGGCAGATCGGGCAAAGTTGTACACCTGCAAACGATCGTGCAAAAAAGTTATCCCTGGCAAGGCAGCAGTGCGCAGTGGCGAAAAATTCAGCGCCGGACAAATTCGTTGACTTAACCTGCGCTTTGCTTTACTTCTGGAAAAAGACAGTCTCAATAAGACACACAGAAAAAAATCTCAATGCGTAACTCAACCAGCCTGAACACCACCATTATTACCACCACCATTACCACCGGTAAGGGTACGGGCTGACGCATACAGGAAAAACAAAAAAAGCCCGCACCTAAACACAGTGCGGGCTTTTTTTTCGAGCATAAATTCAGGAGAGCTCAACTATGCGAGTGCTGAAATTCGGCGGGACCTCAGTAGCGAATGCGGAACGTTTTCTTCGCGTCGCTGACATTTTGGAAAGTAATGCGCAGCAGGGACAGGTTGCCACCGTACTCTCTGCACCCGCAAAGATCACCAATCACCTAGTGGCCATGATTGAAAAGACCATCAGCAGCCAGGACGCATTGCCTAACCTTAGTGACGCCGAACGTATCTTCGATGAGCTGTTGCAAGGGCTGGCGGCAGCGCAGCTTGGCTTTGATTACGACGGGCTGAAAACCCGTGTCGATCTCGAGTTCGCCCAGCTGAAACAGGTGCTGCACGGCATCAGCCTGCTGGGTCAGTGTCCCGACAGCGTTAATGCCGCCATTATCTGTCGCGGCGAGAAGCTCTCTATTGCCATTATGGAAGCGCTGCTGCTGGCGCGTAGCCACGGCGTGACGGTGATCGATCCGGTAGAGAAGCTGCTGGCCGTCGGTCACTATCTTGAGTCCACTGTTGATATCCCGGAATCAACGCGCCGCATCGCCGCCAGCCAGATCCCGCCGCAGAATATGATCCTGATGGCTGGGTTTACCGCCGGTAACGAGAAGGGTGAATTGGTCGTGCTGGGCCGTAACGGTTCTGACTACTCTGCTGCCGTGCTGGCCGCCTGCTTGCGCGCCGACTGCTGTGAAATCTGGACCGATGTGGACGGCGTCTATACCTGTGATCCACGCCTGGTGCCCGATGCGTGCCTGCTGAAATCGATGTCCTATCAGGAGGCGATTGAGCTCTCCTACTTTGGTGCCAAAGTGCTGCATCCGCGTACTATTGCGCCTATTGCCCAGTTTCAAATCCCTTGCCTGATTAAAAATACGGCCAATCCGCAGGCTCCGGGTACTCTGATCGGTGGCGAAGGCGAGCAGGATGAGAATCCGGTCAAAGGCATCACCAACCTCAATAATATGGCGATGTTCAACGTCTCCGGCCCAGGTATGAAAGGCATGGTCGGCATGGCGGCACGCGTCTTCGCCGCGATGTCGCGCACCGGTATTTCGGTGGTGCTGATCACTCAGTCCTCTTCGGAGTACAGCATTAGTTTCTGCGTGCCGCAGAACGAGCAGGCGCGTGCGCGCCGCGTGCTGGAAGAGGAGTTCTATCTGGAGCTGAAAGATGGCATGCTCGACCCGCTGGAGGTAATGGAGAAGCTGGCGGTGATTTCCGTGGTGGGCGACGGTATGCGTACGCTGCGCGGCATCTCCGCTAAATTTTTCTCTGCGCTGGCGCGCGCCAATATCAACATTGTCGCTATCGCTCAGGGATCATCGGAGCGTTCTATTTCGGTCGTAGTTAGAAAAGACGCTGCGACAACCGGCGTGCGCGTCGTGCATCAGATGCTGTTCGCCACCGATCAGGTCATTGACGTCTTTGTGGTTGGTGTCGGCGGCGTCGGCGGCGCGTTGCTGGATCAGCTTTATCGCCAGCAGGCGTGGTTGAAGCAGAAGCATATCGATCTGCGCGTCTGCGGTATCGCCAACTCACGCGCGCTGCTGACCAACGTGCACGGCATCGATCTCAGCGACTGGAAAGGTGTGCTGAGCGAAGCCAAAGAGCCGTTTAACCTCGGCCGCCTTAACCGGCTGGTAAAAGAGTACCATCTGCTAAACCCGGTAATTGTCGACTGTACTTCTAGCCAGGCGGTTGCCGATCAGTACGCCGATTTTCTGGCTGACGGTTTCCACGTAGTGACGCCGAACAAAAAGGCCAACACCTCGTCGTGGAATTACTATCAGCGGATGCGCGCCGCCGCTGCGCAGTCGCGCCGTAAATTCCTCTACGACACCAACGTCGGCGCGGGCCTGCCGGTCATTGAAAACCTGCAAAACCTGCTCAACGCCGGTGACGAGCTGATTAAGTTCTCTGGCATCCTGTCGGGTTCGCTCTCCTTTATTTTCGGCAAGCTGGACGAAGGCGTTTCGCTCTCTGACGCGACGAAAATGGCGCGCGAGATGGGCTTTACCGAGCCCGACCCGCGCGACGATCTCTCTGGCACGGATGTGGCGCGCAAGCTGCTCATCCTGGCACGTGAAGCGGGCCATGAGCTTGAGCTAAGCGATATTGAGATTGAGCCGCTGCTGCCCGCCAGCCTGACGGCGATCGCCGACGTAGAAGCCTTTATGCGGCGCCTGCCGGAGCTGGATAGCGCCTTTGCCGCGCGCGTTGCCAAAGCGCGTGATGAAGGTAAATTATTACGCTTTGTCGGCGCGATTGAAGAGGGCGGCGTCTGCAAGGTGAAGATAGACGCGGTCGACGGCAACGATCCGCTCTATAAAGTGAAAAACGGCGAGAACGCACTGGCGTTTTACAGCCGCTATTATCAGCCGATTCCGCTGGTGCTGCGCGGATACGGCGCGGGAAATGATGTGACGGCGGCGGGCGTATTTGCCGATCTGCTGCGTACCCTGTCATGGAAGTTGGGAGTTTGATGATGGTAAAAATTTACGCACCGGCCTCGATCGGCAACGTCAGCGTCGGCTTTGATGTTCTGGGCGCGGCGGTGTCGCCGGTAGATGGCACCTTGCTTGGCGACTGCGTCTCGGTGGAAGCCGCGCCGCGCTTTTCGCTGCAAAACAGCGGCCGTTTCGTCAGCAAACTGCCGGACGATCCCAAAGAGAATATCGTCTACCAGTGCTGGCAGCGCTTCTGCCAAGCCATCGGCGAAGAGGTTCCGGTAGCAATGACGCTGGAAAAAAACATGCCGATCGGATCGGGCCTAGGCTCCAGCGCATGTTCGGTAGTTGCGGGTTTGATGGCAATGAACGAACATTGCGGCAAGCCGCTCAGCGACAACCAACTGCTGACTCTGATGGGCGAGCTGGAAGGGCGTATTTCTGGCAGCGTGCATTACGATAACGTCGCGCCGTGCTTCCTGGGCGGCATTCAGCTGATGCTGGAAGAGAACGATATCATCAGCCAGGCGGTGCCGGGCTTTGACGACTGGCTGTGGGTGATGGCCTATCCGGGCATCAAAGTCTCTACCGCCGAAGCGCGGGCGATTCTGCCTGCACAGTACCGCAAAGATGACGCGATTAAACATGGCCGCCTGCTGGCTGGCTTTATTCACGCCTGCCATACCCGCCAGCCGCTGCTGGCCGCTAAACTGATGCAGGATGTCATTGCCGAGCCTTACCGCACTAAACTGCTGCCGGGCTCTGCCGAGGCGCGTAAAGCCGCCGCCGATATCGGCGCGCTGGCCTGCGGGATTTCCGGCTCTGGCCCCACGCTTTTCGCCGTTTGCAATCAAATGGAAACGGCACAGTGGATGGCGGACTGGCTGCGCCAGCACTATCTGCAGAATGATGAAGGCTTCGTCCATATTTGCCGTCTTAATACGGCTGGCGCATGTAAACTGGGATAACGCATGAAACTCTACAACCTTAAAGATCATAATGAGCAGGTGAGCTTTTCGCAGGCGGTGAAACAGGGCCTGGGCTCGCAGCAAGGGCTGTTCTTCCTGCTTGAACTTCCGGAATTTGAGCTGACCGATATCGACGCGATGCTGGAGATGGACTTCGTCAGCCGCAGCAGCAAAATTCTTTCTGCCTATATTGGCGACGAAATCGCGCCGTACCAGCTGGCCGAGCGCGTCAAAACCGCGTTTTCTTTTCCCGCACCGGTCGCCAAAGTCAGCGAAGACATCTCCTGTCTTGAGCTGTTCCACGGCCCGACGCTGGCGTTCAAAGATTTCGGCGGCCGGTTTATGGCGCAGATGCTCTCCTACGTCTCCGGCGCAGATGAGCAGATCACTATTCTCACCGCGACCTCTGGCGATACCGGTGCGGCCGTTGCACACGCGTTTTACGGCATGGAAAACGTGCGCGTGGTGATCCTCTACCCGCAGGGCAAAATCAGTCCGTTGCAGGAAAAGCTGTTCTGTACGCTGGGCGGCAATATCGAAACTATCGCTATCGACGGCGATTTTGATACCTGCCAGGCACTGGTGAAGCAGGCGTTTGACGACGAGGAGCTGAAAAAGGCAATTGGCCTGAACTCTGCCAACTCCATTAACATCAGCCGCCTGCTGGCGCAGATCTGCTACTACTTTGAAGCGGTGGCGCAGCTGCCGCAGGAGAAGCGCAACCAGCTGGTAGTGTCAGTGCCGAGCGGCAACTTCGGCGATCTCACCGCCGGTCTGCTGGCGAAATCGTTGGGTTTACCTGTTAAACGTTTTATTGCGGCGACCAACGCCAACGATACCGTGCCGCGCTTCCTTGAAGGCGGTAGCTGGACGCCGAACGCCACCGTTGCCACTTTGTCGAACGCGATGGACGTCAGCCAGCCGAATAACTGGCAGCGCGTGGAAGAGCTGTTCCGCCGCAAAACTTGGCGTCTAACCGATCTGGCCTACGGTGCCGTAAGTGATGAAACGACGCAGGCGACAATGCGCGAGCTGGCTGAAATTGGCTACATCTCTGAACCGCACGCCGCTATCGCTTATCGTCTGCTGCGCGATCAGCTGCAGGAAGGGGAGTTTGGCCTGTTCCTCGGCACAGCGCATCCGGCGAAGTTTAAGGAGAGCGTAGAGTCGATCCTGGGACAGACGTTGCCGCTGCCGCAAGAGCTGGCGGATCATGCTGAACTGCCGCTGCTGTCGCATCAGATGAGCGCTGATTTCGCGCCGTTGCGGGCGTTTTTACTGAAGGCCTGATGAGGTGCTGGAGCGGGTGACAAGGCCCGTTCGCACAGAGGCTTCAAACATGTCAAAAGGGCGGCCAACTGGCCGCCCTGGTTTTTACTTCTGCTCGTAGCGCTTAAACATCAGCTCATTCTCGCTGCTGGCTTCCGCATCAAAAAAGTAACCATCCACATCAAACTGCTTCAGCGCCGCCGGATCGGTCAAGCGATGTTGAATTATGTAGCGGCTCATCAGTCCGCGCGCTTTCTTCGCATAGAAGCTGATCACCTTGAACGCGCCATTTTTCTCGTCAAGGAAAACCGGCTTAATCAGGCGTCCTTGCAGCAGCTTTGGCTTAACCGCGCGGAAATATTCATCCGACGCCAGGTTGATCAGCACCTCATCACCCTGCGCCTGTAGCGCTGCGTTAAGGTGCTCTGTCAGCAGATCGCCCCAGAAACTGTAGAGATCTTTGCCTGCCGGACTGGCCAGCTTAATGCTCATCTCCAGACGGTAGGGCTGCATCAAATCCAGCGGACGCAGCACGCCGTACAGGCCTGACAGCATGCGCAGATGCTGCTGGGCAAAATCAAAATCCGCTTCGCTGAACGTTTCCGCCTGAAGGGCGGTATAGACGTCACCTTTTAAACGCCAGAATGGCTTGGCACGCATTCTCCAACGTGAAATCGGGCTGCCAGCTATTAAAGCGTTCGGCATTCAGATGCGCCAGCTTGTCGCTGATGCTCATGAGTGAAGCGATTTGCGCTGGTGAGAGATCGCGCGCCACATCAATCAGCTGCTGTAATTTTTCTAACAGCGCAGGCTGGGTGAAACGTTGGGTTGCCAGCGAGCTGTTAAAATCCAGCGTTTTGGCGGGTGAGATCAGCATTAACATAGTCGCTTCCTCGATTATCGCTTGTTGCCACAGGGGAAGTGCAGATTGTCTGGTCGCGAGTGTAACAAAAAAGCCGCAGCGATTGGCAAATCGCAGCCATTCGTTAGCGCTATCGTAAACGGCATCTGGCGACCTTGCGCCTCGGTTGCCGCATGATATTATCGCAACAGCCTTTTTCACCCTGACATTACAGAAGAGATAAGAGACATGACGGACAAACTGACCTCCTTGCGTCAACTGACTACCGTTGTCGCCGACACCGGTGATATCGCAGCGATGAAGCTGTACCAGCCGCAAGACGCCACCACTAACCCTTCTTTGATTCTTAACGCCGCGCAAATCCCTGAATACCGCAAGCTGATTGATGAAGCGATCGTCTGGGCGCGCGAGCAGAACGGCAGCAAAGAAGAGCGGATCTGGCTGGTGTCAGACAAGCTGGCCGTCAACATTGGCCTAGAAATTCTGAAACTGATTCCGGGCCGTATCTCGACCGAAGTCGACGCGCGTCTCTCATACGACACCGAAGGCAGCATCGCCAAAGCGCGTAGCCTGATCAAACTCTACAACGATGCGGGCATCAGCAACGACCGTATCCTGATCAAGCTGGCGTCTACCTGGCAGGGCATCCGTGCGGCGGAGCAACTGGAGAAAGAGGGCATCAACTGTAACCTGACGCTGCTTTTCTCCTTTGCCCAAGCGCGCGCCTGTGCCGAAGCGGGCGTGTTCCTGATTTCACCATTTGTAGGCCGTATCCTCGACTGGTACAAAAATAACACCGACAAGAAAGAGTACGCGCCGCATGAAGATCCGGGCGTGGTGTCAGTGTCTGAAATCTACAGCTACTACAAGCAGCACGGCTATGAAACCGTTGTGATGGGCGCAAGTTTCCGTAACGTCGGTGAGATTCTGGAGCTGGCGGGCTGCGACCGCCTGACCATTTCCCCGGCGCTGCTGAAAGAGTTGGCGGAGAGCGAAGGCACCGTCGAGCGTAAGCTGAGCTACAGCGGCGACGTGAAAGCGCGTCCGGCGAAAATGACCGAATCTGAGTTCCTGTGGCAGCATAACCAGGACCCGATGGCCGTTGCGAAACTGGCTGAAGGTATCCGCAACTTTGCCGTTGACCAGGGCAAACTTGAGAAGATGATTGCCGACCTGCTGTAATTTTTCACCGTGGCGGCCCGCCGCCACGGTTTTCTCTTTGCCCCACTTTCTATTATTCTTCCTGCTATTCCTCTCTTCCTTACCGCATTGCGGTCAACCGGGTAAAAAACTTATGGATACTTTACGCATTGGCCTGATCTCCGTTTCCGATCGCGCCGCGAACGGCATTTATCAGGATCAGGGCATCCCCGCGCTGGAGGCCTGGCTCAGCAGTGCGCTGGCTACGCCGTTTACTACTGAAACCCGACTGGTGCCGGACGAGCAGCCGCTGATCGAACAGGCAATCTGCGAGCTGGTGGATGAGCGTTTCTGCCATCTGGTGCTCACCGCCGGCGGCACCGGACCGGCGCGCCGTGACGTGACGCCCGACGCGACGCTGACGATCGCCGATCGTGAAATGCCTGGCTTTGGTGAGCAGATGCGCCAGATCAGCCTGCAGTTTGTCCCAACTGCGATTCTGTCGCGCCAGGTTGGCGTTATCCGTAAACAATCGCTGGTGTTGAATCTGCCGGGCCAGCCAAAGTCGATTAAAGAGACGCTGGAAGGGCTGAAAGGTGCCGAGGGTAAGGTGAAAGTGCCGGGCATCTTCGCGGCTGTACCCTATTGTTTACAGCTGCTGGAGGGGCCTTATGTTGAAACCCATAGCGAGGTGGTAGCAGCTTTTCGGCCTAAAAGCGCGATAAGAGAGATAAATAACTAAAAAATCGTGATTTCAGGCATAGCCTCTGGTGATACTGGTGTAGTGAAAGGTTGACGCTATAGTAATCCTGCATTGACAACTTTCTCTTTTTGCCTCTGGAAGCCGTGCTCTTATGGATTCGCATCCCTCTCAACGCCTGACCGGTCAGGACGACAAAACGCTATCGCTGGCCGCGCTCGGCGGCGCGCTTGAGTTCTACGACTTTATCATCTTCGTTTTTTTCGCTGCGGTTATTGGCGAACTGTTTTTCCCGCCCGATATTCCTGACTGGCTGCGCCAGTTGCAAACCTTTGCCATCTTCGCCGCCGTTTATCTGGCGCGGCCGCTGGGCGGGCTAATTATGGCGCACTTCGGTGACAAGGTCGGGCGCAAGAAAATGTTCAGCCTAAGTATTTTGCTGATGGCGCTGCCGACACTAGCGATGGGCGTGCTGCCCACCTATGACACCGCAGGCATTATTGCGCCACTGCTGATGCTATTGCTGCGCCTGTTGCAGGGCGCGGCGATTGGCGGCGAAGTGCCGGGAGCCTGGGTATTCGTGGCGGAGCATGTGCCAGAGAAACAGGTCGGTTTTGCCTGCGGCACGCTGACTGCTGGCCTGACGGTAGGGATCCTGCTGGGTTCGCTGGTAGCCACAGCCATTAACAGCAGCATGACACCGCAAATGGTCGCCAGCATCGGCTGGCGCATTCCCTTCTTTCTTGGCGGGCTGTTTGGCCTGCTGGCGATGTATCTGCGTCGCTGGCTGCACGAAACACCGGTGTTTCAGCAGATGCAGCAGCGCAAGACATTGGCCGATACGTTGCCGCTTAAAACCGTACTCACCCACCATAAAGGCGGCATCGTACTCTCGATGCTGCTTACCTAGCTGCTCTCCGCCTGTATCGTGGTGGTGATTTTAATGGCCCCAGCCCTGATGCAGAAACAGCACTGTATCAGCGCGGCGCTGAGTTTGCTGGCTAACTGTCTGGCGACGGTGATGCTGTTGGTAGGCTGCGTCATCGCAGGATGGCTGGTGGACTGGATGGGTGCGGCAAAAACGCTTATTGGCGGCTCGCTATTGCTGGCGTTCGGTAGCTGGCACTTTTTACGAACCAGACGGCGGGCGCTAGCGGTTTATTTTTTAACTACGGCTTCGCAGGACTCAGCGTCGGTGTGGTTGGCGTGGTGCCTTTTCTTATGGTGCGTGCCTTCCCAGCGGCAGTGCGCTTTATCGGCATCTCTTTTTCCTACAACGTTGCCAATACCATTTTGGGTGGCCTGACGCCAATCTTTGTCACGTTGATTCTGCGTCTGACGCCTCTGGCTCCGGCTTGGTATGTACTGGCGCTGGCAGTAATCGGTCTTCTCATCGGCCTGTGGCTACACAATGCTGGACGGCAAAGCCAGCTGGTGAGTGAAACGCGCCTGTAAGCAGGCGCGTTGCAAGATTAGTCGGCGGCGGCTTTCGGTATAACCGTGATGCGCTTTATCAGCGGCGCGATTAGCAGGTAAACGAGACAGACCACAATGATTGAATTGAACACCAGCACGCCGCTTTGCACTATCAGCCCGGTCGCGCTACCCGCCACGCTGGCGAGTAGCGCAGGCCAGCCTATCAGCGGCGAGGTTTCCGGTAGTGCATTCCTGTTGCCGCTCAGCGCCAGGACCTGGCGATCCGTTTTCAGCACATAATAATCCATTATCATCACGCCAAGGATCGGCGGGAACAGCACGCCCAGCAGCTCAAGAAAATCAACGAAGCGGTCGAGAATACCCAGAATGGAACAGAGCGTGCCGAGAAAGCACAACATTAGCGTAACCAAGCTGTAGCGAGGCTTATAGCCGGTGAGACCTTCCATGGCGTTAGCGATCCAGCGTTGAGTAGTAGAGGTTGAGGTCGTTAATGCGCAGCGTAGAAAAGACTACCGCGAACAGTCCCAGTGTGCTGGTCGTCTGGGTGATGATGGCAATAATGTCAGAAGTTTGTAACTCTCTGGCAATCAGAATCGCGAGCCCGTTAACGCCATATTCGCCCGCCAGGATAGTCAGCAGGGTGATGATAAAAACGTCTTTCCCGTTGCGGGAAAAACGTGTCAGATCCGGTGTCATCAGGCTGGCAAGAATGGCACTGCCGATCACCATCGTAATCGCGGCGCTGATGGTAATCACCTGCGTGGCAGGCGCGCCAACAATCCCCACAGCCTTGCCATGAAATGCGTGCCAGAAAACCCACGCTACCAGCGCAATAAAAAGCGGAACCGCGATGCGTGCGGTAAAACGCAGCGCCTTAAAGCCAAAAGTGACCAGCAGCGTCAGTACCGTGCCTGACAGCGCGGCGGCCTGAGCGAAGCTCAGCTTGCCGTTCAAGGCGTAGCTGAGCGAACGAGCAAAAACCGCATTCTGGATGCCAAACCAGCCCAGTAGGCTAACGGCGACCAGCAGGCCAATTAGCACCGAACCATGACGGCCGAAGCCGCACCAGCGCGCCAGCAGACTGCCTGATAAGCCTTCACGCATCCCAGCGTAGCCCAATGCAAAAGTAATAAAGCCAAACAGCAGGCTGGCCAGCGTAATAGCAGCGTAGGCTTCGCCCAGCGTCATACTGTTTCCCAGAACAGCTCCCAGCATAAACTGATCGAGAGCGGTCAGCATGCCCATGTGCACAATGGCAACGCTAAACAGCGAGAGCCTTTTTCCCGCAGGAACGCGGCTCAGCGGGTAATCATCAAATTTGCTCAAAATGAGGTTTCCTTACCAGCTTAAATAAATACTAGGCACTTGCTGAGGAGCTTCTCAGGCAGATCGTCTTCCAGTGATTCCGCATGGCAGTACTGCTCAAACTGTTGCAGCGAGTGTACGCCTGCTTTCTGGTAGATAGTGGCGATGCGGTTGCCGATGGTCTTCACGCTAAGGTTATAAACGCGGGCGATCTCTTTAGCAGTGAAGCGCTGCAGTAGCAAAAAGATCACATCCAGTTCTGCGAGCGTAAAAAGAGGATGCTCCGGGTTGGTCATCAGCACGGAGATTTTTTGCGGATTGATAAAAGTCAGCGCGCCGATATTGTCCACAGGACGCGCATACTACATGCAGCCCAGAAACTGATTGCGATTATCGTAAACCGGATATTTTTCGCTATAAAAGGGCGTGAGATAATTTTGCCCGTACCAGTAATGCGTTTCAATTACGGCTACGCCTTTTTCCAGCGTTTTAGTTCTTTCATCATGCTCAAGAAATTGTACAGCGCAATCACTCCAGCGCGTGGGAAATTCATGATCTTCTTTGCCTTCCAGGCGAAAGTTCTTTGGCGTGGCAGTATATAACCGCGCTGCTTCATTCATATAGAGATGACGTGATTCAGCGTCTTTAAAACCCCATGGCGTGGGTAATAAATCAATTGTAGTGGTAAATGACGCCAGAAAATCATCGATATTACGATATTTGCTTTCCATAGAACCTCACCAAAGAGTTTAGGTTATAGATTTTTTGCCAGATAATAACGGGCAAAGCGCTGCGCATATCCATGCTTTTCGCCATAGACGCGATAGCCGAGTTTTTCATAAAAGCCGCGCGCCTGAAAGCTCATGGTGTCGACAACCGACATATGGCAGTTGCGGTTGCGCGCCTCTTCTTCAGCGGCCTGCATCAGCTTACGGCCTGTGCCGTTTTTACGGTATGCCTCTTCTATCCATAAAAAAGTGAATATCCAGCGTACCGAACTAGGTATGTGCCAGTAAACCGCCCATGATTTGCTGTTCATCATCATAGAGAATAACATTGAGGGGGTTAATGTTAACGTCGCCAAAGTGATTATTATGCTGCCAGAGTCGCTGGGTAATATATTCTTCAGTCTGGCGATCTTCAGTATGACCTGTTTTTATTTCCATATATAAAGCGTCCATGTAATAGACAGAGGGAATGAAGAGAAAATGTATAATCCTTACGGAATTTTCATTACTACCATGGTGCCAGACGTGGCGCAATGGATATATTACCCTTGGATTTTCTACTGTAGATATTAAGCTGACTACGCTTGCTTGAGGAATGTAACATTCAGTCGATTCGTCGACACCAGGGAAAAGAGAACAATAAGGAATTTTATAATATATACGGTAATATATTTTCATCTGTCCGCTGACGGACCGATCTTTTTGCATAGTACTTAACCAGAACTACTTTCATCAGGCCGTTTTCATCGCGGCCTTTTTTCTGCACACCTACGCGTAAGACAAACAGCGAACACCTTGGAAACAGGTGGCTTGAAAAAATTTTTTCTTTTAACCCTTGATGCGCTTTGAAGCGGCCCCATTTAGTTGTCATCGAGCGTTGTGAGCACGGGAAAAAAGCGAGTGCTGGCGGTTGAAAGCCAACAAAGCGCCCGCATTAAAGGTTCACAACCCAAATTGACAAAGAATTTAAGTGGGAGACGTTTAGATGGGTAAGATTATTGGTATTGACCTGGGTACAACCAACTCTTGTGTTGCGATCATGGACGGAACTAAAGCACGCGTGCTGGAGAATGCCGAGGGCGATCGCACCACGCCTTCAATTATTGCTTATACGCAGGATGGCGAAACTCTGGTCGGTCAACCTGCTAAACGTCAGGCGGTCACCAACCCGCAGAATACGCTGTTCGCGATCAAGCGTCTAATCGGCCGTCGTTTCCAGGATGAAGAAGTACAGCGCGACATCAAAATCATGCCGTACAAAATCACCTCTTCCGACAACGGTGACGCTTGGCTGGATGTAAAAGGTCAGAAAATGGCTCCGCCGCAGATCTCTGCGGAAGTGCTGAACAAAATGAAAAAGACCGCTGAAGACTACCTCGGCGAGCCGGTAACTGAAGCAGTTATTACCGTTCCGGCTTACTTCAACGATGCGCAGCGTCAGGCGACTAAAGATGCCGGCCGTATCGCTGGTCTGGAAGTAAAACGTATTATTAACGAACCAACCGCAGCTGCACTGGCTTACGGTTTGGACAAAGGCCAGGGCAACCGTACCATTGCGGTATATGACTTGGGTGGTGGTACCTTCGATATCTCTATTATCGAAATCGACGAAGTTGACGGCGAAAAAACCTTTGAAGTGCTGGCAACCAATGGTGATACCCACTTGGGTGGTGAAGACTTCGACAGCCGCCTGATTAACTATCTGGTCGCAGAATTCAAGAAAGATCAGGGTATCGATCTGCACAACGATCCGCTGGCGATGCAGCGCCTGAAAGAAGCCGCAGAGAAAGCGAAAATTGAACTCTCTTCTGCGCAGCAGACCGACGTGAACCTGCCGTACATCACGGCGGACGCAACCGGTCCGAAACACCTGAACATTAAAGTGACCCGCGCGAAGCTTGAGTCGCTGGTAGAAGATCTGGTCAGCCGCTCTATCGAGCCCCTGAACGTTGCACTGCAGGATGCTGGTCTCTCTGTTTCCGACATCAACGACGTTATCCTGGTCGGCGGTCAGACCCGTATGCCGATGGTACAGTGCAAAGTCGCTGAGTTCTTCGGTAAAGAGCCGCGTAAAGATGTGAACCCGGACGAAGCAGTTGCCGTAGGTGCTGCGGTGCAGGGCGGCGTGCTGGCGGGTGACGTAAAAGACGTTCTGCTGCTGGACGTGACCCCGCTGTCGCTGGGTATCGAAACTATGGGCGGCGTGATGACTTCGCTGATCAGCAAGAACACCACGATCCCGACCAAACACAGCCAGGTGTTCTCAACTGCTGAAGACAACCAGTCTGCCGTGACTATTCACGTCTTGCAGGGTGAGCGTAAGCGTTCAAACGACAACAAGTCGCTTGGCCAGTTCAACCTTGACGGTATTCAGGCTGCGCCGCGCGGTATGCCGCAAATCGAAGTCACCTTCGACATCGATGCGGACGGTATCCTGCACGTCTCTGCAAAAGACAAGAATAGCGGTAAAGAGCAGAAAATCACCATCAAAGCTTCTTCTGGTCTGAACGAGGACGAGATCGAAAAAATGGTTCGCGATGCAGAATCGAACGCTGAATCGGATCGTAAGTTCGAAGAGCTGGTGCAGACGCGTAACCAGGGGGACCAGATTGCGCACAGCACCCGTAAGCAGCTGGATGAAGCAGGTGACAAACTCTCTGCCGACGACAAAGCACCTATCGAAGCTGCGCTGAGCGAGCTGGAAACGGCGCTGAAAGGCGAAGATAAAGAAGCCATCGACGCTAAAATGCAGGCGCTGATGCAGGTTTCCAGCAAACTGATGGAAGCTGCACAGCAACAGCAGGCAGGCGGCTCGGATGCAGCCGACGCTTCTGCGAAGAAAGATGACGACGTAGTCGACGCTGAATTCGAAGAAGTGAAAGACAACAAAAAATAATTGCCCCTGACCGGGCGCGACGGCTGGCCTGACAGCCGTTGAAACCAGCACGGGCGTAGGAGATCTCTCCACGCCCGTGCGAGCATGTTAAGGGCTAAGCAAAAATGGCGAAGAGTGACTACTACGAGATTTTAGGCGTCTCCAAATCCGCAGACGAACGCGAAATTAAAAAGGCGTATAAACGCTTGGCGATGAAGTATCACCCCGACCGTAATCCGGGTGATAAAGAAGCGGAAGCCACATTTAAAGAGGTCAAGGAAGCCTACGAAATCCTGACCGACGCGCAAAAACGCGCGGCATACGATCAATACGGCCATGCAGCGTTTGAACAGGGCGGCATGGGCGGTGGTGGATTCGGCGGCGGCGCAGACTTCAGCGATATCTTTGGCGACGTTTTCGGCGACATCTTTGGCGGCGGTCGTCGTCAGCGCGCAGCGCGCGGTGCCGATTTACGCTACAACATGGAGCTGACGCTGGAAGAAGCGGTGCGCGGCGTGACCAAAGAGATCCGCATCCCAACGCTGCAAGAGTGTGAAGTTTGCCACGGCAGCGGCGCGAAATCCGGCACTCAGCCGCAGACCTGTCCGACCTGTCACGGTGCTGGCCAGGTGCAGATACGTCAGGGCTTCTTTACCGTGCAGCAGGCCTGTCCGACCTGTCATGGTCGCGGCTCGGTGATTAAAGATCCGTGCAATGCCTGTCATGGACACGGTCGCGTTGAGAAGTCGAAAACCCTGTCGGTGAAAATCCCCGCAGGCGTCGATACCGGCGATCGCATCCGTCTGAGCGGTGAAGGTGAAGCAGGTGAGCAGGGCGCACCGGCTGGCGATCTCTACGTTCAGGTGTCGGTGAAGAAACACCCGATTTTCGAACGTGAAGATAACAACCTCTACTGTGAAGTGCCGATCAACTTTGCTATGGCGGCGCTGGGCGGCGAGATCGTAGTCCCTACGCTGGATGGACGCGTGAAGCTGAGAGTTCCGGCTGAAACCCAGACCGGCAAGCTGTTCCGTATGCGCGGCAAAGGCGTGAAGTCAGTACGCGGCGGCGCAGTCGGCGATCTGCTGTGTCGCGTGGTCGTGGAAACGCCGGTCAATCTGAATGAAAAACAGAAAAACCTGCTGCGCGATCTAGAGGAGAGCTTCGGCGGTCCTACTGGTGAGAACAACAGCCCGCGCTCCAAAAGCTTCTTTGACGGCGTGAAGAAGTTCTTTGACGATCTGACCCGCTAAGATGCCTCAGTAAACATCAAGCCAGCGCTCTGCCGCTGGCTTTTTTGCCTGCGATTAACCGATAAAACCCTGCTGCATAATGAACCGGTGTTACAAAATGTTATCATTGCAGCCTGTTTGCTTTTTTATTTTCTGGAAAGGACTGTTTCGTGAATATCGGGCTAAAAAAATTGCTCCACAACGACGCGACCAGTGGCGTTGTGTTAATTCTCGCTGCCGGGCTGGCGATGTTTCTGGCGAATTACGCCTCTACCCAGCAGGGCTATCAAAACCTGCTGGCTGTACCGGTTGAGTTCCGCTTCGGCGCCCTCGACATAAGCAAGAATCTGCTGATGTGGATCAACGATGCGCTAATGGCGGTCTTCTTTCTCCTGGTTGGCTTAGAGGTGAAGCGTGAAATGGTAATGGGCGCGCTGGCGAAGCGTGAGCAGGCCGTTTTTCCCCTGATTGCCGCACTGGGCGGTATGCTGATGCCAGGCTTGCTGTTTCTGGCCTTTAACGGCGCGGATGCCGCTACGCGCAGCGGCTGGGCAATCCCGACTGCTACCGATATTGCCTTTGCGCTGGGCATTCTTGCGCTCCTAGGCAGCCGCGTGCCGCCTGCGCTGAAGATCTTCCTGATGGCGCTGGCAATCATCGACGATCTCGGGGCGATCGTGATTATTGCGCTGTTCTACACCAGCGAGCTGTCGATGACGGCGCTGGGCGTCGCCGCGCTGGCGATTGTGGTGCTGGCTGCAATGAACCTGCTGAATATACGCAACACCGGGCTCTATCTGCTGGTTGGGCTGGTATTGTGGACCGCCGTGCTCAAGTCGGGCGTGCATGCGACGCTGGCGGGCGTGGTTGTGGGTTTTCTTATCCTGCTGAAAAAGCAGGAAGGGCATTCACCAGCGATTCATCTCGAACATGTGCTGCATCCCTGGGTACGCTGGCTGATTCTGCCGCTGTTTGCCTTCGCCAATGCGGGCGTATCGCTGGACGGCATTCAGGCAGGCGATATTTTCTCGCTACTGCCGCTGGGGATTATGGCAGGGCTGCTGTTTGGCAAGCCGCTCGGCATTACGCTGTTCTGCTGGCTGGCGGTAAAATCCAAACTGGCGACGCTGCCGAAAAATACAACCCTGACGGATATCGCCGCGGTCGGCGTGCTGTGCGGCATCGGCTTTACCATGTCGATTTTTATTGCGTCACTGGCGTATGGCGAGAGCAACCCGCAGCTGACTACCCTGGCAAAGCTGGGCATTCTGCTGGGCTCGGTACTGTCAGCGATTGCAGGCTATTTGATACTGAGAAGACGTCTGGCGCGGCGTGTAATAGCGTAATCAAGGCGAAAAAAAACCGGCTTAGCGCCGGTTCTTTTTTACAAAGCGATTAACAAAACCTTACGCCATTTTGTTGATCTGAGCAGTCAGATTAGCTTTATGACGTGCTGCTTTGTTTTTGTGGATCAGACCTTTCGCAGCCTGACGGTCCACGATTGGTTGCATTTCGTTAAATGCGTTCTGCGCAGCAACTTTGTCGCCAGCTGCGATCGCAGCGTGTACTTTCTTAACAAAAGTACGCATCATAGAACGACAGCTCGCGTTATGCTTGCGACGTTTTTCAGATGTTACGGCGCGTTTCTTAGCTGATTTGATATTAGCCAAGGTCAAACTCCCAGATGTGTTCTATTTATATGGACAAATCAAAAGCCGAGGACTATGCCTTTTGAGCTTTCTTTTGTCAATGGATTTGTGCAAATAAGCGTCGTTTTACAAACCACGCTCGGTTACGCATATTGCATATTGATGGCGCAAGATTGTACCAGCTTCGCCGCGTTGAATACAGCGTTTCGCAACAAAATTCTTAGCCTGAAGACGTAACCGTGCCATGCCGTGATAAATCACGCATCGTACAGGAAAGATGTCGTTAACGGGTTAACCTTCGCCCCTTTCAAGGGTATAATCCGCCGATTTCCACCGGTTTGAGTCAGCCATGAAGTTTATCCGCGGTATTCATTATCTAAACGAGCAGCATCGCGGCTGCGTCCTGACCATTGGTAACTTCGACGGCGTGCATCGCGGCCATCAAGCGCTAATGTCGCGCCTGTGCGAAGAGGGACGAAAACACCAGCTTCCGGTGATGGTGATGCTGTTTGAGCCGCAGCCGCTCGAGCTGTTTGCCGGAGACAAAGCGCCAGCCCGTCTGACACGCCTGCGTGAGAAGCTGAAATATCTGGCGGAAGCGGGCGTCGATCGCGTGTTGTGCGTGCGCTTTGACCGTCGCTTCGCCGCACAGTCAGCGCAGTGTTTTATCACTGACCTGCTGGTGGATAAGCTTGACGTCAAATACCTGGCAGTCGGCGATGATTTCCGCTTTGGCGCTGGTCGTCAGGGCGATTTCCTGTTATTACAGAAAGCCGGTGCCGAATACGGTTTTGACGTTGTCAGCACCGAGACCTTTTGCGACGGCGGTAAGCGTATCAGTAGCACCGCCGTACGTCAGGCGCTGGCCGATGACGACCTGGCGCTGGCGCAAACGCTGCTGGGCCATCCTTTCAGTATCTCTGGCCGCGTCGTGCACGGCGATGCACTGGGACGCACCATCGGTTTCCCTACTGCGAATCTTCCTTTACGGCGCATCGTCTCGCCGGTGAAAGGCGTTTATGCGGTGGAAGTGCTTGGTCTGGGCGCGCCTGTGCTTGGCGTCGCTAATATCGGCACGCGGCCGACGGTAAAAGGATTGCGCCAGCAGCTTGAAGTTCACCTGCTTGACATCAATATCAATCTGTATGGAAAGCACATTGATGTGGTGCTGAAGCATAAGATGCGTAACGAGCAGCGCTTTGCCTCACTGGAGGCGTTGAAAGAACAAATTGCGAAAGATGTGTTAACCGCCCGGCAATTCTTTGGGCTTTTAATCCTACGAAATACGGAAACGAGAATCTGATGAGTGACTATAAATCTACCCTGAATTTGCCCGAAACGGGGTTCCCGATGCGCGGCGCTCTTGCCAAACGCGAACCGGGAATGCTGCAACGCTGGTATGATGACAATCTGTACAACATCATCCGCGAAGCCAAAAAAGGGAAAAAAACCTTTATTCTGCATGACGGCCCTCCTTATGCGAACGGCAGCATTCATATTGGTCACTCAGTTAACAAGATTCTGAAAGATATTATCGTTAAGTCGAAAGGCATGGCGGGCTTTGATTCGCCTTACGTACCAGGCTGGGACTGCCACGGTCTGCCGATCGAACATAAAGTCGAGCAGATGATCGGCAAGCCGGGCGAGAAAGTCACCCCGGCTGAATTCCGCGAAGCGTGCCGCAAATATGCCGCCGAGCAGGTAGAAGGGCAGAAAGCTGACTTTATCCGTCTCGGCGTGTTGGGTGACTGGGACCGTCCTTACCTGACGATGAACTTCCAGGCCGAAGCGAACATCATCCGTGCGCTGGGCAAAATCATCGGCAACGGCCATCTGCATAAAGGCGCAAAGCCGGTGCACTGGTGTCTTGACTGCCGTTCAGCGCTGGCGGAAGCGGAAGTTGAGTACTACGACAAAACCTCGCCATCTATCGACGTGATGTTCAATGTTGTAGATACCGATGCGGTATGCGCGAAATTCAGCGATGCGCCGTTCAACGGCCCGATCTCGCTGGTTATCTGGACTACAACGCCATGGACCATGCCGGCCAACCGCGCTATCTCGCTGCACCCTGAATTTGACTATCAGATGGTACAGATCGACGGCCGCGCGCTGATCCTGGCGAAAGAGCTGGTTGAGAGCGTGCTGAAGCGCGCTGGCGTTAGCGAGTGGACGGTGCTCGGCGAGTGTAAAGGCGCGGCGCTGGAGCGCCTCACCTTCCAGCATCCGTTCCTGGTAAATATCCAGTCACCGGTGGTGCTGGGCGAACACGTCACGCTTGAAGCTGGTACGGGTGCGGTGCACACCGCGCCGGACCACGGCCCGGACGACTACGTGATCGGCCAGAAATATGGCATCGAAGTGGCGAACCCGGTCGGCCCGGACGGCACCTATCTGCCAGGCACCTATCCAACGCTGGATGGCCTAAACGTATTTAAAGCCAACGATGTGATCGTTGAGCTGCTGAAAGAGAAGGGCGCGTTGCTGCATGTGGAAAAACTGCTGCACAGCTATCCGCACTGCTGGCGCCACAAAACCCCAATTATCTTCCGCGCCACGCCGCAGTGGTTTATCAGCATGGATCAGAAAGGGCTGCGCGCGCAGTCGCTGAAAGAGATCAAAGGCGTACAGTGGATCCCGGACTGGGGCCAGGCGCGTATCGAAGCGATGGTCGCAAACCGCCCGGACTGGTGTATCTCTCGTCAGCGCATATGGGGTGTGCCGATGGCGCTGTTTGTCCACAAAGAGACCGAGCAGCTGCATCCTGATACGCTGGCGCTGATGGAAAAAGTCGCGCAGCGCGTTGAGCAGGACGGCATCCAGGCGTGGTGGGATCTCGATCCGCGCGATCTGATGGGCGATGACGCTGACAGTTACGTAAAAGTGCCGGACACGCTGGATGCCTGGTTCGATTCAGGATCCACCAGCTATGCGGTCGTCGATGCCCGTCCGGAGTTCCGCGGCCACTCTGCCGACATGTATCTGGAAGGTTCTGACCAGCATCGCGGCTGGTTTATGTCCTCGCTGATGATCTCTACCGCAATGAAGGGCAAAGCGCCTTACCGTCAGGTACTGACGCACGGCTTCACCGTCGATGGTCAGGGCCGCAAAATGTCCAAATCCATCGGCAACACCGTGTCGCCGCAGGATGTGATGAACAAACTGGGAGCGGATATTCTGCGTCTGTGGGTGGCCTCTACCGACTATTCCGGCGAGATGGCGGTTTCCGACGAGATCCTGAAGCGTTCCGCTGACGCCTATCGTCGTATCCGTAACACCGCGCGCTTCCTGCTGGTGAACCTTAACGGCTTCAATCCTGAAACCGATATGGTCAAGCCGGAAGAGATGGTGGTCGTGGATCGCTGGGCAGTTGGCCGCGCGCAGGCTGCGCAGGCGGATATCATTGCGTCGTACGACAACTACGATTTCCATGAGGTTATCCAGCGCCTGATGCAGTTCTGCTCGATCGAAATGGGTTCCTTCTATCTGGATATCATTAAAGATCGCCAGTACACCGCGAAGGGCGACAGCCTGGCGCGTCGCAGCTGCCAGACCGCGCTGTGGCACATCGCTGAGGCGCTGGTGCGCTGGATGGCGCCGATCATGTCCTTTACCGCGGATGAAATCTGGGGCTACCTGCCGGGTAAACGAGCGCAGTATGTCTTCACTGAAGAGTGGTATGACGGCTTGTTTGGTCTGTCACAGGATGAAGCGCTGAACGATGAATACTGGGCGGAGCTGCTGAAAGTGCGCGGCGAAGTGAACAAGGCAATTGAGCAGACGCGTAGCGACAAACGCATCGGCGGCGCGCTGGAAGCGACCGTGACGCTTTATGCGGATGTGGCGCTGGCAGCGAAGCTACAGGCGCTGGGCAACGAGCTGCGCTTTGTGCTGCTGACCTCGGGCGCGACGGTGACGGACTATGCGCTGGCCAGTGAAGAAGCGCAGCAGAGCGAGCTGGTGAAAGGTCTGAAAATCGCGCTGCATAAAGCAGAAGGCGAGAAATGCCCGCGCTGCTGGCACTACACGACTGACGTCGGCCAGAACCCGGAGTATCTTGCCGTGTGCGGTCGTTGCTACACTAACTTGGCCGATGACGGCGAAGAGCGTAAGTTTGCCTGATGCGTAAATCCATTCTCTCAACCGGCTTACGCTGGGTATGGCTGGTGCTGGTGGTGATCTTGGTCGACTTCGCCAGCAAACAGTGGGTGATGAACAACATGATGCTGCATGAAACGCAGCCGCTGATGCCATTCCTCAACCTGTTCTACGCGCACAACTACGGTGCCGCGTTCAGCTTCCTGGCGGATAAAGGCGGCTGTCAGCGCTGGTTCTTTGCCGGTATCGCTATCGCTATCGTGGTGGCCTTGCTGATAATGATGTACGGCAGCCGCGCCAGCCAGAAAATTGTTAACATCGCCTGCGCGCTGATTGTTGGCGGCGCGGCGGGCAACCTGTTCGATCGTGCTTATCACGGATTTGTCGTCGACTTTATCGACTTCTATATTGGTGACTGGCACTTCGCTACCTTTAATATCGCTGACTGCGGCATCTGTATCGGTGCTGCGTTAGTGGTGCTGGAGGGCTTTTTCAGCCCTTCAGGCAAACAGGCAAAACAAGGGTAAGTCATGACAGTCTCTGTACAGCGCGACAGCGCAGTGCTGCTGCATTTCACGCTGAAGCTTGAGGATGGTTCTGTCGCGGAGTCGACGTCAGCTTCCGGTAAACCGGCGCTGTTCCGTCTGGGCGATGGCAGCCTTTCCGACGCACTGGAACAGGAGCTGCTGGGACTGAAGGCGGGCGACAAGCACGCCTTTACGCTGGAACCGGAAGCGGCTTTCGGTGCCGTCAGCCCTGACCTCATCCAGTACTTCTCACGTCGTGACTTTATCGACGCGGGCGAACCGGAAATCGGCGCTATCATGCTGTTTAACGGGATGGGCGGCAGTGAAATGCCTGGTGTGATCCGCGATATTTCCGGTGATTCCATCACGGTGGATTTCAATCATCCGCTGGCCGGTCATCAGGTTCGTTTCGATATCGATGTGCTGGAAGTCGATCCGGTACTAGAGGCAAATGATGCAAATCCTGCTGGCTAATCCGCGTGGCTTCTGTGCGGGCGTCGATCGCGCCATCAGCATCGTGGAGCGTGCGCTGGAGATGTACGGCGCGCCCATTTATGTTCGTCACGAAGTGGTGCATAACCGCTACGTGGTGAACAGCCTGCGCGAGCGCGGCGCGATCTTTATTGAAGAGATCGCTGAAGTGCCGGATAACGCTATCCTGATCTTCTCCGCACACGGTGTTTCCCAGGCGGTGCGCGCTGAAGCCAAAGCACGCAGCCTGACTATGCTGTTTGACGCCACCTGTCCGCTGGTGACCAAAGTCCATATGGAAGTTGCCCGCGCCAGCCGTAAGGGCGTAGAGGCGATTATGATCGGCCATGCAGGTCATCCGGAAGTCGAAGGCACCATGGGTCAGTACAGCAATCCAGAAGGCGGCATGTATCTGGTAGAGTCGCCAGACGACGTGTCTAAGTTGCAGGTCAAAGATGAGAGTAATCTCTGCTTTATGACGCAGACGACGCTGTCGGTTGATGATACCTCTGACGTGATTGATGCGCTGCGCACCCGTTTCCCGGCCATTATCGGCCCGCGCAAGGACGATATTTGCTACGCCACCACTAACCGTCAGGAAGCGGTGCGCGTGCTGGCACGCGATGCGGAAGTGGTGCTGGTGGTGGGTTCGAAAAACTCTTCTAACTCTAATCGCCTGGCGGAACTGGCTCAGCGCGCTGGCAAGCTGGCGAAGCTGATTGATTCAGCAGACGATATTCAGGAAGAGTGGGTAAAAGGCGTGGAGTGTATCGGCGTTACCGCAGGTGCATCTGCTCCCGATATCTTGGTGCAGCAGGTGATCCAGCGTCTGCGTGACTTGGGCGGTGAAGCCGCCATCGAGCTGATTGGGCGCGAAGAGAACATCGTGTTCGAAGTGCCGAAAGAGCTGCGCGTTGAGGTACGCAACGTGCAGTGATGCCGCATAGAACCTCTGTAAAAGACCGACTTGTTCTGTCTTTTTTATTGGCTAAAAAGAACTGTTTTAACTGCCAGAATTGCTTTTACTGGTAATCGGTAAGCATTACCCTGAAATTCTTATTATCCCGCATTAATAGTGGCGTGACTGTTAACTGACCGTTAACCTGATTACGCTTTGTATGCATAATTTTGTATCAGGAGTGAATAAATATGAATACTTACCGCACTGCCATTGTGGGTGCGCTAGGCCGCATGGGACGCAATTTGATCGAGGCGACGCAGCAGGCAGAGGGCGTTGAGCTGGGCGCTGCACTGGTTCGCTCCGGTTCCTCACTGGTTGGCAGCGACGCAGGGGAACTGGCCGGGCTAGGCAAAAACGGCATCATCATCACTGACGATTTACGCAGCGTGATAGACGATTTCGACGTGCTAGTGGATTTCACCCGCCCCGAAGGGACGCTGCACTATCTGGCGCTGTGCCGCGAATACAAAAAAGCGATGGTTATCGGCACGACGGGCTTTGATGAAGCGGGCAAAGCGGCAATTAAGGCGGCGTCAGAAGAGATTGGTATCGTCTTCGCCGCGAACTTTAGCGTTGGCGTCAATCTGGTGCTTAAGCTGCTGGAAAAAGCGGCAAAGGTAATGGGTGATTACGCAGATATTGAAATTGTCGAAGCGCACCATCGCCACAAAGTCGATGCGCCTTCTGGCACTGCGCTGGCGATGGGCGAAGCCATTGCCGATGCGATGGAGTGGGATTTGAACGACCACGCTGTTTACACGCGTGAAGGCTACACCGGCGAGCGCAAGCCACAGACAATCGGTTTTGCGACGGCGCGTGCAGGCGATATCGTCGGCGAGCATACGGCCATGTTTGCAGATATTGGTGAGCGCGTTGAGATAACCCATAAGGCATCAAGCCGCATGACTTTTGCAAAAGGCGCAGTAAAAGCGGCTTTATGGTTGAAGGGTGAAAAAGCAGGGCTTTACGATATGCGTGACGTGCTGGATTTATCAATGTTGTGAGTGTTGTGAAACATCGTGAAGTGGTTATTTCAATCGATATCTTATTGATTGAAAGGGCGGTTATTTTATCGCCCTTCATTTTATGAAAAATAGAGCTTTTGTCATGTTTATGCATCTTTTCTGGTAAAACTTTCAATTATCTGAATTCTTCAGGGCTAAAAAAGTACATTTTTGACCAAATGGTCAAAAAATCAGCCAGCCTGGCCATGGATAATGTTTTTTATAGAAGGCAACCGATTATTCCGCTCCACAATCCTACTTTTTTGCGCCTTATCTCGACTTTTAACTTTCAGTGACATGAAAAACACAAAATAATTACCGTTCAGGGTAGACAAGCTTTAGTGCGATCATTAGAATACTCCCAATTTGCCAAAAATCGACCATTCAGGCGGTTTTTGCCTTTATTCAAGGGTAAGCTTGCATTAATATGCAAATATTGTGACTGTTTATTCCCTGGAGGATGTTTTGATTAAGTTAGCGCTCTTGGTTCTGGAAGACGGAACCCAATTCCACGGTCGGGCCATCGGGGCAACAGGATCGGCAGTGGGCGAGGTCGTTTTCAACACGTCAATGACCGGTTATCAAGAAATACTCACTGATCCCTCCTATTCCCGCCAGATCGTCACCCTCACTTATCCCCATATCGGCAATGTTGGCACCAACGCCTCCGACGCAAAATCCACCCAAATCCATGCTCAGGGCCTCGTCATCCGCGACCTGCCGTTGATTGCCAGCAACTTCCGCAATGAAGAGGGCCTGTCAGCCTACCTGCAGCGCAATAACGTCGTGGGCATCGCCGATATCGATACGCGTAAGCTGACGCGCCTGCTGCGCGAAAAAGGCGCTCAGAACGGCTGCATCATCGCGGGAGATAACCCGGATGCGGCGCTGGCATTGCAGAAAGCACAGGCGTTTCCTGGGCTAAAAGGGATGGATCTGGCGAAAGAAGTCACTACGGCCGAGACCTATAGCTGGCAGCAGGGCTCCTGGACGCTGGAAGGGGGCCTGCCGGAACAGCAGAGCGCAGAGGCGCTGCCGTATCACGTCGTGGCTTACGATTACGGCGTCAAGTTCAACATCTTCCGTATGCTGGTGGACCGCGGCTGCCGCCTGACGGTTGTTCCGGCGCAGACGCCTGCGGAAGACGTTCTGAAGCTGAATCCGGACGGCATCTTCCTTTCTAATGGACCGGGCGATCCGGAGCCGTGCGACTACGCTATCAGCGCGATCAAAACGTTCCTCGAGACTGACATCCCGGTGTTCGGCATCTGCCTAGGCCATCAGCTGCTGGCGCTGGCGAGCGGGGCGAAAACCGTAAAAATGAAGCTCGGCCACCACGGCGGCAACCATCCGGTGCAGGATCTCGACAATAACTGCGTGATGATCACCGCCCAGAACCACGGATTCGCCGTTGACGAGGCTAACCTGCCTGCCAACCTGCGTGTGACCCACGTATCGCTGTTCGACAAAACGGTGCAGGGCATCCACCGCACCGACAAACCGGCGTTCAGCTTCCAGGGACACCCTGAAGCGAGCCCGGGTCCGCACGACGCCGCGCCGCTGTTCGACCATTTTATTGAACTGATTGAAGCCTACCGTTCGAAAGCTAAGTAATCAGGAGCCTGAAAATGCCAAAACGTACCGACATAAAATCCATCCTGATCCTTGGCGCAGGCCCGATTGTTATCGGCCAGGCCTGTGAGTTTGACTACTCTGGCGCGCAGGCGTGTAAGGCGCTGCGCGAAGAGGGTTACCGCGTGATTCTAGTGAACTCCAACCCGGCGACCATCATGACCGATCCTGACATGGCCGATGCGACCTATATCGAGCCGATTCACTGGGAAGTGGTGCGCAAAATTATCGAAAAAGAGCGTCCGGATGCGGTGCTGCCCACCATGGGCGGCCAGACGGCGCTGAACTGTGCGCTGGAGCTGGAACGTCAGGGCGTGCTGGAAGAATTTGGCGTCACCATGATTGGCGCAATGGCCGACGCAATTGATAAAGCAGAAGATCGCCGTCGTTTTGACGTTGCGATGAAAAGCATCGGACTGGATACCGCACGTTCAGGCATCGCCCATACCATGGAAGAAGCGCTGAAGGTCGCCGAAGACGTTGGCTTCCCGTGCATTATCCGTCCCTCATTTACAATGGGTGGCACCGGCGGCGGTATCGCCTATAACCGTGAAGAGTTCGAAGAAATTTGCGAGCGTGGTCTGGATCTCTCGCCAACGAATGAGCTGCTGATCGATGAGTCGCTAATTGGCTGGAAAGAGTATGAGATGGAAGTGGTGCGTGACAAAAATGACAACTGCATCATTGTCTGCTCAATCGAAAACTTCGACGCCATGGGCATTCACACCGGCGACTCTATTACCGTGGCTCCGGCGCAGACCCTGACCGACAAAGAATACCAAATCATGCGTAACGCCTCGCTGGCAGTACTGCGTGAAATCGGCGTGGAAACCGGCGGTTCAAACGTGCAGTTCTCGGTTAACCCGAAGAACGGCCGCCTGATTGTTATTGAGATGAACCCGCGCGTGTCACGCTCCTCAGCACTGGCATCTAAAGCGACCGGCTTCCCGATTGCCAAAGTGGCGGCCAAGCTGGCGGTCGGCTTTACGCTCGACGAACTGATGAACGACATTACCGGCGGGCTGACCCCGGCGTCGTTCGAGCCATCTATTGACTACGTTGTTACCAAGATCCCACGCTTCAACTTCGAGAAGTTTGCTGGTGCCAACGACCGTCTGACCACGCAGATGAAATCTGTTGGTGAAGTGATGGCGATTGGCCGCACCTTCCAGGAGTCGATGCAGAAAGCGCTGCGCGGCCTGGAAGTGGGCGCAAACGGCTTTGACCCGAAGGTGCACCTTGACGACGCCGACGCGCTGACCCGTATCCGCCGCGAGCTGAAAGATGCTGGTGCCGAGCGTATCTGGTACATCGCCGACGCGTTCCGCGCGGGTATGTCAGTGGATGGCGTGTTCAACCTGACCAACATCGACCGCTGGTTCTTGGTGCAGATTGAAGAGCTGGTGCGCCTGGAAGAGCAGGTGGCGTGCGAAGGCCTTAACGGCCTGAGCCAGCCGTTCCTGCGTACGCTGAAGCGTAAAGGCTTCGACGATGCGCGTCTGGCAACGTTGGCGGGCGTATCTGAAGGAGAGGTCCGCAAGCTGCGTCAGCAGTACAACCTGCATCCGGTCTATAAGCGCGTGGATACCTGCGCCGCTGAGTTTGCCACCGACACCGCCTATATGTACTCCACTTATGAAGAGGAGTGTGAGGCGAACCCGAACCAGGATCGTGACAAGATTATGGTGCTGGGCGGCGGGCCAAACCGTATCGGCCAGGGCATTGAATTTGACTACTGCTGCGTGCACGCCGCGCTGGCGCTGCGCGAAGACGGGTTCGAAACCATTATGGTAAACTGTAACCCGGAAACCGTTTCAACTGACTATGACACCTCTGACCGTCTCTACTTCGAACCGGTCACGCTGGAAGACGTGCTGGAAATCGTGCGCATTGAGCAGCCGAAAGGCGTCATCGTGCAGTACGGTGGCCAGACGCCGCTGAAGCTGGCACGCGCGCTGGAGGCCGCAGGCGTACCGGTGATCGGTACCAGCCCGGATGCGATTGACCGTGCGGAAGACCGCGAGCGTTTCCAGCAGGCCGTGGATCGCCTTGACCTGAAGCAGCCAGCTAACGCCACCGTGACCACGCTGGAGCAGGCGGTAGAGAAAGCAACCAGCATCGGCTACCCGCTGGTGGTGCGTCCTTCTTACGTGCTGGGCGGCCGCGCAATGGAGATCGTCTACGACGAAATCGACCTGAAGCGCTATTTTCAGACTGCCGTCTCCGTTTCTAACGACGCGCCGGTGCTGCTGGACCGCTTCCTGGACGACGCGGTAGAAGTTGACGTGGATGCTATCTGCGACGGCGAGCGTGTGCTGATTGGTGGCATCATGGAGCATATCGAGCAGGCAGGCGTGCACTCAGGCGATTCCGCCTGTTCGCTGCCAGCCTACACGCTGAGTCAGGAGATTCAGAACGTAATGCGCCAGCAGGTTGAGCGCCTGGCGTTTGAACTCAACGTGCGCGGCCTGATGAACGTGCAGTTCGCGGTGAAGGACAACGAGGTTTACCTGATTGAGGTTAACCCACGCGCCGCGCGTACCGTGCCGTTCGTTTCCAAAGCGACCGGAGTACCGCTGGCCAAAGTCGCAGCGCGAGTTATGGCGGGCAAAACTTTGGCCGAGCAGGGCGTGACCAAAGAGGTGATTCCGCCGTACTACTCGGTGAAGGAAGTGGTGCTGCCGTTCAACAAGTTTCAGGGCGTCGATCCCATCCTTGGCCCAGAAATGCGCTCAACCGGCGAAGTGATGGGCGTTGGCCGCACCTTCGCTGAAGCCTTCTCTAAGGCGATGCTGGGCGCGCAGAGCAACATGAAGAAAAGCGGTCGCGCGCTGCTATCGGTGCGCGAAGGTAACAAGAAGCGCATCGTTGATCTGGCGGCCAAGCTGCTGAAGTTTGGCTTTGAGCTGGATGCCACGCACGGCACCGCCGTCGTGCTGGGTGAGGCGGGCATTAATCCGCGTCTGGTGAATAAAGTGCATGAAGGCCGTCCGCATATTCAGGACCGTCTGAAAAACGGCGAGTACACCTATATCGTCAACACGACTGCCGGTCGCCAGGCGATTGAGGATTCACGCGTTATTCGCCGCAGCGCGCTGCAATATAAAGTGCACTATGATACCACGCTGAACGGTGGATTTGCCACCGCCATGTCGCTGAATGCGGACCCAACGGAAAAAGTCATTTCCGTACAGGAAATGCACGCGCTTATTAACGGTTAATTTCCGTACATAATTAAACGGCCCGCAAGGGCCGTTTTTTTTATTTTTATAAATTGTTCTTAAATAATAAATAACTGAAAACGATTAAAGTTTTGCAGATTTGTCTTGGGATTAGCGCAGAGTGCTTTGTTCATAATTTATTGCAAAACTCGCACAAAATTATAATACACAGGCGTGTCGGCACAACGTAATATCTCGCAGCTCATAATTCAAGCCCAATCAGGGATATTTATAAAAATGAAAATGTGTGCTTTCACACTGAGCGCCATTGCTGCATTAATGGCGGCTGCGCCATTCGCTAGCTAGGCGAAATTACTCTTCTTAAACAAGATCAGCAGGTAGGCGATCCGCTGAGCCGACTGAATTTCACCGTGGGCGGCAGTATTCGTCCGCAGTTCGAACATCAAACCGGCGTCAACGACAAATCTTACAAGCGTAATGGCTTTGACGGAGGTACCCGTTTCCGTTTCGCCGCTGACTATTATCTGTTCGATGATATTAGCTGGGCAAGATACTACGAAGTCGGCGTGAATATTCCCGCCGTATTTGACTGGGACAACCACTATTAAAGACGGCGCTAACGACACGACACGTCGCCAGCTTTATACCGGTCTGAAAAGTAAAACTTGGGGTGAGATCTATTTCGGCCAGCAGAACAGCGTGTTTTATGACGTTGTCGGCGCGAAAACAGACATCTGGGATTACGACATGAAAGGCCAGGTACCGGGCAATGGTATTAACGGCGACTATGACGGCTCTTACCGCTCGCGCAAACAGCTGAAGTATAAAAATACCTTCGGCGCAGTCGATCTCTATGCCTCTTACCTGTTTAGCGACAACGAATACCTGCCGGGCAACGGCCTGCGCTACAAGCGCAAAGGCGGCGGTTCACTGGGCGTGGATTACCATATCACCGACGATCTGACCTAGGGCACCGCGTGGAACTACACCCGCGCGGAAATGCGTAATCTGGGCAATGGAGACAGCGGCGACTACAACCAGAATATCTACGGCACCGCACTAAGCTGGAAGCCAGGCAACTGGACGCTCTCTGGGGGCGGCTGGTACCAGAACTTCCTGCTGACCAAACGCAGCAACGTTAACGACTACTTTGCTGACGACGCATGGGGCCTGGAATACTTCGCTGGCTATAAGATCCCGGTTTAAGCAGTACGGCCTGAAAGCCGTTCAGCCCTACGTGATGGGCGACCGTCTGGAGTATGTTAACGGTCGCAACTATCAGTGTATCGACAACAGTCTGGGTGTTACGCTGTTCCTCGACTACGGCTTCCGCGTCGACTACGAACACGTCTTTACCTCCAGCACCGACAACTTGGGTGATATGAACCTGGTACGTCTGCGCTACGATTTCTAATCGTCAAAACATAAAACGGCTCCCTCGGGAGCCGTTTTTTTAGGGCGCGAGCGCTGCTTCATCCAGCGGATCGGGGCCAAATCGGTTGGTGCCTATCGTGCCGCGCAGGCAGAAGTAAATCAGCAGCGTGCCCAACAGAGGGATCAGCACCGCAACGGAGTAGATCAGTGAAAGCAGCCCCTGGTCGCGAAAAACGTGAAGCCCAAAGAGTTCATCTACTGCGCTGCACGCTAGGGAAATAAGCGTGCTGAACAATAAAAAAAGCCAGTAAGTCTAACGGCGACAGCGGTCGTTGACTACCGAATACATTTTTAAAACCGTTAGATAATGATTCACCTGATTGTGTCCTTTTAAGTAAAAAAACAGAGCAGCAAATTTCATTACGTCAAACTGCTACGCGCTTTTCCCGCCCTTGTACCGATTAACCAATTTTATCTGGCGGCTTGAAGTACCGCTTAAGAAAAAAGCGGTTTAAAACTCTGTACAATAACAAAAATGCGGTGGCAAAAAAGCTTTACGTAATTACACTCTTCCAGCTATCGACGAAAGTTTCGCCTTTACGTATGATGACGCCAATTTTTTACTACGAGTATTTAACATGATTAGTCTGATCGCGGCATTAGCAGCGGATAGCGTCATTGGTATGGAAGGTGCCATGCCGTGGAACCTGCCTGCAGATTTGGCGTGGTTTAAACTTAACACCTTGAACAAGCCGGTAATTATGGGGCGCCTGACCTTTGAATCTATCGGCCGTCCGTTGCCGGGACGTCTCAATATTGTCGTCAGCCGCCAGCCGGGAACGGCAGAAGGTGTGACCTGGGTGACCTCACTGGACGAGGCGATCAAAGCGGCCGGTGACGTGCCGGAGATTATGGTGATTGGCGGTGGACGCATCTATGAGCAGATGCTGAAGCGCGCGGATCGTCTCTATCTCACCCATATCGACGCTGAAGTGGAAGGGGACACGCAGTTCCCAGATTATGAACCAGATGAGTGGCATTCGACCTTTAGCGAATTCCATGACGCTGACGAACAGAACTCTCACAGCTACTGCTTCGAAATCCTCGAGCGTCGCTAAAAGATAAAAAGCAAAACGCCTTGTCCACAGACAAGGCGTTTTACATTGGGCGTCGCTTATGCCGATTGCTGTGGAGAAACGCTGTCCTTGACCGACGGCTGACGGTTGGAAGCCTGGGTATAGTAACGCTGGTTTTCCCAGTGCAGCAGCGTCAGCACATCACCCCAGCAGCAGCCCGTGTCCAAACCAATAACGCCGCGCGGCGTGCCTTTACCTTCCAGCGACGCCCAGTGACCAAACACCTGGGTATACTCTTCGGAAAGTTTACTAGGGATTGCAAACCAGGGTTTGAGCGGGAGCGGCGCAGAGTCCGGCTTCTCTTTGCAGATCATATCAAGCTGTCCGTTAGGAAAGCAGAAGCGCATCCGCGTCAGCGCATTGGCAGAGAAGCGCAGGCGCGCCAGCCCGCTCAGCTCTGGCGTCCAGTTATTAGGCATATCGCCGTACATGGCATCCAGGAACAGCGGGTAACTGTCGCTGGCAAGCACCGCTTCCAGCTCGTGTGCGCAGGTTTTAGCCGTATCTAAATCCCACTGCGGCGTAATACCAGCGTGCGTCATGACCAGCTTTTTCTCTTCATCCACCTGCAACAGCGGCTGGCGGCGCAGCCAGTTAATCAGCTCGTCAGCATCTTCAGCTTCCAGCAGCGGCGTCAGGCGATCTTTGGGCTTGTTGCGGCTGATACCGGCAAATACCGCGAACAGATGCAAGTCATGGTTACCCAGTACAATACGCACGCTCTGGCCCAGTGACTTAACGTAGCGCAGCACCTCAAGCGAGCCAGGACCGCGTGCAACCAAATCGCCGGTCAGCCACAGCGTATCCTGCTCAGGCGAGAAGTCGACCTGTCTTAGCAGGGCGCGCAGCTCATCGTAACAGCCGTGGACGTCGCCAATCAGATATGTGCTTATAGAGAATCATCCGCAATAAAAAGCCTCGCCCGGCAGAGCCGGGCGAAGAAGAAAAGAATCAGTGTATATGGGTTTCTATCGCGAGGCGAAACACCGGGATGTCGATGTGGAAGGTTTCTCCCTCTTCATCCTGCATCACGTAGTGCCCCTGCATGGTGCCCATCGGCGTTTCAATAATCGCGCCGCTGGTGTACTGGAATTCGCTACCCGGCGCGATAACGGGCTGCTCACCCACTACACCTTCGCCTTGGACTTCGGTTTCGCGACCGTTGCCGTTGGTGATCAGCCAGTAGCGGCCTACCAGCTGCACAGCATTGCGGCCCAGATTGCGGATGGTGATGGTATACGCAAAAACATAGCGCCCTTCCTCAGGCGAGGATTGTGAAGCGATATACAGGCTCTGTACCTGAATGGACATCCGGGCCGATTCACTCATGCATTACTCCAGCGGTTCACCTTGATGTGTCGCCAGCCAGTTGGCTAACTGACAGTATTGCGCCACCGTCACGTTTTCTGCTCGCAGTCCTGCATCAATACCCAGCGCGTCCAGCGCGCCAGCGGCAAACAGGTAGCCGAGGCTGTTGCGTAGGGTCTTGCGGCGCTGGCCAAAAGCTTCAGTCGTAATGCGGCTCAGGACGCGCACATCACTTACCGGGTAGGTCGGCTCCGCAAATGGCACCAGACGTACAACCGCCGAGTCGACTTTAGGTGGCGGCGTAAAAGAGTGTGGTGGCACTTCAAGCACCGGGATCACTTGGCAGTAGTAGTGCGCCATCACGCTGAGGCGGCCATAGGCTTTGCTGCCTGGCCCGGCGACGAGGCGGTTAACCACCTCTTTCTGCAGCATGAAGTGCATGTCTTTAATCGAACCAGTATAGCTGAAAAGGTGAAACATCAGCGGGGTCGAAATATTGTACGGCAGGTTGCCAAACACGCGCAGCGGCTGGCCTTTTTCCTGTGCCAGCGCGGCGAAGTCAAAGGTCATCGCATCCTGCTGGTAAATCGTCAGCTTGGGACTGAGGAACGGATGGGTCTGCAAACGCGCAGCCAGATCGCGGTCCAGTTCGACCACCGTCAAGGCGTCGAGGCGTTCGCCAACGGGTTCGGTCAGCGCGCCGAGGCCCGGCCCAATCTCCACCAGCGCTTCGCTGCGCTGCGGATGGATGGCGGAGACAATGCTGTCGATAATGTACTGATCGTTCAGGAAGTTCTGCCCGAAACGTCTACGGGCGTAGTGCCCGTGATGGACGCGATTATTCATTACTGCTCTTGATCATAGTGATGGCGAGGTTAAGCGCCGTAATAAAGCTGCCCGGCTCCGCCTGGCCCAGACCGGCCAGCTCCAGCGCGGTGCCGTGGTCAACGGAGGTACGGATAAAGGGCAGGCCAAGCGTGATATTGACCGCGCGACCAAACCCCTGAAATTTTAGCACCGGCAAGCCCTGATCGTGATACATCGCCAGCACCGCATCGGCGTGCTGTAAATATTTGGGCTGGAACAGGGTATCGGCAGGAAGCGGGCCGGTTAGCTGAATCCCCTGTTCATGCAGGGAATCCAGTGCTGGAATAATAGTATCGATCTCTTCGCGCCCCATATGGCCGCTCTCACCCGCATGGGGATTGAGCCCACACACAAAAATATGCGGCTCGGGGATAGCAAATTTTTGCAGCAGATCGCGATGCAGAATGGTGATCACTTCCCGCAGGCTGGCGTGGGTAATCGCGGCAGAGACATCTTT
This sequence comes from Candidatus Pantoea bathycoeliae, assembly GCA_031332935.1. Classification (GTDB taxonomy): domain Bacteria; phylum Pseudomonadota; class Gammaproteobacteria; order Enterobacterales; family Enterobacteriaceae; genus Pantoea; species Pantoea bathycoeliae. The sequence continues at coordinate 60,398 of JAUHTP010000003.1, read as the reverse complement.
CAGCGGCAGATGTGTCGTTGCCAGCGCAACGCGCAACTCTTCGGTTGCCAGCATCATCACGACGCGATGACCACCTGCGCGATCGGCAAAGAATTCAGTGTGTCCGGTAAAAGGGATACCGGCATCGTTAATCACGCCTTTATGCACCGGACCGGTGACAAGCGCGGCAAACTCGCCGTTAAGACAGCCGTCGCAGGCGCGAGCTAGCGTGGCCAGCACGTAGGGGCTGTTAGCGGGCTGAAGTTCTCCCGGCGTAACAGGCTGCGCGGTGTCTATCGGCAGGATAGTCAGTGTTCCTGCCTGCTGCGGCTGCGCTGCCACATCGGGCTGATAGTCGCGCAGCGTCAGTTGCAGGCCGAGCTGCGCAGCGCGGTCACGTAGTAGCTGCGGCGAAGCGCACACCACCAGTTCAGCCGGCCAGCTCTGCTGGGCCAGTTGAATGGCGAGATCGGGACCAATCCCGGCGGGTTCGCCGGGCGTAATCACCACGCGGAAATTACTGAGCATTGCCATCCAGAATCTTCACGTAGGCGCTGGCGCGCTGTTCCTGCATCCAGGTTTGCGCTTCTTCGGCAAACTTACGGTTGAACAGCAGACGGTAGGCGCGCTCTTTTTGCGCCGCATCGGTCTTATCGACCTGACGCGTATCCAGCAGCTGAATCAGGTGCCAGCCAAACGAGGAGTGAACCGGCTGGCTGGTCTGGCCTTTTTGCAGTTGCAGCAGCGCATCACGGAACGCCGGATCGAACGCTTTTGGCGAAGACCAGCTCAGATCGCCACCTTGGTTAGCAGAGCCTAGATCGTCAGATAACTGTTTTGCCGCCACAGCAAACGAGGTTTTACCGCTGCGGATGTCAGATGCGATCTGTTCCAGTTTCGCTCGCGCCTGATCTTCAGTGAGGATGGGTGATGGCTTCAGCAGGATATGACGCGCATGCACTTCAGTGACAGAGATGCTCTTGCTCTCACCGCGCAGATCGTTAACTTTCAGGATATGGAAACCCACGCCAGAGCGAACTGGGCCGACAATATCGCCTTTTTTGGCGGTCGACAGCGCCTGTGCAAACAGGGTCGGCAGCTCTTCAATTTTGCCCCAGCCCATATTGCCGCCTTTCAGCGCCTGCGGATCGGCGGAGTAGGTTACGGCCAGTTTGCCGAAGTCTGCACCGCCTTTCAGTTCACCCACCAGCTGTTTAGCTAGGGCTTCCTGATCGTCAACCTGCTGCTGTGACGGGTTTTCCGGCAGCGGCAGCAAAATCTGGCTGACGTTCAACTCGGTGCCCTGCGTATTCTGCGCGCCGACCTGCGTTGCCAGCGTATCGACTTCCTGCGGCAGAATCGTGACGCGACGGCGAACTTCGTTATTACGCACTTCCGAAATCAGCATCTCTTTACGGATCTGCGCGCGATAGTCGCTATAGTTCACGCGGTCATAGGCCAGACGGCTACGCAGCTGATCGAGGCTCATACGGTTCTGCGCGGCAATGTTGCCGATCGCCTGGTCGAGTTGCTGATCGTTGATCTGCAGGCCCGCTTTCTCGCCCATCTGCAGGATGATGTTGTCCATGATTTGACGTTCAAGGATCTGATGACGCAATGTCTTGTCATCGGGCAACTGCTGACCGGCCTGTTGCGCCTGTGCCTTCACGGTGTGCAGTATACTATATACGTCACTTTCCAGAACGACGCCGTTGTTAACAACGGCAGCGACTTTATCAACCACTTGTGGTGCTGCGAACGCGGTGTTAGCGGCTACCGCCACACCCAGAATAAGCATTCTCCAGTTCTTCATACTTTTTCCATAGTTGTTTCCGCAGTGCGGGAATTACGAGTCAAACATCACAACATCAAAAAGCGCGCTGGTAAGAGATAATACCTTGACGCATCATCTGATCGGTGCCTAAGCCATAACCGGAGCTCAAACCACGTAGCTCAATGTTGAATGAGATTTGGTTGTCGTACTTACTGTCGTTATTTTCCCAACCGTTGATCTTGCGTTCGTAGCCGACGCGGATCGCGTAGCAGCAAGAACTGTACTGCAGGCCAACCAGCTGCGAAGCCGGTTTCTGGTTGCGCGTATCGTAATAGTACGCACCCACCACCGACCAGGCGTCTGCAATTGGCCAACTGGCCGTGCCGCCCACTTGTGAAATCCCGTTTTTATAAATCGGGTTGTTCACCAGCGCGGAGTTGTTCAGCGCACTCGCCACATACTCCGGGCTGCTGTAGCGGTAGCTTAGCTGCACGATACGGTCCGCATCGCGACGATACTCAAGTACGGTGTTGCCCTGAGCCACGTTATCGAGACGGGTGTCATATTGCAGCCCGCCGCGCACGGCCCAACGTTCGCTGACCTTCCAGTAGGTATCCCCGGCCCAAATCAGGCTGCCGGTGTCATCCTCTTTATTGGTCTGGTTTACGCCGGTGCGTGAAGGAGTAAACGAGTAGATTTGACCCACGGAAACGTTAAAACGTTCAACCAGATCCTGATCATAAATACGCGTGGTGACGCCGGTGGAGACTTCATTGGCTGACGCGATACGATCCAAGCCACTATAGGTACGGTCGCGGAACAGGCCAGTATAGTCGGTCTGCAGCAGCGTTGAGTCGTACGGGTAAATGCCGCTCTGGTCACGGTACGGAATATAAAGATACTGAACACGCGGCTCCAGCGTTTGGGTGTAGCCTTCAGCACAGTCCATATCGCGGTCAAAAAACAGACGGCCGTCGACTTTAAACTGCGGCATGGTGCGGTTCACCGAGCTCTTCAACTGGCTGCTCTGACTGTTGGCAGCATCCGCCAGATTCGCGTTGTAGTAATCCAGCGAGTCCTGCTCATAGTGTGTCGCGAGGAACTTCGCTTCGGTATTCAGACTCGCCCAGCCGTTGGACAGCGGCAGGTTAAGCGTCGGCTCGACATGCAGACGCGTCGCTTCAGGATAGTTGTCGTTGACGTTATTGAACTTCACCGCCTGCGCGTAGATGCGGCCGTCAAACTGCCCCATATCGTTCTGATAGAAGTTCAAGTCAAGCTGCGGCTGCGCACGGTAGACGTTATTGTTGCTGGTATCGCCAAATACCTGGAAATCTCTGCTTGAGAGCGTGGCATCCCAGTTAGTGTCGGCGTAGCCGATGCTAAATTTCTGCGTCGCATAGCTGTCAGTCGAACTGTAGTATTTCGAGTCGAGGTCGTTAAAGTAGTAAGGATCGCTGACCTTAGTGTAGTTAGTGTTAAAACGCCAGTGCTGGTCATAGACGCCAGCGTGCTGCCAGTAGAAGAGCCAGCGATCGCCGCTCTTGTCCTGCGCGATACCGCGCACTGACTTGTCTTTTTCGTACTGATCGTCCGACGGCAGATAGTCGAACTCCATCAGACCCGCGCCAAACTGCGTCAGGTAGCGGAATTCGTTTTCCAGCTGCATGCCGCGCTTCGACATATAGTGCGGCGTAATAGTGGCATCCGCCTGCGGGGCAATGTTCCAGTAGTAGGGGAGAACAAACTCAAGCCCTTTACTGCTGCCATATTTCGCATTCGGGATCAGGAAGCCGGAGCGACGGCGATCGCCAATCGGCAGCTGCAAATAGGGACTATAGAAAATCGGTACCGCGCCCAGCTTAAAGCGGGCGTTCCAGATCTCCGCCACCTCTTCCTGGCGATCCTGGATAACCTGTGAACCCACGACACTCCAGCTGTTGTCGCCGGGCAGACAGGAGGTAAAGGTGCCGTTTTCCAGAATGGTGTAGCGGTTGTCGTCACGCTGCTTCATCAGGTCGGCGTCGCCGCGGCCTTGGCGTCCCACCATCTGGTAGTTGCCGTTCCAGACGTTGGTGTCTTTGCTGTTCAGATTGGACCAGGCTTTCGGGCCTTTGAGGATGACCTGATTGTCGTCATAACGCACATTACCCAGCGCATTGACGGTACGAACCGGCGTGGTTTGCCCCTCTTGCTGGCGCTGATGCAGCTGCATCTCGTCCGCTTGCAGGCGGCTGTTACCCTGCTGGAGATCCACGTTCACGGTGAATACCGCGTCGTCTGGATAGTTCCCTTTGGCTGCATCAGAGTGGATCGTGACCGGCAGCTGGTTCGTCTGGCCAGTCATCAGCGGGCGATTATAGCTCGGCACACCCAGCATACACTGCGACATGAGATCGTCGGCCAGAGCAGACTGACTGGAGATCGCTGCGCCAATCATGGTGGCCAGCAGAGTATGTATACGTTTCTTCATACGCGGTATCGAGAATTCCATGAAAACTGGCATCATGCCGACAACCGGGTCAGAGACTAACGTACTGCCCGGCGTTGTGCCAGTGTTAATCCTTGTCTGTCCGCGTTGCCGTTAGGCGCTGGGATAAATGACAGGTATGATAATGCAAATTTCAGCCGCAAGCATGGCGAATTGAGGAGTTTATGCGCTACTGGGGAAAAGTTATTGGGATGGTGCTGGGGTTACTTTCCGGCGCTGGTTTTTGGGGTATTGTGGTCGGCCTGCTGATTGGCCATCTCATTGATAAGGTTCGCAGCGCCAAAGGACAGGCTTGGTTTGCCAACAATCAAACGCGTCAGACGCTGTTTTTTCAGACCACTTTTCAGGTGATGGGCCACCTTACTAAATCGAAAGGGCGCGTCACCGAAGCTGATATTCAAATCGCCTCTTTATTGATGGATCGTATGCAGCTGCACGGCGAAGCCCGAACGGCTGCACAGCGCGCTTTCCGCGAGGGCAAGCAGGGCTACTATCCATTACGCACCAAGCTGCGCGAGCTGCGCAGCGCCTGCTTTGGCAGTTTTGACCTTATTCGGATGTTTCTGGAAATTCAGATTCAGGCCGCGTTTGCCGACGGCTCGCTACACCCGAATGAGCGCCAGGTGCTTTACGTAATTGCTGAAGAACTGGGTATTTCGCGCGTCCAGTTCGATCAGTTCCTGAGTATGATGGAGGGTGGCCAGCGGTTTGGTGGCGGGCAGGGCGGCGGTTTTCAGCAGGCGCAGCGCGGGCCGACGCTGGAAGATGCCTGTAGCGTGCTGGGCGTTAAAAGCAGTGACGACGCCACCACCATTAAGCGCGCCTACCGCAAGCTGATGAGCGAGCACCATCCCGACAAGCTAGTGGCGAAAGGGCTACCGCCAGAGATGATGGAGATGGCGAAGCAGAAGGCGCAGGAAATTCAGGCGGCCTACGATCTGATTCGCCGCGAGAAGGGTTTCAAATAGCGGGCTGGCGGAACGTCATACTATTGCCGAACGCGGGATGGGTAATCGTCAGCGACTCGGCGTGCAGCAGCAGGCGCTGCGCAAGGGCCTTAGCTTTAGGATGCGCATATAAAGTTGTCGCCTAAAATAGGATGACCGAGCGCCAGCATATGCACGCGCAGCTGGTGTGAACGGCCGGTAATCGGCTTTAGCGCAGATCACCAGCACTTTCTTTTTGCGGTTGCTGGTCAGGTAGCCGAGCAGCCATTCAACGCACGGATCGAAGTTCCACCAGGTGCCGGTGTCGCCTTCAAACTCCTAGTATATCTGTTCCGGGGAAAGCAGATCGCGTGCGCGCTCTTCTGCGCTTTTGCGCGCGCCCACAATGCCAGAGACCTTAATGGCGGTCTGATACTGGGCGGGCAGCGGCAGGCGGATCTGGTGCAGTTCGCGTTTCGGGAAGCCCTTCACGCCGTTACGCGTATTGCGGAACAGCACGCGGCTGGTGCCGTGGCGATCGCTGTTGGCGACCTGGAGCAGCGGCTCAATGTTGCTCGCCAACCAGATCGTTGATCATATTCATCTCGTCTTGCGAGATAGCTTTGTCGGCCAGCAGCTTCTCCAGCCGCTGCAGCTGACGATGCTGGCGGCATATAGAGGCGAAGACCGGAAGGCGACGAAAATCTTTAAGTTCCAGCGGCTGGAGCCGCACCTGACGCTCGTCGCGCAGCAGCGCCTCTACCTGCGGCTGATCGTCACAGGGAATGAAAGCTACCGACTCCTGCGCGGGCAGTACCAGCCGCTGCGGACCATTATCTATGGCCAGCCAGAGAACAATTTCGGTGCCTTGAGAGCTGTCGCGCCAGTGGCGGGTAAGCAGGAATCCTGCACAAGACGTATTCACATCGACTCCAGACGAAAAAACATCCAGAGTATAACATGGTTATTTATCCATGTGCTCGCGGCGCGCTTTTGTCAACATTGCCCTACAATTCTTACCTTGACGCTGTTGCGCCGCCTCTGGACAATCCAGCATCCGAAGTCTGATAAGGAAGGTTATGGAAGCCTGGATTCAACACCTGTTTACGCAGTCGCTGGAGTACGCGCTTATCGCCGTTGCGCTGGTGACCTTTCTTGAGTCACTGGCCTTTGTCGGGCTGCTGCTGCCGGGCACCGTGATGATGGCGAGCTTGGGCGCGCTGGTGGGCAGTGGCCAGATTGGGCTCTATCCCGCGTGGGCGGCGGGCTTTGTCGGCTGCTTGCTGGGGGACTGGATCTCTTACGGCATCGGCTGGAAGTTTCAGGGGCCGCTGCACCGCTGGAAATATCTGCAAAAGTACAAGGGGCTGCTGGATAAAACCGAGCACGCGCTGCATCAGCACAGCATGTTTACCATTCTGGTCGGGCGTTTCGTTGGGCCGACGCGTCCGCTGATCCCTTTGGCTGCGGGTATGCTGGAGCTGCCGGTGCGTAAGTTTCTGCCGCCGAACCTGATTGGCTGCGTGCTGTGGCCGCCGCTCTATCTGCTGCCGGGCATTCTGGCAGGCGTGGCGATTGACGTGCCGAAGGATGCACAGAGCGGCCTGTTTAAATGGCTATTACTGTTAGTGGCGGTGCTGGTGTGGCTGGGTTGCTGGCTCGGCTGGCGCTGGTGGCGCAGCGGCAAAAGCCGTGACTGGGCTACGCCGTATCTGCCACCTGAACGCCTGCGCTGGCTGGCACGGCTGGGAATGGTTGTTGCCATCGCCGCGTTTGTCGCCATCCAGCTCCACCCGATGATGCCAATGTTCCGCCAGCTGTTAGGGCAGGTGTTCTTTGCCTGAGCCTGACGCACGCTAGCACATCGGCTTCGTGCGTGCTGCCTGACAGCAGCGTCTCGGTTGCGCCGTCCCAGTAAACGCGGCCATCGACGATCACCAGACTGCGCGGTGCTATCTGCTGCGCATCCTCCAGGCTGTGCGACACCATTAACAGGGTAATCGCACGCGCCTCGCAGACGCGACGTACTAGCTGCAACATCTCATTACGCAACGCCGGATCGAGCGCCGAAAAGGGCTCATCCAGCAGCAGCACCGGACGGTCGCGCAGCAGGCAGCGCGCCAGCGCCACGCGCTGCCGCTGACCACCCGAGAGCTGGCCCGGCAGGCGCGTCAGCAGATCGCTTAATCCCACCTGATCGGCAATTTCCGCCAGCTGCTGATGCTGCGCAGCGTTCAGCTTCAGCCCTGGATATAGCCCCAGCGCCATATTCTGCTGCACGCTGAGGTGCGGAAAGAGGTTATTCTCCTGAAACAGCATCGACACCGGATGCTGCGACGGCACGCTGTGGCTATGGTCTGCGCAGTCAATGGTCAGCGTGCCCTGGCTGACCGGCAGAAAGCCCGCAATCAGGCTGAGCAGCGTGCTTTTACCTGCGCCGCTCGGCCCCAGCACCGCCAGCCGTTCACCGCGTTCAGCGTTAAGGCTGAAACGCATCGGCAGATGTTGATAGAGTCGTTCAGATTAGTCAGCGTCAGCATGGCGGCCCGGTAATTTTTCCATCAGGGTGAACAGCAGCAGGCAGATCAGCAGCAGGGCGGTGACCGCGCCGTCTGCACCGCGATACGATCCGGTCTGCTGATAGAGATAAAACGGCAGCGTGCGAAAGTCGGCGCTGCCAAACAACGCCACCACGCCGAAGTCGCCGATCGACAAGACGCAGCCAAAAGCTAGCACCTGTGCCAGCGGGCGTTTCAGCGCGCGCAGCCAGGGCCACTCCAGCAGGCGAAAAAGGTGCCATCCACGCAGGCCTAGCTGGGCAGCCAGCTGGCGCGGCTCGCCTGGGATGCTCTCCAGCGCCTGCAACATCAGGCGCGTCGCCAGCTGCAGGTTAAAGAAGATATGCGCCAGCAGAATGCCTTCAGCCCATAGGGATAAAAGCGGTAGTCGATGCCGACCAGCTGGCAAATCTGTGCCAGCCAGCCGACGCGGCCATACACCGTCAGCAGTCCGAACACCGCCACCAGCACCGGCAGCACCAGCGTCATGGACACAGGCGCAGCAGCAGCTGGCGACCGGGAAAACGGCGTCGGTAGAGCGCGCGCGCCAGCGGTATCGTTGGCAGCAGTGACAGCAGCGCAGAGAGCAGCGCCTCGGTAAAAGAGAAGAGCACGACGTGATGCAGATAGCTGTCGTGCAGCAGCGCGTGCCAGTCACCGGCTGGCGCGCTAAACCACAGCGCGCCGAACGCCAGCAGCGCCACGGCGCACAGCAGCAGCGCGGCGCTGCTGCCAGGCAGCATCCACAGCGGGATTAGCGGCTGACGGCGCGTTGCTATGCACTGATCCAGCTTGCGCGCTGCTGCGCCACTTCCTGCGGGCTAAACTGCAATACGGTTTGCGGCACGCTCAGGGTTTGATAGCCCGCAGGCAGATAGCTTTTGATCACCGGATACATCCAGTTGCCGGTCGGGATCGCGTTCTGGAAAGCGGGCGTCAGTATGAATTGCATAAACTGCTGAGCCAGCGCAGGCTGTTTGCTGCTGGCGAGCTGCGCGGTAACTTCGACCTGCAAATAGTGGCTTTCGCTAAAGGAGGCTGCCGCGTAGTTCTCTTTTTTCTCTTCGAGCAGATGATAGGCAGGCGAGGTGGTGTAGCTCAGCACCAGATCGCCTTCGCCTTTCAGGAACAGGCCGTAGGTTCACTCCAGCCTTTGGTGACGGTGACGGTTTTCTGCGCCAGTTTCTGCCAAGCTTCTGGCGCCTTGTCGCCATAGACTTTCTGCATCCACAGCAGCAGGCCCAGGCTAGGCGTGCTCGTACGCGGATCTTCATAAATGACGCGCCATTTTTCCGGGCTTTCTACCAGCTCTTTCAGGCTGGTCGGCGGGTTCTTCAGGCGGTTTTTGTCATAGACGAAGGCGAAATAGCCGTAGTCGAAGGGGATAAAAGTCTGATCCTGCCAGTCATCCGGCAGCGTCAGTTTGCTGAGGTCAACGCTGCTTCTGGCAAACAGGCTGGTCTGCTGCGCGGCCTGAAGCAGGTTGTTATCCAGTCCCAGTACGACGTCAGCTTTGCTGTTCTTGCCCTCCATGCGCACGTGGTTGAGCAGCGAAACGCCATCTTCCAGCGCCACGTACTTCAGTTCACAGCCACACTGGGCTTCAAAGGCTTTTTTGACAGCCGGGCCAGGGCCCCATTCCGCAGAGAATGAGTCGTAGGTGTAGACGGTCAGGGCAGGTTTCGCGGCCAGCGCCGGAACGGACAGCAACAGCAGCAGAGTAAGGATCTGTTTAACCACTTTGCACTCCTTAAGGAGAATTGTTATGAGTCGCAAAGGATCTGAGCGTAGCAGCCTCTCAAATCCCTACGTCGGTATTAACCGAATCAGGTTCGACGGGTTTCTCTCAGCATTTTGCAGGCACCTCGTTGAGAACGGCTCATTCTGGACATTTCACCGGCAAGGCGAAAGGCTTACAGCGCTGGCGGCGCAAACTAGGCGGATTTAAAGTCGAACCAGCCGAGCGTATTGAGCCGTACGCCGCGCATGCTGCGCTGACCTTCGAGCAGCAGCCAGTGATGGAACAGCGGATGCAGAACGTCCGCATCGAGCAGGTGTTTGCTCCATTCGGCCAGCGGCATCGCCTTCCCAGTCGATCGGTAAACAGTGATGCAGCAGCGGGATTTCGTAGAGCTGGGCGAACAGTGCGTACTCCAGCGGCAGCGTAAAGTTAACGCTGCCGAGCCAGACGTCACTTTCCGCCTCGCCTTGGTGCTAGGTGTCGTAATCGAACGCCCGCGCGATCAGCAGTACATTATGCTGCGCCAGCAGCGGACGCAGCGCGTTGGCGATGCCTTCATGTTCAACGTGCTGGCTGTACCATGTCAGCGTCAGGCCCTCCAGGCCCGCCGGTTTTTCTACCGGTGTCAGGTCACGGCGGTGATGCCAGCGCGGCAGCAGACCGTAAGCGGGATACCAATAGCGCTGATAGCCCATCTCGGCATGGTTAAACAGCGCAAAGGGATTAAGAAGATGGCAGAGCCAGCGCCGGATAGCGGCATCGCGGCCTTTCACGGATCGCTTGTCAAACAGCAAAAAATAGCAGCCCTCTTCGAGGCGGCTCTCTTCCGATTTTTCGTCTTCCTCTGCGCCCTGCAGGCGCACGCCTGAGTAGACCAGATCGTCGCTGATCTCCGGCAATACCCAAATCGAGACATCATCAATCAGCGCGCGGAAGCCGAAATAGTCGTCAAACGCCTCGATCTTCAGCTGGCTTTACTGGTTACGCACCACGCGATAGGGGCCAGTGCCGACAGGCTGGCGGGCGAAGTCACGCAGCTACGGCCACTCGCGCGGCAGCACCATCGCACTGACGCTGCCGAGCAGCCAAGGTAACCAGCTATCCGGCTCGTTAAGATGGATATCCATCGTCCAGGGCGCAGGTGAGTCAATTGCCTTTATATGGGAAAAGAGCGGCTGCAGCTGGAGGCGTTCGAGGCTGGTAATAACGTCCGCAATCTCCAGCTCGCGGCCAAGATGGGCGCGGATCATCTGGCGCACTTCGGCTTTGTCACCGACTAACTGTACCATCTGATCGATACTATCCTGCTCTAGCAGATCCTCGGCGCGCTGCTGCTGGAGCGCCAAGCCGGTGTAGCAGAAGGTCAGCTGCGAGCGTTTGCCGCGTTCCTGCTTCAGCCTGCCAGGTGAGCCAGCCAGCCTCCTGCATCGCATTAAGCAGGTTACGCATATGGCGACGTGAGCAGTGCAGTAGCTCCGCCAGCTCGCTCAGCGTAACCAGCTGGCTTTCACCTTGGCAGCTTTGCCACAGGCGGATGAACTGTTGCTTAAGGCGTGATGAGGAAATAAAAGAGGATCTCCCTGTGAAAAGCGCTCAGTTTTCCTGCCCCATATTAAGGGCAAACTTGGAACTATTGGAAGATCGGGAGGAATTCAGCACTGAATGGCGTTCAACCATGATTCCGCTGCGGCGGGATCTTTTCTGAGTAGGGTGCAATTACACCGCCAGCAGATATTTTTCCTGCTGGCTTTTTTCTGTTGCGCTAGAATCCTCTCTCTTGTTTCTCCTGCTGTTACCATCTCAAAGGGATTTCGCTATGAAGTCGCTGTTAACCCGGAAGCGCCGTATTAATCCGGTCTATCTCGCCTTTATGGCGGCCTCTTTTATGATTGGCGTAGCGGGCGCGCTACAGGCTCCCACGCTGAGCCTGTTTTTGACGCGTGAAGTGCAGCCGCGACCTTTCTGGGTCGGGCTTTTTTTACCGTCAACGCCTTTGCTGGCATTGCCGTCAGTATGCTGGTGGCCGCCGCGCTGTTCCTAGTCTGCATCCTGCTGATTAAGTTTACGCTGCCGTCGGTGCCACGCGCCGCGCCGCTGATCCAGAGTGGCGGTATGCCGTTAAGCGGCTGGCGCGACCGTAACGTGCGCCTGCTGTTTATCGCCTCGGTAACTATGTGGACCTGCAATACCATGTATATCATCGGCATGCCGCTCTATATCAGCGCCACGCTCGGCCCGCGACGTCCTTGTCGCGGGACGCTTTGCTCTTCTGCCCATTCCACCCACGTTTTGGCTTTAGTGCTGTCTGGAAGTTGAGTCTTAGTTCAGAAACGCAGGCTGACGCTGTTCGTATTCAGAAATAGCTGCTTCGTGCTGCAGCGTCAGGCCGATGCTGTCGAGGCCGTTCAGCATGCAGTGACGGCGGAAGCTGTCGATATCAAACGAGTAAACCTTGTCGCCCGCCGTAACCGTCTGCGCTTCAAGATCGACGGTAAAGCGGATACCCGGCTGTGCGGCCACCAACTTAAACATCTCATCGACCTCTTCATCGCTCAGGCGCACCGGCAGCAGCTGATTGTTAAAGCTGTTGCTGTAGAAAATGTCGGCGAAACTCGGCGCAATCACCACGTGAAAACCGAAATCGGTTAGTGCCCAGGGCGCATGCTCACGCGATGAGCCGCAGCCGAAGTTCTCATGCGCCAGCAGGATGCTGGTGCCCTTAAATTCCGGCTTGTTCAACACAAAGCTGGCGGTTGGCACCGTGCCCGCATCGTCATCAAAACGCCAGTCGTGAAACAGGTGCGCGCCAAAGCCGGTGCACGTCACCTTTTGCAGAAACTGCTTAGGAATAATGGCGTCGGTATCGACGTTCGCCGCGTCCAGAGGGGCAACGATGCCCGTATGCTGAGTGAATTTGTTCGCCATGATTACGCTCCTGTCAGTTCACGGATATCGGCAAAGTGACCAGATACCGCAGCGGCGGCGGCCATCGCCGGGCTAACCAGGTGAGTGCGACCACCACGGCCCTGACGGCCTTCAAAGTTACGGTTGCTGGTAGAGGCACAGCGCTCGCTAGGATTCAGGCGATCATTGTTCATCGCCAGACACATTGAGCAGCCCGGCAGACGCCATTCGAAACCAGCCTCGAGGAAAATCTTGTCTAGCCCTTCCGCTTCCGCCTGCGCTTTTACCGGGCCAGAGCCAGGTACCACCATCGCCACCACGCCCGGCGCGACTTTACGCCCTTTGGCGATGGCCGCTGCGGCACGCAGATCTTCAATACGTGAGTTGGTGCAGGAACCGATAAAAACCTTATCAATAGCGACATCGGTCAGGCGGATGCCCGGCTGCAAATTCATATAGGCCAGCGCTTTCTCAGCTGAGGCGCGCTCAACAGGATCGGCAAAAGAAGCCGGGTTGGGGATCAGCTGATCCACGGCGATAACCTGGCCTGGGTTGGTGCCCCAGGTGACCTGCGGTGCGATATCGGCGGCGTTCAACGTGACTATGGCGTCGTAGTGCGCGCCTTCGTCTGACTTCAGCGTGCGCCAGTATTCTACTGCCTGCTCCCACTTCTCGCCCTGTGGCGCGAACTGACGGCCTTTCAGGTAATTGAAGGTGGTATCATCCGGCGCGACCAGGCCCGCTTTAGCGCCCATCTCGATCGCCATATTGCACAGGGTCATACGGCCTTCCATGCTCAGCGCTTCTATAGCCGGACCGCAGAACTCCACTACGTGGCCGGTGCCGCCCGCACTGCCGGTCTTGCCGATAATTGCCAGCACAATGTCTTTGGCGGTAATGCCGGTTGCGGCGTCGCCCAGTACTTCGATTTTCATGGTTTTCGCTCGGCCCTGCTTCAGCGTCTGGGTGGCGAATACATGTTCTACTTCTGAGGTGCCGATACCGAACGCCAGCGAGCCGAATGCGCCGTGGGTAGCGGTGTGTGAGTCGCCGCAGACGATGGTCATGCCCGGCAGCGTCATGCCTTGCTCCGGACTGATAACGTGCACGATGCCCTGGAACGGGTGGTTCAGGTCATAGAGCGGCACGCCAAACTCGGCGCAGTTCTTCATCAGCTCCTGCATCTGGATGCGCGCCATCTTGCCAGAGGCGTTGATATCTTTGGTCTGGGTCGACACATTGTGGTCCATCGTCGCAAAGGTCTTCGACGGCTGACGCACTTTGCGCCCGTGTGCGCGCAGGCCGTCAAAGGCCTGCGGTGAGGTCACTTCGTGAATCAGGTGACGATCGATATAGAGCAGTGGTGTCTCGTTGGGCGCTTCGTGAACGACATGTGCATCAAATAACTTTTGGTATAAAGTTTTCATTATTTTATTTTTCCTCGGCGATAAAGCGGGCAATGATGCTGCCCATCTCATCCGTGGTGACGGCGGGGCCATCATCGGCCAAATCTTTAGTGCGATAGCCTTCTTCCAGCGCGCGGCTGATGGCGCGCTCGATGCTGTCGGCGGCGGCATCAGCATTCAGGCTGTAACGCAGCAGCAGCGACAGCGACAGGATCTGTGCCACCGGGTTCGCGATATTCTGCCCGGCGATGTCTGGTGCGGAGCCGCCCGCTGGCTCATACAGCCCAAAGCCTTCTTCATTCAGGCTGGCTGACGGCAACATGCCCATCGAACCGGTGATCATCGCGCACTCGTCAGAGAGGATGTCGCCGAACAGGTTAGAGCACAGCAGCACGTCGAACTGCGACGGATCTTTAATTAGCTGCATGGTGGCGTTATCGATGTACATATGGCTTAGCTGTACATTCGGGTAATCCTTCGTAACTTCATTCACGATCTCGCGCCACATCACCGAGGTTTGCAGCACGTTAGCTTTATCAATAGAGGTGACTTTGCTACGACGCTTACGCGCAGACTCAAAGGCGATACGCGCAATGCGCTCAATCTCGAAACGGTGATAGACCTCGGTATCAAAGGCGCGCTCGTGCGGACCGCTGCCCTCGCGTCCTTTCGGCTGGCCAAAGTAGATGCCGCCGGTCAGTTCACGCACGCATAGAATATCGAAGCCTTTCGCCGCGATATCGGCGCGCAGCGGGCAGAACGCTTCCAGACCCTGATAAAGCGCGGCCGGACGCAGGTTACTGAACAGCTTGAAGTGCTTGCGCAGCGGCAGCAGCGCACCGCGCTCCGGCTGCGCGGCAGGCGGCAGGTGCTCCCACTTCGGGCCGCCAACCGAGCCAAACAGAATCGCGTCAGCCTGTTCGCAGCCTGCAACAGTGGCAGACGGCAGCGGTTCGCCGTGACGGTCGATGGCGATGCCGCCGACGTCATACTCGCTGGTAGTGATACGCATATCAAAGCGTTGACGAATGGCGTCCAGCACTTTCAGCCCCTGCGCCATCACTTCCGGGCCAATGCCGTCGCCAGGCAATACTGCGATATGAGAGGAGGTAGACATAGTTACACCGTCTCCTTCTGAAATTTGCGCTGCAATTCTTTTTCGACTTCTTTGGCGCGCCAGATATTGTTAAGCGCGTTGACCATCGCTTTGGCGGAGGACTCGACGATATCTGTCGCCAGACCCACGCCATGGAATTTACGACCGTTGTAATTCACCACGATATCGACCTGACCCAGCGCGTTCTCGCCGTGGCCTTTCGCAGTTAACTTGTAGTTGACCAGTTCGGCTTCGAAGCCGGTGATGCGGTTGATCGCCTGATAGACGGCGTCCACCGGGCCGTTGCCGGTTGCGGCGTCGGCTTTAGCTTCTTCGCCGCAGCGCAGCTGTACCGATGCGGTGGCCGTGACGCTGGAGCCGGTCTGCACGTTGAACTCGTTCAGCTGGAAATGCTCAGGCTCTTCATGCTGTTTGTTAATAAAGGCCAGCGCTTCCAGATCGTAATCAAATACCTGGCCTTTCTTGTCGGCCAGCTTCAGGAAGGCGTTGTACAGTGCATCTAGGCTGTAGTCGCTCTCTTTGTAGCCCATCTCTTCCATACGGTGTTTCACAGCTGCACGGCCAGAACGTGACGTCAGGTTCAGCTGGATTTTGTGCAGGCCGATCGATTCCGGCGTCAGGATTTCGTAGTTTTCGCGGTTTTTCAGCACGCCATCCTGATGGATACCAGACGAGTGAGCGAAGGCGTTAGAGCCGACCACCGCCTTGTTTGCCGGGATAGACATATTGCAGATCTGGCTGACCATCTGGCTAGTGCGGTAGATTTTCTGATGATTGATGCCGGTATGGACGTTCATCACCTGCTGACGAGTTTTGATCGCCATGATGACCTCTTCCAGCGCGCAGTTACCGGCGCGTTCCCCTAGGCCGTTCAGCGTGCCTTCAACCTGACGTGCGCCCGCCTGCACAGCAGCCAGCGCGTTGCCGGTCGCCATGCCTAAATCGTCGTGGGTGTGCACGGACAGAATCGCTTTGTCGATATTCGGCACGCGATTGATCAGCTGGCTAAAGATGCTGGCGTATTCGCCCGGCAGGGTATAGCCGACGGTGTCAGGAATATTGATGGTGGTTGCGCCAGCGTTGATAGCTGCTTCAACGACGCGGCACAAGTCATCAATCGGTGTGCGGCCGCCATCTTCACAGGAAAACTCAACGTCACTGGTGTAGTTGCGGGCGCGCTTCACCATATGCACGGCGCGCTCAATCACTTCCGGCAGCGTGCTGCGCAGTTTGGTGGCGATATGCATCGGCGAGGTAGCGATAAAGCTATGAATGCGAAACGCTTCTGCTACGTGCAGCGCTTCATAAGCTGCATCAATATCTTTCTCAACGCAGCGCGCCAGCCCACAGACGCGGCTGTTTTTAATGGTGCGCGAAATGGTCTGCACTGATTCGAAATCGCCCGGCGAAGAAACCGGAAAACCCACTTCCATCACGTCAACGCCCATGCGCTCCAGCGCCAGAGCGATTTGCAGTTTTTCTTTCACACTCAGGCTGGCCTGTAATGCCTGTTCACCGTCGCGCAGAGTGGTATCGAAAATAATGACTTGCTTGCTCATCCTGTTCATCCTTATGCGTTAACTGCGCCGTGCAACGAGCATAAAAAAACCCGCGCCAAGCGCGGGTTTTTAACTTTCAGCAGGTTCGAATCAGTGCTTGATTCTGCCCACAAGTCTACCGCGCAAATTGAATGCGTTAATAAGTAGTAGACCAACTAGGCGGAATGAATGAAACATGTATTCGAACCTCGTAAATTTTGTGCTCCACATATTGATACTGGAATCGGGACGGGATGTCAACCATAAGTAAAAGGGTATTTTAAAATACACATTAAGAAAGAAATCCTGTGATTTATAGCCAGCTCAGTGGAACACGCAACCTGTAATGAAATGCAGGTGAAGTCATATGGCTGGTGCGAACTATATTAACTTATACATTTGAATTTTAACGATAAAGTTTGTGACTTTAGAAAACAATGAAAAGCGTTTTTCTCTGGCTGATTAGCATATTGTCGTGCATTGGCTTTATTTCGAAGTTAATCACGCCAGAAATGAATTTATCAGGAATATTGTGGACTGAAGGACCGGTAATTAACTTTTTGTTATTTCTTATAACCCGCTGGATATGATTTCTTCTTTAGCATTTTCTTCTGCCTAACTTCGACTGAATTAGATAATTCCTCGCACAGTCAACTTATCACGCAGAGGCTTCAAAGCCGACTTAACGATAAGCGGCGCGTCTGACGTTTGCCTGCCAAGTTTTCTACGGTTATGGTAATCGACCAACTCTTAAAAGACTTAAAACAATCAACCAAACAGATTTCTCTGTATCTGGACGCCGGAAATACGTTTCGGCGTCTGCGCATAAACATAAGGTTTTGATCTTAACTGGCGAATTTGGGGCAGGATGCCAGTGGCGCGCTGGAACAGCGAACGACAGTGGATTCAGTTCCTCAAGCCTGGAGGCAGAAAATGGAGATGTTGTCAGGAGCCGAGATGGTCGTCCGTTCGTTGATCGATCAGGGCGTAAAACAGGTATTCGGGTATCCAGGCGGCGCGGTGCTGGATATTTATGATGCGCTGCAAACCGTTGGCGGTATCGATCACGTACTGGTGCGCCATGAGCAGGGCGCGGTGCATATGGCCGACGGGCTAGCGCGCGCGACAGGCGAGGTTGGCGTCGTGCTGGTAACGTCCGGTCCCGGCGCAACTAACGCGATTACCGGTATCGCGACCGCCTATATGGATTCAATTCCGCTGGTGATTTTGTCAGGCCAAGTGCCTTCCTCGCTGATTGGCTATGACGCCTTTCAGGAGTGCGACATGGTGGGAATTTCCCGTCCGGTGGTGAAGCACAGCTTTCTGGTAAAAAGCACCGAAGAGATCCCAACCGTGCTAAAGAAAGCTTTCTGGCTGGCAGCTAGCGGCCGTCCGGGTCCGGTGGTAATCGATCTGCCGAAAGATATTCTTAATCCGGCGAACAAGCAGCCTTACGTCTATCCAGAATCCGTCAGCATGCGCTCCTACAACCTGACGATTCAGGGGCATAAAGGGCAGATCAAACGCGCCCTGAACACGCTGCTTGCTGCACTCAAGCCAGTAATGTACGTCGGTGGCGGCGCGATTACCTCGGCATGCGAGGCGGAACTGCTGCAGCTGGCTGAGAAGCTGAACATTCCAGTCACCTCTTCGCTGATGGGGCTGGGCGCATTCCCCTGCACGCATCGTCAGGCGGTGGGAATGCTTGGCATGCACGGCACCTATGAAGCCAATATGACAATGCATAACGCCGACCTGATTTTTGCCGTCGGCGTACGCTTTGACGACCGCACCACCAATAACTTGGCAAAATATTGCCCGAACGCTACGGTGCTGCATATCGACATCGATCCGACTTCGATCTCGAAAACCGTCGCAGCAGATATTCCTATTGTTGGCGATGCGAAGCAGACGCTGCAGCAGATGCTGGAACTGCTGACGCAAAGCGAGGCGAAGCAGGAGCTCGACAGCCTGCGCGACTGGTGGCAGAGCATTGAGGGCTGGCGCAGCCGCAAATGTTTGTCATTCAATCGCACCAGCGAGGCGATCAAGCCGCAGGCGGTGATCGAGACAATATGGCGGCTGACCCATGGCGATGCGTACGTCACCTCGGACGTCGGACAGCACCAGATGTTTGCCGCGCTCTACTATCCCTTTGATAAACCGCGCCGCTGGATTAACTCCGGCGGGCTGGGCACCATGGGCTTTGGTCTGCCAGCCGCGTTGGGTGTCAAAATGGCGCTACCGGACGAAACGGTCATCTGCGTGACCGGCGACGGTAGCATCCAGATGAACATTCAGGAACTCTCCACCGCGCTACAGTACGATTTGCCAGTGCTGGTGCTGAACCTTAACAACCGTTTCCTCGGCATGGTGAAGCAGTGGCAGGATATGATCTATTCAGGCCGCCATTCACAGTCTTATATGGAGTCGCTGCCAGACTTTGTGCGTCTTGCCGAAGCTTACGGCCACGTGGGCATCGCGATCCAGCATCCTTCCGAGCTGGAAGAGAAGCTGCAGCTAGCGCTGGATACCCTGGCGAAGGGGAGTCTGGTGTTTGTCGACGTAACGGTTGACGGTAGCGAGCACGTATACCCGATGCAGATTCGCGGCGGGTCGATGGATGAGATGTGGCTGAGCAAAACGGAGAGGACTTAATTATGCGTCGTATTTTATCGGTTCTACTGGAAAACGAATCCGGCGCATTGTCTCGCGTAGTGGGCCTTTTTTCCCAGCGCGGCTACAACATCGAAAGCTTGACCGTTGCGCCAACGGATGACCCGACGCTTTCGCGAATGACCATCCAGACCGTCGGCGATGCAAAGGTGCTGGAGCAGATTGAGAAACAGCTGCACAAGCTGGTCGATGTGCTGCGCGTAACGGAGTTAGGGCAGGGAGCTTACGTCGAACGTGAAATCATGCTGGTGAAGTTGCAGGCGACCGGCTATGGCCGTGAAGAGGTGAAGCGCAGCGCGGAGATCTTCCGTGGTCAGATTATTGACGTGACGCCAACGCTGTACACGGTTCAGCTTGCCGGTACCAGCGACAAACTCGATGCCTTCCTCAATACGGTGCGTGAAGTCGCGGAGATCGTGGAAGTAGCGCGTTCCGGCATTGTCGGCGTATCGCGTGGCGATCGCATTATGCGTTAATCACAGCAGGTTACTGTTGCTAACCCGGCGTAATCCCGGGTTTTTTTATTTTATGCGCTAAGCGCAGTTCAGTAAGAAAAGCGGTTGCTCAGCGCGGTTTTCTGCTGTTAGATGTTACAAACGAGTTACCCTTAGCTTAGTTGCTGTCATCGGCAGCAACTCGGCTTGCCGTGAAGTAATGGAGTTATCGTGAAACTGGATGAAATCGCGCGCTTGGCGGGTGTGTCGCGCACCACGGCCAGTTATGTCATTAATGGCAAAGCGCGGCAGTATCGTGTCAGCGAAAAAACCGTCGAGAAAGTGATGGCGGTGGTGCGTGAGCATAACTATCACCCTAACGCGGTGGCGGCGGGCCTGCGTGCCGGGCGCACGCGCTCTATCGGCTTGGTAATCCCCGATCTGGAAAATACCAGCTATACCCGCATTGCTAATTATCTGGAGCGCCAGGCGCGTCAGCGTGGTTACCAGCTGCTCATCGCCTGCTCGGAAGATCAGCCTGACAACGAAATGCTCTGCATTGAGCACCTGCTACAGCGGCAGGTCGATGCCATTATTGTTTCTACCTCTTTACCGCCTGAACACCCCTTTTATCAGCGCTGGATCAACGATTCATTGCCGATCATTGCCTTAGACCGCGCGCTGGATCGTGAACACTTTACCAGCGTGGTCGGTGCCGATCAGGATGACGCCTTTACTCTGGCGGCTGAATTGCGTCAGCTTCCAGTGAAAAACGTCTTGTTCCTCGGCGCATTGCCGGAGCTTTCCGTGAGCTTTCTGCGCGAAATGGGCTTTCGCGATGCCTGGAAAGACGATCCGCGACCTATCGACTATCTCTATTGCAATAGCTTCGAGCGTAAGGCAGCGGCAGCGCTGTTTGAAAAGTACCTTGATGATCATGAGATGCCAGAGGCGCTATACACCACTTCGTTCGGCCTGCTGCAGGGGGTAATGGACGTCACGCTGAAACGTGAAGGCCGCTTGCCGACCGAGCTGGCAATCGCCACCTTTGGCGATCACGAATTACTGGACTTTCTTGAGTGCCCGGTACTGGCTGTCGGACAGCGCCATCGCGATGTGGCAGAGCGTGTACTGGAGTTAGTTCTGGCCTCTCTTGATGAACCTCGAAAACCGAAACCGGGATTAACGCGCATCCGCCGGAATTTATTTCGTCGCGGCCAGCTTAGTCGAAAAGTTAAATAGTTGATGCGCGGCAAGCGTGCCGCTCATTAATTTTTACATGTTAATAGCGATAAATATTCAGGGTAAAAAAACGTAAATTTATGACATCCCATCTAACAGATTAGCAACGATGTGTTTGTTAATTGTTCAGATTTCTGGCATGCCGTTGCACCTGAAGCGGCCAGGCTCTCTTTCAGAAATCCCCTAAAATGCGGCCCCTGTCTCAGAAACAGTGAAGAATATTAGCGCTGGCCGTCAGGCTTATTTTTAGTCGTTTTTTAAATCGCTCTTTTTTAATCCACTATTCATCAGGTTAATTTTAGAAAATGACTTTTTCCTGCTTAGCCACTTTTTAATCAGCGAAATTAGCCCTTGTAAATAGTTATATTCCCGCCGCGCTTCGGCTTGACAACGATTTCATCGCCTCCGTAAACTCGTGGCGTGGTAAAAAGTGGGATAAAGTGGTGAAAATGGGTAACTGAGGGTGAGGCTAGCATGTTCCGTGGAGCAACGTTAGTCAATCTCGACAGTAAAGGGCGGCTGGCCGTACCAACGCGCTATCGCGAGACGCTGATCGGGGAATCTCAAGGGCAGATGGTATGCACCATCGACCTTCATCAGCCATGCCTGCTGCTTTATACCCTGCCCGAATGGGAAATTATTGAAAGAAAGCTGTCTCGCTTATCCAGCATGAACCCTGTTGAGCGACGCGTACAGCGTCTGCTTCTGGGCCATGCCAGTGAGTGTCAGATGGATAACGCAGGCCGTTTACTACTGGCGAATACCCTTCGCCAACACGCGCACCTGACGAAAGAAATGATGCTGGTTGGCCAGTTCAACAAGTTTGAACTGTGGGATGAACAGACTTGGTATCAACAAGTTAAGGATGATATTGACGCAGAACAGTCGGCTCAGGAACATTTAACTGAGCGGTTGCAGGACTTGTCACTATAGCTATGCAGGAAAATTTTAAACACACCACGGTGCTACTGAACGAGGCGGTTAATAGCCTCAACATCAGGGAAGACGGCATCTACATCGACGGCACCTTTGGTCGCGGCGGACATTCACGTTTGATTCTGTCGCAGCTGGGCGAGCAGGGACGGCTTATCGCTATCGATCGCGACCCGCAAGCTATCGCTGCAGCCGCTGAGATCACCGATCCGCGTTTCTCAATTGTGCACGGACCGTTCTCTTCGCTGGCCAACTATGTCGAGGCGCTGGAATTAAGCGGCAAAATTGACGGTATTCTGCTTGATTTGGGCGTTTCATCGCCGCAGCTGGATGACGCCGAACGCGGCTTCTCCTTTATGCGCGACGGACCGCTGGATATGCGTATGGACCCAACGCGCGGACACTCCGCCACTGAATGGTTGCTGAAAGCCGAAGAGGCAGACATCGCCTTTGTGCTCAAGACCTATGGCGAAGAGCGTTTTGCGAAGCGCATTGCTCGCGCCATCGTTGAGCGCAACCCCGAGCAGCCGATGACGCGCACCAAAGAGCTGGCCGACGTCATTGCGGCGGCAACGCCGGTAAAAGATAAATTCAAGCATCCGGCGACGCGCAGCTTTCAGGCGATCCGTATCTGGATCAACAGTGAGCTGGAAGAGATCGAAACGGCGCTTAAAGGCGCGTTAACGGTGCTGGCACCGGAAGGGCGCTTATCCGTGATTAGCTTCAATTCGCTGGAAGACCGTCTGGTGAAGCGCTTTATGCGCGACCAGAGCCGGGGACCGCAGGTGCCTGTGGGCATTCCGATGACCGAAACGCAGCTGAAAGCGCTGGGCGGACGTCAGCTGAAGCTGCTCGGCAAAATGGTGCCGGGCGATGCGGAAGTGGCACAAAACCCGCGCGCGCGGGGTTCCGTCTTGCGCATCGCGGAGAGAACTGACGCATGATCGGCAACGAACTTCATAGCCTGCCGGGCGTCATTGGCGGCGACCTGCTGCGGTTCGGCAAAATACCGTTGATCCTGCTGATTGCCGTTCTGGTGTCAGCGGTGATTGTGGTAAAGACGACGCACAAAACGCGTCTGCTGACCGCGCAGCGTGAACAACTGGTACTAGAGCGCGACGCGCTAGACATTGAATGGCGTAACTTGATCCTTGAAGAGAACGCGCTAGGCGATCACAGCCGGGTGGAACGCATCGCCACCGACAAGCTGCAGCTACGGCACGTCGATCCGTCACAGGAAAATATCGTAGTACAGAAGTAAGGAACGCTAAATCGCAATGAGTGGCGCAAGCAAAACGCTGAAGTTGAAAAAACAGGAAGATAAGGCCAGCTTTGTAAGCTGGCGTTTTGCGTTGCTGTGCGGCTGTATTTTACTGGCGCTGTTCGGCCTGCTGTCGCGCGTGGCCTGGCTACAGGTGATTAGCCCCGATAAGCTAGTAAAAGAGGGCGATCTGCGCTCCTTGCGCGTACAAGCGGTTCCCACTGCGCGCGGCATGATCAGCGACCGTGCCGGCCGCCCTCTGGCGGTCAGCGTGCCAGTAAACGCTATCTGGGTCGATCCTAAAGAGCTGCATGATGCGGGCGGCGTCACGCTGGATAGCCGATGGAAGGCGCTCGCCGACGCGCTTTCCATTCCGCTCGATCAGCTGGCAACGCGCGTCAACGCCAATCTTAAAGGGCGTTTTATCTATCTGGCGCGTCAGGTTAACCCCGCCATCAGCGACTATATCAAAAAGCTTAAACTCCCCGGCATCCATCTACGTGAAGAGTCACGCCGTTACTATCCCGCTGGACAGGTGACATCACATCTGATCGGCTTTACCAATATTGACGGCCAGGGCATCGAGGGTATCGAAAAGAGCTTCGACAAATGGCTGACCGGTGCGCCGGGCGAGCGTACGGTGCGTAAAGACCGCTACGGCCGCGTGATCGAAGATATCTCCTCTGTAGACAGCCGTGCAGCGCACAACCTGACGTTGAGCATTGACGAACGTTTGCAGGCGCTGGTCTATCGCGAACTCAACAATGCCGTGGCGTTTAACAAAGCCGAGTCCGGCTCCGCCGTGCTGGTGGATGTTAATACCGGCGAAGTGCTGGCGATGGCGAACAGCCCAGCCTACAACCCGAATAACCTCAGCAACACGCCAAAAGAGATGATGCGTAACCGCGCCATCACTGACATCTTCGAGCCAGGCTCCACCGTGAAGCCGATGGTGGTGATGACGGCGCTTCAGCGTGGCGTGGTGCGGGAAAACAGCGTACTGAACACGGTGCCGTACCGCGTTAATGGTCATGAGATCAAAGACGTGGCGCGCTATAACGAACTGACCCTTACTGGGGTTTTGCAGAAGTCGAGTAACGTCGGGGGTTCACGACTCGCGTTAGCGATGCCCTCCTCAGCGCTTGTAGATACTTATGCGCGCTTTGGCTTGGGTAAACCGACCAATTTGGGGCTGGTCGGGGAAAGCAGTGGCTTATACCCTCAAAAACAAAGGTGGTCTGACATAGAGAGGGCCACCTTCTCTTTCGGCTACGGGCTAATGGTAACGCCGTTACAGTTAGCGCGTGTCTACGCAACCATCGGCAGTTACGGCATTCATCGGCCGCTGTCGATTACCAAAGTTGATCCGCCCGTCGCGGGCAAGTGCGTCTTTTCGGAATCGCTGGTGAAAACCGTGGTTCATATGATGGAAAGCGTTGCGCTGCCGGGCGGCGGTGGTGTTAAAGCGGCCATTAAAGGCTATCGCATCGCGATTAAAACCGGTACGGCGAAAAAAGTCGGGCCGGATGGCCGTTACGTCAATAAATACATTGCTTATACCGCAGGCGTCGCGCCTGCCAGTCATCCTCGTTTTGCGCTGGTGGTAGTGATTAACGATCCCCAGGCCGGTAAATATTACGGTGGTGCGGTCTCCGCGCCGGTGTTCGGTGCCATCATGGGCGGCGTGTTGCGTACCATGAACATCGAGCCGGATGCGTTGCCGACCAATGATAACGAGCTGGTGACTAACCGAAGTGAGGAAAAAAGTGACAGATCGTAACCTGCGCGACTTACTGGGCCCATGGGTGCCAGGCGCGCCGGCGCGTCCCCTGGGTGACATGACACTGGACAGCCGCAAAGCGGCGTCTGGCGATCTGTTTGTGGCTGTTGCAGGCCACCACGCCGACGGACGGCGTTTTATTCCGCAGGCGATCGCGCAGGGCGTGGCCGCCGTGATTGCAGAAGCCAAAGGCGAAGCCAGCGATGGTGATATTCGTGAAATGCACGGCGTGCCGGTCATTTATCTGGCACAGCTACCGCAGCGACTCTCCGCACTGGCGGGCCGTTTTTATGGTCAGCCCGGCGAAAAACAGAAGCTGATTGGCGTGACCGGCACCAACGGTAAAACGACCATCACGCAACTGCTGGCGCAGTGGGCGCAGCTGTTGGGCGAGACCGGTGCGGTGATGGGAACAGTGGGTAACGGCCTGCTTGGTCAGCTCACGGCCACTGAAAACACCACAGGCTCGGCCGTTGACGTGCAGCACGTACTACAGGAATTGGCGCAACAGGGCGCAACGCTGACCGCTATGGAAGTCTCTTCACATGGTGTGGTGCAGCACCGTGTTGCTGCACTGCCGTTCGCGGCGGCGGTCTTTACCAACCTGAGCCGCGACCACCTCGACTATCACGGCGATATGCAGGCCTACGAATCGGCGAAGAAACTGTTGTTTACCGAACACCAGGTTGGCGCCATGATCCTGAACGCTGATGAAGAAGTCGGCCGCCGCTGGCTGGCGACGCTGCCCGACGCTGTCGCTGTCACGATGGAGAACAACCTGCAATCCGGCTGTCGCGGCCGCTGGGTAAAAGCGGATGAGGTGAGCTATCACGATAACGGTGCGCATATCCGCTCCAGCTCCAGCTGGGGCGAGGGCGAAATCAACAGCCGCATGATGGGCGCGTTTAACGTTAGCAACCTGCTGCTGGCTTTGGCCACGCTGCTGGCACTCGATTATCCGCTCGCCGGTCTGTTGCAGACGTCGTCGCAGCTACAGCCGGTATGCGGACGCATGGAAGTTTTCAGTGCGCCAGGCAAACCGACGGTTGTGGTGGATTACGCTCATACACCCGATGCGCTGGAAAAGGCGCTGGAGGCCGCGCGGCTGCACTGTAAAGGAAAACTGTGGTGCGTATTTGGCTGCGGCGGCGATCGCGACAAAGGCAAGCGCCCGCTAATGGGTGCCATTGCCGAGAAGTTCGCCGACGTGGTGGTCATCACCGATGACAATCCGCGCAGCGAAGATCCCCAGTCTATCGTCAACGACATTCTGACCGGCCTGCTTGAGCAGCATCGTGCGCGCGTAATGGCTGGGCGTGCGCAAGCGGTTACTAACGCCGTTTTGCAGGCGCAGCCTGACGACATCGTGCTGGTGGCGGGCAAAGGTCACGAAGATTATCAAATCGTGGGAAATCGCCGTCTGGATTACTCAGACCGCGCCACGGTTGCCGCGTTGTTAGGAGTAACGGCATGATCCCGGTTTCCCTGAAAACCTTGGCTGAAATTAGCGGTGGCGCGCTGCACGGCAGCGATGTGACCCTCAGCGATGTCACCACCGATACGCGCAAAGTGACGCAGGGCAGCCTGTTTGTCGCGCTGGTCGGCGAGCGCTTCGATGCGCATGACTTTACCGCTGACGCTATTGCCAGTGGTGCACAGGCTCTATTAGTGAGTAAGTGTTTACACGTCTCTGTGCCGCAGGTTGTAGTCGCCGACACGCGCATCGCCTTTGGCAAGCTGGCCGCCTGGGTGCGCCAGCAGTCTACCGCGCGCGTAGTGGCATTAACCGGTTCGTCCGGCAAAACCTCCGTCAAAGAGATGACGGCGGCGATCCTGCGCGAGTGCGGTGAAACGCTCTATACCGCAGGCAACCTGAATAACGATTTCGGCGTGCCGATGACACTGCTGCGCCTGACGGCGGAACATCAGTATGCGGTGATTGAGCTGGGCGCTAACCATCAGGGCGAAATCGCCTATACCACCGAGCTGACGCGTCCAGAGAGCGCGCTGGTGAATAATCTCGCGGCTGCACACCTGCAGGGCTTCTGCTCGCTGGCAGGCGTCGCGAAAGCGAAAGGCGAAATCTTTAACGGACTACCTGCGAGCGGCACCGCCATTCTTAACGCTCACAGCAATGACTGGCCACACTGGCTGGCAAACCTGCACGGAAAGCGTGTATGGCGCTTCTCGCCGCAGGTTGCTGACAGCGACTTTACCGCGCGTGACGTCCGCCTGAGTGTGGACGGCACGCATTTCACTATGCAGACGCCGAGTGGCAACATCGCTGTCATGCTGCCGCTGCTTGGCCGTCATAACATCGCAAACGCGCTGGCTGCAGCCGCGCTGGCGCTGTCGGTGGATGCGCCGCTTAGCGCGATTCAGAGCGGCCTGCAAAAGCTACAGGCTGTGCCTGGCCGCCTGTTTCCCATTCGCCTTGCGGAGCATCAGCTGCTGCTTGACGACAGCTATAACGCCAATGTGGGCTCGATGACAGCTGCAGCACAGGTGTTGGGCGACATGCCTGGCTATCGTGTGATGGTCGTGGGTGATATGGCTGAACTGGGTGAAGAGGCTGAACAGTGTCACCGTGAGGTGGGTCTGGCAGCCAAAGCCACAGGCGTCGATCGCGTACTCAGCGTCGGCAACCTGAGCGCATATATAAGTGAAATCTGTGGGGTTGGCGAACATTTCGACAACAAAGCCGCACTGACTGAACGTTTACGGACGCTGTTGTCCGAACATCGGGAATTAACCGTTTTGATTAAGGGTTCACGCAGCGCCGCCATGGAGCAGGTCGTGCAGAACATACAGGAGATGGGAACATGTTAGTCTGGCTGGCCGAACAACTGGTCGCTTTTTATTCCGGCTTCAACATCTTTTCGTATTTGACGTTTCGCGCCATTGTCAGCCTGCTGACCGCGTTATTTATCTCTTTATGGATGGGGCCACGCCTGATCGCCTGGCTGCAGAAGCTGCAGATCGGACAGGTAGTGCGTAACGACGGCCCTGAGTCGCACTTCAGCAAGCGCGGCACGCCGACCATGGGCGGCATCATGATCCTCACCTCAATTACCGTGTCGGTGCTGATGTGGGCCTATCCTTCGAATCCCTATGTCTGGTGCGTGCTGGTGGTGCTGGTAGGTTTCGGCATTATCGGTTTTGTCGATGACTACCGCAAAGTGGTACGTAAAGACACCAAGGGGTTGATCGCGCGCTGGAAATATTTCTGGATGTCGGTGATTTCGCTGGGCGTCGCCTTTGCGCTCTACGTTGCCGGTAAAGATACGCCAGCAACCCAGCTGGTGGTGCCGTTTTTCAAAGACATTATGCCGCAGCTCGGCCTGTTCTATGTGGTGCTGGCCTACTTTGTGATTGTCGGAACCGGCAATGCTGTAAACCTGACCGACGGCCTCGACGGCCTGGCAATTATCCCAACCGTGTTTGTCGCCGCTGGCTTTGCGCTGGTCGCCTGGGCGACCGGTAACGTGAAGTTCGCTGAATATCTGCATATCCCTTATCTGCGTCATGCAGGCGAGCTGGTTATTGTCTGCACCGCCATCGTTGGGGCAGGGCTGGGATTCTTATGGTTCAACACCTATCCGGCGCAGGTATTTATGGGCGACGTGGGATCGCTGGCGCTCGGTGGCGCACTCGGCACGCTGGCCGTGCTGCTGCGTCAGGAATTTTTGCTGGTGATTATGGGCGGAGTATTTGTGGTTGAGACGCTGTCGGTGATCCTGCAGGTCGGATCGTTCAAGCTGCGCGGCCAACGTATTTTCCGCATGGCACCGATCCACCACCACTATGAACTGAAAGGCTGGCCGGAACCGCGCGTGATTGTGCGCTTCTGGATCATTTCACTAATGCTGGTGCTGATTGGCCTAGCCACGCTGAAGGTACGTTAACTATGGCTGACTATCGGGGCAGAAAAGTTGTCATTATTGGGCTGGGTCTGACCGGGCTCTCCTGTGTTGATTTCTTTTTAGCGCATGGCGTGACGCCGCGCGTGATGGATACCCGTGTGTCGCCGCCGGGCCTTGATAAGCTGCCCGAGCAGGTCGAGCGCTATACTGGAGGGCTTAACAGCGACTGGCTGCTGGCGGCCGATCTGATTGTTGCCAGCCCGGGCATGGCGCTGGCGCATCCGGCGTTAAGAGAAGCAGCGGAAGCAGGCATTGAGATCGTTGGCGATATTGAGCTGTTCTGCCGTGAAGCGCAGGCACCGATCGTGGCGATCACCGGCTCTAACGGTAAAAGTACCGTTACGACGCTGGTGGGCGAAATGGCGCAGGCCGCGGACTGGCAGGTTGGCGTTGGCGGCAATATTGGCCTGCCTGCGCTGACGCTACTGAAGTCACCTGCGCAGTTCTACGTACTGGAGCTTTCCAGCTTCCAGCTGGAAACTACCTGGAGCCTGAAAGCCGCGGCGGCCACCATTCTCAACGTCACCGAAGATCATATGGATCGCTATCCGCTTGGCATGCAGCAGTATCGCGCTGCCAAGCTGCGTATCTATGAGAATGCAAAGGTTTGTGTCGTGAACGCTGACGATGCGATGACCATGCCGGTGCGCGGTGTCGATGCGCGCTGCGTCAGCTTTGGCATCGACTTCGGTGATTACCACCTGAATCGCCAGCAGGGAACGACCTGGCTGCGCGTGAAGGGCGAAAAAGTGCTGAACACCGATGAAATGAAGCTGGTCGGCCAGCACAACTATATCAATGCGCTGGCAGCGCTGGCGCTAGCGGATGCCGTAGGCCTGCCGCGTGCCTCAAGCCTGGCGGCACTTACCGCCTTTAACGGCTTGGCGCATCGCTTCCAGCTGGTGCATGAATCCAACGGCGTACGCTGGATTAATGATTCCAAAGCCACCAACGTTGGCAGCACCGAAGCAGCGCTAAATGGTTTGCAGGTACAAGGCACGCTGTGGCTGCTGTTGGGCGGTGACGGTAAATCTGCCGATTTTTCACCGCTGGCTCGCTACGTGCAGGATGAGAAGGTGCGCCTTTACTGCTTTGGCCGCGATGGCGATGCACTGGCTGCGCTGCGCCCTAACAGTGCGGTGCGTACTGAGACAATGCAGCAGGCGATGGAGCTGATTGCGCCGCATGTTCAGCCCGGCGATTTGGTGCTGTTGTCGCCTGTCTGCGCCAGCCTCGACCAGTTCCGTAATTTTGAACAGCGCGGCGATCGCTTTGCGCAGCTGGCGAAGGAGTTAGGCTGATGCGTACTCCCGGTGCTGGAGTGATTGCCAGTCTGTCTGTTTTTATTGCCAGCCGCCTGAAGGATTGGGTGATGGGCGCGCGCGAAAGCGACGACTCTACGCTGGTGCTGTATGACCGCACACTGTTGTGGCTCACCTTTGGCCTGGCAATTGTGGGCTTTGTGATGGTGACGTCGGCCTCAATGCCTGTCGGCCAGCGTCTCAACGACGATCCTTTTTACTTCGCCAAGCGTGATGCCTTCTATATCGCGCTGGGGCTGGGCGTTGCGCTGGTGACCCTGCGCGTGCCGATGGATTTCTGGCAGCGCTACAGCAATGCGATGCTGCTGGCCTCAGTCGTGATGCTGCTTATCGTATTGGTGGTAGGCAGTTCAGTAAATGGTGCGTCACGCTGGATCGCCCTTGGTCCGCTGCGTATTCAGCCTGCGGAGCTGTCGAAACTGTCGCTGTTTTGCTATCTCGCCAGCTATCTGGTGCGCAAAGTTGAGGAAGTACGTAATAACTTCTGGGGCTTCTGCAAACCGATGGGCGTGATGGTAGTACTGGCGGTGCTGCTGCTGGCGCAGCCGGACCTTGGCACCGTGGTCGTACTGTTCGTGACGACGCTGGCGATGCTGTTCCTTGCGGGTGCAAAACTGTGGCAGTTCCTGGCGATCATCGGCTCAGGCATTTTCGCTGTCGTGCTGCTGATCATCGCCGAGCCCTATCGTATGCGTCGTGTGACCTCGTTCTGGAACCCTTGGGAAGATCCTTTCGGCAGCGGCTACCAGCTTACCCAGTCGCTGATGGCGTTTGGACGGGGCGAGTTCTGGGGGCAGGGGCTCGGAAACTCGGTGCAGAAACTGGAATATCTGCCGGAAGCGCACACCGACTTTATCTTCTCCATCATTGGCGAAGAGCTGGGGTATATCGGTGTAGTTTTGGCCTTGTTGATGGTATTCTTCGTGGCTTTTCGTGCTATGTCGATTGGCCGGCACGCGCTGGAAATTGACCAACGTTTCTCCGGCTTCCTCGCCTGTTCTGTCGGCGTATGGTTCAGCTTTCAGGCGCTGGTAAACGTTGGTGCGGCGGCGGGGATGCTGCCGACTAAAGGCCTGACGCTGCCGTTAATCAGCTACGGTGGTTCCAGTTTGCTGATTATGTCGACCGCTATCGTCTTTTTGCTGCGTATA
Organism: Candidatus Pantoea bathycoeliae; assembly: GCA_031332935.1. Classification (GTDB taxonomy): domain Bacteria; phylum Pseudomonadota; class Gammaproteobacteria; order Enterobacterales; family Enterobacteriaceae; genus Pantoea; species Pantoea bathycoeliae. The sequence goes on along the minus strand of JAUHTP010000003.1, from coordinate 29,242 downwards.
GATTATGAAACGCGCCTGACTAAAGCGCAGGCGTTTACCCGAGGTGCCCGATGAGTGGGAAGCGTTTGATTGTGATGGCGGGCGGAACGGGCGGACATGTCTTCCCTGGTCTGGCCGTCGCCCACCATCTGATGGAGCAGGGATGGCAGGTTCGCTGGCTCGGCACGGCCGACCGTATGGAAGCGGATCTGGTGCCGAAGCACGGCATTGAGATTGAATTTATTCTCATCAGCGGGCTGCGCGGTAAAGGTGTAAAAGCGCTATTGCTGGCTCCGATGCGTATTTTTAACGCTTGGCGTCAGGCGCGCGCCATTATGCGGGCCTGGAAACCGGATGTCGTGCTGGGGATGGGCGGTTACGTCTCTGGTCCGGGTGGCCTGGCAGCCTGGAGCTGCGGCATTCCGGTGGTATTACACGAGCAGAACGGCATTGCCGGACTGACAAATAAGTGGCTGGCGAAGATTGCCAGCAAGGTGATGCAGGCATTTCCTGGTGCCTTTCCACATGCTGACGTCGTAGGTAATCCGGTACGCACCGATGTGCTGGCGCTGCCGCTGCCGCAAGAGCGCCTGGCGAACCGCAGCGGTGCAATCCGCGTGCTGGTTATTGGCGGAAGCCAGGGCGCACGCGTGCTGAACCAGACGCTGCCGCAGGTCGCCGCCGCACTGGGTGACAGCATTACGCTGTGGCATCAGACCGGCAAAGGTGCGCAGCAGGATGTAGTTCAGGCCTATCAGCAGGCTGGCCAGCAGCATAAGGTAACGGAGTTTATCGATGATATGGCGGCTGCCTACGCCTGGGCTGATATCGTGGTTTGCCGTTCTGGCGCGCTGACCGTCAGCGAAGTGGCCGCGGCGGGTTTACCGGCGATCTTCGTGCCTTTCCAGCACAAAGATCGCCAGCAGTACTGGAATGCGCTGCCGCTGGAAAAAGCGGGCGCAGCAAAAATTTTTGAGCAGCCGCAGTTTACTGCGGATGCCGTGGCGGAAACGCTGCGTCAATGGGATCGTCCTACGCTGTTGAGCATGGCGGAAAAAGCACGCCAGGTGGCGATCCCCGACGCAACCGAACGGGTTGCACGGGAAGTGGCACGCACCGCAAAGTGAACAATCGGGTCAGCATAGCTGGCCTGTGCCGTAAAGGCACGGATATAAGATGACAGGTAACTGAGAACGATGAATACAAAACAACTGGCAAAACTGCGCTCCATTGTGCCCGAGATGCGTCGCGTCCGGCACATTCACTTTGTCGGCATCGGCGGTGCTGGCATGGGCGGTATTGCCGAAGTGTTGGCGAATGAGGGGTACCACATCAGCGGTTCCGATCTGGCACCGAACGCGGTGACTCAGCATCTGGCTGGACTGGGTGCGACCATTTACTTTAACCATAGCCCGGAAAACGTCACTGACGCGAGCGTTGTCGTGGTCTCCAGCGCGGTGGCGCAGGATAACCCTGAGCTGGTCGCTGCGCGTGAACAGCGCATTCCGGTGATCCGTCGCGCTGAAATGCTGGCGGAGCTGATGCGTTTTCGCCACGGTATAGCCATTGCCGGAACGCACGGTAAAACGACGACCACAGCGATGGTGTCGAGCATTTATGCTGAAGGCGGCCTGGACCCGACCTTCGTTAACGGTGGGCTGGTTAAGGCGGCAGGCACGCATGCGCGTCTTGGCAACAGCCGCTACCTAATTGCAGAAGCAGACGAGAGCGACGCCTCTTTCCTACATTTACAGCCGATGGTCGCGGTGGTGACCAATATCGAAGCCGACCATATGGATACCTATCAGGGCGATTTCGAGAACCTGAAGCAGACCTTTATCAATTTTCTGCACAACCTGCCGTTCTACGGCCGTGCGGTGATGTGCATTGACGATGTGGTGATCCGCGATTTCATCCCGCGCGTGGGACGTCATATTACGACTTATGGCTTTAGCGATGACGCCGATGTGCGCATTGAACATTACGAGCAGCGCGGCGCGCAGGGGCACTTTACGCTGGTGCGTCACGACAAGCCGCGTTTACAGGTCACGCTCAATGCGCCAGGTCGCCATAACGCACTCAATGCGGCGGCCGCTGTTGCGGTCGCGAGTGAAGAGGGCATCGACGACAACGCCATCCTCGCTGCGCTGGAGAGCTTCCAGGGCACTGGACGTCGCTTTGACGTATTGGGTGAGTTCCCAACGGAGCCGGTTAACGGCAATTCCGGCAAGGCGATGCTGGTGGATGATTATGGCCACCATCCGACCGAAGTGGATGCGACTATCAAGGCGGCGCGCGCGGGCTGGCCGGATAAAAAGCTGGTGATGGTGTTCCAGCCGCACCGCTATACCCGTACTCGCGATCTGTTTGACGACTTCGCTAATGTGCTGTCGCAGGTCGACGTGCTGCTGATACTGGACGTCTATTCGGCAGGTGAAGCGCCGATCCCGGGTGCCGACAGCCGCGCGCTGTGCCGCTCGATTCGCGGCCGTGGCAAAGTCGATCCGGTGCTGGTACCGGATCATGACGCACTGCCGGAAATGCTAGCTCCGCTGCTGTCGGGCAATGCTCTGATTCTGGTGCAGGGTGCGGGTAACGTCGGCAAAGTGGCGCGCAAGCTGGCAGAGTGCAAACTACAGCCCGAGCGTAAAGCGGAGGAGCGTCATGACTGATAAAGTAGCCGTCCTGATGGGCGGTACCTCGGCTGAACGCGATGTTTCGCTGATGTCGGGCAATGCTGTACTGGCTGGCCTGCGCGAAGCGGGAATCAATGCGCACGCGGTTGATACGCGTGACGTCTCGGTGCTGACGCTGAAAGAGCAGGGCTTTGGCTCTGCTTTTATCGCGCTACACGGGCGCGGCGGCGAAGACGGCACGTTACAGGCGGTGCTGGAGTTTTTGCAGCTGCCTTATACCGGCAGCGGCGTGATGGCCTCGGCCATCACCATGGATAAGCTGCGTACCAAGCTGCTATGGCAGGGCCATGGTTTACCTTCAGGGCGTTTTGTCTGGCTGACGCGCCAGCAGTATCAGGACGGCTTGGATGAAGAAACGCGCGACGCTATTAATGCGCTAGGCTTGCCGCTGTTTGTTAAGCCCAGCACCGAAGGTTCAAGCGTCGGCATCAGCCGGGTGAACACGCTGGATGCTTTGCCTGCCGCGCTGGAAGAAGCTTCTCGACATGACAATGATGTGCTGATTGAGGCTTTTCTCAGCGGTGCGGAGTACACGGTGGGCATCGTAGGCGATCAAATTTTGCCTTCGATACGCATTCAGACCGCCAGTGAGTTTTATGACGATGAAGCAAAATTCATTTCTGACGATACTCAATACTTCTGCCCGGCAGGATTGAGCGCGGAAAAAGAGGCTGAGCTGCAAACGCTGGTGCTGGATGCCTGGCGCGCGCTGGGCTGTAGCGGCTGGGGCCGCGTCGACGTGATGACCGATAGCGAAGGCAACTTCCAGCTGCTGGAAGTAAATACTTCGTCTGGTATGACCAGCCATAGCCCGGTACTGATGGCGGCCAGAGAGGCGGGAATGAGTTTCTCGCAGCTGGTGTCACGTATTCTGGAACTGGCCGACTGATATGTCACAGGCGGCACTGAACGCAAGGAACCGTGAACCCCAGGAGCGCGTGCGCACCAGGCGTAGCAACGGAGCCAGACTTTTCGGCATCGTTTTTTTGCTGATGGTCCTTGGCATTATGATTTTGAGCGGGCTGGTGGTGCTGAAGTGGATGAGCGATGCCTCACGGCTGCCACTTTCGCGGCTGATGGTGACAGGCGAAACCCACTACACTACGCACGATGATATTCGTCAGGCGATTCTGTCGCTGGGCGCGCCGGGCACCTTTATGTCGCAGGATGTGAATATCATCCAGCAGCAGATTGAGCGTTTGCCTTGGATTAAGCAGGTCAGCGTGCGCAAACAGTGGCCGGAAGAACTGAAAATTCATCTTGTGGAGTATGTGCCAGTTGCCCGCTGGAACGATGTACATATGGTGGATGCGGACGGCGTCTCGTTCAGCATGCCAGCCAGCCACATCGGCAAAGAGGCTATGCCTATGCTGTATGGGCCAGAAGGTAGCGAAAAAGAGGTGCTGCCGGGTTACCACAGTATGGGTGACGTGCTGACAGCGAACAAGTTTACCCTGAAGGTAGCGTCGATGACGGCGCGGCGGTCATGGCAGTTGTTTACCAGCGACGATGTGCGCATCGAACTGGGACGCGGCGAACCCATGAAACGTCTGAACCGATTTATTGAGCTTTATCCGGCGTTGCAGCAGCAAGGGCAGAACGAGCATAACCGTATCAGCTATGTAGATTTGCGATACGACTCGGGAGCGGCGGTGGGCTGGACACCGGAACCCATAGAGCTCCAGGACAGTAATCAGCAACAGAACCAAGCACAGGCTAAACAATGATCAAGGCAACGGACAGAAAACTGGTAGTTGGACTCGAAATTGGCACTGCGAAGGTTGCCGCCCTGGTTGGGGAAATTCTGCCCGATGGTATGGTCAAAATTATCGGGGTGGGCAGCTGCCCGTCTCGCGGTATGGATAAAGGCGGCGTAAACGATCTTGAATCGGTGGTGAAGTGCGTACAGCGCGCCATCGATCAGGCAGAGCTGATGGCGGATTGCCAGATTTCGTCCGTCTATCTTGCTTTATCGGGCAAACATATCAGCTGTCAGAACGAAATCGGGATAGTTCCGATTTCCGAAGAGGAAGTGACTCAGGATGATGTGGAAAACGTCGTACACACTGCGAAATCAGTGCGCGTGCGCGATGAACACCGCATCCTGCATGTTATTCCCCAAGAATACGCTATCGATTATCAAGAAGGCATCAAAAATCCAGTGGGTCTCTCGGGTGTGCGCATGCAGACAAAAGTGCACCTGATCACATGTCACAACGATATGGCGAAAAATATCGTCAAAGCCGTTGAACGTTGTGGTCTGAAAGTTGACCAACTCATTTTTGCCGGCCTGGCGTCCAGTTTCGCCGTGCTGACAGAAGATGAACGTGAGCTCGGCGTCTGTGTTGTCGACGTCGGTGGCGGTACAATGGATATTGCTGTTTATACCGGTGGCGCGCTGCGTCATACCAAAGTTATTCACTACGCAGGGAATGTGGTGACCAGCGATATCGCCTACGCTTTCGGCACGCCACCAACCGACGCGGAAGCCATTAAGGTTCGCCATGGTTGCGCGCTAGGATCGATTGTCGGCAAAGACGAAAATGTCGAAGTGCCGAGCGTGGGTGGACGTCCGCCGCGCAGTCTGCAACGACAGACGCTGGCTGAAGTCATTGAGCCTCGATACACCGAATTGCTGAATCTGGTTAATGACGAGATTTTGCAGATACAGGAACAACTGCGTCAGCAGGGCGTTAAGCATCATCTGGCAGCCGGGATCGTGCTGACCGGAGGCGCAGCGCAAATTGAAGGGCTGGCCGCCTGCGCGCAACGCGTTTTTCATACGCAGGTGCGCATTGGACAGCCGCTCAATATCACAGGATTGACGGATTACGCGCAGGAACCTTATTACTCCACCGCAGTGGGACTGCTGCACTATGGTAAAGAGTCCCATATGAACTGCGATGCAGAGACGGAAAAACGCGCATCGGTAGGTAACTGGTTCAAGCGCATCAATAGCTGGTTGAAGAAAGAATTTTGATTTTAGAAAGGAGACCATGCTGGCACTGTTTATGGTCTCCAGGCGACAGGCACATAACGGAGAGAAATCATGTTTGAACCGATGGAATTAACCAATGACGCGGTGATTAAAGTCGTCGGCGTCGGCGGTGGCGGTGGCAACGCGGTAGAGCACATGGTACGCGAGCGTATCGAAGGTGTAGAATTCTTCGCTGTGAACACTGACGCTCAAGCGTTGCGTAAAACAGCGGTTGGCCAGACGATCCAGATCGGTACCAATATTACTAAAGGTCTGGGTGCAGGGGCGAATCCGGAAGTTGGTCGTACCTCCGCGGAAGAAGATCGCGAAGCACTGCGTTCTGCGCTGGAGGGAGCAGACATGGTGTTTATCGCTGCGGGTATGGGCGGCGGTACCGGTACCGGCGCTGCTCCGGTAGTGGCAGAAGTGGCCAAAGACCTGGGCATTCTGACCGTTGCGGTAGTCACCAAGCCGTTCAACTTCGAAGGTAAAAAGCGTATGGCTTTTGCCGAGCAAGGCATCGCCGAGCTGTCGAAGCATGTGGATTCGCTGATTACTATCCCTAACGACAAGCTGCTGAAAGTATTGGGTCGCGGCATCTCTCTGCTCGACGCATTTGGCGCCGCGAATGACGTGCTGAAAGGCGCGGTACAGGGTATAGCCGAACTGATCACGCGTCCGGGTTTGATGAACGTCGACTTTGCTGACGTGCGCACCGTGATGTCCGAAATGGGCTACGCCATGATGGGTTCCGGCGTTGCCTGTGGCGAAGATCGCGCCGAAGAAGCGGCAGAAATGGCGATTTCCAGCCCGCTGCTGGAAGATATAGACCTTTCTGGCGCGCGTGGCGTGCTGGTCAACATCACGGCAGGCTTCGACCTGCGTCTGGACGAGTTCGAAACCGTGGGTAACACTATCCGCGCCTTCGCCTCTGACAACGCAACCGTGGTGATCGGTACCTCGCTGGATCCAGAGATGAACGACGAACTGCGCGTTACCGTCGTAGCAACCGGTATCGGCATGGACAAGCGTCCGGAAATTACCTTGGTAACGAATAAGCCAGCCAGCCAGCAGGTTATGGATCATCGCTACCAGCAGCACGGCATGTCGCCGCTGCCGCAGGAGCAAAAACCAGCCGCGAAGGTGGTTAACGACCAGAGCGCGCAGTCAAACAAAGAGCCTGACTATCTTGATATTCCAGCGTTTCTGCGTAAGCAGGCCGATTAGGAATAACCTGAGAATTGGGAATCTCCGCTCTTTGTGCTAAAGTGTTCGCCCGCTGGTAAAGTATACTAGGGGTCGGATGGGTAATATTGCGAGATAATACGATGATCAAACAAAGGACATTAAAACGTATTGTTCAGGCGACTGGCGTCGGTTTGCATACCGGCAAGAAAGTTACGCTGACACTGCGCCCTGCGCTGGCTAATACCGGGGTCATCTATCGTCGCACTGACTTGAATCCACCGGTTGATTTCCCGGCTGATGCAAAATACGTGCGCGACACCATGCTGAGTACCTGCCTGGTGAATGATGAAGGCGTGCGTATTTCGACGGTTGAGCATTTGAACGCCGCGCTGGCTGGCTTGGGTATCGACAACATTATTGTTGAAGTTGATGCGCCGGAAATTCCCATCATGGACGGCAGCGCCGCGCCTTTTATCTATCTGTTGATAGATGCGGGTATTGAGCAACTGAGCAGCGCTAAGAAATTTGTGCGCGTGAAGCAGACTGTCCGTGTGGAAGTGGAAGACGGTGACAAGTGGGCCGAGATCAAACCATATAACGGTTTCTATCTGGATTTCACCATCGATTTTAAACATCCGGCGATTGATTCCAGCTCTCAGCGTTATCAGCTGAATTTCTGTGCGGATTCATTTGTTCGCCAGATCAGCCGCGCCCGTACCTTCGGCTTTATGCGTGAAATCGAGTACCTGCAATCCAAAGGCCTGTGCTTGGGCGGTAGTCTGGATTGCGCTATCGGTCTTGACGACTTCCGCGTGCTGAACGAAGAAGGCCTGCGTTTTGAGGACGAATTTGTTCGTCACAAAATGCTTGATGCGATTGGCGATCTGTTTATGTGTGGCCACAATATTATCGGCGCGTTTACCGCGTTCAAATCGGGTCATTCACTGAACAATAAACTGCTGCAGGCTGTGCTGGCTAAGCAGGAAGCCTGGGAATGGGCGACCTTCGAAGACGAAGCTGAACTGCCGCTGGCGTTCAAGGCACCGAATCTGGTTCTGGCTTAATTATCCCAGCACCCTAAAACGGCTGGCAATGCTGACACCCTCTCCGGTCAGCGGCACCAGCCGTTTTTTATTGCCTGAAATCTGGCCACTCTAAAGCTGAAGACTCCTTACAGTCACAGATGCAACGTTGCTGAAACGCTGAACAATCAGGCGCGTTTTGTTCCAGAGTCACTTTAAACCCTGATGTGGTCGCCCCACATTAATGGTACTATCAGGCGCTAAATAAAGCTGATCCGCCGTCAGTTACAGGCGGTAAACCCCCAACAACGACGCAATAACAATTCGCAATGGAATAGTTGTGATCGGAATGTTTCTACGCTGGCGACAATTAGGCAGACGCTATTTCTGGCCTCATCTCCTGTTGGGTATGGTAGCGGCCAGTCTCGGCTTGCCTGTCAGTGCGCAGAGCGCCGAGCTTAATGCCTCTTCCGAATCGCCTTCCAGTAGTCTTTTTGTGGGCAATGCCGCGCGCTTCGATCACCTGATCCGCCTGCAGGAAACGGTACGACGTCCCAGCTTTACGGTTGATTACTGGCATCAGCATGCCATCCGTACCGTTATCCGCCATCTTTCTTTTACGTTAATGCCACAGGCGGAAACACCTAATGCGTTACGGCTGGCTGCACATAAGCTGGCGCTGATCGATTCACTCGAGGCTCTGCTTACTACCCATACCTCTCTTCGTCAGCCGTCACAAGATGCAGATGTGCTGCACGATACGCTTGAGCTTTCCTCATCTCTGGCTGACTGGCGCAGCAAAACCCATGCAATTCGCGCCGGACCGTCTACGCTGCTTGTCTGAAACTCTTTTTCAAATACATTTTTATTTATCGCAGTCCGCACAGCGCGGCTGAATTGAGATGTTTTTAATATGTTAATCAAATTGTTAACAAAAGTTTTCGGCAGCAGCAACGATCGTACTCTGCGCCGTATGCGCAAAGCGGTAGACGTCATCAACAAAATGGAACCGGATTTCGAGAAACTTTCAGACGATGAGCTGAAAGTAAAAACCGATGAGTTCCGTGAGCGTCTGAAAAAGGGCGAGTCGCTGGAAAGCCTGATTCCGGAAGCATTCGCCACGGTACGCGAAGCGAGTAAGCGCGTTTTCGGTATGCGTCACTTTGACGTGCAGCTGCTTGGCGGCATGGTGCTGAACGATCGCTGCATCGCAGAGATGCGTACGGGTGAAGGTAAAACCCTGACCGCAACGCTGCCTGCTTACCTGAATGCCCTGAATGGTAAAGGCGTCCACGTTGTCACCGTCAACGACTACCTTGCGCAGCGTGATGCGGAAAACAACCGTCCGCTGTTTGAATTCCTCGGCCTGAGCGTAGGTATTAACCTGCCAGGCATGCCGTCTGTGGCCAAGCGTGAAGCCTATGCGGCTGACATCACCTACGGCACTAACAACGAATACGGTTTTGACTATCTGCGCGACAACATGGCGTTCAGCCCGGAAGAGCGCGTACAGCGCAAGCTGAACTACGCGCTGGTGGATGAGGTAGACTCCATCCTGATTGATGAAGCGCGTACGCCACTGATCATCTCCGGTCCGGCTGAAGACAGCTCTGACATGTACATCAAGGTTAACAAAATCATCCCAAACCTGGTGCGCCAGGAGAAAGACGATTCTGACAACTTCCAGGGCGAAGGCGATTTCTGGGTTGATGAGAAAGCGCGTCAGGCCCATATGACCGAGCGCGGCCTAGTTAAAGTTGAAGAGCTGCTGGTCAGTCAGAACATCATGGAAGAGGGCGAATCACTCTACTCGCCGACCAACATTATGCTGATGCACCACGTCACGGCGGCCTTACGCGCGCATGCGCTGTTTACGCGCGATGTAGATTACATCGTGAAAGACGGCGAAGTGGTGATCGTCGATGAACACACCGGCCGTACCATGCAGGGCCGTCGCTGGTCTGATGGCTTGCATCAGGCCATCGAAGCTAAAGAAGGCGTAGAAATCCAGAACGAGAACCAGACGCTGGCTTCTATTACCTTCCAGAACTACTTCCGCCTTTATGAGAAGCTGGCAGGTATGACCGGTACGGCAGACACCGAAGCCTTTGAGTTCAGCTCTATCTACAAGCTCGACACCATCGTAGTGCTGACCAACCGTCCGATGGTGCGTAAAGATCTGCCCGATCTGGTCTACATGACCGAAAAAGAAAAGATCGACGCTATTATCGAAGATATTCGTGAGCGTACCGCCAATGGTCAGCCAGTGCTGGTCGGTACCATTTCCATCGAGAAGTCGGAAGTGGTCTCAAACGAACTGACGCGCGCAGGTATCAAGCACAACGTGCTGAACGCCAAATTCCACGCCCGCGAAGCGGATATCGTGGCACAGGCTGGTCAGCAGGGTGCGGTCACCATCGCCACCAACATGGCGGGTCGTGGTACCGATATTATGCTGGGCGGCAGCTGGCATGCGGAAGTGGCTAAACTGGTAGAGCCTACCGAAGCGCAGATCGAAGCGATTAAATCCGCGTGGCAGCAGCGTCATGACGCGGTACTGGCATCTGGCGGTTTACATATCGTTGGTACCGAACGCCACGAATCACGCCGTATCGACAACCAGCTGCGCGGCCGCGCAGGTCGTCAGGGTGATGCCGGTTCTTCTCGCTTCTATCTGTCAATGGAAGATACGCTGATGCGTATTTTCGCCTCGGATCGCATCTCCAATATGATGCGCAAACTCGGCATGAAGCCGGGCGAAGCCATTGAGCATCCGTGGGTAACCAAAGCTATCGCTAACGCGCAGCGTAAAGTGGAAAGCCGCAACTTCGATATTCGTAAGCAGCTGCTGGAATATGACGATGTGGCGAACGATCAGCGTCGTGCTATTTACAGCCAGCGTAACGAACTGCTGGATGTTTCCGACGTCAGCGAAACCATTAACAGCATTCGCGACGAAGTGTTCAAAACCACTATCGACACCCACATTCCGCCGCAGTCGCTGGAAGATATGTGGGATGTGCCGGGCTTGGAAGAACGCCTGCGCAACGACTTCGATCTCGACTTGCCGGTTGCCGAATGGCTGGATAAAGAGCCGGATCTGCATGAAGAGACGCTGCGCGAACGTATCATGACGCGCGCGCGCGAAAACTACGCCAGCAAAGAAGAGATCGTTGGCGTGGAGATGATGCGTAACTTTGAAAAAGGCGTGATGCTGCAAACGCTGGATTCATTGTGGAAAGAACACCTGGCCGCAATGGATTATCTGCGTCAGGGTATTCACCTGCGCGGCTACGCGCAGAAAGATCCGAAGCAGGAGTACAAGCGTGAATCATTCGCCATGTTTGCAGCGATGCTGGAATCGCTGAAGTATGAAGTTGTGAGCACGCTGAGCAAGGTACAGTTGCGTATGCCGGAAGAGGTTGAAGCGATGGAGCAGCAGCGTCGCGAAGAAGCTGAACGCCTGGCGCAGCAGCTGAGTCACGTTGATGACGAAACCGCAGCAGTGGCTTCGCTGGCGGCCCAGGGTGGAGAACGTAAAGTGGGACGTAACGATCTTTGCCCATGCGGTTCTGGTAAAAAATATAAGCAGTGCCATGGCCGACTGGCCTGACAGACGCTAATAAAAAAGGAGCTTCGGCTCCTTTTTTATTGCCTTCAGCGGCGCGGATTAACATTATGCCACCCATGATCTAGAATCTGCGCACACTCACCCTTCTGACGTGGAAAAATTTTATGAAGCACCTGCAAGTTGCCGTTGGCATCATCCGTAACGCCGATAAACAGATCTTCCTGGCCCAGCGCCCGGCGTCGTCGCATATGGCGAACATGTGGGAGTTTCCCGGCGGTAAAATCGAGGCAGGCGAAAGTGCTGAAGAGGCACTGAAACGCGAACTGCTGGAAGAAACGGGCATTGAGGTCACGCACGCAACCGCAATTAGCGTGGCGGATCACGCCTATGAAAATCTACGCGTTACGCTGAACTTCTTTCTGGTAGAAAACTGGGACGGCGAGCCGTGGGGACGGGAAGGGCAGCCGCAGCGCTGGGTGGCACAAAGTGCGCTGGTGGCAGAAGAGTTTCCGCCCGCCAACCATGCGCTGATTGCGCGGCTGGTTGCCAGCGAACTCTAAAAACAGGGGCTTGCGCCCCTGCTGTCAGTGCTGTTCTTCGCTCTATTCGTCGCTGTTGCTCTGCTCGCCTTCGCTGGGAATACGCTTCTCTTCATCAGCCCAATCGCCCAGATCAATCAGTTGGCAGCGCTTGCTGCAGAACGGACGCCACGGGCTCAGTTCATCCCAAATCACATATTTACCGCAGTGCGGGCACGGCACGGTAATCACTTCATTTTGCATAGCTACCTCTAACAACAGGCCAGTTCAAAGTCGAGCCGCACCGGGACTTCGCCGCGCTCGCTGTCGAGCGGCAAAAAACGAATCGCGTAACGGCTTTTATGGCCAGAAACCAGGGGATAAAGCGCATCTTCCAGATGCAGCTGCAGGCGAAGCAGGTCCGCGCCTTCTGCATTGTCCTGATAAAAACCATTCAAACTGGTTTGATGGCGAAACGGGCCCGACTGACGGATCAAATCGAGAACCATCGTCAGGCTCTGATTCAACGGCTCCAGCGTATATAGCAAGACTGAAACGTGACTGTCGCGCATTTCCTGCGGCTGGTGCAGCCAGATATGCAGTCCAGGCAGATCGAAACTGCAGCATCCGCCTGGAATGCTGAGCCGCTGGCGCACCAGACCGATAAGCCGATCTTCCCGCAGCTGCTGTCCTATACGCGGCGCGCTGTTAAGCTGAACAGACTGCGCCTTGAGCTTATCGCGCAGTGCATCGACCACGCTCATATCAACGCCAGGCACATCGGCCCAAGCGCGCAGTTTTTGCTGCTGGCGCTCCAGCTCCTTCAGGGGATGTTCAAACAGAACGATTGTACTCATGGTGTTAATCCTGTTGCGCTGCCGCCAGTGCCAGATAGCGCTGATGCAGGGCGGCAACCTGCGGCAACGCTTCATCTGGCGTGCCGCTGTTATGAATGACGTCGTCGGCCACGGCGAGGCGCGCGTCGCCTGAGCGGAAAAAATATTTTGCGCCTGTAGACGATCGATAATTCGACGCGCAGCCAGGTGCGCATTTTTTCATTCAGGGGATGTTCAAACAGAACGATTGTACTCATGGTGTTAATCCTGTTGCGCTGCCGCCAGTGCCAGATAGCGCTGATGCAGGGCGGCAACCTGCGGCAACGCTTCATCTGGCGTGCCGCTGTTATGAACGACGTCGTCGGCCACGGCGAGGCGCGCGTCGCGCGTCGCCTGAGCGGACAAAATATTTTGCGCCTGTAGACGATCGATGCCGTCACGCTGAATAGTGCGCGCAAGCTGCGTCTCTTCATCGACGTCGACCACCAGTACGCGATTCGCCTGATGCTGAAGGCTGTTTTCTACTAGCAACGGTACAACCCACAGCAAATAGGGTGCTGCCGTCAGCGCCTTCAACTGCTGCGTGCGGGCGTTAATCAGGGGATGAAGCAGATTATTCAGCCAGGTTTTCTCTTCTGGCGACTGGAAAATAATTTCTCTCAGCCTGGCGCGATTCAGCGTGCCTTGTTCAGTCAGAATGCTGCTGCCGTGGCGCTCCGCAATCCGCTTTAGCGCTGGCGATCCCGGCTCGACCACTTCGCGCGCGATAATATCCGCGTCGATAACGGGCACGCCAAGCGCCGCGAAAGCATTGGCGATGGTGCTTTTTCCACTGCCGATTCCTCCGGTCAGTGCCACGGTATAGGGCATATCACTCTCTCAGGCGTGCAACACAGCCAGGCAAGTCGAAGCGCGAAACTGCGCGCGCGATCACAATGAAAATTCTCAGCTAAATTTATCGGATTGTAGCGTAAATAAAGTGAAATTCGCAGTCTTGTCGCCACGCGTATGGCGCGTATGATTATGTCACTGGAGCCGTGCGCGCTACCCGAACTGCGATTCGATGCCACTTACCAGAACATATTTTTTATGCGTATTGAAGAAGATTTAACGCTGGGTTTTAAAGACGTACTGATTCGTCCCAAACGCTCCACTCTGAAAAGCCGTTCTGAACTTGAACGTAGCTTTACCTTTAAACATTCGGGCCTAAACTGGAATGGCGTGCCTGTTATCGCCGCCAATATGGACACGGTCGGCACCTTCAGCATGGCGGAAGCGCTGGCCAGCTTCGATATCCTTACCGCTGTACATAAGCACTACAGCGTTGAGGAGTGGCGCGCCTTCATTCAGCGCTCGCTGGTTGCCGTACTGAACCACATTATGGTCTCGACAGGCACTTCCGATGCCGATCTACAAAAGCTCACGGCAATTCTGGCGCTTTCCGCCGATCTTAAATTCATCTGTATCGATGTGGCGAACGGTTACTGTGAGCACTTTGTTAACTTCCTGCAGCGTGCACGCGAGCAGTTTCCGGATCGCACTATTTGCGCCGAGATGGTGGAGGAGCTGATCCTCTCCGGCGCAGATATTGTTAAGGTCGGCATTGGTCCCAGTTCGGTGTGAACAACGCGCGTAAAAACGGGCGTGGGTTATCCTTAGCTCTCGGCAGTGATTGAGTGCGCGGATGCTGCGCACGGCCTGGGCGGTCAGATTGTCAGTGACGGCGGCTGCGCGGTGCCGGGTGATATCGCCAAGGCATTCGGCGGTGGCGCAGATTTCGTCATGCTGGGCGGTATGCTCGCCGCGCACGATGAATGCGAAGGAGCCGTGGTCGAAGAGAACGGCGAGCAGTTTATGCTGTTTTACGGTATGAGCTCTGAATCGGCGATGAAGCGCCACGTTGGCGGCGTCGCACAGTATCGCGCTGCAGAAGGCAAAACGGTAAAACTGCCGCTGCGTGGGCCGGTTTGAAGAGACGGCTCACGATATTCTCGGCGGCCTGCGCTCAGCCTGTACTTACGTGGGTGCAGAACGACTGAAAGAGCTGACCAAGCGAACCAGTTTTATTCGCGTTGCCGAACAGGAAAACCGCGTGTTCAACCGCTAACGCTCTTCTGCATTAGGGTGCGTCATGCACCCTAATGGATAACGTTTCCCAGCCCAAATACCGGCAGGTACATGGCAATCACCAGCGTGCCGACAATGCCGCCAATCACCACCATCATCAACGGTTCCAGCGACGCGGCGAGCGCGTCGGCGAGCGACAGAGTTTGTGCTTCATGCCACTCCGCCAGCCGTACTAGCATAATGTCCAGCGCGCCAGCTTCTTCACCCACATGCACCAGCTGCATACAAAGCGGCGTAAACAGCGAATGATCCCGCATAGCCTGATGCAGCGGCTGCCCCTGCGAAATATGCTGCTGAAGCTCGTTGATGGCATCGCGCCATAGCCGCGTCGTCAGGGTCACCTCAACCGCCTGCAACCCCTAGAGCAGCGTGATACCTGGCTGCCGCGCCACAGCTCCGACAACAGCGGCTACCAGCAGCATAAGCGCGAGCCAGCCGGCGTGCGTATGGCCCTGCGACAGCAGGTCCAGTCCTTGAGCCAGCGGCAAACCCGCTTTAAGCAGCGTTGCCAGCTGCCTGAAGAAGTCGATTTTTTGCTGCCATTTCCAGTCGCGGGCGCGCCACACTTTGCGGCGTTGCTAGCTGACAGGCAGCAAATCCTGTTCGGCTAGCTGGCGTAAAAGGCTTTGTTCATCAGCCGCCATACCCTGACCATCATGCAGCTGATGGTGGCTGTTTACCGCCTGCCAGCGGTAGAGGCTAAGACGGGACATCTTCCAGGCCCGTGACGCGCTGCATCTCCTCAGGCGATGTTTCACCGCGGCTGACGGCTTCCAGCCCGGCGCTAAAAAGCGTTTTCATACCCTGCGTTTTTGCCAGTGTCAGCAGGCTGTCGAGCGGTATCTCGGCGGCGATGGCATTTTGCAGCTTGCTGCCGATCGGCAATACCTCAAACAGCGCCAGCCGCCCAAAATAGCCGGAAAAACAGTGATCGCAGCCTGGCGCGCGCCAGGTTTGCAGCGTGCCGGGCCAGATATCGGGAGGAAAATGCGCCACCGCCTGTGCTGGCTGGCGGCAGTGAGGACAAAGTCGTCGCACCAGCCGCTGCGCCATAATAAGCCGCAGCGCCGGGCCCAACAGATAGCCGGGTATACCCATCTGGCGCAGACGCGTTAGCGTTTCTGCCGTTGAATTGGTATGCAACGTCGATAATACCAGATGACCAGTCTGCGCCGCTTTGACGGCAATTTCCGCCGTTTCTGCATCACGAATTTCTCCCACCATAATGACGTCGGATCCTGGCGCAGCAGGACACGCAGCACCCGATTGAAATCAAGACCACATTTAGGATTGATCTGCGTCTGGTTAATACCAGCCAGCGGAATTTCTACCGGGTCTTCTACGCTGCTGACGTTTATTTCCGGTTGGTTTAGCCTGCTCAGGCAGCTGTAAAGCGTAAAGGTTTTGCCGCTGCCGGTTGGGCCTGTGACCAGAATGAGCCCCTGCGGCTGTGCCAGTGCTGCAACCAGCAATCGAAGCTGGGCCGCCGACAGGCCCAGCTTGTCCAGCGACAGCGCGCTGTTTTCGTTTTGCAGCAGACGGATCACGGCTTTTTACCGTACTGCACCGGCAGGGTCGCGAGGCGAAAGGCAGCATGTTTGCCATCCAGCGAGAGTGTGAACGTCCGTCCTGCGGCAGCCGGCGTTCGGCAATATCCAGCCCGCCCAGAATCTTCAGCCTTGCCAGCAGCGCGGCGAGCGGCGCTTCAGTTAAGGTGGTCAGCGGCTGCAATACGCCGTCAATACGCAGCCGTATCTGAACACCGTCGCGCTGAGGTTCAATATGAATGTCTAAGGCGCGCCGCCGCAGCGCCTGTTGCAGCATCTGGTTAACGGCCTCGACGGCTGATTCAGGCGGAACGTCGCGTGGTGTAGCTGGAGCTGCGCTGCCGTGCTGGTGGAGATCGATACGGGCTTGCGGCCAGCACTCAATCTCAATCTGACACTGGCTGGCAAAATGCAGCGCTTCGCTTAGACCGTCAGGCACCTGTTCAGCCACGGCGACGCGCAGTAGCGTCGCATCATGGTGCAGTAATACGGCACGGTAGCGCTGTCACAGCGTACGGATGGCGGACTCAGCCGTTGCCATTGTCAGCTCCTTTGTCATCGAAGCAGAACTGTTCCAGGCAGTTGTCGCGCAGGCTGTCACTGGTGCTGGTGCAGCTACGTTGCCATGTCAGGCTACCGTCGCCGCTGTCCCAGACCGGCGTCATCTCAACGCTTAGTCCATTCAGGCTCTCCTGACCGGTCAGGCTAATCACACCGTTTACCACGCTGAGCGCGGAAACGTAACGCGACCCTTTCGCTGCCGGGATGCCTTTTTCGCCAGCCTGACTGCACAGGCCCACCGCGTTCCATGGCGCACAGCTCGACGGCGGTCTTGTAGGGCACCATGGTTTGCAACATATCGGTGAGCGCCGCCCGCTGGAGGTAGTTCTGATAAGCCGGTAAGCCAATAGCGCTGAGGATCGCCACGATCCCCACCACAATCATGAGTTCGACTAGGGTGAATCCCTGTTGATTTTTCATTACATCGCCTCTGTGGTGAATAAGAGGCAGCAGAATAGAAAAGCGTAGATATTAAACCCAGCGTTGGATCGTCAGTCCGGAAAAAGCTACGCAATAAAACATCTGCGTTGCAGCGGGAAGGGCAACGATATGGAAGCAGACACGCAAAAACGCCGTGTGTAGCCACACGGCGTCTCAGGTTTACAGCGTGGTAAAGCGCATTGAAAGATCGAGCGCACGAACGTGCTTGGTGAGCGCGCCGACAGAAACATAGTCAACGCCGGTCTGCGCAATTTGCGGCAGCGTCGCCTCTGTGACATTGCCAGAGACCTCAAGCTGTGCGCGACCCTGAGTGCGCGTAACGGCTTTGCGCATCTCGTCAAGCGTGAAGTTATCCAGCATCACAATATCGGCGCCCGCCGCTAACGCCTGATCCAGCTCATGAAGCGATTCGACTTCCACCTCGACCGGCACCTCCGGATGTAGCCAGAACGCTTTTTCTACCGCCTGACGAATCGAACCGCTGGCAATGATATGGTTTTCTTTGATCAGAAAAGCATCGGAAAGGCCAAGGCGATGGTTTGCGCCGCCGCCGCACAGCACGGCATATTTCAGTGCCGTGCGCAGTCCTGGCAGGGTTTTGCGCGTATCCAGCAGCTGGGTGTTGCTGCCTTCAAGCAGCTTTACATAGCGGCTCGTTTCGGTTGCCACACCCGATAGCGTCTGGACGAAATTCAGCGCGGTGCGTTCGGCGGTCAACAGATAGCGAGAAGGGCCGTTCAGGGTAAACAGCAGCTGATGGGGCGTGACCTTGTCGCCGTCCTCAACCTGCCAGTTCCGCATAACGTGGCCGCCAAGCTGGTTGAACACCTCTTCAACCCAGCGTTTACCACAGAAAACACCCGCTTCACGCGTAACGACCTGAGCATTTGCTTGGCTCTCCTCAGGAAGCAGCTGTGCAGTAATGTCTCGATCAGCATCTATCTCGCCGCCCAAATCCTCCTGCAAAGCGCGTGCTACCGTGGCGGGAACGTCCTTCTCGATGCGCGCGATCAGCGCCCGCTGACGGCCATCGACATCATAACGACGAGTTGGCATAACAATTTCGCTCCTGAAAACCTGAACAAAGAGGAAGCCACAATAGACGTAAACAAAACGTTTCGCCAGCTGAAATGACTTTTTTGTTTAGTATCCTTAACTCGAGCGCGATTATCAGCAACAACCAGGGCATTAACTTGCCAAAAACTGCTATAAATCATGCTATTCTCAGTCCGACTCTGCTAATGAAAAACCGGCATGAAACTGGAACAGGGCTGCTAACCCACATTCGTCAGTTGCCGTCGCCGCACTTTAATCAACGACCTGACAATGAGGCACCGTCGCTGCTGGTCATCCACAATATCAGTCTGCCGCTTGGCGAATTTGGCGGGCCGTCGATCGATCGGCTGTTTACTGGCACCTTGCCGTCTGATGCTCATCCTTACTTCGCTGATATTGCTCATCTGCAGGTCGCCGCGCACTGTCTGATCCGCCGTGATGGTGAGATCGTGCAGTATGTCTCTTTTGACAACTGCGCTTGGCACGCCGGGATTTCCTGCTATCAGGGGCGTGAAAACTGTAATGACTTCTCTATTGGCATTGAACTAGAAGGCACAGATGAGCTGCCTTACACCGATGCGCAGTACCAGGCGCTGGCCGCAGTGACGCAGCTGCTGTTGCAGCACTATCCCTTAACGCCTTCCCGCATTACCGGACACAGCGATATTGCCCCGGCGCGCAAGACCGATCCGGGGTCCGCTTTTGACTGGATGCAGTATCAGCGGCTGTTGGCGCAGACTTCATTTTGAATTTCCCGGAGTGGGTATGACATTGTTTTCCTTATTACTGGTATTAGGTTGGGAACGCCTGTTTAAGCTGGGCGAGCACTGGCAGCTCGATCACCGTCTGGAGCCTTTGTTCCGCCGCCGCCGTCACTTTTCGCTGCTGCGCACGCTGGCGATGACCCTGCTGGCCATGGCGATAACGGCGCTGGTGGTCTGGAGCCTGAAGGGTATTCTGTTCGGCGTCGCACAGCTGCTGCTGTGGATCCTGATCGGCCTGCTCTGCATCGGGGCCTGCTCGGTGCGTATGCACTATCACGCCTATCTCAAGGCGGCAAGCCATGACGATGTGGCGGCCCATCAGGCGATGGCGGCTGAGCTGACGCTAATCCACGGCATGCCGGTGGAGTGCAGCGAGCATGAATTCCTGCGTGAGCTGCAAAACGCGCTGATCTGGATTAACTTCCGTTACTACTTGGCACCGCTGTTCTGGTTTGTCGTGGGTGGCCCTTACGGGCCAGTGCTGCTGGTGGGTTATGCCTTTCTACGCGCGTGGCAAAGCTGGCTGGCGAAGCATCAGTCTCCGCTTGAGCGCGCGCAGTCAGGCGTTGATGGCCTGCTGCATGTAATTGACTGGATCCCGGCGCGGCTGGCTGGTGTGGCCTATGCGCTGCTGGGCCACGGCGAGAAAGCGCTGCCCGCTTGGTTTGCCGCGCTGACCGATCGCCACCGCTCGCAGTATCAGGTGCTGACCAGCCTGGCGCAGTTCTCGCTGGAGCGCGATCCACATCTGGATAAGGTCGAAACGCCGCGTCCAGCACGCGCACCGACAGCAGCAGCGTGCCAACCAGCGCCGGGGCCAGGCCAAAGACATCGGTATAGAAATAGAAATAGTTGAGAAAGAAAATGATGGCCCCGCCAATCATGTTGCAGCCAGCATTGCCCATGCCGTAACCCACTTTATTCGCGGAAAGAGAGCCGAATCCTCGATGATGATTCTCCTGTGCATTCGCTATGAGCAGGGAATTATCGTTGCTGTATCAGCAGGATGGCTAGGTTCAAATCGTCAGTAAGATGGACAAAACAGGCGCGGCGGGAAAAGTGTGAAGTAGATCGGAAAAGGAAATAGCCCGCCGACGCAGGTCGGCGGGTCGATCATCAGGCGCGCTGCGCCTTATTTTTGATGACGTAACCGATCGCCAGAACCAGCAGCCAGACCGGGATCAGCCAGACGGAGATCGCTATACCCGGCGTTATCAGCATGATCACCATAATACCTGCCAGGAATGCTAGGCACAGCCAGTTGCCGAACGGATAGAGCAGGGCTTTAAAACGAGTGGTGACGCCCTGCTGATCTTTCTTCCGGCGGAACTTCAGGTGCGCCAGGCTGATCATCGCCCAGTTGATTACTAGGGCTGAGACCACCAGCGACATCAGCAGGCCAAAGGCTTCGCCAGGCATCAGGTAGTTAATCAGCACGCAGAACGCGGTTGCCACGGCAGAGACCAGAATGGTCACCACAGGGACACCGCGACGGTCTACTTTCAGCAGCGCTTTAGGCGCGTTGCCCTGCTGCGCCAGGCCGAACAGCATACGGCTGTTGCAGTAAACGCAGCTGTTATAGACGGAGAGCGCCGCGGTGAGGATTACGACGTTCAGCGCGTTAGCGACCAGCGCATCGCCCAGCTCATGGAAAATCAGCACAAACGGGCTGGTTTCCGCTGTGACGCGTGTCCATGGCATCAGCGACAGCAGCACCGCCAGCGAACCGATATAGAAAATCAGGATGCGGTAGATGACCTGATTGGTCGCTTTCGGGATGCTCTGCTCTGGGTTATCGGCTTCGGCAGCGGTAATCCCCACCAGCTCAAGGCCTCCAAAAGAGAACATAATAATGGCCATGATAATCACCAGACCGCTGAAGCCGTTCGGCAAAAAGCCGCCCTGCGCCCAGAGGTTAGTGACGGTTGCCTGCGGGCCGCCTGTGCCGCTAAACAGCAGCCAGCCGCCAAACAGGATCATGCCGATAACCGCGACAACTTTAATGATAGAGAACCAGAACTCCATCTCACCGTAGACTTTTACATTGGTCAGGTTGATGGCGTTGATAAAGACGAAGAACACCGCAGCGGTGGCCCAGGTAGGAATATCTGGCCACCAGAACTGAATATATTTGCCCACGGCGGTCAGCTCGGCCATGGCGACCAGCACGTAGAGCACCCAGTAGTTCCAGCCTGACGCGAAGCCAGCAAAGTTGCCCCAGTATTTGTAGGCGAAGTGGCTGAAGCTACCCGCAACCGGCTCTTCAACCACCATTTCACCCAACTGACGCATAATCAGGAGGGCGATAAAACCAGCGATAGCGTATCCCAGAATAACGCCTGGTCCGGCCACCTTAATGACCGATGCGCTGCCCAGAAACAGGCCTGTGCCCACTGAGCCACCCAGCGCGATCAGCTGAATATGGCGGTTTTTAAGCCCGCGCTTCAGCGTATCGCCGTGCTGTTGTTCCATACAAACCTCATGTTGTTTGAATTCTTCTTTTGCAGCGCAGTTGGCTGTCAGGAAGTAGTTACAATGACGTGTTGATTTATTTACGGTATCAGGCGCTCTGTATGTCGGCGGATGCTACCCTAGCGACAAGAATAGTGATATGCGATGCGCTTTGCACCTGCTTTCTCTTTACGTGCGAAGATATGACTGAAAAATCATCGTCGCCATCACATTGCTGCCTGTGCTTTTTTGCCATGCCTTGCCGCTAAAGACGAATAACATTGTCTTATGGTTAGTAGGGTTTCTCGCGGTTAACCCAGTGTAAGGTTTGGTAAAAGTAACGGGATTTAACATCTCTTCCGCCGCGCAATTTCTGTTTTTCCAGCGCGTACTTATCCTGCTCAAACACCGCGTATGGCCAGGATTGTGACGGGCGTCATATAGACACAAGGTGAATACTTTGTTACTTTACGGCCAACTTTTTGGAATTGGTATTACCAATTTGCTTCGGACAGCGGCTTGATAAGAGGGAAGATGGCTTACAGTAAGATTCGCCAACCCAAGCTCTCTGATGCCATAGAGCACCAGCTGGAATCTCTGATTATGGAAGGGACGCTGCGTCCTGGCGAGAAGCTGCTCCCGGAGCGCGAACTCGCCAAACAGTTTGATGTCTCACGTCCATCCCTTCGCGAAGCCATACAGCGTCTTGAAGCGAAAGGTCTGCTGCTGCGCCGTCAGGGCGGTGGCACTTTCGTCCAGCAGCATCTCTGGCAAAGCCTGAGCGATCCGCTCGTCAATATGCTCACTAGGCACCCGGAATCCCAGTTAGATCTGCTGGAAACGCGTCATGCGCTGGAGGGCATTGCTGCCTATTATGCGGCGCTGCGCGGCACCGAAGAGGACATTGAGCGTATCCGCCACTGCCATGTGCAGATACAACAGGCGCAGGACAGCGGCGATCTCGACGCGGAAGCGGATGCGGTGATGCAGTATCAGATCGCTGTCACAGAAGCCGCGCATAATGTGGTGCTGCTGCATTTGCTGCGTTCGATGGGCCCAGTGCTGGAACAAAACGTTCGACAGAATTTTGAATTGCTCTACTCACGCCGGGAAATGCTGGCGAAAGTGAGCGGTCACCGCGCCAGTATTTTCGAGGCGATTGTGGCGCGTGAGCCGGAACAGGCGCGCGAGGCTTCGCACCGTCACCTGGCGTTCATAGAGGAAATCTTGCTGGACAGAAGTCGGGAGCAGACTCGTCGTGAACGCTCCCTGCGTCGTTTACAGCAACGTAAGGAATAACGCGCGGCAAAGAACGCGCGGACATCAACGACGGGCCTGTCTCCTTGTGCTTTGGCAACAGAGTACAGGGAGACAGGCTCCAGACAATTCAATGTATTAGACACAGATAAGGAATACCCCCATGTCAGAACGTTTACAGAATGACGTGGATCCGATCGAAACTCGTGACTGGCTACAGGCGATCGAATCGGTTATCCGTGAAGAAGGTGTTGAGCGTGCACAGTATCTGATCGATCAGGTGCTGAGCGCAGCCCGCAAAGGCGGCGTAAAAGTAGCGGCAGGCGGTAACGCCGTCAGCAACTACATCAACTCTATTGCCGTTGAAGACGAGCCGGACTATCCGGGAAACACGTCTCTGGAGCGTCGTATCCGTTCCGCAATCCTCTGGAACGCCATCGTATCGGTACTGCGCGCCTCGAAAAAAGATCTGGAGCTGGGCGGCCACCTCTCTTCATTCCAGTCTTCTGCGACCATTTATGAAGTGTGCTTTAACCACTTCTTCCGCGCGCGCAGCGACAAAGACGGCGGCGATCTGGTTTACTTCCAGGGCCATATATCTCCGGGTATTTACTCGCGTGCGTTCCTCGAAGGTCGTTTGACCGAAGAGCAGATGAATAACTTCCGTCAGGAAGTGCACGGCAATGGCCTGTCATCTTACCCGCACCCGAAACTGATGCCGGACTTCTGGCAGTTCCCGACCGTTTCGATGGGCCTGGGTCCGTTGAACGCCATCTACCAGGCGAAGTTCCTGAAATATCTGGAACACCGTGGCCTGAAAGATACTTCTAACCAGACCGTTTACGCCTTCCTCGGCGACGGCGAGATGGATGAGCCGGAATCCAAAGGTGCGATCACCATCGCGACCCGCGAGAAGCTGGACAACCTGGTGTTCATCGTCAACTGTAACCTGCAGCGTCTGGACGGTCCGGTAACCGGCAACAGCAAGATCATCAACGAACTGGAAGGCATCTTCGCGGGTGCTGGCTGGAACGTGATCAAAGTGATCTGGGGCGGACGCTGGGATGAGCTACTGAAGAAAGACACCAGCGGCAAGCTGATCCAGCTGATGAACGAAACCGTCGACGGCGACTATCAAACCTTTAAATCCCGCGATGGCGCTTACGTGCGCGAGCACTTCTTCGGTAAATATCCGGAGACGGCAGAGCTGGTTAAAGACTGGTCAGACGAAGAGATCTTCGCACTGAACCGTGGCGGCCACGATCCGAAGAAAATCTACGCGGCACTGAAGAAAGCGCAGGAGACCAAAGGTCAGCCAACGCTGATTCTGGCGCATACCATCAAAGGCTATGGTATGGGCGACACTGCGGAAGGCAAAAACATCGCGCACCAGGTCAAGAAGATGAACATGGATGGCGTTCGCTACATCCGCGATCGCTTCAACGTGCCGGTGGCTGACGAGAAGATCGAAGAGCTGCCGTATGTGACCTTCGAGAAAGGTTCTGAAGAGTACAACTACCTGCACGGCCAGCGCGAGAAGCTGGGTGGCTACCTGCCGACCCGTCAGGCGCAGTTCTCTGAAAAACTGGAAATGCCGAAGCTGGAAGAGTTCAAGGCGCTGCTGGACGAGCAGAGCAAAGAGATCTCTACCACCATCGCTTTCGTGCGTGCCCTGAACGTGATGCTGAAGAACAAGTCGATCAAAGATCGTCTGGTGCCGATCCTCGCGGACGAAGCCCGTACCTTCGGTATGGAAGGTCTGTTCCGTCAGATTGGTATCTACAGCCAGAACGGCCAGCAGTACACGCCGCAGGACCGTGAGCAGGTTGCTTACTATAAAGAAGACGAGAAAGGCCAGATTCTGCAGGAAGGGATCAACGAGCTGGGCGCAGGTTCATCCTGGCTGGCGGCGGCGACCTCCTACAGCACCAACAACCTGCCGATGATCCCGTTCTACATCTACTACTCCATGTTCGGTTTCCAGCGTATCGGCGACCTGATGTGGCTGGCGGGCGATCAGCAGGCGCGCGGCTTCCTAGTGGGCGGAACCTCTGGTCGTACAACGCTGAACGGCGAAGGTCTACAGCACGAAGATGGCCACAGCCATATTCAGTCACTGACTATCCCGAACTGTATCTCTTACGATCCGTCGTACGCTTACGAAGTCGCGGTCATCATGCATTACGGCCTAGTACGTATGTACGGCGAAGCGCAGGAGAACGTTTACTATTACATCACCACGCTGAACGAAAACTACCACATGCCAGCGATGCCGGAAGGCGCTGAAGAGGGTATCCGTAAGGGTATCTACAAGCAGGAAACCGTGGAAGGCAGCAAAGGTAAAGTGCAGCTGCTGGGCTCAGGTTCTATCCTGCGTCACGTACGTGAAGCGGCGCAGATCCTGGCGAAAGATTACGGCATCGGTTCTGACGTCTATAGCGTTACCTCGTTCACCGAACTGGCACGCGATGGCCAGGACTGCGAGCGCTGGAACATGCTGCACCCGACGGAAGAAGCACGCGTGCCGTACATCGCTCAGGTGATGAACGATGCGCCAGCGGTGGCATCGACTGACTACATGAAGCTGTTCGCTGAACAGGTTCGCAGCTACGTTCCGGCCAGCGATTACCGCGTGCTGGGCACCGACGGCTTCGGCCGCTCTGACAGCCGCGAAAACCTGCGTCAGTACTTCGAAGTAGATGCTTCCTACGTGGTGGTTGCGGCGCTGGGCGAACTGGCTAAACGTGGCGAAATCGACAAGAAAGTCGTAGCGGACGCGATCGCTAAGTTCGACATCGATGCCGATAAAGTTAACCCGCGTCTGGCTTAAGAGGTAAGAGAGTAATGGCTACTGAAATTAAGGTACCGGATATCGGGTCTGATGAAGTTGAAGTCACCGAGATCCTAGTGAAGGTTGGCGACAAGGTGGAAGCCGAACAGTCGCTGATCACCGTGGAAGGCGACAAAGCCTCTATGGAAGTTCCCTCGCCGCAGGCTGGCGTGGTGAAAGAGATCAAAATCGCGACCGGCAACAAAGTCGAAACCGGCTCCCTGATTATGGTTTTTGACGCAGAGGGCGTGGCGGCAGACGCTGCGCCAGCGGCAGAAGAGAAAGCGGCAGAAGAGAAAGCGGCAGAAGAGAAAGCGGCAGAAGAGAAAAAAGCTGAAGCCGCTCCGGCTTCGGCAACTGCCGCCACTGCTGCCAAAGACGTGAACGTGCCGGACATCGGCGGCGGCGAAGTCGAAGTCACCGAGATCCTGGTGAAAGTTGGCGACAAAATCGAAGCCGAGCAGTCACTGATCGTGGTTGAAGGCGACAAGGCTTCTATGGAAGTTCCTGCGCCGTTCGCGGGCACCGTCAAAGAGCTGAAAGTCTCTACCGGCGATAAAGTGATCACCGGCTCGCTGATCATGGTGTTCGAAATGGAAGGCGCGGCGAAAGCCGAAGCGCCGAAGCAGGAAGCTGCGCCCGCGCAGGCTCCAGCGAAAGCTGAAGCACCTGCTGCACCGGCAGCACCGAAGGCGGACGCGAAGAGCGACTTCGCCGAGAACGATGCCTACGTGCATGCGACGCCGGTTATCCGTCGTCTGGCGCGCGAATTTGGCGTTAACCTGGCAAAAGTGAAGGGTACGGGCCGTAAAGGCCGTATCCTGAAAGAAGACGTTCTGAGCTACGTGAAAGACGCGGTGAAACGCGCCGAAGCGGCTCCGGCTGACAGCGGAGGAAGCCTGCCAGGCCTGCTGCCATGGCCGAAAGTGGACTTCAGCAAGTTTGGTGAAGTCGAAGAAGTGGAACTGCGCCACATCCAGAAAATTTCTGGTGCGAACCTGAGCCGTAACTGGGTGGTTATCCCGCACGTTACGCACTTCGACAAAACCGATATCACCGATCTGGAAGCGTTCCGTAAGCAGCAGAATGCCGAAGCCGAGAAGCGCAAGCTGGACGTGAAGTTCACCCCGGTGGTGTTCATCATGAAAGCCGTTGCTGCCGCGCTGGAGCAGATGCCGCGCTTCAACAGTTCGCTGTCTGAAGATGCGCAGCGCCTGACGCTGAAGAAGTACATCAACATCGGTGTGGCGGTTGATACGCCAAACGGTCTGGTGGTTCCAGTCTTAAAAGACGTGAACAAGAAAGGCATCACTGAGCTTTCTCGTGAGCTGATGGCGACCTCGAAGAAGGCCCACGACGGCAAGCTGACTGCCAGCGATATGCAGGGCGGCTGCTTCACCATCTCCAGCCTTGGCGGCCTCGGCACCACGCACTTTGCGCCGATCGTCAACGCGCCGGAAGTGGCTATCCTCGGCGTCTCCAAATCTGCCATGGAGCCGGTCTGGAACGGTAAAGAGTTTCTACCGCGTTTGATGATGCCAATCTCTCTTTCCTTCGACCACCGCGTGATCGACGGCGCTGATGGGGCACGTTTCATTACCATCATCGGCAATATGTTGTCTGACATTCGCCGGCCTTGTTGTAACGATTCCTGACACCGTGGTTTGCAGTTTTTTAACAATTCTGTAAACTCTTTCGGTGAAAAATGTCCCGGTGGAGCAAAGGACATCGTGAGCCTGCTTCGTCAGGCGTAACTGGCGCAGTCAGTTGTTGACGCCCAGCGCGCAATACCCGCAGCGTACTGAAGATACGCGAGGCGTCGCGCACTGCCCGGATGCAAATGGCCGACCAGCCTGATGAAAAGCGCTCTACGTCTGACCCGCCGGATCACAACTAATAATAAGAGGTCATATGAGTACAGAGATTAAAACCCAGGTCGTGGTACTTGGGGCTGGTCCTGCAGGTTACTCTGCAGCCTTTCGTTGCGCTGATTTAGGTCTGGAAACCGTACTGGTAGAGCGTTACAGCACCCTCGGCGGTGTCTGTCTGAACGTGGGCTGTATCCCATCAAAAGCGCTGCTGCACGTTGCTAAAGTGATCGAAGAGGCGAAAGCCTTGGAAGAGCACGGCATTGTGTTTGGTCAGCCCTCTACGGACATCAACAAAGTCCGCACCTGGAAAGAGAAAGTGATCAACCAGCTGACAGGCGGTCTTGCTGGCATGGCGAAAGGTCGTAAAGTCAAAGTGGTTAACGGCTTGGGCAAATTCACCGGTGCAAATACTCTGGTTGTGGAAGGTGAAGGCGGCGCGACCACCATCAACTTCGACAACGCTATTATCGCGGCCGGTTCTCGTCCGATCACGCTGCCGTTTATTCCGCACGACGACCCGCGCGTATGGGACTCAACTGCTGCGCTGGAGCTGAAAGAAGTGCCGGAGCGTATGCTGGTGATGGGCGGCGGTATCATCGGTCTGGAGATGGGCACCGTTTACCACGCGCTGGGTTCGCAGATTGACGTGGTTGAGATGTTTGATCAGGTCATTCCAGCAGCCGATAAAGACGTGGTGAAAGTGTTCACCAAGCGCATCGCGAAGCAGTTCAACCTGATGCTAGAAACCAAAGTCACTGCGGTTGAAGCGAAAGAAGACGGCATCTACGTCACTATGGAAGGCAAAAAAGCGCCGGCCGAACCGCAGCGTTACGACGCGGTGCTGGTGGCGATCGGCCGCGTGCCGAACGGTAAAGGTCTGGACGCAGGCAAAGCGGGCGTGGAAGTGGACAATCGCGGCTTCATCCGTGTTGACAAGCAGATGCGCACCAACGTGCCGCACATCTACGCAATCGGCGATATCGTCGGTCAGCCGATGCTGGCGCATAAAGGCGTGCACGAAGGCCACGTTGCCGCTGAAGTTATCGCGGGCATGAAGCACTATTTCGACCCGAAAGTTATTCCGTCCATTGCCTACACCGAGCCGGAAGTTGTATGGGTGGGTCTGACCGAGAAAGAAGCGAAAGAGAAGGGCATCAGCTACGAAGTTTCCACCTTCCCGTGGGCAGCTTCAGGCCGTGCTATCGCTTCTGACTGCGCAGACGGTATGACCAAACTGATTTTCGACAAAGAGACGCATCGCGTTATCGGCGGCGCGGTTGTCGGCACCAACGGTGGCGAGCTGCTGGGTGAAATCGGTCTGGCGATCGAGATGGGCTGTGATGCAGAAGATATCGCGCTGACTATCCACGCGCACCCGACGCTGCATGAGTCGGTTGGCCTGGCGGCTGAGATCTTCGAAGGCAGCATTACTGACCTGCCGAACCCGAAAGCGAAGAAGAAGTAAGCGTCTTTGCTGAGATGAAAAGCTCCCGGAATGGGGGCTAATGAGATGGTCCCCCCCGCTCAGTGAGCGGTACGCCGGCAGGGTG
>JAUHTP010000029.1:0-39753 GCA_031332935.1 Candidatus Pantoea bathycoeliae | reverse complement strand
CCATTAGTCAAAAATCAGTGTTGCAAAAATGGGGGGGGACCATAGATTTTTTCGGCTATGCCGCTTACTGTCTGGTACGTAAAAACTTCGCTTTAGCCATGCCTTATCTGGTGCAGCAAGGCTTTTCACGCGGCGATCTGGGTTTTGCACTTTCCCGGTATCTCGATTGCTTACGGCTTTTCAAAATTTATCATGGGTTCGTTCTCCGACCGGTCGAATCCACGCGTATTTTTGCCGGCCGAGCTTATCCTCGCTGCCGCCGTCATGCTGTTCATGGGCTTTTTACCCTGGGCAACCTCCAGCATTATGATCATGTTCGCCCTGCTGTTTATTTGCGGCTGGTTTCAGGACATGGGCTGGCCGCCGTGCGGGCGTACGATGGTGCACTGATGGTCGCAAAAAGAGCGCGGCGGTATCGTGTCAGTATGGAACTGTGCGCATAACGTTGGCGGCTGCCTTCCTCCGGTGCTGTTCCTGCTCAGCATGACCTGGTTCAACGACTGGAAAGCGGCGCTCTATATGCCTACTTTCGGCGCTATCGTCGTCGCGCTGATCGCTTTCGCGTTAATGCGCGACACTCCGCAATCCTGCGGTCTGCCGCCGATTGAAGCCTATAAGAACGACTACCCGCCGGACTACAGCGCCTCTCATGAAGAAGAGCTGACGGCGAAGCACATCTTTATGCAGTAAGTCCTGCCTAATAAACTGCTGTGGTATATCGCGCTGCCCAACGTATTTGTCTACCTGCTGCGCTACGGCATTCTTGACTGGTCGCCGACCTACCTGAAAGAGGTGAAGCACTTCACGCTGGATAAGTCCTCCTAGGCTTACTTCCTATATGAATATGCGGGTATTCCGGGCACGCTGCTGTGTGGCTGAATGTCGGATAAGGTGTTCAAAGGAAATCGCGGTGCGACCGGCGTCTTCTTTATGACTCTGGTAACCATTGCGACGGTGGTTTACTGGTTCAACCCAGCGGGCAACCCGGGCGTCGATATGGCCTGCATGCGCTGGAGCTGGCACCGAAGAAAGCGGCAGGCACGGCGGCAGGTTTTACCGGTTTGTTCGGCTATCTGGGTGGCTCCGTTGCCGCCAGCGCCATTGTTGGCTACACCGTGGATTTCTTCGGCTGGGACGGCGGCTTCCTGTGATGGTCGTCGGCTGCGTGCTGGCAGTTATCCTGCTGCTCACGATGATTAACGAGCGCAAGCACAAGCAGCAGCTCGCGTCACAGTAATAATAAAGGCCGGTATCGCACCGGCTTTTTTTAATGCTAAAAACAGCGTGCGCAGCGTATGCGGCACGGCATCTTCTGCATTGCTACCAATCACTTCCAGCTCAGGAAGCGTATCCTTTAGGCGCTGATGCGCGTTGCGCATAATGCAGCCTTTGCCTGCCATGCTCAGCATTTCGACATAATTCATGCCGTTGCCGAACGCGATGCACTCTTTCAGCGAATGGCCAAGCTGTTTCGCCACAGCCTCCAGCGCATGCCCTTTTGACACGCCACCCGCCATCACTTCCAGGCAGGTTGGGAGCGAAAAGCTGACGTTAACGCGATCGCCCCAGCGTGCTTCCAGTGCCAGCTCTAACGGGATGAGCGCTTCAGGATCGTCACTGGTGAAAAAAACTTCTCTGATGTTATCGCCGGGCAGCAGGCCCGGCTCGTAGACTGATAGTTGAACACTGACTCGCGAAAATAGTCCTGCTCCGCTGTCCGCACCTGGATCATAAACCATTCATCGTCGCGATAGACGTGGGTCAGAATGTCGGGGTTAGCTTAGTGCATGCCGAACAACTCCAGCGCAATATCTTCATCAAGATTATGGCTAAAGACCAGCTCACCTTCAGCGTTGTGCACGCGCGCGCCGTTCGAGGTGATCATATAGGCAGGAATGCCTAGCTTGTCGCGCATCTGCCCCACGTCGATGTAGTGACGTCCGGTGGCAAAAACAAAGTGAATATCGCGCGCCACCAGCTGTTGCAGGATGTCATGTGCATAGGGCGTCAGGCAATGTTCGGGAGAAAGCAGCGTGCCATCCAGATCGGATGCGACGATTTGAAACATGAAAACCTCAGGTCGTGTTTTGGGCCGTAGCCGGTAAGGTAAGTATTCGGATTAAGCGTGTGCCATAAAAAAATCGACCAGCGCATTCAGCGCTTCGGCGCGCATGGCATCTTTTTCAAACAAAATTTCGTGGCGCGCCTCTTTGATTACCCGCGCCTCGCAAGCATGGCCCGCCTGCGCCATGGCCGCGCAAAACAGGTCTTGCGAACGGTTATCTACCACGCGGTCATCGCCAGCCTGCAACAGCAAAATGGGCGTGGTAATGGTGCTCTCCAAGCTCAGGATATTGCGTCCGGCATGGATGCCTTCACGCACCCAGTGATAGGTCGGTCCGCCGACGCGGATCGCCGGATCGTCAGCGTAGAAGCGCAGGCTGCGGCGATAGCGTTCGGCGCTGTGCGTCAGGCGGTTGATGCCAAACGGATGGGCACGCCAGCGCCCGGTGCCGAGCGCATAGCCATCACGGATCGCCGGACGCTTCTCCGCCCAGTCAAGAATGCGGTTCGCCAGCAACGAGGGCATCGGCAGAGCAATGCCGAACATCGGGGCAACCAGCGTCACGGCATGAAACACCTGCGGCTGGCGCGCCAGAAATAGCGTCAGGATCGCGCCACCCATTGAGTGCGCCAGCGCGTAGCGCTGTTGGTAGTGGCCGCTGACAATCTCTTTCAGATAGAGCGTTTCCAGGTCGTCCACATAGTGCGTGAACTCTACCACATGGCCGCGATGCGAATCCTGTAACAGGCGGTCGGAACGTCCCTGCCCGCGATGGTCGAGGATCACCACATCAAAGCTGCAGTGGAACAGGTCATAAGCAAGTTCAGGATACTTGACGTAGCTTTCAATGCGTCCGGGTACGATCAGGATAACGCGCTTATGTTGCGGCGCGGTGAAACGCACGTAGCGCAGGGTAACGTTTTCCACGCCGACAAATTCGCGCTCTTCGCGGCTGTGCCAGAAGTCGAGCAGCGGACCGTGCGCAAAGGCAGCAAAGGCTTTTTCCCGATTGAGCCAGCTCGCTTTATGTCGTTCCATCTCTCCTCCTGCGGACGCACAATAAAAGAGTTGAGGGCGCGCATGCAGCCCGTACCATCACGCTTGTTTCTGGCGTATTGTGTCACATTTCCGCCCAGACAGGGAGCGCAACCTATGACCACTGAATGGTGGCTGACCTACCTTCTTACCACCACAATCCTTAGCCTTTCGCCGGGTTCCGGCGCAATTAATACTATGAGCACCGGCATCAGCCACGGCTATCGCGGTGCGGCGTCGTCGATTAGCGGTTTGCAGCTGGGTCTGGCGGTTCATATCGTGCTGGCCGGAATTGGGCTGGGCGCGCTGTTTTCACAGTCGCTGCTGGCGTTTGAGATCCTGAAATGGGCAGGAGCAGCCTATCTGGTGTGGCTTGGTATTCAGCAATGGCGCTCGGCAGGCGCGATCGATCTGGATGCTGTGTCAAAAGCGATGCCGCGTCGCCGCCTGTTCCAGCGTGCGCTGCTGGTAAACCTCACCAACCCCAAGAGCATCGTGTTTCTCGCCGCACTGTTTCCGCAGTTTATCCTGCCGCCTCAGCCGCAGGCGATTCAGTACCTGATACTCGGTGCGACCACCATCGTCGTCGATATTATCGTGATGATTGGCTATGCCACATTAGCCACGCGTATTGCGGCGTGTATTAAAGGGCCGAAGCAGATGAAGCTGCTGAATCGTATTTTTGGCGGGCTGTTTATGGCGGTAGGTGCGCTGTTAGCCAGCGCCAGAAGAATTGCCTGAAGATAGCACTGATGTTTAGAGCCGTCGGCGGCGCAGTTAGATTTCGGGCGGACAGCGCGCAGTCGCCGCAGCGTACATGTAGTATGTGAGGACGACGAGCACTGCCAAACCGCAAGCTGGCAAGTAAGCCAAGCTCTAACGAGAAATGATGAGGTGGATGCCGAAACCGGCGAACAACACGCCCGCGACGCCATCTACCCATTTCGCTGCACGCTGATACTTATCGCGCATCCACGGCAGCGCAAAAATCGCTGCTACCAGCGTAAACCATACAAACGTCTCGCCAATAATCAGCAGGAAAAGTCCCCAGCGCGCCAGCGCGCCGACGTCATTACCGACAAACATCGAGAAGACACTCCCGAAATAGATAATCGCTTTCGGGTTTGACAGGTTGGTGAGGAAGCCTTTCAAAAAGCTCATTCCCTTTTTCGGCAGCTCGACCACCGGCTCTATCCTGCACGGGCTACTTGTGGCGCTGGCGGGCGGAACAGAGCAGTTGCCAGCCCATCCACAGCAGATAGATGCCACCGCCCGCCATACATGATCTCATGCAGCCACGCCATTTTTTCCAGAATCAGATGCAGCCCCATTAGCGCTACACCCGCCCAGATCACAATGCCGAGCGTAATGCCGAGCACCCCCATCATCGCCTCTTTACGTGAGCGGCTGGCAGCCGTTTGCGAAACAAAAAAGAAGTCCGGGCCGGGGCTCATTAGCGCAACCAGATGCACCAGCGCGACCGTGGCAAATAACATCAGCATAGCTATTTTCCTTTACTCTTCATCAAGATGCTCTTTGAGCATCACCAGGAAAGGTCTGCCAAAGCGCTCCAGTTTGCGATGCCCTAGGCCGTTGACGCTGAGCATCTCCGACGCCGTCATTGGCATCTGCTCCGCCATCTCAATCAGCGTGGCGTCATTGAATACCACATAAGGCGGGATATTCTCTTCGTCAGCAATCGCTTTACGCAGCTTGCGCAGCTTGGCGAACAGCTTGCGATCGTAATTGCCGCCGTAAATTTTTGGCGAGCTGCTGCTTTTTATCTTCGCCGCATCCATTCGCGGCACCGCCAGCATCAGCGGCACTTCGCCGCGCAGCACCGGACGCGCTGCTTCCGTCAGCTGCAACGCGGAGTGCATGGCGATATTCTGCGTTACCAGCCCAAGGTGAATAAGCTGACGCAGCACGCTGACCCAGTGCTCGTGGCTCTGCTCGCGGCCAATGCCGTAAACCGGCAGCTTGTCATGGCCTTGGTCGCGGATGCGCTGATTATTGGCCCCGCACAGCACTTCAACCACATAGCCCATGCCGAAACGCTGCCCGACGCGATAGATGCTGGAGAGCGCTTTCTGCGCCTCCACCAGGCCGTCGTAGCGCTTCGGCGGATCCAGACAAATATCGCAGTTGTCGCACTGCTGCTGACGGCCTTCGCCAAAGTAGTTAAGCAGCACCAGACGACGGCAGGTCTGCGCCTCGGCGAACGCGCCCATGGCGTTCAGCTTATGCCGTTCAATATCCTGTAGCGTGCCCGGCGTTTT
Source organism: Candidatus Pantoea bathycoeliae (assembly GCA_031332935.1). Lineage (GTDB taxonomy): Bacteria > Pseudomonadota > Gammaproteobacteria > Enterobacterales > Enterobacteriaceae > Pantoea > Pantoea bathycoeliae. The sequence goes on along the minus strand of JAUHTP010000029.1, from coordinate 34,374 downwards.
CTCTTCCAGACATTTGCGCAGCCAGGCCATATCCGCCGGATCGTAAAGCATCATCGCTTCGGCCAGCAGCCCGTCATGCCCGGCGCGACCGGTTTCCTGATAATAGGATTCGATATTGCGCGGAATGTCGAAGTGCACCACGAAGCCCACATTGGGCTTGTTGATGCCCATACCAAACGCCACCGTTGCCACTACGATTTGCAAATCGTCGCGCTGGAAAGCTTCCTGCACGCGGGCGCGCTGTGCGCTGTCGATACCTGCATGATAGGCACCAACGCTCAGCCCTCGGCTTTGCAGGCGCGCGGCGGTGTCTTCCACTTTGGCGCGGCTGTTGCAGTAGATAATGCCGCTTTTCCCGCGTTGATCCTGCACATAGCGCAGCAGCTGCTCGGTGGGCTTTAATTTCTCTACCAGCGTGTAGCGAATGTTAGGACGATCGAAGCTGCTGATCTGAATCAGCGGGTCCTGCATATGCAGCAGGTGGACGATGTCGTTGCGCGTGGTTTCGTCGGCCGTGGCGGTCAGCGCCATCACCGGCAGCTGCGGGAAACGCTGGCGCAGCTGACCCAGCGCGCCATATTCAGGACGGAAATCGTGACCCCACTGCGAAATACAGTGCGCTTCATCAACTGCCAGCATTGCGGGCTGCCAGTGCGACAGGCTGTCGAGGAAGTTATCCATCATCAGACGTTCAGGTGCGATATAAAGCAGCTTCACGCGCCCGGTGCTGCAGTCCGCCATAACCTGCTGCTGCTGCTCGCGTGTCATGGTGGAGTTGAGGCACGCCGCCGCCACGCCGTTCGCCAGTAGCTGATCCACCTGATCTTTCATCAGGGAGATCAGCGGCGATACCACCAGCGTCAGCCCTTCTTGCACCAGTGCCGGGATCTGATAGCAGAGCGATTTACCGCCGCCGGTGGGCATGACGACCAGACAATCCCGTCCGCTCAGCGCTGCATTAATAATGGTTTGCTGACCGGGACGAAACTGCTGATAGCCGAAAGTATCCTGCAATACATGCAGCGCCAGCGATTCCTGATTATGTACTGCCGAGATTACCACTTTATTCCTGTTGTTTTCTGGAGGGTCAGAACAGATCGTTTAGCACGATGCCAACGCCGACACGCGTCTGACGATGGTTGTAGTCGATAAGCGACTCGCCGTAACCGCTAAACACCTGGGTATAGAAACGAACGTGTTCGCTGATGGGATAGCTCCAGCCTAGTGTTGCGCCACCAAAACCGGTATTCCAGTTGTAGTTGCCTTCCACGCTGAAAATGTTGTCGCCCGCCACATAGCCCAGTTTCAGGCAGTAATAACCCATATATTGGGTGATGTCCGGGTTATCGTCTTCGCTGTCTGGAATACGATACCAGGGTTTGACTTCAGCCAGAAAGTTGCCGTTTTGCGCCATCAGGCGCGCATAGACGCGGTTCCAGCTGCGTGAGGTCGGATCGCTGCGGCCGTTAGAATCGTGATTGAAGCCGACTTCCACGTCGCGCAGCGTCCAGCCAGCAAAATCGTAATCCGTCGCCCAGCCGAGGAAAATCTGCGGCTCGTAATTGGTCTCGCGGAACGGTGATGATTCGCCGCGGTTCGACAGCTGCCACCATGAGCGCTGCGTATAGGAGGCCGCCAGCACGGAGTTGTCACCCAGAATACCGCGCCACAGAGGAAATGCCAGACTGAGCTGAAATTTCACCTCATATTTACGCGCGTTATCAGCCCAGTGATAGGAAGATATCGCCTCTTTGTTAATGTAGCTGGTGTACGTATAGAGCAGATAGTTGCTCTCGTACGGATAGAGCACAAACGGGTTGTCGTGCTTCTCCAGCAGGTTAGCGATAATGCTGCCGCGCACTTGAGTAGTATCGTGGACATCTTTAACGGTGGCTTCCTCTGCCTGCGCCAGTGCAGGAAGTAACAGTGCGGCTGCTAACAAGGCGCGATGCTTGCGCATAACATTCTCCGATGAAGGCTGCGTATCGAATTAATGGGGTGTCGTAAAAAGGAGGCCATTCTACACGCAAAAGTCAGTGAAGATGAGCGCTGATTTCTGAAACTGGAAAGCCCTTCGCGCGCGGCTTAGAATACACAACTGGTGAACATTTTACGTCGTTAAGGGCGTACTTGCAGGATTGTCATTATGTCTTCAGTGATGCTGTCTCAGCAGGAAGCCTGCCGCATGGTAGGCGAAATCTTTATTTATCATATGCCTTTTAATCAGGCGCTGGGTCTGGAGCTGGATCGGCTGGAAAGCGACTACGCGGAGATCAGTTTTGCTAATAAAACCATGCTGGTCGGCAATGCGGCGCAGCAGATTCTGCACGGCGGCGTTATCGCCTCAGTGCTGGATGTTGCCGCCGGTATGGTCTGCGTCAGCAACGCACTAACGCGTGCGGAGACCATCAGCGAGGAGGAGCTGCGCCAGCGCCTGTCGCGTATGGGCACGATCGACATGCGCGTGGACTACCTGCGGCCCGGTCGCGGCGAGCGCTTTATCGCTACTAGCAGTTTGCTGCGCGCTGGAAATAAAGTAGCCGTGGCGCGCGTAGAGTTGCATAATCAGCAGGGTGACTATATTGCCATGGCGACGGCGACCTATTTGATTGGTTAATCGCCGACGCCGTGCGAGAATCGACTTTTTCCCGGACGCTATATATGATATATGGATACGCAACAAACCCGCTAGGGCATTGGCTTCGCGCTCGGCGCTTACTTTATCTGGGGCATCGCCCCGGCCTACTTCAAGCTGGTCAAAACCGTTCCGCCAACTGAGATCATGACGCACCGCGTCATCTGGTCAGCGCTGTTTATGCTGGTGCTAATTAGCCTGAGTCGCAGCTGGAAGCAGGTGCGCAGCGTGCTGGTGCAACTGTGGCAGTTCGGTTCGATTCCGCTTATTGCGCTGGGTCTGGCGCTGAGCTTTGCCTTTTACGGGCTAGTGCGTAAGAAGATTGGTCGATGCGCAGAGTGGCATACTAATTGAGACGCTGTGGCTGTTTCCGCTGACGGCGATCTATCTGTTTGACGTCGCCGATACGGCGACCAGCCACCTGAGCGCTAACCCGATGAGCCTGAACCTCAAGCTGGTGGCTGCGGGCATCGTGACCACCATTCCGCTGATGCTGTTTGCCGCAGCCTGCACGCGCCTGCGCCTCTCCACCGTCGGCTTTTTACAGTATCTTGGCCAACGCTGATGTTCCTGCTGGCGGTGCTGTTTTACGGCGAGACAATTACGCCCGACAAGATGGTGACGTTCGCGTTTATCTGGCTGGCACTGGCGGTGTTTATTTTCGATGCGGTGGTGGCGACGCATAACAAAGCGGCAGGAAGTTCAATCTAACAGCGCCTTCAAAAGCTAAAACGCGAGTGACACGAACCGAGGAGCAAAGCGTCCCGCGCTAGGGACAAAAACGCCGGAAGCGTTTTTGGCCAACCAGCGCGTTGGCCCGGTAACGGGCGCACCTCATGGATGAGGTGCGCATTTGCGCGGGCCGAGCCAGCAGGGATGCGGCTTTTGCGTCTTTGCGATCGGTTCGTGTCACTCGCGTCGGCACTGTACTACCCGCAATGCGGGCCCTGTCAGTTACAGCCAGTTTTTGCGCTTAAAGTAGAGATAAGGCGCCAGGCCGGCGAGGATCATCAGGCCAATCGCCGCCGGATAACCAAAGATCCACTTCAGTTCTGGCATAAACTCAAAGTTCATCCCGTAGCTGGACGCCACCAGCGTTGGCGGCAGAAACACCACCGACACCACCGAGAAGATCTTAATAATGCGGTTCTGCTCGATGTTGATAAAGCCCATCGCCGCCTGCATCAGGAAGTTCACCTTCTGAAACAGCGATTCGTTGTGCGGTAGCAGCGACTCGATGTCGCGCAGGATCTCACGCGCCTGCTCCAGCTGATTGTTCGGCAGACGCGCCTTACGCACCAGGAAATTGAGCGCGCGCTGGGTATCCATCAGACACAGCCGCACCTTCCAGCCGATATCCTCCAGCTCAGCAAGACGCGACAGCGCCTGGTCATACTCTTCGCCCTGCTGGCCTTCCATAATCACACGGCTGAGCTTTTCCAGCGCGCTATAGATGTTCTCAATCTCATCCGCCAGTTGCTCGATTTTGGTCTCAAACAGATCCAGCAGCAGCTCAAAGGCGTTGCCGTCGATCAGCGTCTGGTTGCGGGCACGCATACGATACAGGCGAAACGCTGGAAGCTCACGCTCGCGCAGCGTATAGAGACGACCTTCACGAAGGGTAAACGCCACGGTAGAGTTGCCCGCGTGATCCTCCGCATCTTCATAGAAGAAGAAGGAGTGGATATGCAGACCGTCTTCGTCCTCAAAAAAACGCGCCGAGGCTTCGATATCTTCCAGTTCTGGACGTGTAGCCAGGCTTTGCCCTAGTTCGCTCTGTACGCGGTCGCGCTCGCCCTCTTCCGGCTCGATTAAATCAACCCAGACAGACGTCGTCAGTTTGTCGTTTTCGTCTTCCAGTTCCAGACGTGTCAGGCGGCTGCGATCCAGTTTAAATGCGCTCAGCATAAGCAATACTCCCCATTGCAGACTAAATGGGACAAGGCCATTGGCCAATCGACGGAGATGCCGATCGGGCACGGCAAACGCCTGAACACGGAAACGCTCTTTCAAAAGGTGAATCAGTGCTGACTCGTGCGACGGGATAGAAAGGGAGGTCGCTGATAACCGCTAAGGCTACCCGCTAAAAGAGGAAGCCTTAGATGTTATTCCTGGTAACCAAGTGACTGAGCCAGCATCGACTGGGCGTATCCAAGGCATTGTCCTCTCATGATAATAGTGCGCGCATGTTACGCTGAGACGAAAAAGTCGTCAACCGGTGACTAAGCGGTTTCCAGCTTCGCATAAGCGGCTACCAGCCACTTGATACCCTGCCCCTTAAACGCCACCTGAACACGGCTGTGTTCGCCGCTGCCTTCCTGATTGATGATGGTGCCTTCGCCAAACTTCGCGTGCTTCACGCGCTGGCCAAGCGTAAAGCCGCTGTCGCTTTTCGACACAGGCGCACCCATGCGCTGATGGCTGACCGGACGGCTGACACTTGCGCGCAGACGCACCTCTTCAATGCACTCTTCCGGCAGTTCGCCGATAAAGCGCGACGGCCGGTGATAGACCTCTTTGCCGTAAAGGCGTCGAGACTCGGCATAGGTCAGCGTCAGCTTCAGCATGGCGCGCGTTACACCAACATAGGCAAGACGGCGCTCCTCTTCCAAGCGGCCACCCTCATCAATCGACATCTGGCTCGGGAACATGCCCTCTTCCATGCCGACGATAAACACTTGGCTGAACTCCAGACCTTTGGCGGAGTGCAGCGTCATCAACTGCACCGCATCCTGCCACTTATCGGCCTGGCCTTCGCCCGCTTCCAGCGCAGCGTGCGAAAGAAACGCCTGCAGTGGCATCAAATATTCATCCTGATAGCTGAACTGGCGCGTCGCCGTGACCAGCTCCTCAAGGTTTTCGATACGCGCCTGGCCCTTTTCGCCCTTCTCCTGCTCATACATCATCCACAGGCCAGAGTCTTTGATCACGCGGTCGGTCTGCACATGCAGCCGCATCTCAACCGTTTCCGTCGCCAGAGAATCGACCAGCTCGCAGAAACGCTGTAACCCCGACGCCGCACGGCCCGCCAGCGCTTTGGTTTGCAGCAGCTCGCGCGTCGCCTGCCACAGCGTCATCTGGCGTTCGCGCGCAGTCTGGCGCACCACGTCGAGCGTGCGATCGCCCACGCCGCGCGTCGGCGTATTCACCACGCGCTCAAAGGCAGCGTCGTCGTTACGGTTAGCAATCAGGCGCAGGTAAGCAAGTGCATCTTTGATTTCCTGGCGTTCGAAGAAGCGCATACCGCCATAGATGCGGTACGGCATGCTACTCTGCAACAGCGCCTCTTCCAGCACGCGCGACTGGGCGTTGCTACGGTAGAGAATGGCGCAGTCCTGCAGGGCGTTGCTGTTCTCATGCCAGCTTTTGATGCTGTTGACCACGAAACGCGCTTCATCCAGCTCGTTAAAGGCGCAGTAGATCGAGATAGGGTCGCCGTCGGTGCCGTCGGTCCACAGCTCTTTGCCAAGGCGGCCGTTGTTATTGGCAATCAGGGCGTTAGCGGACTTCAGTATGTTGTTGGTGGAGCGATAGTTCTGCTCAAGACGAATGGTTTCCGCCGCCGGGAAATCCTGCAAAAAGCGCTGGATGTTTTCGACCTGCGCGCCGCGCCAGCCGTAGATCGACTGGTCATCATCACCAACGATGATCACGCGCCCGCTGTCGCCCGCCAGCATGCGGATCCAAGCGTACTGGATGTTGTTGGTATCCTGGAACTCATCGACCAGAATATTGCTGAAACGCTCGCGATAGTGGTTGAGGATATGCGGCTTATGCAGCCACAGCTCATGCGCACGCAGCAGCAGCTCGGCAAAATCGACCAGCCCGGCGCGGTCGCACGCTTCCTGATAGGCCTGATAGATGCGCAGCCAGGTCTGTTCGACCGGGTTACCGTAGCTTTCAATATGCTTCGGGCGCAGCCCTTCATCTTTTTTGCCGTTGATGTACCACATACCCTGACGCGCGGGCCACTGCTTCTCATCGAGATTCATCGCCTTGATCAGACGCTTCAGCAGGCGCAGCTGATCTTCGCTGTCGAGGATCTGGAAATACTGCGGCAGGCCTGCATCCAGATGGTGCGCGCGCAGCAGAAGATGGGCGAGGCCATGGAAGGTGCCGATCCACATGCCGCCTTGGCTGGTACCAATCAGTTGCTCGATACGGTGGCGCATCTCCGCCGCCGCTTTGTTGGTAAAGGTCACCGCCATAATCGAATAAGGCGAGCAGTAATCTACCGACAGCAGCCAGGCGATACGGTGCACCAGAACGCGTGTTTTTCCGCTGCCCGCACCTGCCAGCACCAGCAGGTTGCCGCGCGGAGCCGCTACGGCTTCGCGCTGTTTGTCATTCAAACCGTCGAGCAGATCAGAAACGTCCATAAGCACCATTCACTAAAAGAAAACAAAAGCGAATCCTGAATCATTCGGCTTGCAGCAAGGCGCATGATTCAGTGTACGACTGTATAAATCTACAGCCATTATAACAGTGAGGTCAGGGATGCCAATCGCGAAATTTCAACGTGCACACGCCTGCATGCCGCAGCGCGCCAGCAACGTCGGTGGTCAGGTCGACGTGCAGGATATGCTCAGGCGCAATGCCAAGCCGCTCTGCGGCGAGATGGTACATATCCTGATAAGGCTTGGCGGCGGCCGTCTGGCCCGGCGCGCAGCGCGAACTGGAAATAGTCGGCAATGCCGAGCTGTTCCGGACGCGCGTTACCGTTGGTGATCGCCACCAGCGGCACTTTCTCGCCCAGTGCCTTCAGCGTCTGGTGCGTCTCTTCCGGCATCTCCACCTAGCTGCGCCAGTAGTGGAAGACACTCATGATCTGCTCTGCGCCCGCGGTCGTCTCTTCGGCTGGCAAACCTGCATTCAGCAATGCCAGCTCGACGGAGCGACGATGCCATTCCGATACGTCGTGATAGATATCAGGCTCACGCGCCAGCAGTTCGTCGCGCAGCGCCTGATAATCAAGCGGCGTGAACTCGCGCAGCGACGGATGGAAAGCCTGCAACGCCGCATGCGACTCAGCGGTGGTTTTGCGGATCACCGGATAGTTGTCGTAGAGCGTATCGTCGAGGTCGAAAGTGATCGCCTTAATGGCGCGTAGCGGACGGTAAAACTTCATTCGTTCTTTCCTCGTTTGGCACGGGGATGCGCAGCATCATACACCGTAGCCAGATGCTGGAAATCGAGATGGGTATAGATTTGCGTGGTCGAGAGGTTGGCATGCCCCAGCAGCTCCTGCACCGCGCGTAGATCGCCGCTCGACTCCAGCAGATGCGTGGCAAAAGAGTGGCGCAGCTTGTGAGGATGGATATGGCTGGCAACGCCCTGCTTCACGCCCCATTCGGCGAAGCGCTTTTGCACGTTGTGCGCCGAAATGCGGCGTCCACGGCTGGAGAGAAACAGCGCGTCATCCTCGCCGCCAAAACCGGCGCGCAGCGGCAGCCAGTGCTCCAGCGAGGCCACGGCAGTGCGGCCAATCGGCACGCGACGCTCTTTACTGCCCTTACCCACCACCCAGACTTCACCCGTGTCGAGATCGACATGGCGGCAGTCCATATTCACCAGCTCCGACAGGCGCAGCCCGCCGCCGTACATCACCTCCAGCATCGCGCGGTCGCGCACTGCAAGCGGGTCGTTAAGGTCAATTTCCAGCAGCTGATTCACCTCATCGACGTCGATGTTTTTCGGCAGATGGCGCGCGTTGCGCGGCGTGGTGATCCCTTTCGCGGGGTTTGCGGAAAGCTTGTCCTGGCTGACCTGCCAGTCGAGAAAGCTGCGCAGTGCGGAGAGGCGCAGCGCGAGGCTGCTGGCGCCTAACCCGGCGCGACGGCTGCGCGACGCCATGCTGCGCACCTGCGCAGGCTCAAGCGTCGCCCAGCTGTCCAGCTTCATCTCTTCAGCCATCTCCGTCAGCGCCATAAGCTGGCGCGCGTAATTCTCCTGCGTCAGCAGGCTGAGCTGGCGCTCAACCTTAAGGTAACGCAAGAATTCGTCGACGGCGGCCTGTAGCTCACTCATGCGCGTTCTACCCAGCGCGACAATAACTGCGGCATCATCTGCGCCAGATGCTGCAACAGCAGAGTGCCCATACAAGCCTGATAGTGCTGGATGTCACGGCTGCTGAAAATCAGCACGCCCAGCTCGCCATGTTCGCCCATTAGCGACATCGCCACTGAGCCGAGCGCCTTCGCCTGCGGTAACAGCAGCAGTTCCGGCCCGTTCAGGCTACCGAGAAAATGGTGTTGCTGGCCAAAACACTGGATGCGCAGCGGCTCAAACGCCTGCCGCGACAGCCCCAGCTGGACAAACTCCGACGGCGCGCCCAGCCGCCACTGATCGGCGAAGAGGCGCAGGTTCGCGCCCGCCAGCCCCAGCTCGCGCGCCCAGCGGTGCAGTCGGTTGAGCATATCCTGTAGCGAACCCGCTGCGGCAAGGTGTCCCTGTAGCGCCAGCAGCCGGTCAAACAGCTCGTGATTGGCGCTGGCCTGTTCCATCAGCAGAGTAATATCTTCCTCAAGCCGCTGGATATGGTTGTGCTGGCGCACCGGATGCGGCACCGCCATCTGTTCTACCTGGCAGGCGTTGCGGATAAAGAAGTCAGGATTTTGTTGCAGATAATCGTTAACAGCCTGATCGTCTAGCAGGACAGTATTGTCAGCCTGCTCTTCGAGATTTTTCATAGATGAATAAACCCATCGTAGACGTGTGTGGCGGGGCCGGTCATAAACAGCGGCTGACCCGCTCCTTTCCAGGCGATATGCAGCGTGCCGCCCGGCAGATCGACGCGCACTTTCGGCGACAGAATGCCCAGCTGGACGCCGCAGGCAACCGCGGCGCAGGCGCCGCTGCCGCACGCCTGGGTTTCACCCGCGCCGCGCTCGTAGACGCGCAGGCGGATATGTTCCGGCGAGACGACTTCCATAAAGCCGACGTTAACGCGTTCGGGGAAGCGCTCGTGGCTTTCCAGCGCCGGGCCCAAGGTTTCGACCGCCGCAGTCTGTACGCTGTCGACCTGGATCACGCAGTGCGGATTGCCCATGGAAACCGCACCGAACATCACCGTTTGCTCGGCAACGCGCAGCAGATAAAGGTTTTCCGCTTTATTGGCGCGGAACGGCACCTGCTGCGGTTCGAAGTTGGGATCGCCCATATTGACGCGCACCAGTTCGTCCGGCGTCACACTTAATACCATGCGTCCGGTTTGTGTGCTTACGCGAATCTCGCTTTTATTGGTGAGGCCTTTCAGCCGCACAAAGCGGGCAAAGCAGCGCGCGCCGTTGCCGCACTGCGCCACTTCGCTGCCATCGGTGTTAAAGATGCGATAGTGAAAATCGAGATCGGGATCGTAGGGCGGCTCGACGATCAGCAGCTGATCAAAACCGATCCCCAGATGGCGATCCGCCAGCCGGCGAATCAGCTCCTGCGAGAAAAAGACGTTTTGCGTCACTGCGTCCACAACCATGAAATCGTTGCCGAGGCCGTGCATTTTGGAGAACTGCATTTTTTGCTCCGCCGGGTGCGCCATTACAATTATTCTGCTGACATGCTGGCGTTGCCGCCACTCACCAGTCCCTTCGTATCTGCCTGCGCCGCACACTGTTGCTGCTGCTGTTTCTGCTGCTCAGCCTGCTGAGGGGTTTGCGTTTTTGGCTGGTCGGCGGGCGGGAAATATAGCGGTCCTTTCAGTCCACAGCCTGCCAAACTCGTAAGCGCCATTGCCATTGCCAACAGGCTTTTTACTCTCTTCATCTGTTCTGCTCTTCTGTCCTTAACTTGGTTGCTTATCATCGCAGTTGAAGATGGAAAAGCAACAGGAAATCCCCGCAATTCGCGTGCGCGCGGTGACGTTCTAAGGAAATGGCCGCGTGGCAGACGCGGCGTCAGTGCACTTGGTAACGCGGCTGGTAATCGCCGTTGTCGTTATCCGGCTGCGTGGCACATAGTTGAGTCAACGTCTGGCTGCGGAACGGGATCACCTGGAAGCGGTCGCCGGTATTCACGATCTGGTAGAACTGCGGCAGATTAAAGTTGATAAAGCTGGAGCCGTAGGTAAAACGGTCGTGCGAGGAGGAGTAAAAGCGGCTGACATCGCGCACCAGCTCCTCTTTTATTTGCTGCCTTCACAATGATGATAGACTTCGACGCGGTTGGTCTTATCCAGGATATAGATGTTGAAACCCTGCTCGTCGGTGGTGTCTTCAAAGAAGAACTGGATAATGCCTTCGCTGGCGTAGCCGTTCACTACCGGCGGCGGCAGCGTCTGGTTCGACTCAACTTTGATCGACAGGCCGTGCAGCTTGTTATTGGAAATAGCACCGTAAAACTCTACGGCATTTTCCAGCTTCTGCACCGACACACTCATGCGTTCAAAGAACAAGCCCCACGTTTCACCGGCCATGCGCAGCGCCTTAAAGCGGACGGGCTCCTGGCGTGTGCTGGAAAGACGCAACTCAATGCATTCGGAGACCAGCTGCTGCACACGGGTGCGGATCAGCCCGCGCAAATGATGGCTGTAGCAGAACACTTCCACCGTATCCGGCGGTGCAGCGTCCTGGTGCATTTTGCCGAGAATAGTCTTCAGCGCTTCAATCATCGCCTGCTCGCCGCTGAAGTGCAGCGTACGCACCTCATTCCACGAGTTGCGATAGAGCAGATCGATGCTGCCAATCAGACACTGCTGCTGGCCGAAGCTAAACACATCGAGCTTACGGAAATCGAAATGCACGACCTGATTACGGAAGGCGGAAGTGGGATCGTGCTCAAGGTTAACGATAATCGCCAGATGGCGGATTTCGCACGGGCTGTAGAGCGCTTTAGGCGTCGGCGCTGGCAGACGCAGCGGGAAATGGGACGATACATCATTCACTAGCTCCTGCAGCTGCGCCAGATCGCAGATCTCATTGCCTTTGATATGTAAACGCGTCCTACTGGTCAGCAGGCCGTTGAACCATGCCCAAGCCACCAGCTTATTCAGATAGCGGTTATATTCTAGCGGCTGATGGCTGATAATCGAGCTCATGTCTGGTGACTGGTTATAGAGATACCAGCCTGAGCGGTTGGCGCGTCCAGCTGGAACGTGAATAAAGGTCAGGTTCTTTTCCGACAGATCGGGCGAAATTTGCGGATTGACCAGCGTGACCTTGCCCGGCAGCGCTTCAAAGGCGGCGTACAGTTTACGCGTCAGCACGCCGATATCCTGCGGACTCGCACTGACGCTTAAATTGTTGCGGCGGGCAAAGCGGATCAGGTTGCGATAGCTCTGCATCATCGCATCCAGCAGCTCATTGTGCGCTTCGCGTACGCGCTCAATTTTCCAGCCGCCACGGTTGCCGAGGATCGCCAGTTTTTCGTCGTCCCAGCCCCACTCTTTCACCAGCTGTAGCAGGATCTCGCGACGCCAGCCCGAACGGCTGCTGTTCTCGTCGGCGCTCAGCTTTTCACACACTTTCAGATAGAAGCAGCGGCGCACCAGATCGAGACGCGGCTGATCGTCCACGCTGTTCAGATAGTGCGTTACGCGCTCCAGCATCATGCAATAGGGATCGAGACCGAAGCTGACAATTTCACCGTCGTGCAGGCGCTGTTTGATATCCATCGCCAGCAGCTGCGTATTGGGGTATTCCCAGCTGTAGGCTTCAAGCAGCAGAGTTTTCAGCACCGCTTTATAGGGTGAGTCGATACTTTTATAGAGCTGCCACAGGCTCGCCCCAAAGTACTCTTCCGCCGACAGCGTGCCCAGCCCGCCGAGATCGAGCCATTCGTTTGGCGTCAGCACCCCCTGCGCGTAGAGCGACATCACATAGTCGTCGTAGTGATGTTCTTCTTCGCACGGCACCATATTCCACAGAATACGTTTACCGGCCATGCGTACGGCGGTGCGGTAGAACTCATCCAGCAGCAGGATATGCTGCGTCGAACCACAATCTTCTGCACCGAGGCTGCCGCTTTCATTATGGCGGAAGCGGTTTTCATCAATCAGAAAGAAGCTGACTTCCACGCCCATCGACATACACCACTTCTGCAACAATGTGCATTTGCGTTGCAGGTTGAGGCGTTCTTCGTTATCCAGCCATGACTGGTGGCATACCCAGATGTCGAGGTCAGAAATGTTGTTCTGCCCGACCGATGAGGTACTGCCCATGGAATAAATGGCGGTGATCGGCATCTCGCCAGTGCGCGAGACGTCCAGCGTCAGCTCGCGGCTGCCGACCAGTTCGCGCAGCAGTTGCAGCTGGTTTTCTTCAGGCGTGAAAAAGCTGATGCCACGAGGAACGTTACCGTCAAAGTAACCTGGCATCAGCAGGTGATGATAATGTAATAAGGTCGGCAGCAGACTGTATACGTGCTGGAAAGCAGGTGCCATCGCAGCCAGCGCGCGATCGACGCGCAGATGATTGATGGCATCCAGTCTCTGTTTCAGTGTCTCAATGTAGAGGTACAAGACTTTTCGCCTGATTGTCCCAGTTTTTAAGCAACCTGTTTCCGAAATTTGCCGCTTAATAATGAAAAAAGTTGGGCAGATTATTGCTGGAAACGTGATCAATCTAACACCTAGCAGATTGACCGTAAATAAAGTTGCGCTACTTAACAGTTTAGCACGTTCCTGTTCGCATCTTGCGCTTTCGGACACCGGCGTCCGCTTTATCCTCTTTTGACTGGCAAATCTTCCCGCCCGTCCGGTCAAATCATCCGTTGAAACTGTCAGCCATTGGCCGACAATGATAGGATATTCAGTGAACGATCAAAATGGTTAACAGCATGTTAGACAAAATTCTCATAATTGCTACAAGACAAAGTCCTCTTGCGCTCTGGCAGGCACATTATGTCCAGCAGCGCCTGATGGCAGCACATCCGGGCCTGCAGGTAGAGCTGGTTCCCATGGTCACTAAAGGTGACATCATCCTTGACACGCCGCTGGCTAAAGTCGGCGGTAAAGGACTTTTTGTCAAAGAGCTTGAACTGGCGATGCTGGAAAATCGCGCCGATCTCGCGGTTCACTCAATGAAAGATGTCCCGGTCGCGTTTCCCGAAGGACTCGGGCTGGTCACCATCTGTGAGCGCGAAGATCCGCGTGACGCCTTTGTTTCGAACCACTACAACGCTCTCTACGAGCTGCCGCAGAGCGCGGTGGTCGGCACCTCCAGCCTGCGCCGCCAGAGCCAGATTAGCGAACGCCGCCCCGATCTGGTGATCCGTTCGCTGCGCGGCAATGTCGGCACACGCTTGTCGAAGCTCGACGCGGGGGAATATGACGCCATTATTCTGGCGACCGCTGGGCTAAAACGTCTGGATCTTGAAGCACGCATTCGCCAGCCGCTGCCAGCCGAAATTTCTTTGCCCGCTGTGGGCCAGGGCGCAGTCGGCATCGAATGCCGCCTCGACGACCACGAGTTGATCGGCCTGCTACAGGCGCTCAACCATGACAATACCGCTGTCTGCGTTAAAGCCGAACGCGCCATGAACACGCGTCTCGAAGGCGGATGTCAGGTACCCATTGGCAGCTTTGCCGTGCTGGAAGGCGATAATCTTTGGCTGCGTGGGCTGGTCGGCGCACCAGACGGCAGCGTAATGGTGCGCGGTGAACGTCGTGGTCCGCGCGCAGAAGCGGAAGCAATGGGCATTTCACTTGCTGAAGAGCTGCTTGGCAACGGCGCGCGTGAGATCCTGCATGACGTCTATCAGGGGCAGCCGCCTGCATGAGCATCCTGATCACTCGTCCGGAGCCCACCGCCAGTACGCTGGTGACGCGTCTTCGCAGCCTCGGCAGCGAGGCGTGGAGCCTGCCGCTGATTGAGTTTGCACCGGGCAGCGATCTTGATTGTCTGCCGCAACAGCTTGCCGCGTTACAAGCTGGCGATCTGGTTTTCCTGCTTTCACAGCAGGTTATTCACTACGCACAGCCCGCGCTGGCACGACACGGCGCAGCGTGGCCGTCAGACCTGAACTATTATGCAATTGGTCGCAGTACGGCGCTGGCGTTTTACACCGTCAGCGGGCGCCACGTTGACTACCCGCATGCGCACGAAACCAGCGAAGAGCTGATTCGTCTTGCCGCATTGCAGCAGGTATCGGGTAAGAAGGCGCTGATATTACGAGGTAATCCTGGACGAGAGCTTCTGGCTGAAACGCTTGAAGAACGCGGTATGGAAGTCTCTTTTAACCAGTGCTACCAGCGTTGTCAGAAGCACTACGACGGTGCCGTTGAAGGCCGACGCTGGCGCAACCGCGGCATCACAACGCTGGTGGTAACCAGCGGTGAAATGTTACAACAGCTATTTTCTCTGTTCCCCGTAGTCGATCGCGAGGAATGGTTATTGCGCTGTCGACTGGTTGTCGTCAGTGAACGTTTGGCTACGCTGGCCAGTGAACTGGGCTGGCACGATATTCAGGTAGCCTATGGTGCCGATAACGATGCGCTGCTGCGTGCGTTACGCTGAACTTAATCATGGGATGTGCCACAGATGACGGAACAAAAAGCGACCTCCGCCCCGGTTGAAGAGACCACGCCAGCGGTAGACACTTCGCCCGCCTCTCCTCAGAAACCGCCACGCGATAAGAAAAATGGCGGACTGGTGCTGGGTGCCGTGGTGATTGTCATTGCGCTGGCGACGGATGCAGGCTTATACCTTAACGGGAAACACCAGTCAGAACTTCAGGCGCAGGCGAACCAGAGCCTGAGCGACAAACTGAACGCCTTGCAACAGCAGGCAGGCAGCGACAAACAGCAGCTGGCTCAGCAGCTCAGCAGCGCGCGAAGCGCTCTTAACGATGCGCGCAGCCAGCAAGACTCGACGGCAAAAGAGCTGGAGACGCTGCGTGAAAAAGTCGCTTCGCTTTCCGGTAATGACTTACGCACCTGGTTAATCTCGCAGGCCGATTACCTGGTTAAACTGGCGGGTCGTAAACTGTGGAGCGATCAGGACGTCACGACTGCGGCGGCGCTGTTAAAAAGCGCAGACGCCAGCCTGGCGGATATGAATGACCCGAGCGTGACCAATTTACGTCGCGCACTGACGCAGGATATCAGTACCCTATCCGCCATCAACCAGATCGACTATGACGGTATTATCCTGAAGCTGAATCAGCTGTCGAATGGCGTCGATAATTTGCGCCTAGCAGATAACGACAGTGACGACACGCCGATGGACAGTGATGAAAGCGAGCTGACTTCGTCGCTGTGCGAATGGCGCCAAAACCTAGTGAAAAGCTGGCACAACTTTATGGATGATTTCATCACTATCCGTCGCCGCGACAATACGGCACAGCCGCTGCTGGCACCCAATCAGAACGTTTACCTGCGCGAGAACATCCGCTCACGCCTGCTGATTGCGGCGCAGGCGGTGCCACGTCATCAGGACGAAATCTATAAACAGTCTATTGATACGGTATCCAGCTGGGTGCGTGCATGGTACGACACCAATGATGCCGCCACCAAAGCCTTTCTGGCACAGCTGGACGAACTGAGCCAGCAGAACATTAACATGAATCTGCCGGACAGCCTGGAAAGCCAGCCGCTGCTGGATAAGCTGATGCAGACGCGTGTGCGCAACCTGATAGCGCAGCCTTCCGTCGCCGCTGACCAGCAAGGGGGCTAAGCGCATGCTTAAGGTATTTATCCTGTTTGTGCTGTTGATCGCTGGCATCGTGGTAGGTCCGATGATTGCCGGTCATCAGGGCTATGTGCTGATCCAGACCGATAACTGGAACGTAGAAACCAGCGTCACCGGTTTGGTGATCATCCTGATTATTAGCCTGTTGATCATTCTGGGCGTCGAGTGGCTGCTGCGTCGTATTTTCCGCACCGGTGCACGTACTCGCGGCTGGTTTACCGGGCGCAAGCGCCGCCGTGCGCAACGCCATACTCAAACCGCATTGATGAAGCTGGCCGAAGGCGATCATCGCCAGGTTGAAAAACTGCTGTCGAAAGATGCCGATCACGCTGAAGTCCCGGTGGCTAACTATCTGCTGGCAGCCGAAGCAGCACAGCAGCGCGGCGATGAAATCCGCGCCAGTCAGCATCTTGAACGCGCTGCCGAGCTGTCAGATAACGATGTGATCCCGGTTGAAATTACTCGCACGCGTATTCTGCTGGCGCGCAACGAAGATCATGCCGCGCGTAATGGCATTGACCGCCTGCTGGAAGTCGCGCCGCGTCATCCTGAAGTGCTGCGTCTGGCTGAACAGGCTTACTTGCGCACCGGCGCGTGGGTCTCGCTGATTGATATCTTGCCAGCGATGGAAAAATCGCAGGTCGGTGATGAACAGCATCGCGCCGATCTGAAACAGCAGGCGTGGCTTGGCCTGATGAATCAGGCAATGGCCGATCAGGGCAGCGATGGCCTGAAACGCTGGTGGTCGAATCTGAGCCGTAAAACGCGCCAGCAAACCGCGCTGCAAGTAGCTATGGCTGACAACTTGATCGAGTGCGACGATCACCAGACCTCGCAGGAAATAGTGCTAGATGGCCTGAAACGTCATTACGACGATCGTCTGGTGCTGCTGATGCCGCGTATTAAAAGCAGTAATCCGGAGGCGCTGGAAAAAGCGCTGCGCCAGCAGATTAAGCAGCATGGCGCGACGCCGTTGCTGCATAGTACGCTGGGACAGCTGCTAATGCGTCACGGCGAATGGCAGCAGGCTGTTGAGGCGTTTCAGCAGGCGCTGGCGCAGCGTTCTGACGCGTTTGACTACGCGTGGCTGGCCGATGCCTACGACCGTATGCATCGTCCGGAAGAGGCAGCGAAAATGCGCCGTGAAGGCCTGCTGCTGACGTTAAAAAATAATCCGAATGCTTAATGTTGTTGTTACTTTTTAATGCCGGGCTCTTTTTTTGCCTGTTTTTCAGCGCAAAAAAATACCTGCCAGAGGCAGGTATAATATCAGGTCGGTAAGACAACCTTAAGGTACCCGACTCAACGGTGTGTCTGTTGACCCTGTAAGGCGTGAGCGATGCAGGCAGGCAGACAACAGGTACCCAAATTTGGCTCTGCATCATGTCAGCATCAGCAGACATAAGAGGTGAAATGAGCATCTACGTGCATAGAGCGTGCCGGGTTGCTGAAAACATAATAATTCTTTAATTTTCAATGTAATGCAACGCGATAGCTATCGCAGCGATCTAAGGGTTGTCGGTAACAGACGACAAAAGGCTGCCTCGGTGTCTTTGTTTTGAGACAAATGCAGCGACTTGTTGATATTTTTGCTAAATCAAGCGCTTAATTGTCTCAAGGAAACGACAAATCTGCTTCAACTCGCAGACAGCGCCTGGTTTTAAAAACAGAGCCACTTTCCTACAGACGAAAAAACTGCTTTTCAAGCAGGTTTATAAAATGGTCGGCGAGAGAGGATTCGAACCTCCGACCCACTGGTCCCAAACCAGTTGCGCTACCAAGCTGCGCTACTCGCCGATAATTTTTATTGTTCTCTTTTGTCTGGTGCGAAGGAAGAGAAGGACTTGAACCCTCACGTCCGTTAAGACACTAACACCTGAAGCCAGAGCGTCTGTCTACCAATTCCGCCACCTTCGCGTATCCCAGCAAAATCTGGGGTGGCTAATGGGACTCGAACCCACGACAACTGGAATCACAATCCAGGGCTCTACCAACTGAGCTATAGCCACCACAATTTTGTATGTTGCAAGTCACTGACCTACACCATGTAACTCTTTACTAACGCGGTAATGTAACCACCGCAGCTCCTGCGCACAAACTTAATGGCGCGCCCGACAGGATTCGAACCTGAGACCTCTGCCTCCGGAGAGCAGCGCTCTATCCAGCTGAGCTACGGGCGCGTAGCGCCGTTGCGGATGGGCATACTACGGGCTTGGGGTGATCCTGTCTAGTGCTTTTTTAATAAAAAAACGCGTTTGATTACGCTTTGTGCATTTTGTCGATGAATGCAGCACTTTGGCTATTCCCTCGCCTAAAAAAGACCGCAGTAATCAGTAATATCAAAGATCGCCGCGCCAGTGATAGCGCAAATATTTGATCAGTTTTAACTGACGACCCAGTCGGCTGAGCTGCCGAACCAGCCTGTAGAGCCACTCCAGCCCTAGGCGTTGCCAAATTTTCAGCGCGCGCTTCACATGCCTGGTAAAGACATCGTAAGTTTCGCCAACGCCCATATACAAAGCATGCGGCCAACGCGCGCGACAATCGCGCATCAATAGCTCCTGACGCGGTGAACCCAGCGCCACGGTGACGATACGCGCGCCGCTGGCCGCAATGCGGGTAAAAAGCGCATCGCGATCGGCAGGCGCAAAATAACCATCCTGCGCATCGACAATATTCACATTCCACTGACGACGCAGCTTATTGCAGGTTTCGTCCAGCACCGCCTGACGTCAGCCGATCAAAAATACCGGCGTGCCCTGCCGACCGGCGCGCTCCATCAGCGCTTCCCACAAATCTGCACCGGCAATGCGCTCCACGGCCGCATGGGGATACTTCTTGCCAACGGAACGCACAATACTGATGCCGTCAGGATATTTAAACTCCGCCTCGTGCAACAGCGCACGTAGCTCGTCATCATGCTCAGCACTCAGCATCTTCTCGGCGTTTATCGCGATTAGCGTTCCGCTACGCACCGTCTCGCCCGGCAGCAGAAAATCGACAAACGCGAACATACTGTCGAAACCATACAGCGACACGCCGCGAATCTCATACTGCGGCGCTTCTGGTAACCTTGTCATCGTTGAGTTCTATCTTCCTGTTATGCCCAAAGGCGTTAAGCTGGGCTATGTAAAACCTGGCTGCCACAACGTCGAATCAACCCGGCGCGATCCAGCAGCCAGTAAAGCATCTTCGCCACGCCAAGACAGACCAGAAAAATCAAAGCAAAAAAGACCACGCGGGAGCCAAACGCATCCAGCCCTTCACGCGCCAGCACAATCATATTGAACACTGCGCCGAAGCAAAAACTCTGCATAATCGCACCGCTGTAGCGGTTATCGGCGTCGCGCCCGCGTCGGTAAAGCGTATCGAAGCCCTTAATAATCAACCCAACGGCAATCGCGCCCGGCAGGATAAACCACACGCCGCCCATCACCAGCAGTGAGCCCAGCAGCATAGGCGAAATCGTCAGACCAGAATGTTTGTTCAGCACTTCCTAAGTAAAATAGTTCGCGCTGTTCAGCACCATTGAGGGGCTGCCCGGCCACAGCCAGCCGGAATATAGACATAGAAGTCGCGCCAGCCCCTGAAACTCGATCTTAGAATAGTTCTCCAGCAGCAACGCCAGATTCTCCCACGGCGAAAAGGTATCGCGCGTCAGATAGAGAAAAGTGTAAAACGCCTCATCGCCGAACACCTTGAGGTTATAGCGCCGCAGCGCCAGCCAGAACATGCTGCCAACCGCCAGCACGCCCGCTGCTGCCAGCATCCACAAACTTATCCAGCCAAGCGTAATGCCGATAAACAGAAACAGCGCAAAAGCGATAATAATATTGGCGCGCGTGCCGCCAACCAGCGCATAGGTCAGCAGGCCAAAAGCCACCGTTACCACCAGAAACAGCAGCCAGTTGCGCTGCCTGGTGTGCAGGAAATAGAGGATAAGCATCGCCGGGATGAAGAAATAGAAAAAGCGCTTCAGCGCTATGCCAGAGACCTCGCTGGAGAAAATCTGGTTATAGGCGGTCAGCCGTAACAGCAGAAAACCGTTGTGCAGGAAAAATACCGTCACCGTGCCGACAGCCACTAACGCCAGCAGCACGCAGGTCAGGTTCGTCTCGACGCGGTTCATCTGCAACCATGGCCTGGCGCGTGGCACCGTTGTAGGCCGCAGCCGCACCTTATAGCTGACGTAATAGACGGCGTAGAAGGCCGTTGCCGACAGCAGCGCCTGTAACAGGTATTCCGGCACCACCACCTCAACGTTAAAGCGGAACACCAGCACGCAGCTCAGCGGAAACCCGAAATAGAACGTCAGTAAAAACAGCAGCGTGAAAAAGAGGTGAAAGTTAAAGCGCTCGCGCCGGAACTCACGCCAGGTAGGGGTCAGAATAAAACCCAGCGACAACAGATAAACCACCAGCAGACAGCTGAACTGCATGAGGTTCATAAAGACTCCCTTTCACAATAGCGCAAGGCGGCGCGCTTCCGCCACGCTCTCTCTCTATCCAGCGCATCGCTGCTAAACAGCACCGGCAGCCCCTGTTCACTCATATCGCGCCAGAACGGATTACGGCGATTCAGCACAAAGGGCACGTTGGCCTGAATCAGAAGACAAAGCGTTCCAATACCCTGCTGACGCTCGAACATAAAATAGCCTAAATGACAGCGGGCAAGCAGCGCTAAAAATAGTCATCAAAGGCGATATTGCCACGCAGCAACTCAACCTGCCCAGCCGAAAAAAGCTGCTCTGTCGCCGCTGCCACCTCATTAATATAGGTCTCATTATTCTGCGGATAGCCCATCGGTACGACAACCCGGGCCTCGTCACCGAACTGCTCGTGAATCGCTTTCAGCCCTTCGATATGCCGATTGCTGGCGTCGCCTGAGTTACCCAGCAGGATGGTAAAGCGCTCATCGGGCGCGCTTATCGGCGCGGTGGCAGGCATCTCCGTAGGGAAATAAAGCCGTGCGGCAGGCACACGCGGATGGCGCTGCTGGTAATAGTGCAGATTGCCCTGCGTAGCAAAAACCTGCGCTGCGCGACTCTTCATAGAGATCTGCGCCCCAGACGTGCCAGTAAAGCTGGCTGGTGCGAATTTTACCGCTCAACAGTGCCAGCCAGATTCCTGTATTAAACTGCCCGTGGCAGAAAAAACGCTGCTCACGGTTTTTTGCCCGCTCCACCAGCGCCAGCGCTTTTTTAGTGGCGAAGGTTTCAATATTGAGATGGGTAAACGCAGAAAACGCAGCCGGCTGCTGCTGCGTCACCACCATAAAATGGCGAGGCTGTGCAACGGGCAACTCAACGCTCAACACGTCGTTAAAGAAGCGCAGCACCGTCTGATTGTGATGCGGGATGTCCGATCCCAGAACGGGAATTAACGTCATTTTTTCCGGTAATAAATCATAAATGCGCCGCAGCAGAGCTGCGAAATAACAGATATAGGTCGCCATATAGGCCTGGGCCGCGCTAGTAACGCCCGATAGCGGAATGAACCAGCGTGAAAAACAGGTCAGTAATAAAAACTGGCTGATCTCGGCGAAAATATAGAAAGGCAGCGACGCCTTAGCAATGACCAGATAACCGAAAACGTAGGCACCGACCTTGAATACGTCACCACACAGCTGCCAGACAAAGAGATCGCGCATGGCGTGAAAGGCTGGTGAAAACAGCAGCCAGATCGCCACATCGCGCAGCAGCCAGACGCAAAAGACAATAGCCGCCACGGCGGGCAACACAAAGCGCAGCGCCCGCCCTATTTCGCGGGCAATATCACGCTTCTGCTCCAGCCGCGCCAGCGTCGGCAGTAGCCAGACGCTAAAGGTTGCGGTAATAAACTGTAGCCAAGCGTCGGAGATGCTGGTGACACCTTGCCATAACCCGACCTGCGCCCAGCGTTCATGTTCTGCCAGCAGGTTACGCATCATCCCCCCTGGCAACGTAACCGAGGTAATTAACGCCATCAGCGTGTATTTTGCCAAGCTGCGCGCGTATTCAGGATGCCATTGCGGTTTTAGCCAGCCGAGCGGCAGCGGTACACGCTGCTTAAGCATCGCCAGCGCCGGGATGACCAACAGCGCAAAGCCCACCAGCACAGCACATAAGCCGCCACGCAGATAAGGCTACCGACAATTAACGACAGCGCGTTGCCCCGCGCGTCGCTTTTTGTTTCGCGCAGTGAGATAAAGCCTTGCAGCGCGCCGGGCGCATCGCTGGCGACCAGACACTGATGGTCAAAGGTGCCGCGCACCGCGTTTTCAATCGAGAAACGGATAATGCCCGGCGAGCTCCGCATTGAGGCCAGGATCGGCAATAACCCGATCGCGCACCCAGAGCAGCGCATCGATCACAGTGTTGCCGGTGACAAAAATGCGGGCGTCGCACAGGTTTTCTGCCAGCAGGTTCTGGCGCGAACGTTCGGTCGGCGTAAAGTGCAGTTGAGCAAGGTGGCCGGTCAGCTTGCGGTTGCCCTCTTCCGGCCAGGGCGAAGACAGGTCGCCAGTGCGAAGTCCCGCTTCCACATGACCAACCGGGATCTGCTGGTAAAATGCTGCCAGGCTGGCGGCCAGCGTAGTGGTGGTATCGCCATGCACCAGCACCACGTCGGGTTTGAAGTCGAGCAGTACAGTTTTCATGCCCTGCAAAATGCGGCAGGTAATCTCCGTCAGCCCCTGTTCCGGGCGCATCACGTTCAGATCGTAATACGGCTGTAGTGCGAACAGACGCAGTACCTGATCAAGCATCTCACGGTGCTGCGCCGTGACGCACAGCCGAGAGTCAAAAGCAGGATCCTGCACCAGCGGTGCCATTTTTATCGCTTCCGGGCGAGTCCCGAATACAGTAAGCACTTTCACCCGGTATCTCTCGCTGATCTAACGCCAGAACGACGCGCCAGCGCGACGCCAGCACCCGTTAATGCCCCTAATGCGCCCCACATAATCATCATAAACAGACGACGCGGGTTGTCGCGCAATACGGGCTCCTCCGGCGTACGCAGGTAACGAATCCTAATTCGCACAAATAAAAAACGCCACGTTAAGACGTGGCGTTAGTGCGATTTTCGGTTCATTTAGGCTAAAAAAGTCGGTTTAGCCTGAACGGGATTACGAGCGCTTCATCATATCAAAGAATTCGTCGTTGGTTTTGGTCATCGCCAGTTTATTGATGAGGAATTCCATTGCGTCAATTTCGCCCATTGGGTGAATGATTTTGCGCAGGATCCACATCTTCTGTAGCTCTTCCTGAGAAGTGAGCAGCTCTTCTTTGCGCGTACCAGAGCGGTTGTAATCAATCGCCGGGAAGACGCGTTTTTCTGCAATTTTACGAGCGAGGTGCAGCTCCATGTTACCGGTGCCTTTAAACTCTTCGTAGATCACTTCGTCCATTTTCGAACCGGTGTCGACCAGCGCGGTAGCGATAATGGTCAGGCTGCCGCCCTCTTCCACGTTACGTGCAGCACCGAAGAAGCGCTTCGGACGATGCAGGGCGTTAGCGTCCACACCACCGGTCAGTACCTTGCCAGACGCCGGTACAACGGTGTTGTAGGCACGCGCCAGACGGGTAATGGAGTCGAGCAGAATAATGACGTCTTTCTTGTGCTCAACCAGACGCTTCGCCTTCTCGATCACCATCTCAGCGACCTGAACGTGACGTGAGGCCGGTTCGTCGAAGGTAGATGCGATAACTTCGCCTTTAACCAGACGCTGCATCTCGGTCACTTCTTCCGGACGTTCATCGATCAGCAGTACCATCAGTACGCAGTCTGGATGGTTATAGGCGATGCTCTGCGCGATATTCTGCAGCAGCATGGTTTTACCTGCTTTCGGCGGTGCAACGATCAGACCACGCTGGCCGCGACCGATCGGCGAAGCCAGATCCAGTACGCGAGCGGTAAGGTCTTCCGTCGAACCATTGCCGCGCTCCATACGCAGACGGCTGTTAGCATGCAGCGGCGTCAGGTTTTCGAACAGAATCTTACTACTCGCGTTTTCCGGCTTATCGTAGTTAACCTCGTTAACCTTCAGCAGCGCAAAATAACGCTCACCCTCTTTCGGCGGACGAATTTTGCCGGAAATGGTGTCACCAGTACGAAGGTTAAAGCGGCGAATTTGGCTGGGAGAAACGTAGATATCATCGGGACCGGCGAGGTAGGAGCTGTCTGCAGAGCGGAGGAAACCAAATCCATCCTGCAATATCTCCAGTACACCATCACCGAAGATGTCCTCGCCGCTTTTCGCGTGCTGTTTGAGGATGGCGAAAATAATATCCTGTTTGCGCATACGCGCCAGGTTTTCCAGCCCCATATTTTCGCCGAGGGTTATCAGCTCAGAAACCGGTGTATTCTTTAATTCGGTAAGATTCATAGTGATGGGTTCTTAAACTCGGGGTAATTCTCGAAATGTTGGTCGTGAATGGTATGGCTTAATATTCCATGCCTGTTAATAGCGCTTTCAACTCTTCTCGACGATCATCGTCAGGGATTGCGACTGGAAGCGAGAGAGACGGTTGAAATACGATGCCCAAAAGTGGTGCTGTAACCGTCAGAATTGCTAAACGCTGTACACGGAACGTTTACAGGGTTTAACAAAGGAAATATTTAAGATGCAAACTACAAGGTAAGTGCGTAATTCAGTTAAATTAACTTAGCACGCTAAAATGCGAACGTCCAGCAGTGGAAGAAAAATCACCACTACCGAACGTTCTGTCCCGGTTACGCCAAGTTGGCGTTCAGGAACTCTTTCAGCTGGCTTTTAGACAGCGCGCCTACTTTTGTGGCGGCCACTTCACCGTTTTTGAACAGCAGCAGCGTTGGGATGCCGCGGATGCCGTACTTCGGCGCGGTGGCCGGGTTATCGTCAATGTTCAGCTTGGCGATGGTGAGCTTACCGTCGTACTCTTCGGCAACTTCGTCGAGAATCGGGGCGATCATTTTGCAAGGACCACACCATTCAGCCCAGAAATCAACCAGTGTGACACCTTCTGCTTTCAGAACGTCTGCATCGAAACTGTCATCGGTTAGGTGAACGATTTTATCGCTGCTCATGTATTACTCCACAAGATTATATTATGCCTGGCGAATTGGCGTAAAGTTTACCAACGAAGGTTGACTTTATTTCATTGGATACGCTTTCGTAAAGCGATAGTAAGCTGATATTCTACCACACTATGAGCAAAACACACTTAACAGAAAAGAAGTTTTCCGACTTCGCCCTGCACTCTCTGGTGGTGGAAACCCTTGATAAAAAAGGCTTTCATCATTGCACGCCTATTCAGGCGTTAGCTCTGCCCCTTACGCTTTCAGGGCGTGATGTTGCAGGCCAGGCGCAAACCGGTACCGGCAAAACGATGGCGTTCCTGACGTCGACGTTTCATCATCTTCTCTCTCACCCGGCGCAGGAAGGCCGTCAGATCAATCAGCCACGCGCGTTGATCATGGCTCCGACACGAGAACTGGCTGTGCAGATCCACGCTGATGCTGAACCGCTGGCGCAGGCAACCGGTTTGAAGCTGGGTCTGGCCTACGGCGGCGACGGTTACGACAAACAGCTGAAAGTGCTGGCTGACGGCGTCGACATTCTGGCCGGCACAACGGGTCGTCTGATCGATTACGCTAAACAGAACCATATTAACCTCGGCGCGATCCAGGTACTGGTGCTGGACGAAGCCGACCGCATGTTCGATCTCGGCTTTATTAAAGATATTCGCTGGCTGTTCCGCCGCATGCCGCCTGCAACGCAGCGCCTGAGCATGCTCTTTTCCGCCACGCTCTCGTGGCGCGTGCGCGAACTGGCTTTCGAACACATGAACAACGCTGAATACGTTGAAGTCGAGCCAGAGCGGAAAACGGGTCACCGTATCAAAGAAGAGCTTTTCTATCCGTCAAACGAAGAAAAGATGCGCCTGCTGCAAACGCTGCTGGAAGAAGAGTGGCCAGAGCGCGCCATTGTCTTCGCCAACACCAAGCATCGCTGCGAAGACATCTGGGGCCATCTGGCTGCCGATGGCCATCGTGTCGGCCTGCTGACCGGCGACGTGGCACAGAAGAAGCGCCTGCGCATTCTGGATGACTTCACCAAAGGTGACGTTGATATTCTGGTCGCCACCGATGTGGCGGCGCGCGGGCTGCATATTCCGGCAGTGACGCACGTCTTTAACTACGATTTGCCTGACGATCGTGAAGATTACGTCCACCGCATCGGTCGTACCGGCCGCGCGGGTGCAAGCGGGCACTCCATCAGCCTGGCGTGCGAAGAGTACGCCCTGAACCTGCCGGCGATTGAAGAGTACATCGGCCACAGCATTCCGGTGAGCAAGTACAACAGCGATGCGCTGATGGACGATCTGCCGCTACCGAAACGTCTGGCGCGCAGCCGCACTGGCAACGGTCCGCGTCGCGGTGGCAATAACGCGAATCGCCGTAGAGCGCCGCGTAACAACAACCGCAAACGTTCGGGTTAATCCACACATGCTAAGCGCATCGTCACTTTATGCTGCGATCGACTTGGGCTCCAATAGCTTTCATATGTTGGTGGTGCGCGAAGTATCCGGAAGTATCCAGACCGTCGCGCGTATCAAACGTAAGGTGCGTCTGGCTGCCGGCCTGGATAAAAATAACCATCTCTCAGTCGAGGCCATGACGCGCGGCTGGGAGAGTTTAAAGCTCTTTTCTGAACAGCTGCAGGACATCCCTTCCGAGCAGATCCGTGTGGTCGCAACCGCCACGCTGCGCCTTGCCGCCAACGCGGCTGAATTCCTGTTTACCGCACAGCAGATCCTTGGCTGCCCTATTAACGTTATCAGCGGTGAAGAGGAAGCGCGCCTGATCTATCAGGGCGTGGCGCACACTACGGGCGGCTCAGATAAACGGCTGGTCGTCGATATTGGCGGCGGCAGTACCGAGCTGGCGACCGGCGACGGCTCTCACGCCTCTGTGCTCTTTAGCCTGTCGATGGGCTGCGTCACCTGGCTTGAGCGCTTTTTTAGCGACCGCCATCTGGCAAAAGAGAACTTTGCCGCGGCTCAACAGGCTGCGCGCGACATGCTCTGCCCCATTGTGACGCCGCTGCGCACGCCCGGCTGGGAAGCGTGTGTAGGTGCATCCGGCACTGTACAGGCGCTGCAGGAGATTATGGTGGCGCAAGGGATGGATGAGCGCATTACCCTGAGCAAGCTACAGCAGCTCAAACAGCGCGCCATTCAGTGCGGCAAGCTGGAAGAGCTGGAGATAGAAGGGTTAACGCTGGAGCGTGCGCTGGTTTTCCCCAGCGGCCTGTCGATCCTGATCGCCGTGTTCCAGGAGCTAGGCATTGAAAGCATGACGCTGGCGGGCGGTGCGCTGCGTGAAGGGCTGGTCTACGGTATGCTGCATTTGCCGGTCGATCGCGATATTCGTACCCGCACGCTACAGAATGTGCAGCGCCGTTTTTCGATTGATGTGGAGCAGGCGGCGCGCGTGCGCCAGCTGGCCGACGTTTTTTTTCGTCAGGTCAGCGCCGCGTGGAAGCTGGATCAGCGCTGTCGGGAGTTACTGCTTAGCGCCTGCGCGATACATGAAATTGGCCTTAGCGTTGATTTCCGCCAAGCCCCGCAGCACGCCGCCTATCTTGTCCGCCACCTCGATCTTCCCGGCTTTACTCCCGCACAAAAGAAACTACTGGCCTGTCTGCTACACAACCAGAGCGGCAGCATCGATCTGGCGCTGCTGACGCAGCAGAACGCGGTGCCGCCGCGCCTTGCCGAACGTTTATGCCGGTTGCTGCGGCTGGCGATTATCTTCTCCAGCCGTCGTCGCGATGACACTTTACCTGCCGTGCGCCTGCAGGCTGAGGACGATGAGCTGCGCCTTACGCTGCCGTCAGGCTGGCTTGAGGCACACCCACTGCGTGCAGAGCTGCTTGAGCAAGAGAGCCATTACCAGTCTTATCTGCACTGGCCGCTGACTGTCTTTTAATACAAAGGACCTTCAGCCCTTTTTCGCCTTATCAAGCATGGCGCGCAATCCTGCCACGCGGCTCTGGTCGGTTTTAATGCGCTCTTCCGTACTCACCACCTTACGCTCGGTTTCCCAGACTACATCATCCTGCGGCAGCTCCAGCAAAAAGCGGCTCGGCTCCGGTCGCACCAACTCGCCATACTGGCAACGCTCGCGGCACAGCGTAAAGGTCAGCTCTTTCTGCGCGCGCGTGATGCCCACGTAGGCCAGACGACGCTCCTCTTCGATGTTGTACTCATCAATGCTGCTCTGATGCGGCAACAGGCCTTCTTCCATGCCGACCAGAAAAACATAGGGGAACTCCAGTCCTTTCGAGGCGTGCAGCGTCATCAACTGCACCTGATCGAGTTCTTCATCGCTTTCGCCGCGCTCCATCATGTCGCGCAGCGTAAAGCGCGTCACCACCTGGGTCAGCGTCATCGGCTCATCAATATCGCTGCCTTCCAGCATCTCCGTCATCCACTGAAACAGCATATTGACGTTCTTCATGCGCATCTCGGCCGCTTTCGGGCTGCCTGAGGTTTCAAACAGCCAGCTTTCATAGTCGATGCCGCGGATAAGATCGCGCACCGCATTTACCGGCTCGCGCTCGGTCATCTGTACAATCTTGTTCAGCCAGTGGGTAAAGCGCTGCAGGTGCTCGAGGCCACGTCCATTTAGCGTCTGCCCTAACCCCACGTCAAAACTGGCATTGAACAGGCTTTTGTTGCGCAGATTCGCCCATTCTCCCAGCTTTTGCAGCGTCGCCGGACCGATCTCGCGGCGCGGCGTATTGAAGATACGCAAAAACGCGCTGTTGTCGTCTGGATTGGTCAGTATGCGCAAATAGGCCAGCAGGTCCTTGATCTCCGGGCGCGAGAAAAACGAGGTGCCGCCAGAGATACGATAGGGAATACGGTTCTGCATCAGCAGTTTTTCAAACACCCGCGACTGGTGGTTGCCGCGATAGAGAATGGCGTAATCTTTGTACTGGGTCTTGTTGATAAAGTGATGGGCGATCAGTTCGCCCGCCACGCGCTCTGCCTCATGATCCTCATGGTTCGCCGTCACGACTTTTAACTCGCTCCCTAAACCCAGCTCGGAGAACAGCCGCTTCTCAAACACGTGCGGGTTGTTAGCGATCAGGATATTCGCCGCTTTCAGGATGCGCTGCGATGAGCGATAGTTCTGCTCCAGCTTAACCACCTCGAGCGCCGGGAAATCCTCTTTCAGCAGCACCAAGTTTTGCGGCCGTGCACCGCGCCACGAATAAATAGATTGATCGTCGTCGCCTACCACGGTAAAGCGCGCACGCGCACCCACCAGCAGCTTCACCAGCTCATACTGGCTGGTGTTGGTATCCTGATACTCATCCACCAGCAGATATCGGATGCGCTGCTGCCAGCGCTCACGCACTTCTTCATTGCGCTGCAACAGCAGCATCGGCAGCAGGATCAGGTCGTCGAAATCGAGCACGTTGCAAGACTTAAGGTGCTGATCGTACAGGCTGTAGCAGTGGGCAAAAATATTATCGCGCTCGCTGCGCGCCAGCGCGGCGGCACGCGTCGGGTCAATCAGGTCATTCTTCCAGTTGGAGATAGTAGAGATCAGCTGCTGTAGCAGCGTCTTGTCCTCTTCCAGCCACGGCTGCGTCAAATCCTTCAGCAGCGCCAGCTGGTCGGTATCGTCAAACAGCGAGAAGTTCGACTTCATACCCAGCGCGGCATACTCGCGCTTGATAATCTCCAGCCCCAGCGTATGGAAAGTGGAAATCATCAGGCCGCGCGCCTCTTTTTTGCCGAGAGTCTGCGCCACGCGCTCTTTCATCTCGCGGGAGGCTTTATTGGTGAAGGTGACCGCCGCGATATGGCGTGCCTGATAGCCGCACTCGCGGATCAGATGGGCAATCTTGTTGGTAATCACGCGGGTTTTGCCCGATCCCGCCCCGGCCAGCACCAAACAGGGACCGGTGACAAACTCGACGGCACGTTGTTGGCTGGGGTTTAAACGCATAGTAAAAATCGCTCAGTAAAAAGAGAAGGGGATGAAATAATGGGCCGCCAGTATACACAATCGTGAGACTATCATGGCGAAAACCGCGGCGGCTTTACACATCCTGGTGAAAGAGGAAGCGCAGGCGAAAGAATTGCTGGCGAAGCTGGGAAAGGGTGCCAGTTTTCAGCAGCTTGCGAAGAAACACTCGACCTGCCCTTCCGGGCGCAACAGCGGGGATTTAGGGGAATTCCGTCAGGGCCAGATGGTGCCGGCCTTTGACAAAGCGGTCTTCACCTGTCCGCTGCTGAAACCCTACGGACCGGTGAAAACCGCGTTTGGTTACCACATTATCAAAGTGCTCTACCGCAACTGATCACTTCTTATTCTTCATCTGCTGCAGCACATTGCTGCACTGGTTATCCTCATTATCGCTTGGGCTGATCAGGGCCAGCAGCGCGGCGGCAGGCCCGACAACGGTCCCCAGCGCCACAGCCGCCGCGCCGCGTGCCAGTAGTGGCCCGGCCTTGACGCCTGCGTCTGGGTTTTTGAAGGTACCGCGCACGTAGAGCGGTGAGCGCAGCGTAACAATACGGATGCCTTTACTCTCTGGGTTAATCGAAAGGTCCATGCGCTCATTGGCGAAGTTGGCGTTGCCGGTCACGTTGATCACTGCATTCTCGGTATCAAACACAAACAGGTTTGGTGTTGCCACGCCGTTTTGCAGCTTCACGTCAGTTGCGACGCAGTTGATACGCACCTCATCGTCGCCAAACAGCTTGCCGACCACATAGTTACCGACGTTAAGCCCGGCGATCTCCATCAGGCTACGGCTGATTAAGCCATCGTTCATCAGCAGCTTCAGCTGGCCGTTGCTGGTCGCCAGCAGATCGGCCACTGAGTTACCGGTGCCGGTGAAGCTGGCGTCGCCGTTGAGCTGGCCCAGGCTGCGCTGCATCGCCTCAACGTCCGGGAAGAGCTGGCGCAGATGCAGCCGGCGCGCGTGAATATCGGCGCTGCCGCGCATGAGCGACTTATCCCCTTCAAGGCGAATGGTGCTGTTCAGTGAGCCGCCCGCCATGCCGAAGCGCAGCGGATCAAGCAGCAGATCGCCGTTTTTCAGCTGTAAATGGGTATAAAGATCGCTTAACGGCAGCGAACTGCCATGTTCGATACGCTTGCCGCTGAACTTCACGTCAGCGTCCATGACATCCCAGCTTTTGGTATCGAACTTGTCATGCGGCAGCACGCGATCGGCAGGCTGCACTGATTTATCGCCGCGTTTCGCCTTCGCCTGTTCGGTTTTGGCGCTGCCCTTACCGGAGTCGACGCCGATCAACGGCCCCAGATCCGCCATGCGCAGCTGTTTCGAACTCAGCTCACCGACCAGCGCCGGGCGCGGTTTGCCCTTGGTATAGGTAAGTGAACCGTGAATATCGCTGTCGCCGATATGGCCGTTAAAGTTTTCATAGCGGTATTCCGGCCCTTTCTTCCCGGCGAAGCGGGCAATCAGGTGAGCATCGGTCTCATACGGCGGCGTATCGGGAAGCAGCACGCCGGTCAGGCCATAAAGATTAGCGAGCGTATCGCCGGAGAAACGCAGCCGTACATCCAGGCCACCGAGATTCATCGGGTCGTGAATACCGCCCGTAACCTGCACGCGCGTGGTGCCACTACGCACGTCGGCCTGCACCGGGAATGGCGTGTTTCTGCTGCGCAGTGACAGCATGCCGCCGGTTTTGCCTTCCCCTTCCAGACGCTCGTTGTTATAGGTACCGCGCGCTTCCCAGCCGAAAACAAAATCGCCCGCGCCTTTCTGCGCATCATCACCTCCAGCAATTTGTGCGTAAGGCACCGGCTTGCCAAGTGGATTAATTTTTACCGTAACGTCCGCTTTGTTTACCGCATCGCGGTAGCGCACCAGGCCCTGGTCAAACAGAATATTGTCGAGGCGAAATGACCAGGCGGAAGGCGGAGCATTAGGATTGGGATTGTCACTGTTGGCGAGATCGAAGGTCCAGTTGTTCTTCTTGTCAGCGGTCTGAATCAGCCACGCATGAAGCTGCTGGAGCTTAATCCATGGGATGTAGACCTCTTTATGCAGCAGCGCCAGCGGTGCCAGCGTAGCGTCGACGCGCTCTATATGCACCATCGTGACTTCCGCCATCTCGGGCGGATTGCCTAACATAATGTCCTGGGCGTGAACGTGCGACCAAGGTATCCAGCTACGCCAGCCTGGTTCATCCCGGTTGCGCTCCCAGGCGATGCCTAAATTGCCGCGAATGGCGAACTGGCGATTAAGTTCCGTCGAGACTTTCTGGTTGATGGTTGGCTTCAGGCGATTCCAGTCAAAAGTCCCTATGACTACCACAACCACAACCAACAACAAAAAAATCCCTACTACCCAGCTAACAGCTTTTCCCGCACGCGACATCTCGCTTCCTCCTTGCCTTTCCACAGTCTCCGTTAAAGATAGTAGAGACGCTGTGGAACGGCATCAGGTAAGCTGAAGCGGCAGATGATTAAGTTGTGAAAGAGACCGGGCGTGAAAAAAAGTAGCCCTGTGCCGGCATCTGCGCGATCATCGTAGGCCCGTCAATATTGACCGATGCCACCACTTTATTTTATTGTCGCAGAAAAAACGCTGCCACTCTTTCAGCAGATCAAGCTGCTCATGAACAACATGCAGGCGCTGATGAATCTCCAGCGCTTCAAAGTAGGACTCCGGCGATAATCGCTTCTCCGGCGCGGTTGGGTGCGTTACTGCGGTCAGGATCTCAATTGCCAGCAACCGGCCCGATACCTAGTATATCGGCTGGAAAGTGTAGAATGGTTGGCATTGCTGCCAGAAGAGACGCGCTTCCTGTTGTGGGTTGATGTCAGTTGAAGAAGGTAGCCGATGACTAATATTCTTCATTCATGGTTTTTTCCTGGTTGGTGGCGAATGCCATGTGACAACTCAGCGGCAAGTATCGGCGGTCGCCGTGATAACTTTATCCATCCCCTGGTCACATAAGATTACAGACTGTACCAACCTGAATAAGACGCAATCGTGAAAAAAAGCCTGCCTTTGGCCGCTAAATCGCCGCTAAGACAGTATTTTTTACACTTAAGTGGAATTAAAAAACCGCTTTAAAAAGCATTGACGTCTGCCATACCAGACGCGAGACTAAAGCACTATTTCTCTACAGGCCAAATACCATGACGCATAAAAAAATAGCCATTATTGGCGAATGCATGATTGAGCTGTCCGAAATCGGGTGAGAACATCAAACGCGGCTTTGACGGCGATACGCTGAACATGGCGGTTTATCTGGCGCGGCAGGTCAATGAGGCGCAGCTGAGCGTCGATTACGTGACGGCGCTGGGTATTGACTCGTTTAGCGAACAGATGATTGCCGCGTGGCAGCAGGAAAAGGTCAATACCCGGCTGATCCAGCGGCTGGAGAACAAAATGCCGGGCCTGTACGTCATTGAAACTGACGATACGGGTGAGCGCACCTTCTGGTATTGGCGTAGTGACGCCGCCGCGCGCTACTGACTTGACGGCCCGCAAGCTGCCGCTATTGTGGATGAGCTAACGCACTACGACTATCTCTACCTGAGCGGCATTTCCTTGGCGATCCTGCCTGCCGAGAGCCGTGAAAAACTGATGACGCTGCTGGATCGCTGCCGCGCCTGTGGGATGACAAAGCGAGCGCGCAGCAGGCCTACAGCGCGATGCTACAGCGCACCGATATCGCCTTCCTGACGCTGGATGACGAAAATCTGCTGTGGGGCGATCATCCGGTGAGCGCAGTGATTGAGCGCACGCGCGAAGCGGGTGCCAGCGAAATCGTAATCAAACGCGGGGCGGAATCCTGCCTGCCTGGTTGCGCTCGGTGACGATGCGCTGATTGATGTTCCCGCCGTGCGCCTAGATCCTGCGCGCGTGGTGGATACCACCGCCGCAGGCGACTCATTTAGCGCCGGTTATTTGTCACAGCGGCTCAGCGGAGGCGTCTGCCGAACGCGGGCATTTAACCACCAGCACGCTGATTCAACATCGCGGTGCGATTATCCCGCTGGAAGCGATGCCAAAATAAAAACAGGCCCCGCTAATACGGGGCTAATGAGATGGTCCCCCCCGCTCAGTGAGCGGTACGCCGGCAGGGTG
>JAUHTP010000028.1:0-40070 GCA_031332935.1 Candidatus Pantoea bathycoeliae | reverse complement strand
GCGTACCGCTCACTGAGCGGGGGGGACCATCTCATTAGCCCCGTATTAGCGGGGCTTACTTTCGTGCGTTCAGACAGTCGCTGTCTGCGTCACGACAACCTTACTCAGCAACGATTCTGATGTATTTACGGTTGTTCGGACCTTTCACTTCGAATTTTACTTTACCGTCTGCGGTAGCAAACAGGGTGTGGTCACGACCACAACCTACGTTGTTACCGGCGTGGAATTTGGTGCCACGCTGACGAACGATGATGCTACCTGCCAGAACAGATTCGCCACCGAAACGTTTTACACCCAGACGTTTTGCATTGGAGTCACGACCGTTACGAGTCGAGCCACCAGCTTTTTTATGTGCCATTTGTCAGATCTCCTCTTAAGCGCTGATGCCAGTAATTTTCACATCAGTGAACCACTGACGGTGGCCAGCCTGCTTACGGTAGTGCTTACGACGACGAAACTTAACGATTTTAACTTTCTCGCCACGACCGTGCGCAACGATTTCAGCTTTGATCACGCCGCCTGAAACCAGTGGCGCGCCGATTTTCACGTCTTCGCCATTTGCGATCATCAGCACCTGGTCAAACTCAATGGTTTCACCGGTTGCGATGTCCAGCTTTTCCAGGCGAACGGTCTGACCTTCGCTCACTCGGTGTTGTTTACCACCACTTTGGAAAACCGCGTACATATAAAACTCCGCTTCTGCGCATGCCTTTCGTTCACAAGGCGGCAATATTCACAATAGGGCGCGAATTCTACGCAAAACTCCAGAAGAAGACAAGTGCACGTTGCACTCTCTTGCAGAAAAAAACACAGGCCGATCGCAAACGTTTCTCATCCGGAAAATTCAAGTACAATCAGTAACAGATAACCTGAACTCAGGCTGGTTAAAGCACGTACCATATGCCGTTGAAACGAGTCAAAGCTGAAAAGACGAATGAACTTAGAACAGATTAATGAATTAACCGCGCAGGATATGGCGGCCGTCAACCAGACCATCCTCGACCAGCTGAATTCCGATGTCTCGCTGATTAACCAGCTGGGATATTACATCATCAGCGGCGGCGGCAAGCGCATCCGTCCGATGATAGCCGTGCTCTCTGCACGCGCGCTCGGCTATCAGGGCGACTTGCACGTCACGAATGCGGCGCTGATCGAATTTATCCATACCGCCACGCTGCTGCACGACGATGTGGTGGATGAATCCGATATGCGTCGTGGTAAAGCTACCGCTAACGCGGCGTTCGGCAATGCGGCCAGCGTGCTGGTCGGCGATTTTATTTACACGCGCGCTTTTCAGATGATGACCAGCATGGGTTCGCTGCGCATTCTGGCGCTGATGTCCGAAGCCGTGAACGTGATTGCCGAAGGTGAAGTGCTGCAGCTGATGAACGTCAACGATCCTGACATCACGGAAGAAAGCTATATGCACGTGATTTACAGTAAAACCGCGCGTTTGTTCGAAGCCGCATCGCAGGCATCTGCCATACTCGCTGAGGCAACCTCAGTGCAGGAAAAAGCGATGCAGGATTATGGGCGCTATCTTGGCACCGCTTTCCAGTTAATTGACGACCTGCTCGACTACAGCGCTGATGGTGCCACGCTGGGTAAAAATACCGGCGACGATCTGAGCGAAGGTAAACCTACTCTGCCATTACTGCATGCGATGCATAACGGTACGCCGGAACAGACAAATATGATTCGCGAAGCCATTGAACAGGGCAACGGTCGTCATCTTCTGGAGCCTGTACTGGCCGCGATGCAGCAGTGCGGCTCGCTGGAGTGGACGCGCAAGCGCGCCGAGCAGGAAGCGGATAAAGCCATTGAAGCGCTTAATGCGCTGCCGGAATCGCCCTGGCGCAGCGCGCTTGAAGCACTGGCGCATATGTCTGTGCAGCGCGATTTTTAATGCCTTTTCGGAGCTGCGTCCGCAGCTCCGCTGTTTTACCCTTCACCTCTCGTTTCACCGAAACATTTTTCATTCGTTGCCACGCTTTTGCGTAGCGGCGCGCACTTCTTCTGGACAGCGCCAAAAATTACTGGAATCAAACGGAAACTATCTGATATAAAAGCCATAAGTTTCCAGATATAAAACCCGTAACACTGGAATGGCACAGGAATAGTTAACGCACGGAACAAGGAGAATGCGATATGCAAAAAAGGATTGAGACTGGCATCCGGCAGATGTCATTGCTGCACTGCGCAGGCGCGGCACTACGCTGGCAGCGCTATCACGTCAGGCAGGGTTAAGTTCCTCTACGCTGGCCAATGCCCTTTAGCGTCCCTAGCCGAAAGGCGAGTTGCTTATTGCTGACGCGATCGACGTTCACCCTGCCGAGATCTGGCCAAGCCGCTACTACGATGCGCAAACACATAAGCTGCTGGATCGTAAAAAGCGGATTCGATCCCAGCTGAAACACGGTAACGAGTATGTAAGATCTTGCCGGATCCGCGATCCTCAAGGCAAAAAAAAACCAGCCGTGCGAACGTGGCTAGTTTCATCTCAGAGGCGAGAACTATTCGCCGCTGACGCGTTCGATGTGGGCACCGATCGCTTTCAGCTTGTCTTCGATATGCTCGTAACCACGATCGATATGGTAGATACGATCTACCAGCGTCGTGCCTTCAGCGATACAACCCGCCAGCACCAGACTTGCCGATGCACGCAGATCGGTCGCCATGACCTGCGCGCCAGACAGTTTTTTTACGCCGTGGCAGATCGCCGTGTTGCTCTCGATCTCCGCATGCGCACCCATACGAATCAGCTCAGGGATGTGCATAAAGCGGTTTTCAAAAATGGTTTCGGTAATAACGCCAGTACCTTCCGCCACCTGATTAAGCAGGGTGAACTGCGCCTGCATATCGGTCGGGAAGCCAGGATACGGCGCAGTACGCACGTTCACCGCTTTCGGGCGTTTGCCGTGCATGTCCAGGCTAATCCAGTCTTCGCCCGTCTCAATGTCAGCACCTGCGTCACGCAGCTTCGCCAGTACGGCGTCCAGAGTGTCCGGCTGGGTATTGTGGCACAGCACTTTACCGCCAGAAATTGCCGCCGCCACGAGGAAGGTCCCGGTTTCGATACGATCCGGCAGTACGCGATAAACGCCGCCACCCAGACGCTCAACGCCTTCAATAGTGATCTTATCTGTGCCCGCACCGCTGATTTTCGCGCCAAGCGTAATCAGGAAGTTAGCGGTGTCGACGATTTCTGGCTCACGCGCCGCGTTTTCAATAATAGTGACGCCGGTCGCCAGTGTTGCCGCACTCATAATGGTGACAGTCGCGCCGACGCTCACTTTGTCCATGACGATATGCGTGCCTTTCAGGCGGCCATCAACAGAGGCTTTAACATAGCCCTCTTCCAGTTTGATCTCTGCACCCAGCTGCTCGAGGCCGGTAATATGCAGATCCACCGGACGCGCGCCAATCGCGCAGCCGCCCGGCAGAGAAACCTGTCCCTGGCCGAAACGTGCCACCAGCGGACCCAGCGCCCAGATAGAGGCACGCATGGTTTTCACCAGCTCGTACGGCGCACAGTAAATATCAACGTTGCTGGCATCGACGTGTACGGAACCGTTGCGCTCAACCTTCGCACCCAGCTGGCTCAGTAGCTTCATGGTGGTATCGATATCACGCAGCTTCGGCACGTTCTGGATCTCAACCGGCTCTTCGGCCAGCAAAGCAGCAAAAAGAATGGGCAGCGCGGCATTTTTCGCCCCGGAAATGGTCACTTCACCACTCAGACGGGTGGGGCCTT
This sequence comes from Candidatus Pantoea bathycoeliae, assembly GCA_031332935.1. GTDB lineage: Bacteria > Pseudomonadota > Gammaproteobacteria > Enterobacterales > Enterobacteriaceae > Pantoea > Pantoea bathycoeliae. Next base: position 36,316 of record JAUHTP010000028.1, on the reverse strand, counting down.
GCACACGAAATTTGTCCATTAACACGGCTCTCAATTAGCTAAAGACGGGTAGAGCTCGCCTGTGGCGAGCACTCCCTGATGAATACTCAGAAACCGTTAAGTTTACGGTCACGCGCCCATTCAGCAGGGTTATAGGTTTTAATAGAGACGGCATGAATGCGGTTGTCGGCTATGTATTCCATCAGCGGCGCGTAGACGGCCTGCTGTTTTTTTACACGGCTCAGTTCGCTAAACATTTCACCTACGGCAATCACCTGAAAGTGGCTGCCGTCGTTGCTCATCACATGCGCTTCGTCCAGCGGCAGCGCTTTCATTAGCACGGCCTGAATTTCACTGTTTTCCATCGCTCATTACTTCAGTTGAAAATAATAAAGGGTAACATCTTAGAGGAAAGCGGCGGACTCTTAAACATGCAAAATCCCCTGTGAAAAACAGGGGCTTAAGAGTATATAAAAGCGGTCAGGCGATTTTTTCCGCAGAAACAATAATCTGCTGAAGGTTATAGAGGGTAATCAACGACTCTAATTTATCGCTGATGCCGCTAAAACGCGGCGTCACGCCCTGCGCGCGTGCGATTTCCCGCAGGTGCACCAGCAGGGCCAGACCAGCTGAGTCGACACGCGCCAGCGCGGAAACGTCAATAACCTCTACATTGTTGATCAGCGTGTAGCGCTGCTGCCACAGCGCCAACAGCGTATCGCGATCTAATTCGCCAAAGAGCGACAGCGTGCTGGTGTCACGCTGCCAGCGTAATGACTCATGCATCGTTACTGTTTATCCAGCGTAATCGGCTGTGCCGCAGAATTTTTAAGCTGCGCGGTCAGGCCATCAATGCCTTTAGTCCGCAGCAGGTCGCCCCACTCATTTTGCTTAGTGGTAATCATGCTGACGCCTTCCGCCACCATGTCATAAGCCTGCCAGTTTCCGGTCTGGCTGTTTTTACGCCACTGGAAATCCAGGCGGACCGGCGGACGGCCGTTGGGATCAACAATGGTCACGCGAATAGCGACGATATTTTTGCCGTCCAGCGACTGCTCCGGCTGGATCTGGTAAGTCTGACCGTGATAGAGGGCCAGCGCTTGGCCGTAGGCCTGTGCCAGATAATCGCCAAACGCGCTGAAATAGGCGTCGCGCTGCGCCGGGGTCGCTTCACGATAGTAGCGGCCCAGCACTAACGCACCGGCATATTTGATCTGTACGTAAGGCAGCAGCTCCTGACGCACGACGTCGCGCAGATAGTCAGGATTGTGCTTGATTTTCGGCTGCTCATTTTTCAGGCGCGTAAAGGTTTTCGCCGCCGCTTCGTTCATCAGTTTATAGGGGTTAGTTTGATCGGCTGCATTCGCCTCGGCCAGTGGCGCAATGACCAGCATGGCAATCATCAGGAAACGTTTAAACATCTGTTTTTACCTCTCAGGGTTGGGCCGGGGCCGTAGGCGCGCTGTCGTTGCCCTGCGAATCCTTGTTATCTGTGTCGTTTTTATTGTCGCCGCTTTTGTACAGGAATTGACCAATCAGGTCCTCCAGCACCATAGCTGACTTAGTGTCACGCAGCGTGTCGCCGTCTTTTAACATCGCCGAGCCCAGCTCGGGATCGTCAAAGCCTAAATTCAACGCTAAAAACTGCTCGCCGAGTAAGCCTTGCGTGCGGATCGCCAGCGAACTGGTATCGGAGATTTTATCTGCATACTCATCGCTGATCTCCATAGTGACGCGCGGCAACAGGGTTTTAGGTTCAAGAGAGATATCGGTGACGCGGCCAATCACCACACCACCGATTTTGACCGGCGAGCTTACTTTCAGGCCGCCAATATTATCGAAGGTGGCATAGAGCTGCCACGTCGGTTGAGTGCCGAGAGATTTAAGATCCGCTACGCGCAGGCAGAGAAACAACATCGCCACCAGCGCCAGAAGCATAAACACGCCAACCCAAATTTCGCTTTTTTTGCTTTGCATTGCATTAGTTCCCAAACATCAGTGCTGTCAGCACCAAATCCAGACCGAGCACCGCCACTGAGGCATGTACCACGGTACGCGTCGTCGCGCGGCTGATCCCTTCCGAAGTTGGAATCGCGTCATAACCGTTAAACAGCGCAATCCAAGTGACTGTAACGGAGAAAACAGCGCTTTTAATTATGCAGTTGATGACATCAGTGCGAAAATCGACCGCGTTCTGCATCGCCGACCAGAAGAAGCCGGGATCGATGCCTTTCCAGCTCACGCCCACCAGCGTGCCACCGGCAATACCCACGGCGGTAAAGATTAACGCCAGCAGCGGCATGCTGATAAAGCCCGCCCAAAAGCGCGGTGAGACAACGCGACGCAGCGGATCCACCGCCATCATCTCCATGCTGGAGAGCTGCTCGGTAGCCTTCATCAGGCCAATTTCCGCCGTCAGCGCCGATCCGGCGCGCCCGGCAAACAGCAGCGCGGTGACCACTGGCCCCAGTTCGCGCAGCAGCGACAGCGCCACCAGCATACCCAGACTGGTTTCCGCGCTATAGGTAGTGAGCACCAGATAGCCCTGTAGCCCCAGCACCATGCCGATAAACAGGCCTGAGACCACAATGATGAGCAGTGACAGGACGCCGACGCTGTAGAGTTGCCTGACCAGCAGCGGCGCATGTTTACGAAAGGCGGGCTTGCCCACCAGCGCATGAAACAGCATTAAGCCTGCCCGACCAAAGCTGGAGCAGGTATCGATTCCTCGACGTCCCAATGACGCCAGCGCCTTAAACAACATTGTTTTACACTCTCCCTGAGCCGGTTAAATCGGCGAGATAGTCCCCGGCGGCAAACCGGAACGGGACAGGTCCGTCCGCAATCCCATCCAAAAACTGACGCACGCGCGGATCCGGATTTTGCCGCAGTTCTGGCGTACTGCCCTGAGCAATAATTTTTTGCCCGGCCACGATATAGGCGCGATCGGCGATACTTAGCACCTCGGGCACGTCATGCGACACCACGATGCAGGTTACGCCAAGCGAATGGTTCAGTTCATCAATCAGCTTAACCAGCACGCCCATGGTAATGGGGTCCTGACCCACGAAGGGTTCGTCAAACATAATCAGGTCGGGCTCAAGCGCGATTGCGCGAGCCAGCGCGGCACGCCGCGCCATTCCGCCGGACAGCTCAGCCGGTTTCAGCTGCGCCGCACCGCGCAACCCTACCGCTTCCAGCTTCATCATCACCGTGGTGTGCAGCAGCGGCGCGGGCAGCTGGGTATGTTCGCGCAGCGGCCAGGCGACGTTTTCATAAACGGTCAAATCGGTAAATAGCGCACCAGACTGAAAAAGCATGCTCATTTTTTTGCGCGCTTCATAAAGTTTTGCGCGCGACAGCCGGGGAATGTTTTCGCCACGAAACCAGATTTCACCGCGGTCGGGCTGTAGCTGGCCGCCAATCAGGCGCAGTAGCGTGGTTTTACCAATGCCTGACGGCCCCATAATAGCGGTGACTTTTCCTTTCGGCACCGTCAGCGAAATATCGTCAAAAATCGGGCGATCGCCGCGTGAAAAACTGACGCCACAAACCTCAACCAGGTTCGTTTCCTGTTGGTTCATTATTACCTCTTCTGTGGATCGGGCGTTATAAAGCCTAGCTAGGATGGTAGCCTGTAACGCGTCAATGCACGATAGCTTTGCAGAAATTACCGTCTTCATTTGGCTAAAGCGGCCATAAAATTTACTTTTGCCGCTCGGACGGTCAAAATCAGCGCCTGTTTATAATGACAGAACCTGAAACCTGCCGCACACGACGTGCTGGCCACGCATTTCATCCAAGGATTTTTCATGTTCGTAGCCTCTGCCCTACTGATCGTTGGTTTGATTTTACTGGCTTATGGTGCCGATCGCCTGGTGTTTAGCGCCGCGATCCTGTGTCGCTCCTTTGATATTCCACCGCGATCATCGGCATGACAGTTGTCAGTATCGGCACCTCGCTGCCAGAGATGATCCTCTCTTTTTCAGCGGCGCAGCACGGACAAATGGACCTCGCGGTGGGCACCGCGCTGGATTCCAACATCACGAATATCCTCTTGATTCTCGGCGGCGCAGCGCTACTGCATCCTTTGAACATACACTCCAATATGGTGCGACGCGAACTGCCGTTGATGCTGCTGGTCTCACTACTCAGTGGCCTGATGTTATTTGATAACTACCTGAGCCGTCTTGACGGTGTTGGCCTGATCGCCATTGCGCTGATCTATATTGCTGGTGGCGATCCGCATTGCTCGCCGCGCAGAACGAGATAACATCGATACCCTGACGCGAGAGCAGCTTGCGGAGCTGCCGCGCGAAGAGAGCGGCAATACGGTTGCGTTTCTCTGGCTGGCGGTCGCGCTGATTATCTTACAGATAGCAACACGCATGGTGATTGATAACGCTACCGTCTTTGCTGACTATTTCGGCGTCAGCGAACTGGTGATGGGTGCGACGCTGATCGCGGTGGGCACCAGCCAGCCAGAGCTGGCCACGGTCATTGCCGGTGCGCTGAAGGGCGAAGACGACACCGCTATCGGCAACCTGATCGGTGCCAATATTTACAATATCGCCATCGTGCTCGGTCTGCCGGCGCTCATCAATCCCGGCAGCGTCGATGAGCATGCTTTTGCGCGCGATTACTGGGTGATGCCGGGCGTGAGCGTCCTGTTTGCCCTGCTCTGCCTGCAACGTAGCCGCCGTATCGGTCGTCTGGCAGGCATACTTTACTCTGTGGTTTTACTGTCTGGGTCGCACTGCTGTGTATTCAGCCCGCTTTCATCGACGGATAACATAAGGACCGATTTGCCATGTCAACTCAGCTTTCAATCGCGAACTTCGACTTTCAGATAGCGGGAAAAGCGGTACTGCGCATTGAGCGTGAAGGTCTGGAGCAGCTGGACCAATATATTAACGACGATTTTACGCGCGCCTGCGAGATAATCTATCACTGCCAGGGCAAGGTCGTCGTGATGGGCATGGGCAAATCAGGCCATATCGGCAAGAAAATGGCCGCAACCTTTGCCAGCACCGGTACGCCCGCCTTTTTTGTGCATCCAGGTGAAGCCAGCCACGGCGATCTCGGCATGGTGGGCAGCAGCGATATCGTGCTCGCTATCTCTAACAGCGGCCAATCGAATGAGATTCTGGCGCTGATCCCGGTACTAAAACGACAGCATGTGAAACTGATCTGCATCACCAGCCGTCCTGACAGCGCCATGGGCCGCGTCGCCGACGTGCATCTGTGCGTGAAAGTGCCGCAGGAAGCCTGTCCGCTCGGCCTCGCGCCAACCAGCAGCACCACCGCGACGCTGGTGATGGGCGATGCGCTGGCGGTCGCACTGCTGGAAGCGCGCGGCTTTACCGCCGAAGATTTCGCTCTGTCACATCCGGGCGGTGCACTGGGACGCAAGCTGCTGCTACACGTTAGCGACATTATGCATAGCGGTGACGAAATCCCGCACATTACGCGTGACGCCTCGCTGCGTGACGCGCTGCTGGAGATCACGCGCAAAAACTTAGGGCTGACGGTGATCGTTGACGACCTGATGAAGATCGAAGGTATTTTTACTGACGGCGATCTGCGCCGCATCTTTGATATGGGCATCGACTTCCAGAAAGCCACAATTTCAGAAGTGATGACGCGCGGCGGCATTCGGGTGCGCCCCAATATGCTGGCAGTGGACGCGCTGAACCTGATGCAAAACAAAAACATTACTGCCCTACTGGTGGCCGATGACGATCGTCTGCTCGGTGTGGTACATATGCATGACATGCTGCGCGCCGGCGTAGTCTGAACAGGAAACGAGAATGTCGGTAAATACTTCCCTGGTGGAAACCTGCTACGGTCCAGTCAGCGCTGAGTTTATGGCGCGTGCCATCCAAATCCGCCTGCTGATTTGCGACGTCGACGGCGTGATGTCGGACGGCGTGATTTATATGGGCAATAATGGCGAAGAGCTAAAAGCCTTTAACGTGCGTGACGGCTATGGCATCCGCTGTTTGCTAACCTCTGATATAGAAGTCGCGATTATTACCGGACGCAATGCGCGACTGATGGAAGATCGCTGTAAGACGCTGGGGATTCGCCATCTTTATCAGGGTCAGTCGGATAAGCTTTTGGCCTATCGCGAACTTCTGGATAAACTGTCGCTTTCCGACGATCAGGTTGCCTATATTGGCGACGATCTTATCGACTGGCCGGTAATGGCCAGAGTCGGCCTGAGCGTGGCGGTTGCGGATGCACATCCGGTGCTGCTGCCACGCGCCCACTACGTGACGCGCATTGTAGGTGGACTCGGCGCGGTGCGCGAACTGTGCGACCTGATTTTAATGGCGCAGAACAAATTTGAGGATGCCAAAGGGCAATCAGTATGAGTAAAAGCAGGCGTTGGATAACGCTGATTCTGGCCTTGATTTCGCTGGTGCTGCTCGGCTGGAACCTGACCAGTCAGGATAAGAATGGCGCACCGGTTACGGCTAACGCTCAGGAACCAACCTATACCAGCGCGAATTCCAATACTGTGGTTTATAACCCCACGGGCGCGCTGGCTTACAAACTGGTATCGGAAAAAGTGACTTATTTTGCGGCGGATGAAGTCAGCTGGTTCGACAATCCGGTCATGACCACCTATGACGAAAATAAAGTGCCAACCTGGTCTGTGCGTGCTGATAAAGCCAAATTGACGAAAGATCGTATGCTTTATCTGTATGGACACGTTGAGGTGAATACCCTGACGCAGGATTCGCAGCTGCAGCGCATCAAAACCGACAACGCGCAGGTCAACCTTGTCTCTCAGGACGTGACGTCCGACGATCAGGTCACGCTGTTTGGACGTGGTTTTAACTCTACCGGCATGAAGATGCGCGGGAATTTACGGACGAAAAACGCCGAGTTGATTGAAAAGGTCAAAACTTATTTTGAAATTCAAAATGCATAACAACAGCCTTAAGTTTTTCCTAGTCGGCGCGCTGCTGGCGGCCAGTTTGCCCGCGCTGGCGGTGACAGGCGATTCGGACAAACCCGTCAACATTGACTCTGAAAACCAGGCGCTGGACCTGCAAGGCAATGTGGCGACCTTTACCGGCAACGTCATCGTCACCCAGGGCACCATCAAAATCACCGCTGATAAAGTGGTGGTGATGCGTCCTGGCGGCGACAGCAACAAAACCATTGTCGATGCCTATGGTAACCCTGCCACCTTCTACCAGATGCAGGACAGCGGTAAGCCAGTGCAGGGCCACGCGGCTAAATTGCACTATGAACCGGCGAAAGATTTCGTTGAGCTGACCGGCAACGCTTACATTGAGCAGCAGGACAGCAATATCAAAGGCGATCGCATTACCTATCTGGTTAAAGAGCAGAAAATGCAGGCCTACAGCCAGGGACAGAGCAAACGCGTCACCACCGTGCTGGTGCCGTCGCAGCTGCAGGATAAGAACGCTAACAGCCAGAAGAAGAGTAACTGATGGCTATGGCCACACTAATCGCAGAAAACCTAGCGAAGGCTTATAAAGGCCGTCGCGTAGTGGAAGACGTCAGCCTGCAGGTAAAATCCGGCGAGATCGTCGGCCTGCTTGGCCCTAACGGTGCAGGTAAAACCACTACGTTCTACATGGTTGTCGGCATTGTGCCGCGTGACGCTGGCCGCATCGTTATCAACGAGGACGACATCAGCATCCTGCCGCTGCACGCCCGCGCGCGCCGTGGAATCGGCTACCTGCCGCAGGAGGCGTCGATTTTCCGTCGTCTAAGCGTCTATGACAACCTGATGGCCGTGTTGCAGATTCGCGAAGATCTCACCGAAGAGCAGCGCCAGGATCGCGCCAACGAGCTGATGGATGAGTTCCATATCGCCCATCTGCGCGACAACCTAGGCCAGGCATTGTCGGGCGGTGAACGCCGCCGCGTCGAAATTGCGCGCGCGCTTGCCGCTAATCCCAAATTTATCCTGCTGGATGAGCCCTTTGCGGGCGTCGATCCCATCTCGGTTATCGACATCAAAAATATCATTGAGCACCTGCGCGATAGCGGCCTCGGCGTGCTGATTACCGACCACAACGTACGTGAGACCTTAGCGGTGTGCGAGCGCGCCTATATCGTAAGCCAAGGGCATTTAATTGCCCACGGTACGCCGAATGAAATTCTTGCAGATGAGCAGGTTAAACGGGTTTATTTGGGCGAAGAGTTCAGACTCTGATAAGGTGTCGTTAATACGATGTTTGCTTAGGAAATCCTGTCCTGAATATGAAGCAAGGTTTGCAACTCAGGTTCAGCCAACAGCTGGCGATGACTCCACAGTTGCAGCAGGCCATCCGACTGCTGCAACTCTCTACGCTTGAGCTCCAGCAAGAGCTGCAGCTGGCACTTGAGAGCAATCCGCTGCTGGAACAGGCTGAAGTGCATGAAGAGATCGACAGCCGCGACTATCAGGAAGATGAGGTGCTGGACACGCGCGAGGCGCTTGAACAGAAAGAGATGCCGGACGATCTGCCGCTCGACGCAACCTGGGATGAGATGTACACCGCAGGTACGCCTTCCGGCACGGGCACCGACTATCAGGATGACGAGCTGCCGGTCTATCAGGGCGAAACCACCCAGTCACTTCAGGATTACCTGATGTGGCAGGTCGATCTGACGCCTTTCACCGATACCGATCGCGCCATTGCTACTTCAATTGTCGATGCGATTGATGATACCGGTTACCTTACCGTTTCGCTTGATGAGATCCTCGACAGCATGGGCAATGACGAGCTGGTGCTGGATGAAGTCGAAGCGGTGTTGAAACGCATTCAACGCTTCGATCCGGTTGGCGTTGGCGCACGCGATTTGCGCGATTGTCTGCTAGTGCAGCTTTCCCAGTTTGTACCCGCTACGCCGATGCTGGCCGAAGCGCGCCTTATCGTCAGCGAACATCTTGACCTGCTCGCTAACCACGATTTTCGCAGTCTGATGCACGTTACCCGCTTCAAAGAAGATGTGCTGAAAGAGGCGATGCTGCTGATCCAGTCGCTGGACCCACGTCCGGGCCAGTCGGTGCAGACCGGCGAACCTGAATATGTCATTCCCGATGTGCTGGTGCGTAAGGTAGGTAAGCGCTGGACGGTGGAGCTGAATGCCGATAGCGTGCCGCGCCTGCGCATCAATCAGCATTATGCTGCAATGGGTGGCGCTGCGCGTAACGACAGCGACAACCAGTTTATTCGCAGCAACCTGCAGGAGGCGCGCTGGCTGATTAAAAGCCTGGAAAGCCGCAACGATACGCTGTTGAAGGTGACGCGCTGTATTGTCGAGCAGCAACAGGCATTTTTTGAGCAGGGCGAGGAGTTTATGCGTCCCATGGTGCTGGCGGATATCGCGCAAGCGGTGGATATGCACGAATCCACTATCTCGCGTGTGACCACGCAAAAATATCTGCACAGCCCGCGCGGCATCTTTGAACTTAAGTATTTTTTCTCCAGCCACGTCAACACCGAAGGTGGTGGCGAAGCCTCCTCCACGGCAATTCGTGCGCTGGTGAAAAAATTAATCTCAGCGGAGAATCCCGCTAAACCCTTGAGCGACAGCAAGCTCACCTCCATGTTATCTAAACAGGGCATCATGGTGGCGCGCCGAACCGTCGCTAAATATCGCGAGTCTTTATCTATTCCGCCATCGAACCAGCGTAAACAGCTGGTTTGACAGAAATTGAGAAGGAAGACCTATGCAGCTAAACCTTACTGGGCAAAATGTTGAAATCACCGAACCACTGCGTGAATTCGTAAACAATAAATTTGCCAAACTGGAACACTACTTCGATCGTATCAATCAGGTTTATATTGTTCTGAAAGTAGAAAAGGTCACTCAGGTTGCGGAGTCAACCTTACACGTCAACGGCGGCGAGCTGCACGCCACGTCGGAAGCGGAAGATATGTATGCGGCGCTTGACGGGCTGGTTGATAAGCTTGCCCGTCAGTTGACCAAGCATAAAGACAAACTGAAAAAACACTAACTTTCACGCTTGCAGAGCGCGCGCCGCGCGGTCAGGATGGGGCGGATTTACCGCCCCGTTTTGCCATCTGTGCAAGCGCCACGGGATATCGCGCGAAGGTTTAACGCGGTAAGCCTGCGGCTCTGTGAACTCGCAAGTGAAACGATAATGAACAACGATCTGACACTGGAACTGAGCACCGTGCTGACGCCGGAGTGTACCCGTAGCGGCGTACACTGCCAGAGTAAAAAACGCGCGCTGGAGATTATCAGCGAGCTGGCAGCGAAGCAGCTTAACCTGCCGCATCAAACGCTGTTTGAAGCGATCCTGACCCGTGAACGCATGGGCAGTACGGGTATCGGCAACGGTATTGCAATTCCGCATGGCAAGCTGGAAGAGGATACGCTGCGCGCGGTGGGCGTCTTTATTAGCCTTGACCAGCCTATCGCCTTCGATGCAGTGGATAACCAGCCGGTTGATCTGCTGTTTGCGCTGTTGGTGCCAGCAGATCAGTGCAAAACTCACTTACATACCCTGTCTCTGGTCGCGAAACGTCTGGCAGAAAAAACCGTCTGTCGTCGCCTGCGTGCTGCGCAGAGCAATGAAGAACTCTACGCCATTATTACAGAAGCTCCAGAGGAGCAGTAACGCGCGCTGCGCTTTTACCGGCGCACGCGCCGGTTTAAAACGGGAGAGAAGGCCATGGTGCTGATGATCGTTAGCGGTCGGTCAGGCTCAGGAAAGTCGGTGGCGCTGCGCGCGCTTGAAGACATGGGGTTCTACTGCGTCGACAACTTGCCCGTGGTGCTGTTACCCGAGCTAGCCAATTCGCTGGTGGAACGCAATATCTCGGCAGCCGTCAGTATCGACGTACGCAACATGCCGGAATCGCCGGAAGTTTTCGAAACGGCACTGAACAATTTGCCGGATGCCTTTTCACCGCAGCTGCTGTTTCTGGATGCCGATCGCAACACGCTGATCCGTCGCTACAGTGACACGCGTCGCCTGCATCCTCTCTCCAGCAAAAATCTGTCGCTGGAAAGCGCTATTGATGAAGAGAGCGACCTGCTGGAGCCGCTGCGCTCCCGGGCGGATCTGATTATCGATACCTCAGAAATGTCGGTACACAAACTGGCAGAAATGCTGCGCACGCGACTGCTGGGCAAGCGCGAGCGTGAACTGACGATGGTATTCGAATCGTTCGGCTTTAAGCACGGCATTCCCATTGATGCCGACTATGTTTTCGACGTGCGCTTTCTGCCTAACCCGCACTGGGATCCTAAGCTGCGCCCGATGACCGGCCTCGATCGTCCGGTGGTGGCGTTTCTCGACCGCCATACTGAAGTGCACAACTTTATCTATCAGACGCGCAGCTACCTTGAGCTGTGGCTGCCGATGCTGGAAACCAATAACCGCAGCTATCTTACTGTCGCAATCGGCTGCACCGGCGGCAAACACCGTTCGGTTTACATCGCTGAACAGCTGGCGGACTATTTTCGTTCACGCGGCAAAAATGTGCAGTCTCGCCATCGCACGCTGGAAAAACGCAAATCATGACGGTCAAACAAACCGTTGAGATCAAAAATAAGATGGGCATGCACGCGCGACCCGCGATGAAGCTGTTTGAACTGGTCCAGAGCTTTGACGCTGAAGTCCTGCTGCGTAACGAATCGGGCACCGAGGCGGAAGCGAGCAGCGTTATTGCCCTGCTGATGCTGGACTCGGCGAAAGGCGGGAATATCGAGATTGAAGCCAGCGGCCCGGAAGAGAACCAGGCGCTGGCAGCGGTCATTGAGCTTTTTGAGGCTGGCTTCGACGAAGATTAGCGTTTAGTTGAGATTGTTACGCTGCAGGAAGCCCTCTCCTCCCAGCTGCCGCATCTGACGCATAATCCACTGCTGACGCTGACGAACATAGCTTGACGGCGCGTCACGCGGAAACGCATGGGGTTTGGCAATACTGCCGCCAGCAGCGCCGCTTCTGCCATTGTCAGACGGCTAGCCGGTTTATGGAAATAGCGCTGCGATGCAGCCTCTACGCCAAAGATCCCTAGGCCAAACTCTACAATATTGAGATAGACCGTCAAAATGCACGGTTTCAATGCCAACCGTGAGTCCCGCTTCGAACCCTTTCCTTACCCAGCTGCGCCCGTCCCACAAAAACAGGTTTTTTGCCGTTTGCTGTGACAGCGTCGAAGCCACGCGCATGCGTTCGCCTTCGCTACTCAGCACCGACTCAATCGCATCGACATCAAATCCCCAGTGCACCGGGAGCTTCTGATCTTCCGAAGCCACCACCGCCAGCGCCATCCAGGGTGAAATCTCATGGTGACCGGCCCAGTCTGAATGGGCCACGTAATGAAAGTCGCCACGCAGCCAAGCACCTATTTGCCGTTCCACCACCACAGCGGAAAACTGCACGGGTAAAAAGGCAAATAGTACTATTCCGGCAACCCATAAACCCAGTATTGCCAGTGCGACGCGCGTCCTGACTCGATTAATACGTTGCCAGAGGCTCCCTTTATTCTTACTCATGCAATGTTCTCTTACCTGTTCCCTGAATTAATCAATTACTGACGTGATGCATTTCTGTCAAAATAGCTGAAGGAGTGTAAAAATTGCGCATATTTTATCCACCAGCCAGATCTTTTATCATCAGAATCTTAAAACAGATCAAATGACATCAAACACTTCCTTAAAAAAGGAATCGGTTCCATACTTGTTACACGCTTATGGTTTTTCACGACTTATACTTAACGATTTGTGATAAAGCCACAGACCATACATTCATATTATTAAACTTTCATCTGAGAGCCAGAAGCGAACCTTACACAATTTTATGCGGCTAGTTACGCAATAACCTATATCCAGCCGCTTATTTTGTCTGAACTCGCGCCAAAAGAAGTACATAATTTCATCCGATGTTTTTTGCAGATTTGGCTGGTGAGATATAAATCTGGAACTTTAAACGCCCGCTTTCCAAAACGTTTGGGATAAAGTGAGCTACATACGCTATTACGTTTTATATTTCATCATGTTAGGCGCGAAAATTTCACCACTTTACGCCTAAGTTGTGTTAATGCGCTTTTTGACACGGGTTCCACTATTACGGCAAACGAAAACTGCTCGAAAACCGGGACAATTTAGCAAAAATGAGCGCAATGCAACGTAGAAATTAATTCCTTACTTGACTGTGTTGCCAAATTAATATTTCTGTACTTAAACGCTGCTCAACATCACACATTTTAATGAATATTCACCCAGTCGTTAATGAATTTGCTAAGGTGATGTCAAGCGTTAACCAATACCACGCTGCTGCGCTCTTCACTCCTATAAGTATAGCAACAGCGGCTTTTTCCCTGGTGTTGGCGCAGTATTCGCGCACCCCGGTCTCGACTGGGGTCATTTTTTTATGGACCTTATTTTTCTTTCTTCCGCTACCCAGTCACGCAGCACCTGTACATCCTGACACCATTCGCGTTTTAACTCTTCAACCCATTCGCCGACGTTGTCCCACCATGCTGGCAGCTCTGGGCTCTGAATCTGTTTAGCGACCTGCTGTAAATGTTGTAAACCTACCGATCCCGCTGCACCTTTGATTTTATGCCCTTCTTCGGCAATACCTTTCTGGTCGCGCGCCATCAGGTTGGAATCTAGCACCTCAAGATAGCCAGGCATCATCTGTTCAAACATCGTCATGCTCTGAGTAATCAGGCCAGGCCCAACCAGTTCGATATATTGCTCCAGCATCGGTACATCGAGCAGCGCACGCGTTTTGTCACCACTGCCTGCGGGTTCCACTTCGGCCTCTTCGCTTTGATGATCCCAGAACTTTTTGATCATAGCGGTCAACGCGGGTACTGACAGCGGCTTACTCAATACGTCATCCATACCCGCATCCAGATACTCTTTTTTATCTTTGAGCACGTTAGCAGTCAGCGCCACCAGCGGCGGCAGGCTGCTGTCGGGATAACGCTGATGGATGCCGCGCGAAACATCAAGGCCAGTCATATCGGGGAGCTGAATATCCAGCAGGGTAAGATCGAACTCCAGCGGGTCAAACATCTCCAGCGCGGCCTGCCCTGTCATAGCAACTTCGACGCTACAGCCGAGCTTTTCCAGCACCGAGCGCGCCACAACAACGTTCAGCTCAATATCTTCCACCAGCAGCACATGCAGCGCTGGCAGCGCTGGCAGCGGCATACTGTCATCCACACGATCGTCCTCCACCTCTTCAGCCACGCGCGGCGCGTTGATTAATACGGTAAAGCAGGAGCCCTGCCCCGGCGCGCTGCGAACGCTGATATCACCGCCCATCGCTTGGGCAAGACGTCGCGACACCGCCAGCCCGATTCCGGTGCCGGTTGCCGGTTTACCGCCGTGCTGATCCTTAACCTGGTAGTACATAGTGAAGATCTTGTCCTGCTCTTCCTGCGGAATGCCCTGCCCCGAATCTTCGACTTCAAAACGCAGCATCTCATTCTGTTCGTAGGCGACGCGCACCACGATTTCGCCCTGCTGAGTAAATTTCACCGCATTGCCGATCAGGTTCCACAGGATCTGCCGCAAGCGCGTGCCGTCGGCGCAAATTTTGTGCGGCAGCAGTAAGTCCGGTGCCATCACGAACTTCAGGCCTTTTGGCTGCGCCAGGAGCCCAGAGAGGTTCTCCAGATCTGCAAGGAAGCCAGTGAAATCGAGCGGCTGGTTATCCAGCTGCACCTTGCGGCGCTCAATCTTGTCCACTTCAATCACGTCGTTGAAGATGTTGCCGAGCGTAATGGCGGAAACATGAATGGTCTTCAGGTACTTCAGCTGCTCCTGATTGAGATCGGTATCTAGCAGGATGCGGCTCAGGCCAACGATGCCGTTAAGCGGCGTACGCAGCTCGTGGCTGATCGTAGAGATAAAGGTGGTCTTTTCCCGGCTGGCGTTCTCCAGTGCGTCCTGATAGCGCTTACGCTCGGTAATATCACTGCCAAAGCCCATGAGTCCGCTGCGTTTGCCGACGCGGTCGTAGTAAGGCACTTTACGGATCTCAAAGCAGGCCTTACGGCCGTCTGGATACTGCAACCACTGTTCGTAGGTTAGCGAGACGTTGTGGCGGAAAACTTTCTCATCGGTTTCCAGCACTTTGCTTGCTGCGTCTTCGTCATAAATATCGCGCGGCGTCAGGCCAATAAGCTGCTTTTCGCTCTTGCCGGTCAGTAGTTCCATGGCGCTGTTACAGCCAGAAAACTGCTTATCAATGTTACGGTAGAACACCAAGTCAGGTGACGCATCCAGGAAAGAGCGGAGAAAAGAGGATTGCTGCTCCAGTTCGATCTGCGCCTGTTCGCGGCGGGCCATCTCTTCACGCAGCTTGTCCATGACCTGTTCGCGCGCCTGCTCCGCCTTAATACGATCGTTAATCTCCTGATTGAGCTGGGTGATGGTCTCTTTCATCTGCTGGTTCAGCTTTAAATCGCGAGTGCGCATCTCTTCTAGCTTATCCACCAGCCGCGACAACCGCTGACGCGACTCCTCCAGCTGATCGACCACTACGGAAAGGAAGTAGACCGCCCAGGGCGTAATTAACAGACCGAAGAATACCGAGCGCACCACGTCAATGCTCTCGACATGCCCACGCAGCACCATCGTGACTGCCATCTGGACCACCATCGCCAGCACCACCAGCGCCGACGCCAGCAGCAGCGAAAAGCGAACCAGTCCCAGCTTAACCATCAAATCCACATAGTACTGCGCCAGCAGGCGAATCTGTTTCATACGAACTCCCTGAAAAATAACAGGCTCATCATAGCGTAATTAGAACTCTGATGGCGCTGTGATACACAGGAAAGCGCATCTTGCGCTCCATAATGGTGCAACTGACGTCACGTTCGCCGACGTTACTGCTTAGCCGCTAAATAACTTGACTAAATTCCCTGACTGAATAATCTGGAGCGCCGCCTGTTTAATGGCGGCTATGTTATAAGCCCTTCATTTTCTTTGTCGGCAGCAGCATGTTGTCCCGGCATCTCTTTTATTTTTTGAATATCCATTCGCTTTATCTACATGAACCTTCGAACTTAGCGTGATTAATTTTGCTTATGACGCCAGCTTGTTTTATTCAAATATGCCGTTATAAGAAAAACAGATACATGATGTGCGGGTAATCTGCTATGCAGCAGATCCTGCTGTTAATACCATCTTATCCAGCATGGTGAAGGGATTTGAGCACTTACCTACAGTGAGACAGTTCACAATTCCGCCGTAGCGGATATTTGGCCTATTGACACTCATTTACCATTAAAACCGTTAGTATTAATGACTTAACTTAAACAAAGCGCCTGAAATAACGACCGGGAACGCTATTTGACCTTATTCCGCTTTCCCGATAAGTTGGAAATCCGCTGGAAGCTTTCTGGACGGGTGCTCAATCCGTCATATTTATGCAGTAACAGAGATTCCCCCTGTAACAAGACCTCGACGCTTGTGACAACTACGCCAACGGCCAGACAGATGGGGCGACACAGGAGTGCAGCGCATGATGCGCGCTTCCGTCGTCAGCCCTTCCTGCGCCCGCAGCCCGACCAAAGGGAATCCACAGAGCCTAGGGAGGTTCACTGAAATGTTGTATGACAAATCCCTTGAAAAGGATAACTGTGGTTTCGGCCTCATCGCCCATATAGAAGGCGAACCTAGCCACAAGGTAGTGCGTACCGCGATCCACGCGCTGGCCCGTATGCAACACCGTGGTGCGATTCTTGCTGACGGCAAAACCGGCGACGGCTGTGGTCTGTTATTACAAAAACCTGACAGCTTTTTCCGCATGGTGGCGGAAGAGAAAGGCTGGCGTCTGGCAAAAAACTACGCCGTCGGCATGCTGTTCCTCAGCCATGATGAGGAAGAAGCCCAGGCGAGCCGCCGCATCGTGGAAGAAGAAGTGGTTCGCGAGACCCTCTCCGTGGTCGGCTGGCGCGATGTGCCCGTCAATCAGGACGTGCTGGGAGAGATTGCCCTCTCCTCTATGCCGCGCATCCAGCAGCTGTTTATTAACGCCCCGGCTGGCTGGCGTCCACGCGATATGGAGCGTCGTCTCTACATGGCACGCCGCCGCGCAGAAAAGCGCATTGAGCAGACCGACGATAAAGCGTTCTACATCTGTAGCTTCTCGAACCAGGTCAATATTTATAAGGGCCTGTGTATGCCGGCTGACCTGCCGCGCTTTTATCTCGATCTGGCGGACCTGCGCCTGGAGTCGGCGATCTGTCTGTTCCACCAGCGCTTTTCCACCAATACCGTGCCGCGCTGGCCGCTGGCGCAGCCGTTCCGCTATATGGCGCACAATGGCGAGATCAATACCATTGCCGGTAACCGTCAATGGGCGCGTGCGCGTGCCTACAAATTTAACACGCCGCTAATCCCTGATTTGCAGAACGCGGGGCCGTTTGTTAACGAAACTGGTTCCGACTCCAGTTCGATGGATAACATGCTGGAGCTGTTCCTGAACGGCGGCATGGATCTCGTGCGCGCGATGCGTCTGCTGGTTCCGCCTGCTTGGCAGAACAACCCGGATATGGATCCGGAGCTGCGCGCCTTCTTCGACTTCAACTCCATGCATATGGAGCCGTGGGACGGCCCAGCGGGCATCGTCATGTCCGATGGCCGCTACGCTGCGTGTAACCTTGACCGTAACGGCCTGCGTCCGGCGCGCTACGTAATCACCAAAGATAAGCTGATCACCTGCGCCTCTGAAGTCGGCATCTGGGATTACCAGCCGGACGAAGTGGTGGAAAAAGGCCGTGTGGGTCCTGGCGAGCTGATGGTGATCGACACCCGCATTGGGCGCATTCTGCATTGTGCGGAAACTGACAACGATCTCAAAAGCCGTCATCCCTACAAAGAGTGGATGGAGAAGAACGTTAAGCGCCTGGTGCCGTTCGAAGATTTGGCCGACGATCAGGTGGGCAGCCGCGAGCTGGACGATGTACAGCTGGCGACCTGGCAGAAACAGTTTGCCTACAGCAGTGAAGAGCTGGATACCATTATCCGCGTGCTGGGCGAGAACGGCCAAGAAGCTGTCGGCTCGATGGGCGACGACACGCCGTTCGCCGTGCTCTCCAGCCGCCCGCGTATTATCTATGACTATTTCCGCCAGCAGTTCGCGCAGGTGACCAACCCGCCAATCGATCCGCTGCGTGAAAACCACGTTATGTCGCTGGCCACTAGTATTGGACGTGAAATGAACGTCTTCTGTGAAGCAGAAGGTCAGGCGCACCGCGTAAGTTTTAAATCGCCAATTCTGCTGTGGTCTGACTTTAACCAGCTGATCACCATGGAAGGCGAATACTATCGCGCCGACACGCTCGACTGCACCTTCAGCCCGGCAACGCAAACGCTGGAGCAGGCGATGCATGCGCTGTGCGATGAGGCGGAGCGTATGGTGCGTAACGGCACTGTGTTGCTGGTGATCTCCGATCGCGCCATCAGCGAAACTCGCCTGCCGGTTCCGGCACCGATGATCGTGGGTGCGGTTCAGACGCGGCTGGTTGAGAAGAGCCTGCGCTGCGACGCCAACATTATCGTTGAAACCGCCAGTGCGCGCGACCCGCACCACTTCGCGGTGCTGCTCGGCTTCGGTGCCACTGCTATCTATCCCTATCTGGCCTATGAGTCGCTAGCGAAGATGGTCGACAGCAGCGTCATTGAGAAAGATTACCGCGCCGTGATGCTGAACTACCGTAACGGCATCAACAAAGGCCTTTACAAGATTATGTCCAAGATGGGCATCTCGACCATCGCCTCCTATCGCTGCTCGAAGCTGTTCGAAGCGGTCGGTCTGCATGCGGATGTGTCAGGTCTCTGCTTCCAGGGCGTGGTCAGCCGCATCAGCGGCGCGAACTTTACTGACCTCCAGCAGGATCTGGTTAACCTGGCGAAATGCGCCTGGCTCCAGCATAAACCGCTGGATCATGGTGGCCTGCTGAAATACGTACACGGCGGCGAGTACCATGCCTATAACCCAGATGTGGTGGGCACGCTGCAGCGCGCCGTTGAGAGCGGTGAGTACAGCGATTACCAAGCCTACGCGAAGCTGGTAAACGAGCGCCCGGTTGCCACGCTGCGCGACCTGCTGGCGCTACAGCCGGGCACCGAATCGATCCATATCGACGATGTAGAGCCCGCCAGCGAGCTGTTTAAGCGTTTTGATACCGCAGCGATGTCGATTGGTGCGCTCAGCCCGGAAGCGCATGAAGCGCTGGCCGAAGCGATGAACTCCCTTGGCGGCTACTCTAACTCCGGTGAAGGTGGTGAAGATCCGGTGCGCTACGGCACCAACAAAGTCTCGCGTATCAAGCAGGTCGCTTCGGGCCGCTTCGGTGTGACGCCAGCCTATCTGGCGAACGCTGACGTAATCCAGATTAAAGTGGCACAGGGTGCGAAGCCGGGCGAAGGCGGTCAGCTGCCTGGCGATAAAGTAACGCCTTACATTGCGAAGCTGCGCTACTCCGTACCGGGCGTGACGCTGATTTCGCCGCCGCCGCATCATGACATCTACTCGATTGAAGATCTGGCGCAGCTGATTTTTGACCTCAAGCAGGTCAACCCGAAGGCGATGATCTCGGTGAAGCTGGTTTCTGAGCCTGGCGTTGGCACCATCGCGACCGGCGTGGCGAAAGCCTATGCTGACCTGATCACCATTGCGGGCTACGACGGCGGCACTGGTGCCAGCCCGTTAAGCTCAGTGAAATATGCGGGCTGTCCATGGGAGCTTGGCTTGGTAGAAACCCAGCAGGCGCTGGTCTCCAACGGTCTACGTCACAAGATTCGTTTGCAGGTTGATGGCGGGCTGAAAACCGGCAGCGACATCATCAAAGCAGCCATTCTCGGCGCGGAAAGCTTCGGCTTTGGTACCGGCCCGATGGTGGCGCTGGGCTGTAAATACCTGCGTATTTGCCACCTCAACAACTGTGCAACCGGTGTGGCAACTCAGGATGACAAGCTGCGTAAAAACCACTATCACGGCCTGCCGTTCAAAGTGACCAACTACTTTGAGTTTATCGCGCGTGAAACCCGCGAGATCATGGCCAGCCTAGGCGTGAAACGCCTGACTGACCTGATCGGCCGCACCGACCTGCTGAAAGAGCTGGATGGCTTCACTGCCAAGCAGCAGAACCTGGACCTCTCGTCGCTGCTGAAAACCGCCGTGCCGATGCAGGGCAAAGCGCTGCACTGCACCGAAGGTTGCAACCCGCCTTTCGATAAGGGCGAGCTGAACAAGGCGCTGCACGATCAGGCGATGCCGTTTGTCGAAGCGAAACAGAGTAAGACGTTCTTCTTCGATATTCGCAACACCGACCGCTCAGTAGGCGCGACGCTCTCAGGTGCTATCGCGGCGATACACGGCGACCAGGGGCTGGCAGCGGATCCGATTCGTGCGCACTTCTCCGGCACCGCCGGGCAGAGCTTCGGCGTCTGGAACGCAGGCAGTGTTGAGCTGACGCTGACCGGTGACGCCAATGACTACGTTGGTAAAGGGATGGCTGGCGGTATGCTGGCGATTCGTCCGCCGGTGGGTTCCGCATTCCGCAGCCATGAAGCGACAATTGCAGGCAATACCTGCCTGTATGGCGCGACGGGCGGCAAGCTGTTCGTCGCTGGCCGGGCGGGCGAGCGTTTCGCGGTGCGTAACTCTGGCGCCATCACCGTGGTAGAAGGCATTGGCGACAACGGTTGTGAATATATGACCGGCGGCATCGTCTGCGTGCTAGGCCGTACCGGCGTTAACTTCGGCGCGGGCATGACGGGCGGCTTCGCCTACGTGCTCGATGAAGACGGCGAGTTCCGCAAGCGCGTCAACCCGGAGCTGGTAGAGGTACTGAACGTCGACGAGCTTGCGATCCATGAAGAGCACCTGCGCGGTCTGATCACCGAGCATGTGCAGCACACCGGCTCCAGCCGTGGCGAAGAGATCCTAGCCAACTGGCCGCTCTGGTCGGCGCGCTTCGCCCTAGTTAAACCTAAGTCCAGCGATGTTAAAGCCTTGCTGGGTCACCGCAGTCGTTCCGCAGCTGAGCTGCGCGTGCAGGCACAGTAACAGTAATAGTTCGCACCGTCTGGCGTTACGCGCCGGACGGGATAGCGGTAAGAGGTTACGATGAGTCAAAACGTATATCAATTTATCGACTTACAGCGCGTTGACCCGCCAAAGAAGCCACTGAAAATCCGTAAAATTGAGTTTGTAGAAATTTATGAGCCCTTTTCTGAGAGTCAAGCGAAGGCGCAGGCCGATCGCTGTCTCTCATGCGGTAACCCTTACTGCGAGTGGAAGTGCCCGGTTCACAACTACATTCCTAACTGGCTGAAGCTGGCGAACGAAGGCCGCATTATGGAAGCGGCGGATCTGTCGCATCAGACCAACAGCCTGCCGGAAGTGTGCGGACGCGTTTGTCCTCAGGATCGCCTGTGTGAAGGCTCCTGTACCCTGAATGATGAGTTTGGCCCGGTGACCATCGGCAACATTGAACGCTATATCAATGATAAAGCGATGGAGATGGGCTGGAAGCCGGATATGTCGCACGTCAAACCGACCGGCAAACGCGTGGCAATCATTGGTGCAGGCCCGGCGGGTCTCACCTGTGCGGACGTGCTGACGCGCAACAGCGTGAAAGTGGTGGTTTACGATCGCCATCCGGAAATCGGCGGCCTGCTGACCTTCGGCATCCCGTCGTTCAAGCTGGAAAAAGAGGTGATGATTAAGCGCCGTAAGTTCTTCACCGAAATGGGCATTGAGTTCCAGCTAAATACTGAGGTAGGGCGCGACGTGCAGATGAGTGATCTGGTAAATGCCTATGACGCGGTGTTCCTCGGCGTCGGCACCTACCAGTCAATGCGCGGCGGTCTGGAGAATGAAGAAGCGCAAGGCGTCTATGATGCCCTGCCGTTCCTCATCGCTAACACCAAACACATCATGGGCTTTGCGCAGCAGGACGATCAGCCGTACATCAATATGGAAGGCAAGCGCGTCGTGGTGCTGGGCGGCGGCGACACGGCGATGGACTGCGTACGTACGTCGATCCGTCAGGGCGCGACGCACGTTACCTGTGCTTACCGTCGTGACGAAGCCAACATGCCGGGCTCCAGACGTGAAGTGAAAAACGCGTGCGAAGAGGGCGTGGAGTTTCAGTTCAACGTGCAGCCGCTGGGCGTTGAAATCAACGCTAACGGCCGCATTAGCGGTGTGAAAGTAGCACGTACTGAAATGGGCCAGCCGGATGCGGCAGGTCGCCGTCGCGCCGAAATCGTGCCGGGTTCTGAGCATGTGCTACCCGCTGACGCAGTCGTAATGGCGTTTGGTTTCCGTCCACACAAAATGGAGTGGCTCGCCGACTTCAGCGTGGAACTGGACAGCCAGGGCCGCATTATCGCGCCGGAGCATGCCGAGAGCGCACACCAGACCAGCAACCCCAAAATTTTCGCCGGTGGCGATGCGGTACGCGGTTCGGATCTGGTAGTAACAGCGATTGCTGAAGGCCGTAAAGCCGCCGAAGGCATTATGGACTATCTGGAAGTGTAATCTTCGTGCAGAGACAAAAAGCCGGCTATCGCAGCCGGCTTTTTTTATGCGTTATTTCACCACGCGCAGTGACGGGCGATGGCCGCGCGGTGGCGGATCGTCGTCTGGCGAGTAGTTGTCTTCATCGACGACGTCATCTGGACGATCGCCATCAATAACGGACATAACGGGATCGACCGGTGCTTCTTCAGCATCCTGTGCGCCCAGTTCATAAGCAGGTTCCGGCTCGAACATTGTGCCAGCACCGTTTTCACGCGCGTAGATTGCCAGAATGGCGGCCATCGGCACGGAAACCTGACGTGGAACACCGCCGAAACGCGCGTTGAAACGCACTTCATCATTGCCGAGCTCAAGGTTGCACACTGCGCGCGGCGCAATGTTCAGCACGATCTGGCCATCACAAGCGTACTCAAGCAGCACCTGAACGCCTGGCAGATTGATGTCGACCACCAGATGCGGCGTCAGCTGGTTGTCGAGCAGCCAGTCATAAAACGCGCGCAGCAGGTAGGGACGACGAGCCGAGAGTTGCGACATTTCCATAAATTAGCCCCGGACTTGCAGGCGCATTTCACGTTCCGCTTCCGTCAGTGAAGCGAGGAAAGAGTCACGCTCAAATACGCGATTCATGTAGCCTTTCAGCTCTTTCGAACCTGCGCCAGCAAGGTCAATGCCCATTGAAGGCAGACGCCACAGCAGGGGTCCCAGATAGCAATCTACCAGGCTGAACTCTTCGCTCATAAAGAACGGCGTGCGAGCGAACAGTGGCGCAATCGCCAGCAGCTCTTCGCGCAGCTGTTTGCGTGCAGCTTCAGCTTCCTGACAGCTGCTCTTTTCGATGGTATGCATCAGGCTGTACCAGTCCTGCTCGATGCGGTGCATCATCAGACGGCTTTCACCACGCGCAACCGGATAGACCGGCATCAGCGGCGGATGCGGGAAGCGCTCATCCAGGTACTCCATGATGATGCGCGATTCATAAAGCGTCAGTTCACGATCTACCAGCGTCGGCACAGTGCGATACGGGTTGAGGTCAATCAGATCCTGCGGCAGGTTATCCATTTCGACCTGCTCGATCTCCACGCTGACGCCTTTTTCAGCCAGTACGATGCGTACCTGATGGCTAAAGATGTCAGTGGGGCCAGAAAACAGCATCATTACCGAACGTTTGTTGGCAGCGACAGCCATGAAAACCTCCAAGTTTGTTCACAAAAAGTTACTGCGAATAGCCAACCACACGGCGACTCACCTGCTCAATCGTTCGCTCACAGTTCGCGCTAGCCTTGTCACTCTGACATCCTGACAGTTGACCGGTATCACACGCTGGCCTGTGGGCGCAAAGTGACACAGAGTTTACCAGATTTTGGGCAGCTTGTGGGCAGGGATTAGAGATTTGCGGGGAATTTGCGAGCAGTGCAGAGATTTTAGCCGTAAATGGGTACGCTAAAGGGGAAAATAAAAAACCCGCCGAAGCGGGTTTTTTGAGCCAATTGTCTCAGCCAGAGCTGCAAACAATTAACGCTTGGAGAACTGCGGACGACGGCGTGCTTTACGCAGACCGACTTTCTTACGTTCAACCTGACGCGCATCACGGGTAACGAAGCCCGCTTTACGCAGTTCAGCACGCAGAGATTCGTCGTATTCCATCAGAGCGCGGGTGATACCGTGACGGATCGCACCTGCCTGACCAGAAATACCACCACCTTTAACGGTGACGTACAGATCGAATTTACCAACCAGATCCAGCAGCTCAAGCTGCTGACGAACGACCATGCGGGCAGTTTCGCGACCGAAGTACTGCTCCAGTGAACGTTGGTTGATAACGATGTTGCCACTGCCCGGCTTGATGAATACGCGAGCGGTGGAGCTTTTGCGGCGACCAGTGCCGTAGTTTTGAGTTTCAGCCATTGCCTGTAATCCCGATTAAATGTCAAGAACTTGCGGTTGCTGTGCCGCATGGTTGTGCTCGTTGCCCGCGTAAACTTTCAGTTTACGGAACATTGCACGGCCCAGCGGACCCTTCGGCAGCATGCCTTTAACCGCGATTTCAATCACACGCTCAGGACGGCGAGCAATCATCTCTTCAAAGGTCGCCTGTTTGATACCACCGATGTGGCCAGTGTGGTGATAGTAAATCTTGTCAGAACGCTTGTTGCCAGTGACAGAGACTTTGTCAGCGTTCAGAACGATGATGTAATCACCAGTATCAATGTGCGGAGTGTATTCCGCTTTGTGCTTACCACGCAGACGGCGCGCCAGTTCAGTCGCCAAGCGACCCAAGGTTTTGTCCGTTGCGTCAACAACATACCAGTCACGCTGTACGGTTTCTCGTTTAGCTGTGAACGTTTTCATCGAAAAGCTTACCCCAATTAAGTTACACGTTTGTGAAAACCCAAACGCTTAAGTAAACGGTTGAGGCTCACACGACCATTTTGACCAGCAAGCCCACCCCTTCGGATAGAGTTACCGGAGCACAACGGATTCGGGAAATAAATCCAGTTGCTGTAACGCGGGGTAGCAAGATTATAGAGAAGTCGATTGCAAAAATCGAACCCTATTTGATCTTTTTCTTGCGCGACCTCAAGGCAAATGCGGCAGACGCAAATACTCCTCACTCTGCATTTCCTGCAGGCGCGACAGGCAGCGCTGATACTCGAATTTCAGCCGCGTGCCCTGATAGATTTCGAACAGCGAGGTTTCTGCCGCGACCACCAGTTTGACGTGGCGCTCGTAGAACTCATCCACCAGCGCCAGAAAGCGCCGCGCCTGATCCTCGGTCTTATAAATCATCACCGGCACATCGTAGAGCAGCACGCTGTGAAAGCGGCGCGACAGCTCAATGTAGTCGTGCTGGCTGCGCCCTTCCCCACACAGAGTGAGAAAATCGATCACCAGCACTCCTTCGCTAACGCCCAGCGTCGGCATCTGGCGATGATTAATCTCCAGCACTGGCGCATCGTCACGCGTGCTGCCAGCCAGCGCTTTGAACATACGCTCCATCTCGGCGTGCGTCGCCTCGTTCAGCGGCGCGTTCCACAGATGCGCCGAGGTCAGCGTGCGCAGCCGGTAGTCAATGCCCGCGTCAACGTTCATCACGTCGCAGTGCTGCTTAATCTGTTCGATGGCTGGCAGGAAACGCGCACGCTGTAATCCGTTGCGATAGAGATCGTCTGGCGGAATGTTCGAGGTTGCTACCAGCGTGATTCCGCGCGCGAACAGCGCCTCCATCAGCGTGCCGAGCAGCATGGCGTCGGTAATATCGGAGACGAAAAATTCATCGAAGCAGAGAATATCCGTTTCGGCTTTAAAAAGGTCGGCAATGGTCAGCAGCGGATCGCTTTGTCCCTGTAGCTGGGTGAGCTCTTCATGTACGCGCAGCATAAAGCGGTGAAAGTGCAGACGCAGTTTGCGGTTGCCAAGAATAGACTGAAAAAACAAATCCATGACCCAGGTTTTACCGCGTCCTACGCCGCCCCACATATAGAGACCGCGTACCGGCGTCTGCGTCTCGCTTTTCTCTTTACCCATTAGCCGTGACAGGCGGCCAAACAGGCCTTTGCCGCTGGCGGGTACGTCAGGCTGACGCGCGATGAGCGCCTGCTGAACGGCGTTTAATCGGGTGATCGCATCGCGTTGTACATCGTCGGGTTTAAAGTCGCCCTGCGACAGCGCCTGCTCATAGCGCGCAAGCGGAGATGAGGTTTGCATGGTTCTCTCAGAGTCCCTGAAAAAGGTCTTATTCACAGATCGGTTGACGAAAAAAAGGCCGCTCTAAGGCATGCCGCCTCAGAGTTCCACATCCATAAGATTAACGGGTATAGTGGCTACTATTGAAAAGGTGGATCCCCTACAAACAACGGAAATTACATGGGAGTCATTATGACCTGGGAATACGGGCTTGTTGGTTTAGTAATTGGCATTATTGTCGGCGCGGTTGCCATGCGTTTCGGTAACAAAAAACTGCGTGAGCAGCGCAGCATGCAGTACGAGCTAGAGAAGTCTAAAGCAGAACTGGCGGACTACCGCGAAGAGCTGACTAACCACTTCGCGCAGAGCGCCGAGCTGCTGGATAACATGGCGCGCGACTATCGTCAGCTTTATCAGCATATGGCAAAAGGATCGAACGATCTGCTGCCTAACCTGCCGGGCGAGAAAAACCCCTTTGCCTATCAGCTGACCGAAGCAGAAGCGGATAACGACCAGGCTCCGGTTCAGATCCCGCGCGACTATTCAGAAGGCGCTTCTGGCCTGCTGCGTGGCGAACGTCCCGCACGCGACTAATCTTATTGGGGCGAAATCCTGTTACGCCCCGCATTTTTGCGAACCCAGACCCTGAATCAGCTGTCACATAACGTTTACTCCCCCACTTTTTGCAGCGAGAGCGTTGTAGCAATGAAAAAACAATTAAGCGCATTAGCCTTAAGTATTGCGATGGGCCTGGCCGCAGCGCCTGCTGCGATGGCAACATTGCCCGCACAGATTCAGGGCCAGCCGTTACCCAGCCTAGCACCGATGCTGGAAAAAGTTTTGCCTGCGGTGGTCAGCGTGCACGTTGAAGGCACTGAAACTGCCAGCCATGCTCAGGATATTCCTGAGCCGTTAAAACGCTTTTTTGGTCAGGGACCGGGCGGCGATCAGGCACAGCCTTTTGAGGGCTTAGGCTCTGGCGTCATCATCGACGCTGCTAAAGGCTATATCCTGACCAACAACCACGTCGTTAACGGCGCGGATAAAATCAGCGTGCAGCTTGGCGACGGTAGTGAATATGACGCGAAGCTGATTGGTCATGACGAGCAGACCGACATCGCCTTAATTCAGGTTGAGGGCGCGAAGAACTTAACCCAAGTGAAAATTGCCGACTCCGATCAGCTGAAGGTCGGCGATTTCGCCGTGGCGATCGGTAACCCATTTGGCCTGGGCCAGACCGCGACCTCCGGCATTATATCCGCGTTAGGCCGCAGCGGGCTTAACCTTGAAGGGCTGGAGAACTTTATCCAGACCGACGCTGCGATTAACCGTGGTAACTCCGGCGGCGCGCTGGTAAACCTGAACGGCGAGCTGATCGGCATCAACACCGCGATTCTGGCCTCAAGCGGCGGCAACATCGGCATCGGCTTTGCCATTCCCAGCGATATGGCGATGAATCTGGCGCAACAGCTGATTAAATTTGGCGAAGTGAAGCGCGGCCAGCTGGGTATCAAAGGTACCGAGATGACGGCAGATATTGCCAAGGCGTTTAACGTTGACGCCCAGCGCGGCGCTTTCGTTTCGGAAGTGCTGCCGCAGTCTGCTGCCCAGAAAGCGGGCATCAAGTCTGGCGACATTATCACCTCCATCAATGACAAGCCGATTACCAACTTTGCCGAACTGCGCGTGAAGGTGGGAACGACCGCACCGGGTGAGAAAGTGAAGCTGGGTCTGCTGCGTGACGGCAAGCCGCTAACGGTAGACGTTACGCTGGAGCAGAGCGCGCAAAGCACCGCCAGTGCACAGCTGATGTCACCTGCGTTGCAGGGCGCAACGCTGAGCGATGGCGCAACCAAAACCGGCGATAAAGGCGTGAAGATCGATACCATCGAAAAAGGCACGGCCGCCGAGCAGGTTGGTCTGCAAAAAGATGACGTTATTGTCGGCGTCAACCGCACGCGCGTTACCAGCCTTGCTGAAATGCGTAAAGTGCTGGAAGGGAAACCGCCAGTGCTGGCGCTGAACGTAGTGCGCGGCGACCAGTCAATCTATCTGCTGCTGCGTTAATCCTCCCTGAAAGGCGGACAACACAAGCGCGTGTTTGTTCGCCTTTCTCGTGTTATCCTGCCCTGCGATCTTTCTTGGCGTAAGTTAACACCATGTTTCTTAAACTTTTGCGTTCAGTGGTGTTGGGCCTGATTGTCGCGGGCATTCTGCTTGCGGCACTGCCTGCACTGCGCATGGGCGGCACCAGCGCCCTTCTCAACCGTGACGACAGCAACGACAAAACGCCATTCAGCTTTAATGCTGGGGTGCGCCGCGCTGTGCCCGCGGTAGTTAACGTTTACAACCGTAGCGCGCATGGCAACAACAACCGCGGCATCACTACGCTCGGTTCTGGCGTGATCATGAACGCCAAAGGTTACATTCTTACCAACAAGCATGTTATTAACAATGCCGATCAGATTATCGTCGCGCTACAGGATGGCCGTTTTTTTGAAGCCACGCTAGTAGGCTCCGACGCCATGACCGATCTGGCGGTGTTAAAGATCACCGCGTCCAGCCTGCCGGTCATTCCGATTAATCCCCAGCGCGTGCCGCATATTGGCGACGTCGTTATGGCAATCGGCAATCCCTATAACCTTGGCCAGACGGTGACGCAGGGCATTATCAGCGCCACTGGCCGCGTCGGGCTTAGCTCATCGGGCCGCCAGAATTTCCTGCAAACCGACGCTTCGATCAACCAAGGCAACTCCGGCGGCGCGCTGATCAATTCGCTGGGCGAGCTGATGGGCATTAATACTCTGACCTTTGATAAAAGCAACGACGGCGAGACTCCAGAAGGCATTGGTTTCGCTATCCCTACCGCGCTGGCCAGCAAGATCATGGATAAACTGATCCGTGATGGGCGCGTGATCCGTGGCTATATCGGTATTACCGGACGTGAGCTGCCGGCCCTGCACAATCAGGGCAACGGCATTGAGCATGTGCAAGGCATTATCGTCAGCGTGGTGGCACCAGAGGGTCCGGCAGAGAAAGCAGGTATTCAGGTGAACAACGTACTGCTGAATGTGAATGGCAAACCGGCCATTTCGGCACAGGAGACGATGGATCAGGTCGCAGAGATCCGCCCAAGCTCAGTGATTCAGGTCGAAGTGCTGCGCAACGATCAGAAGCTGACGCTGCCAGTGACTATTCAGGAGTTTCCCGACAGCGGGAACTAATTCTGAGGACGGCATGTAGTGCTGTCGCAGGTGTATGGCCCGATCGCAAAGACGCAAAAAACGGCATCCCTGCCAGCTCGGCCTACGCGGAGACGCACCTCATCCCTGCGGTACATCCGTAAACGGGCCAACGCGATGCGTTGTTCAAAAACGCTCCCGGCGCTTTTGTCCATGGCGCAGGACGCTTTGCTCTTCGGTCCATAACATCCGCTCTTCACAGCTCTGACAGCCGTTTGCCCACAGCAAAAACCGTTGTTTAACTACGGTCCACCGGAAACGCAATCACCTCGCTCAGCGAATCCGCCTTCAGCGCCAGCATAATCAAACGATCGACACCCAGTGCCACACCAGAACAGGCGGGCATGCCGTGCGTCAGCGCATCCAGCAACAGGGTATCGACGGGATACTGCGGTAATCCGCGCGCCGCGCGCCGACGGTTATCCTGCTCGAAACGCTGGCGCTGCTCGCGGCTGTCGGTCAGCTCGCGGAAACCGTTCGCCAGCTCCACACCTTTGTAATAGACCTCAAAACGCTCCGCCACGCGGTGATCTTCAGTGCTGATTTCGGCCAGCGCCGCCTGGCTGGCAGGAAAGTGATAAACAAACGTCGGCTTATCAATCCCAATCTTTGGCTCCACGCCCAGCATAAACAGCAGCATCAGCAGGGTATCGCGATCGTCTTCGCGGTTCGCCAGCTCGCCCTCATCCAGTTTCTCTGCGGCTTCGCGCAGCTGCGCTTTATCGGCTGACAGCGGATCAAGCTCCAGATGGCGAATAAACGCCTGCTGATAAGAGAGCGACTCTGCGCTGTCGCACTGGAGCACCTGCTGCTGCAGATCGTCCACCTCATTCATCAGGCGGTACATATCGTAGTGCGGACGGTACCACTCCAGCATAGTGAATTCTGGATTGTGACGACGACTGGCCTCTTCATTGCGGAAACAGCGCCCCATCTGATAGATCGGTCCGCTGCCTGCTGCCAGCAGGCGTTTCATATGGTATTCCGAGCTGGTCATCAGCCAAAGATCGCGCCCCTGCGTCGCGCCGGGACCGACAAAACGCGTCTGGAACGGCACCAGATGAATATCGGTGACGGTCGCCTGGCTCATGGCTGGCGTATCGACTTCCAGCACGCCGCGATCGGCAAAGAAACTTCGAATTTCCGCGAGGATAGCCGCACGTTTCAACAAATTGGCAATAGATGCGCTCGGCTGCCAGCTTGCCTTTTCGCTCATGTTGATGACTCCGTATACAAATAAAGGGGTGGAAGTCTACCTGCATTGCCGCCAGCAGACAATCTGCCGCCCAAATCCAGGGAAAAGTCGCAGCGGCAACTATACTTATTCTGTTCAATCAACAAGGGATCGCTTATGTCTCCATGGAAAACCTTTGTTGCAGGACTGGGCTCTATGCTTTCAGTAGCCTGCTCCACCACTCCGCCGAAAAACATTACCGTTGTCGAAGGTCGATAGCCAGCGTTATCTCGGCACCTGGTATGAAATCGCCCGCCTTGACCACCGTTTTGAACGCGGGCTGGAACAGGTCACTGCGATCTACAGCCCGCGCGACGATGGCGGCATCAAGGTCATTAACCGTGGCTACAAGCCACAGAAACAGAAATTGCAGGAGAACGTCGGCAAGGCGTATTTCACTGGCGATCCACAGCGCGCTTCACTGAAAGTCTCGTTCTTCGGGCCGTTTTATGGTTGATACAATGTGATCGCGCTGGACCGCTATGCGCTGGTCTGTGGGCGGAATCGCCACTATCTGTGGATTTTGTCACGCACGCCGCAGCTTGATGAAGGCGTGAAGCAGAAACTGGTGGAGCAGGCACGGCAGGCCGGTTTCCCGGTAAACGATCTGATTTGGGTTAAGCAGAAATAACCGGTACGAAAAGATCGTACCGGCTTTAAGAGATTACTGCGCAGTACGCTGAATAGCCTGGCCGCCAGCTTCTACGTCCTCGCCAACACCACGCGTGGTGTTACAGGCGGACAGCAGAGAAGAAAGCACCAGCACTGAAAAAATGGCAACAATACTTTTCTTTAACATGGCAATGTCCTTTTTATGGTTGCAGTCAAATACAGTGCTTTAAGCATAGACTGCTTATGGCTGAACGTACTAAAACACACAGAAAAAAGGTTATCAGCCGGGACTATCTTTGCCGCGCGTGAGATAGCGCCGCCAAGGTGGGAAACGTCTTCGCCGAAGCCGTGAAACGTATTACAGGTGCTGAGCGCAGAACAGGCCAGCAGTACAAGAGTGAAAAGTTTTAGCTGATTTTTCATTGTTCTTAACTCACCAAAGAAAAAGGCGCATCCTAGGATGCGCCTTCCACTTATTATTTAACGCGTGACACGTATTCGCCAGAGCGGGTGTCAACTTTAACCACTTCGCCAATCTGTACAAACAGCGGTACTTTAACCACTGCGCCAGTTGCCAGCGTAGCAGGCTTTCCGCCGGTACCTGCGGTGTCACCTTTCAGGCCTGGATCGGTTTCAATAACTTCTGATTCGATAAAGTTCGGTGCCTGAACAGCGATGGCTTTGTTGTTCCACAGAGTGACGATACACTCTGCGTTGTCCTGGAGCCACTTCTGCACGTCTTCCAGCACTTTCGATTCAACCTGATACTGCTCAAAGGTTTCCGGGTGCATAAAATAGAAGAAGTCGCCATCGTTATAAGAGTATTGCAGCGTCATATCTACTACGTCCGCGCCTTCAGCTGAGTCAGTAGACTTGAAGGTTTTCTCGACGCGAGTACCGGTCAGCAGACGACGCATTTTAACGCGTGCGAAGGCCTGGCCTTTACCCGGCTTAACGAACTCACTGGATTCGATGACATACGGCTCGCCTTCGAACATGATTTTAAGACCGGAACGAAAATCGTTGCTAAGATAAGTCGCCATAAAGGCCCTCTGTAAATATTGAACTGGTAATAGCCCCCAAAATGGCACACATTTTAACCCTAAAACCCCCTTCCAGAGAAGATTGGTTGCAGCAACTTGCTCATGTTGTCACCGAACCTGATAAATTACTGCAACTTTTAGATCTCGATCAGCATGCTGAACTGGCTGCTGGCAGCGATGCGCGGCGTCTTTTCGCGCTGCGCGTGCCGCGAGCCTTCATCGCGCGCATGACGCCTGGTGACGCGCGAGATCCATTGCTGTTGCAGGTACTTACCCAGCGTCAGGAATTTACTCAGGCACTAGGCTATAGCACCGATCCGCTCGACGAACAAAGCAGCGTGGTGCCGGGCCTGCTGCACAAGTATAGAAACCGCGCGCTGCTGCTGGTCAAAGGTGGCTGTGCGGTCAACTGCCGCTACTGCTTCCGCCGTCACTTTCCCTATCAGGATAACCAGGGCAACAAGCGCAACTGGCAAACGGCGATTGACTATATTGCTGCCCATCCCGAGCTAGATGAGATTATCTTTTCTGGCGGCGATCCGCTGATGGCGAAAGACCATGAGCTGGCGTGGCTGATTGACGCGCTGGTGCAGATCCCCTATCTGAAGCGCCTGCGTATTCACAGCCGCCTGCCGGTGGTCATCCCGGCGCGTATTACTGACGCGCTGTGCCAGATGCTCGCCGAAACACGTTTGCAGGTGCTAATGGTGACGCATATCAACCATGCGCAGGAGATCGACGCGGAGCTGGTGGAGGCGATGCAGCAGCTCAGGCGCGCGGGCGTGACGCTGCTCAACCAGAGCGTGCTGTTGCGCGGCGTCAATGATAACGCCGGAACGCTGGCGAACCTCAGTAACGCGCTATTTGATGCGGGCATCCTGCCCTATTACCTGCATGTGCTGGATAAGGTGCAAGGCGCTGCGCACTTCTTTGTATCCGATGAAGAGGCGCGCTCGCTGGTACGCGAACTGCTGAGCCGGGTTTCTGGTTATATGGTGCCGAAGCTGGCGCGCGAAATCGGCGGCGAACCGAGTAAGACGCCGCTCGACCTGCAGCTGCGTCAGGAATAGTATTTCCAACAGCGTGCACCGATCCGCTGTTAACAGGCGCTCACAAACAAGGATGTATGTATGCCGACGATACTGGTGGTCGATGACCATCCGGCTATCTGCTTTGCTGCAAAAGCAGTGCTGGAAAAAGAAGAGGGTTTTGAGGTTGTTACCTCGCAGGGTGGCTAGCTACTGAGTCTGATTTGCCAGCATACACCGCAGCTTCTTATCCTGGATATTGCTCTTGATAACGAGGACGGTCTGCTGCTGATTCCACGTATCCGCCAGCACCACCTTAAATGTAAGGTATTGATTCATAGCGACTTATCCATTCATCTCTACGCCGAAAGAGCATTGCGTGCAGGGGCTGAAGGCTTTATCAGTAAGCAAACTTCGTTAAACGATTTGCTCCCCGCATGTCATTTAATTCTGAAAGGCTATATTCTTTTTCCTGCGCACAGCCTTACGCTGCCACATACCCCAAAGTCTGGTGACATGCAGGAATTTCTCACTAGGCTGTCTAATCGCGAACTGGTCGTTTTGCGTCTGTTTCAGGAAGGCAAAACTAACAAAGCTATCGCAGAACAGCTAACGCCGAGCCATAAAACGATCAGTACCCACAAGACACGCATTCTGGAAAAAAGCACAGCGCCTTCATTTGAACAACTGCTCACCTGGCTGCAGAAGGGTTCACACGCTAAATGAGAATCCTTGTGATGGTTATACTGCTGTGGTGCGCTGTTTTGCACGCTAAGGAGAATCGCGAGCTTCTGGCTCACACACCGTTCTCTCTTAACAATCCTGGCTTGAGCCAGCGGAAATGGCGGTGGCTCAACGACAGAAAGACGCTGCGATATGCAGTGTGGGGACCGGTGAAACCGCCTTTTGAGCTTATCTCCGGGCGTCAGGACTATAGCGGCATTGTTGCCGATTACCTTGGCATTATCGCAACCAGCCTGCACATTCCTGTAACGATAACGTTTTACGCCAACAAAGAAGAGGCGCTCCAGGCGTTGAAGCTGGGTACGGCCGACGTTGTTGCCTTTGCTCGAATCCGCCCCGCCCTTTTCTGGTCTGGCGCTCAGTCGCCCCTAGACGTCGTCGTCGGTTGTAGTCAGCCGGCGCAAGCATAAGCAACAGGCTGGCAACGAGCTGCGAGTCGGCATCGATCAGGATGATGTCCGTATGACTGAGAAAAAAAACGATTTTCCTGCCGCCCGTTGGATTCTTTTTAAATATCCGCGCCAGGCGCTAGAAGCGCTGGCATTCGGCAACCTCGATTTTTATCTCGGCAGTCAGGCCACGGTGCATTACCTGATTAACCTGGAAAATTTGCAAGAGCTGGACATTCAGATACGCAACAACGCTCCTCCCCACACGTTCTCTTTTGCCGCTACACGCGAACAGCGCACCTGGATCACCATCATCGATAAGTTGATGGCACGTATCCCGCAAGCCACACACTTAGATATTCTGCAACGCTGGAGTGGCAGCTTGCGCCATCGCGAGCCCCCTGCACTATTGAACTCGCTGGAAAAAAATTGGCTCAGCCAGAATCAGAGGATTTTGTCGTTCCTGAAAATAACTTTCCGATCAGCTATTTTGATCGCCGCGGTCAGTTAAAAGGCATCGTTGCTGATTTACTGGCATTGATGCAGCAGCGTATCGGCGTTGAGTTTGTGATTCACCGCGAGCAATACCCGGCAGATGCTCTGGCGTCAGTGAAGAAAGGTGAAAGCCAGCTTATGGCCGCAACGTCACTTTATAGTGACCAGCAGCACGACCTGCTGACCTCACGAGTGCTGCTCTACTCTTCGCGCGTTCAGGTTGTCCGCCGCCAAGCGCTGTCTGCGGGCATACCGCGGCGCCTGACTTTTTTGTATGGCGAACAGAGCGAGGATAAATTGCATCAGTACTATCCTAGCAGTCAGCTCACAGGCGTGCATAGCTGGCGGCAGGGGCTGGATAAGAAGCGGATGCGATGGTCATGCCGCTTATTTATTGGCGGGCCACTGGTCGCTGAACACTATGACCGACAACTGAAGATTACTCCAAGTCAGTGGTCTGAGCCGCTGCGCATGGTAATGGCAACCGCCAGAAATGACTATACGCTGGCCAGCATACTGGATAAAACGCTGGTGAGCCTGCCTCCTGAAGAGTTAAACGCAATTATCAGTAAACGCCGGGAGCCGCTGGGCACCCCATCTCGCACATGGATTCCTCGCACCGTTCCCGCCTGGCTGCTGCTAATTACAATGCTTCCCTTCCTTGGTATTGCCTACTGGCTGTTCTGTCTATGGCGGCAACAGCAAAAAGTGCTCCAGTTGGCTCGCCAACGCGCACAACAGCAAAGCACCTTTTTAACCATACTGAGCCATGAGATGCGTAATTCCGTCAGCGCGGTTAATGGCATGCTGGAACTATTGCGCCAGCAGCTGCCGTCTGAGAACACCGAACAGCTATCGTTGCAAGTCGCACATGAAGCCGCAGGATCACTGCTCAGCCTCACCAATGAGATGCTTGACTTTACCCGACTGGAAACGAACCGGCTGATTTTACGACCAGAGGCCATATCGCTACGCGCGCTGCTTGAGTCTGTCGCAGCGGTCTATGAACGTATCGCATGTCAGAAAAAACTACGGCTGCTGCTATCGATCGATACAACGCTGAACCGCAAAGTGCTGGCCGCTCCGCTCCGTTTGCGGCAAGTTCTGGATAACCTGCTAGGTAATGCAGTGAAATTTACGAACAACGGCAATATCAGGCTGGAGATGCAATGTGATGTCATATCAGATAACAGGCTCCGCCTGACGGTATACATAAAAGATAGCGGAGAAAGAATGAATGAGGTCACCTGCCAGCGTCTTTTCCATCCCTTAACACAGGCGACACAAACAGGAAATGTGCAGGGAAGCGGTATGGGGCTAATGAGATGGTCCCCCCCCCCC
>JAUHTP010000027.1:12011-42819 GCA_031332935.1 Candidatus Pantoea bathycoeliae | reverse complement strand
GCTGGCAAGGAATGTGGAAAGCATGTTTACCGAGGTCGATACCAGTAAGCGTAACTTTCCTTTTGCTTTTCGCAAGATGTGCCGCCAAGTTTAGCCTGTTTTAAGGCTGGAGCGCTAAGAGTCTGACAGGTAAACTCCCGATATTATTTCCTCCAGTACGACGGTGTGGACATGGAACTCAAAGCGACACCGATGGGCGAACGGCTTGCCCAGCATCCTTAATAACAGGGTTCGCCTGCTGGCGGCTGGGGTGGAAGTCAGCGGTGACAAACACGGATACCTCATTCCTTTTAATAAGTTGCTGAATATCAGCTGCAGGCGCGGCATGGTCTGGGGTGAGCTGGAGTTTTTATTGCCAGGCGAAAAGGTGGTGCGCCTGCACGGTACCGAATGGCAAGAGACCCAGCGGTTTTACCACTATTTGCAGCAGGCCTGGCAGACATGGAGTCTGGAAATGAGCGCCATCTGCGCCGGAGTGCTGACGCAGCTCAAACAGGAGATTGACTGCTTCGGCAATCAGGATCGCTGGATCAAACGTAGCGAACTGCAGGCACTGCACGCCACCATTGAAAAGCAATTCGCCGCGCTGCCGCTGCCGCTGCCGCTGCCGCTGCCGCTTGAGCGCCTCAACGACTTTGATGACTGCCGCGATCTCTACCACTTCTGCCAGCGCTGGCTGGAACAGGGCGAAGCGGCGCTGTGCAACCGCAACCGCGACTGGAGCGCGCAAATGCTGAAAACGCATCATGACTTCTTTGCGACGGTGGAGAATTCGCCGCTTAATGCCTCATAGAGCGAAGCCGTGGTTAACAGTGAGGATGCGGTACTGGTGCTGGCTGGCGCGGGCAGCGGCAAAACCTCGGTGCTGGTGGCGCGCGCGGGCTGGTTGTTGCAGCGCAAACTGGCCACGCCTGAGCAGATCCTGCTGCTGGCGTTCGGCCGCCAGGCGGCGGAAGAGATGAATGATCGTATTCAGTCGCGGCTGGGT
Organism: Candidatus Pantoea bathycoeliae; assembly: GCA_031332935.1. GTDB lineage: Bacteria > Pseudomonadota > Gammaproteobacteria > Enterobacterales > Enterobacteriaceae > Pantoea > Pantoea bathycoeliae. The sequence continues at coordinate 41,831 of JAUHTP010000027.1, read as the reverse complement.
GTTGCTGATATTCAGGCCCGCACTTTTCACGCGCTGGCACTGCATATCATTCGTGAAGACAGCAATAAACAGCCGGTAATCAGCAAGCTGGAGAGCGATACCGCCGCGCTCCATGCGCTGTTCATCGACGTCTGGCGTCAGCAGTGCGATGAGAAAAAAGCGAAGGCGAACGGCTGGCGGCAGTGGCTGCGCGACGAACTGGAGTGGGATTTGCCTGAAGGACATTTCTGGCAGGATGACCGGCTGGCAAAACGGCTGGCATCGCGCCTCGAACGCTGGCTGGGATTAATGCGTATGCACAGCGGTGCGCAGGCGGCAATGATCGCTGAGGTACCTGAAGAGGTCAGAGAGCTGTTCAGTAAGCGGGTTAAGCTAATGGCACCGCTGTTGAAAGCCTGGAAGAACGCCCTGAAAGAGGAGGGCGCGGTCGATTTTTCGGGCCTGATCCACCAGGCGGTCGCCATTCTGGACAAAGGGCGTTTTATCAGCCCGTGGAAGCATATTCTGGTGGACGAATTTCAGGATATCTCGCCGCAGCGGGCAGCCTTACTTGCGGCGCTACGCCAGCAGAACAAACGTACCACGTTGTTTGCCGTCGGCGACGACTGGCAGGCAATCTATCGCTTCAGCGGTGCCGAGATGAGCCTGACGACCGCATTTCATCACCATTTTGGCAACGGTGATCCCTGCGTGCTGGATACCACCTACCGTTTCAACGATCGCATCGGCGATATTGCTAACCGCTTTGTCCAGCAAAACCCACATCAGCTGCGCAAGCCGCTGAACAGCCTGACTAAAGGCAACAAAAAGGCGATTGGTCTGCTGCCGCAGGAGCAGCTCGAACCGCTGCTAAATAAGCTGAGCGGATATGCAAAGCCTGACGATCGCGTGCTGCTGCTGGCGCGCTATCACCATCTGCGGCCAGATGTGCTGGATAAAGCCAAAACGCGCTGGCCGAAGCTCAACCTTGAGTTTATGACAATCCATGCCAGCAAAGGCCAGCAGGCTGACTTTGTTGTCGTGCTGGGTTTACAGGCGGATAAAGAGGGGTTTCCTGCCGCCGCGCGTGAATCCGTGATGGAGCAGGGCTTGCTACCGCAGCCGGAAGATTTTCCGGATGCGGAGGAGCGGCGTCTGGCCTACGTTGCGCTGACCCGCGCGCGCCAGCAGGTATGGATGCTGTACAATCGCGAGCAGCCGTCGGTTTTCGTCGAGCAGTTCCGTCAGCTTGGCGTGCCGCTGCTGCGTAAAGCCTGACTAGTTAAGGCGCGCCTGCAAATAGCGCGGGTAATCGGGGATCTCGATCTCAACCGCCTGTGCAAACAGCGGCAACTGAATAATAAAATCAGCGGTGGCGCGGTTGGTGGCGACGGGAATATTCCACACGGTGGCGAGGCGCAACAGCGCTTTCACATCGGGGTCATGCGGCACGGCGTTAAGCGGGTCCCAGAAGAAAATCAATGCGTCAATTTTCCCTTCCGCAATCAGCGCACCAACCTGCTGGTCACCGCCCATCGGGCCGCTCAGCATGGCATTAACGTTGAGTCCGGTATGACGGTTGATCAAATTTCCGGTTGTGCCGGTCGCATAAAGGGTATGCGGTTCAAGCGTAGCCTGATTCTGTTTCACCCATTCAAGCAGTGAAGCCTTACAGTGATCGTGCGCAACTAGCGCGATATGTTTGTTAAAGCCAAGGGTACGGGCAGTTTGTTCCATAAAGGCTTCCTGGTAACGTCGTGCAGAGAGAAGAATTTCACGAGTTTACCCTGCGCCTTTCCCGGCTATCAACTTGTCCTTAACAATTGACCAGTGACAGAAATTGCTGGCGGGTGGCCTGATCGAAGCGATGAAACCAGCGCTTAATCGTGGGTGATTGCGCTTCATCGATCCAGACAAATTCAGCCTCAACGGGAAAGGCGGTCGCTGCGCCATCGCTGACGGTTGCGAAGTGGGGCACAGAAGCAATCTGTCCGTTGCAGTTATAAATAATCATCGCCTTTTCCATGTAGCTTTCAGCGGAAACAGGCAGGCCATCTTTCTAAGGCGGGCAAGCGGAAAATAATGGTTTTCCCTGCACGTTAAACGTGACGATCATCGGGGCCGACTGGTAGCGCAGCGAGGCATCTTTATGCGCATCGCGCAGCTGCTCGACGCGGAACAGAAACTGGTGCTGACCGCGCTCCAGTTCCAGGCTATCAGCCCCTTTCAGCAGCGACCAGAAATTTTGCGCCCATCCAGCACCAGCAGATCGATTTGTGGATCAAGCTTTAAGGTGATGGCATGGCAGGATGCCTAGACGAGGAGAACAATCAACCCCGTCACGACCAGAGAGAGTTTCATGTAGACTCCAGAACAGGGCGCAAGGTTTTGTGTGTAGCAAACTCTTACATTATGACATCAAATTTACATTTAAACATAAGTTTTCGTGCACCAGTGCAAAATATCTCATTTTTGAATGACGCGGAGTGAAAGCGCGGCACCTAAACTCAAGTCAGTGAAATAAGGAGAGAATAATGAATGATCAAACTATCCGCGACGTGTTAACACGCCCCTAGCGTATTGTGCTGGTGGGTGCCAGCGATCGTCCCAATCGTCCGAGCTATGGCGTAATGAAATATCTGCTGGATCAGGGCTACGAAGTGGTTCCGGTTAGCACGAAACTGGCGGGCCAGACGCTGCTTGGGCAAACTGCTTACTCAAAGCTTGAGGGCGTACCGGGGAAGATTGATATGGTTGATGTGTTTCGTCATTCTGAATCGGCCTGGGGCGTAGCGCAGGAAGCCATCGCGGTGGGCGCAAAGACACTCTAGCTTCAGCTTGGCGTCATCAACGAACAGGCTGCCGTGCTGGCACAGGATGCCGGTCTGACCGTGATTATGGATCGCTGTCCTAAAATGGAAATTCCGCGTCTGGGCGTGACGCGACAGAAAGGATAAATCACAGGCGGCTTTTTAGTGCCGCCTGTAATAAATAGTGGCGCAGGCGGGGGCCTGTAACTGCTGGTGAATCGATGCGGCCAGCTCGTCCATTTCCGGCTGTTCCGAGCTGGTTTCGCCAGAGAGTTGAATCTCATCGATATAGGTATGTACCTGATCGCCTTCTTCATCTTCCATTACCACCTGATACCAGGGCGCGGTGCGCAGCGTTTCGGCCGCGCCGACCTCGTCCAGCCTTGGCGTATCCAGTGAATATTCGGGATCGACATCCACAATCACGCCCGGCACGCCTGAAAGGCGATGACGGACCTGCTGACCAATACCAAATTTAGTGGCGATCATAGTGACCTCCCAAAAAACTGCCTCCTAATCAATATGGCGTCAGAAGCAGCTTTTTCAAGTCACACCACACGGCATGCAAAACCTTTCAGATAAAGACCTTCAGGATAGCTGGCGATAACCGGATGATCGGCTGCCTAGCGGAACTGCTCGATAAACTGTGCTTCGCGGCCTGCATCCAGCGCGGCGTCGGCCACGATTTTCTGGAACAGATCGGTGGCCATCAGGCCCGAGCAGGAGAAAGTTATCAAAATGCCGCCGGGGTTCATCAGCTGCATCGCCAGCATATTAATGTCTTTGTAGCCACGACACGCGCCAGCCAGCTGATTTTTATTTTCGACGAACTTTGGCGGTTCCATCACAATCAGATCGAATTTTTCACCGGCATCGCGATAATGGCGCAGCAGTTTAAATACGTCGTCGCGCAATGAAGTGCGCGCGCGAAACATCCAGCCCGTTCAGCGCGACGTTCTGGCGCGCCACGTCGAGTGCCTCTTGCGAGGTATCAACGCTGGTCACTTCGCGGCAGCGCCCATTAAGGCCGATACGGCAAACCCGCCGGTATAGGAGAAGCAGTTGAGCACGCGGGCGTCATGCGCATAGAGGCGCGTCGCCAGACGACTGTCACGCTGATCGAGATAGTAGCCGGTTTTATGCCCGCCCTGAATATCGACCAGTAGCTTCATTCCGTGCTCGGTAATCGGCAGCGGCGGAGGAATTTCGCCGGTAACCGTGCCCTGCGTCAGCTCCAGCCTCTCTTTTTTTTACGCACTGCTACATCAGAACGATCGTAGATGGCGCAGGTGGGGAAACAGTGCTGCAGCGCCGAGATAATCGCGGGACGCTGATATTCCGCACCGGCAGAGAGCAGCTGTAGCACCAGGAAATTGCCGAAGCGATCAATAGTGACGCCAGGCAAGCCGTCAGACTCACCGGCGATCAGGCGGTAGCTGTCGAGCACGTCCTGCTGCGCCAGCCAGTCGCGCCACTGCTTCGCCTGCTCGAACCGGCGTATGAATAAAGCGATATCAATCGATTCATCCTGCTGCCAGCTTCAGACGCGGGCGCGAATTTGCGACTGCGGCGAATAGGCTGCGCGCGCAAGGAATTTTCCATTATGGTCACAGACATCAACGGTTTCACCCAGTTGTGCTTTACCTTCAAGGCGCGCCACGGCACCGGAAAACACCTAGGGATGGCGGCGGAGCAGGGATTTTTCACGTCCCTTAGCGAGAATCAATCGAACGGTCATAGTTTGCTATGCTTACCTGAAAAAATGAGGCGCCATTGTCCGGCGGATAACATGAAATTGCAACGCACAGCGGCAGGAGAGAGTGATGACAGCAGCCTGTTATAAAATCTGGGTGCATGGCAGGGTGCAGGGCGTGGGTTTCCGCTACAGCACCCAGGCGGAGGCATCGCAGCTTGGCGTACTGGGTTACGCACGCAATCTGGACGACGGCAGCGTCGAGGTGCTGGCTTGGGGCGAACCGGAAAAAGTGGATGCGCTGATTGCCTGGCTGAAAGCGGGCGGACCGCACGGCGCACGCGTTGATCAGGTATTAATGGAGCCACACCAGCCTGCGGAGCCGCCGCGACGTTTTACCATGGGTTAATTACAGGCATTTTGCCGGTTTAGGCAGTCCGGCAATTTGGGTCGCCTGCTTTGCCGGGCCGTCCGGAAACAGACGAAAAAGATAGCGGCTATTGCCTTTCTCATCACCATACTTTTGCGCCATCGCTTTTACCAGCATGCGTATGGCCGGCGACGTGTTGTACTCCAGATAAAACGCCCGCACGAAACGCACCACTTCCCAGTGTGCTTCACTCAGCGTAATACCCTCGCTATGGGCGATCTGCTCAGCCAGCGCCTCGTTCCAGTCGTCACAATGTTTTAAGTAGCCTTCGCCATCGACGGCAATGATTTTACCGTTAAATTCCACGTTTATTCCTCACTGCTTAACTCGGCGGCATTCTACCAAATTGCGCAAGCAGAAAAAGCAAAACCCCGCCGAAGCGGGGGAGAGGTATTAATGCTGTTAGTCTTTCAATCTTTAATTGTTACGTGCGAAGCCTAAAATGTTCAGCAGGCTGATAAATATATTGTAGAGCGAGACATACAGGCTGACGGTAGCGCGAATATAATTGGTTTCGCCGCCGTGAATGATGTTGCTGGTTTCCCACAGCATGGCACCGGCAGAGAACAGGGCGCTAATCGCCAGGTGCAGCGCTGGCAGTTGCAGGAACAGATTAGCGATAACAGCCACCAGTAATACCACAAAGCCCGCCATCATCATGCCGCCGAGGAAAGACATATCGTGGCGGGTTGTCAGCACATAGGCTGAACAGCAGAAGAACACCAGCGCCGTGCCGCCTAATGCCAGCGCAATCACATCGCCCATACCCGCCGTTAAGAACGAGCTGAGGATGGGGCCCAGACAGTAGCCGAGAAAACCAGTAAAGGCGAAGGCTGCCAGAATGCCCATCGTGCTGTCAGCCAGCTTGTGGGTCAGGAACAATCAGGCCGTAAAACCCACCAGCATCAAAATCAGGCCAAGGCCAGGGAGGCCCAGCATGGTGCTGGCAGTGGCGGTTACGGCGGAAAACGCCAGCGTCAGGCCCAGCAGAAAATAGGTATTGCGCAACACCTTATGGGTGCTGAGCAGCAATGTCCGTGAGGACGAAGTAATAAGTCTGTCCATAATGCGCTCCTTTATCAGAACACTGAGTCTGCGCTGAGAATACGCAGCGGCCCTCAAACGGGAAAGGTGTTTTACCCTTCTTTACGCGATAAATCGCTGTTTCTCTGAGCGGAATGGCGATTTTGCCAACGAATAACACGTTTGGGCTGTTTTTCAGGCGAATGAATTCTTACAGGCTTTACATCCATCGGGGGGATGTTTATAGTGCGCCTCATTGCGGAGGGGTGGCGGAGCGACTTAAGGCAGCTGTCTTGAAAACCGCCGATGGGAAACCATCCGAGAGTTCGAATCTCTCCTCCTCCGCCACTTTCCTGCTCTGACAGGAACAGGCAATGCAGCACTGCTGTTTTGCCGATGTGAAAAGCATCACCCCGGAGGGATGGCCGAGCGGCTTAAGGCAGCGGTCTTGAAAACCGCCGATGGGAAACCATCCGAGAGTTCGAATCTCTCTTCCTCCGCCACACCAGACAGGCCAGCACAATATGCTGGCCTGTCGCATTTCTGATACTTTTTTTTGCGGCCGTTTCCGTTCATCCGATGCCTTTTGGTCAATTCTGCTATAGTCCACTCACTGTTTTTGCAAACATCGGGCGCTTTTCGTCACCAGCTTAGGTTACACTGTAGGGCGCTATGCCTTTAACTGAGCTAATCGGTTGATAGCCTGAGTGTTTCTCTACTGAATAAATGGAATAGGCACAATGATCAAGAAACTGAGTCTTTGCGCACTGTCGGTTCTTGCCACACTGCCAATTGGCATGACGGCCCAGGCTGCTGAAAGCGATATGCCGCTGCAACAGGTACTGATGTTTAGCCGCCACAACCTGCGCGCTCCGCTGGCCGATAAAAGCTGGCCCCAGTGGAGCGTCCCAGGCGGACAGCTCACCACTAAAGGTGGCTGGAAGTCTATATGGGCAACTATACCCTTCAGTGGCTGGCGCAGCAGGGCCTGGTAAAAAACGGCAGCTGCCCAGACAGCGTAATATCTTTGTTATGCCAATAGCCTGCAACGTACCGTTGCCACGGCTCAGTTCTTTGTCAATGGCGCTTTCCCGGGCTGCAGTGCTGGCGCCGATGACGGCCGAGAATGAGAAGCTGGCGCTGAAACCTGCTTTGCAGCAGCTGGATAAAATTGTCGACTACAAATCCGCGCCCGCCTGAAATAACAAAAAACAGTGCGATCTGAGCAGCGGTGACAACACGTTCAACGCGGAAAACGGCAAAGAGCCAAACGTCAGCGGCCCGCTGAAAGTGGGCAACTCACTGATGGATGCCTTTACGCTGCAATATTATGAGGGCTTCCCGCTTGAGCAGGTCGCTTGGGGCCAAATCAATACGCCAGAGCAGTGGAAAGCGCTGTCAGCGATCAAAAACGGCTATCAGGATGCGCTGTTTACCAGCCCGGATATCGAGCGTGAAGTTGCCGCGCAGCTGGTAGATTACATCCGCAGCCAGCTCGTGGATGAAGATAAGGCGAACGCGCCTAAAATTACCTTGATGGTTGGACACGACTCCAATATCGCCTCGCTGCTGAGCGCCCTCTAGGTCAAGCCTTACGAGCTGGCTGGCACTTATGAAAATACGCCGATTGGCGGCCAGATTGTCTTCCAGCGCTGGCACAATGCGAAAAACAACAAAGACCTGCTGAAGCTGGAATATGTCTATCAGACCGCCGATCAGCTGCGTAACGGTGACGTGCTGAGCCTGAAAAACCCACCGAAGCGCGTGACGCTGGAGCTGGCAGGCTGTCCGGTCGATGGCAACGGTTACTGTAGCTGGGAGCAGTTTACTCCGGTGCTGAATGGCGCACTACAGGGCTCGCCGATGGAGCCAGCCGCTCAGCCGCTCAGCCGCAGCCAGCGGCCGCTGATGCAGGCAATGCCGACGCCGACAAAGTCGCTGCACAGAAAGCCGCAGTCAATAACGCTGCAGCAGACAAAGCCAGCCCGAGCGAGCCTGCGGTGCAGAAGCCTGTCGACTCCGCACAGAATAGCGACGAAAAACAAGCCGTCATTCAGTAAGCGCTCAACAGACAAAAAACCCCGCCGCGGCGGGGTTTTTTATTGGGCGGAAAAAGTTAACCCGCCGCGACAACCAGCTTCTGGTTGGCAAACTCTTTAATACCCAGGTCTGACAATTCACGCCCGTACCCGGAACGTTTTACGCCGCCAAACGGCAGTTCAGCCGCCGTATCGCTCTGTGAATTGATAAACACCATGCCGGTCTCAATCGCTGATGCCAGACGGCGACCGAGCGCGATATATTTAGTCCAGACAGAGCCGCCCAAACCGTAATGGGAGTCATTAGCCAGCGCGACAGCGGCCTTGTCATCACCCACCACATAAACCTGCGCCACCGGTCCAAAGAACTCCTGATAATAGGCTGGATTGTCCGGCGTAAGGTCGGTCAGAATGGTGGGCTGGAAGTAGCAGCCGACGCCATCAACCGCTTTGCCGCCGATCAGCAGCCTCGCACCCTGTTGCGCCGCCTCATCGACCTGTTTGACCAGCCGATCGCGGGCATCTTTGGAGGAGAGCGGGCCAAGCGTGGTTTGCTCATCCAGCGGGTCGCCCAGCCGCGCGTCCTTCAGCGCAGCGCTGAATTTATCAATAAAGGCGCTGGCGATCTTTTCATGCAGGATAAAGCGCTTTGCAGCGGTACATACCTGGCCGCAGTTACTGAGACGCGCCTGCGCGCCCTGGCGCACCGCTTCATCAATATCGGCGGCGTCCAGCACCACAAAAACGTCATTGCCGCGCAGTTCCAGCGTCGATTTTTTCAGGTATTTACCTGCCGGCTGCGCGACGGCACTACCGGCGCGCTCTGAACCCGTCAGCGCAACGCCCTGTACACGATCGTCAGCGATGAATTCTGCCACCTGGTCGCTGTCGATAAACAGGTTTGTCTAAGCACCCTCTGGCGCGCCGGCCTCTGTCACCAGCTTCTCAAACACATCAGCACAGTGAGGTACGATATTGGCATGTTTTGCCAGCACGGGATTGCCGAGCGCCAGGTTAGGGGCCAGCACGCGCATCAGCTGATAGTAGAAGTTCCACGGCTCAACGGACCAGCATGCCGATGGGATGATACTCCACCCAGGAGTCACCCAGCTCGCTGGGGTAGGGCTGGGGCTTCAGGATCTCTTCCGCATGCTCAGCGTAGTAACGCGCGATCTGCGCGCAAATTTTAACTTCTTCCCCGGCTCTGACCAATCAGCTTGCCCATCTCCTTGCTGGCGATGGCAGCCAGCTCGTCAAGCCGGCTCTCAATCAAATCGGCCAGCTTCGCCAGCACCTGCAGGCGTGTCTGGATATCACCTTTACTCCACGATGAGTGGAACAGGCGATCGGCGGTCTCCAGCGCCTGGCTCACGGCAGCAGCGTCATGGTATGGCCAGCTTTTCAGCAGCTGATTTTAGCGGGGTTAATGCTCTGATAGATAGATTCTCCTTGGTCAGTAAAAAGTTGAGGCGGGATTTCCCGCCTCGCAATCAGATATTTTTGCGCTCTACCGGCGTGTCGTCCCAGGTCAGGACGTCGGCATCGGTTTTGTCAAAGGCGCAGAACAGAACATCATCGTTGCCCTGTTGACGCCAGATTTCCTCTGCCAGTTTCTCGTCATAGTTCGCCACTTCGAAGATGGCTTCTGCGATTTCCGGGAACGTATCGCGCAGCGTCGCCCATTCGCCTACGTGGTGTGCTTTCGCTTGATCGTTCGACATAATCTTCTCCTTAGTGAACTTATCCTTTGGGTTTTACCGCCAGTCCGGCAACGAGCTCGCCCTGGTAGCGGGCGATATTCAGTTCCTCTTCCGTGGGCTCGCGCGAGCCGTCGCCTCCCGCTAGGGTCGTGGCACCATAGGGCGTGCCGCCGCGCACTTGAGAGATGTCAAACAGCTCTTTAGTACCGTAACCAATGGCGACAATCACCATGCCGTGGTGGGCCAGTATGGTCCAGACTAACGTAATTGTCTGCTCCTGACCGCCACCCGTTCCGGTTGATGAAAATACGCTGGCGACCTTGCCGTGAAGCGCGCCAGAGGCCCATAAGCCACCAGTGCGGTCCCAGAAGGTGCGCATTTGGCCGGAAATATTGCCGAAGCGCCGTTGGCGTGCCGATCAGGATGGCGTCATACTGCGGCAGAATATCCGGCGTCGCTTCCGGCGCGGCCTGATCGGTTTTTCTGCCAACCTAAGCGAAACGCTCCGCATCCATCGTTTCCGGCACGCGCCGCACGTCGACTTCAGCGCCCGTCACGCGGCGTGCGCCGTCAGCAACCGCGTTCGCCATGGAAAGCACCAGAATTCTGGCCATTGCGCTCTCCATCGGGTGTGAAAACCTAAGCAGAAGTATAGAAGAGCTTTCCAGCCATGCAGCAAGATCGCGAAATTTGCGGCATGTTCCGATACATTGCATTTAGGCCATGAGCTGCGCACAATGGCGCGGTTTAATCATTGAAGGTGAGCTATGTCGGACGTTTCCCGCACCCTGATTCTGCGCGTATCGCGCCAGGAGCTGGTGCTGATTTTCATTGCTATGATTTGGGGGGCACCTTCTTGGTGGTGCATCGCGCGATGGATTATTCGGGGCCGTTCTTCTTTGTTGGGCTCCGTTTTGCTACGGCTGCACTTATCCTTGCCTGTGTGTTTTGCAGCGCGCTGGCCGGGACAACGCGACAGGAGCTTATCGCCGGTGCGCTGATTGGCCTCTCCATTGCCGGTGGCTATGGGCTGCAAACCTGGGGGATGCAGACCATCTCCAGCAGCCAGTCCGCTTTTTGACTGCGCTCTATGTGCCGGTGGTACCGCTGCTGGAGTGGCTGTTTCTTCGTCGCCCGCTAGGCCTGATAGCGTGGTGCGGCATACTGCTGGCGTTCCTGGGGCTGCTGCTGGTGGCCGGGCCGCAGGATGGCGGCATCCGCCTGAATCAGGGTGAGATCGCCATGCTGCTGAGCACGCTGGCCATCGCCGCCGAAATTATCCTGATTAGCCGTTTTGCCGGGCAGGTTGACGTGCGTCGCGTGACGCTGATTCAGCTGGCGGTCGCTTCATTGTGCGCCTTCATTATGATGGCACCAAACGGTGAGTCGCTGCCGACGCTCAGTTCACCGCTGCTGTTAAGTGCGCTGGGCCTCGGGGCGGCTTTCAGGTTACGACGAACTGGGCGCAACGCAGCGTATCGCCGACGCGCGCCACGGTTATTTATGCGGGAAAACCGATGTGGGCCGGCGTAGTGGGACGACTCGCAGGGGAAAGGTTGCCAGCGGCAGCTATTCTCGGCGGTGCGCTGATTGTCTGCGGCGTGATTCTCAGCGAATTAAAGCTGAGGCTGAAAAAAGCGGCACCTGCTGTGCCGCTGGAATAATTATCCCTGCTGTCGCGCCGGACGCGCTCCGCCAGCGCCGCGCTGCGACGGTGTAAAATAGCGTTCAGCAGAATGGCACCAAAGGTCGCGGTGCCAATACCGCCGAGGGTAAAGCCGCCGATGTTCAGGGAGAAATCACCCGCGCCCAGCACCAGCGTGGTGGCGACCATAATCAGGTTGCTGTTCTGGCTAAAGTCCACGTGGTTCTGCACCCAGATGCGTGCGCACGCCACCACTATTAGGCCAAACACCACAATTGACGCGCCGCCAATCACCGGTGCTGGGATAGCGTGGATTAACGCACCGAACTTGGGGAAAAACCGAGGACCATTGCAATGACCGCCGCGGCGACAAACGCCAGCGTGGAATAGACTTTCGTCACCGCCATCACGCCAATATTTTCTGCATAGGTGGTCACGCCGCTGCCGCCCATGGTGCCGGAGATCACCGTCGCCAGACCATCGCCGACAAAAGCGCGGCCCATAATAAGGATCGAGGCTGCGGCCGGTCATGCCGCCACGGCCTTCAGGTGTCCCAGGTTTTCTGCCACCAGGATAATCGCGACCGGTGCAATCATCACCATCGCCTGTATATCAAAGGTGGGCGCGGTGGTGTGCGGCAGGCCGAACCAGGCAGCCTGCGCAACGCCGCTGAAATCCACAAGCCCTCAGGCGACAATCAATCCCACTAGGATAATCAGGCGCTGCACCATGCCAGAGGTAAAGACCGCCACTAGCACGATTGCCAGTACCGTCATCACCGCCATCCAGCTTTCGAAACTGGAAGCAGCCACGCTGTGCACCGCAATCGGTGCCAGATTAAGCCTAATCGCCATCACTACTACGCCTGTGACCACAGGCGGCATCAGGCGCTCTATCCAGCGCGTGCCGACCTTAATTACCACCAGCCCCACCAGCTATAGAGCACGCCGCAGGTGATAACCCCACCGAGCGCCACGCTGAGATGATGATTCAAGCCTTGGCCGTTAAAACCGGTCACGGCGATCACTACCTCAACAAAGGCCGCGCTGGAGCGAAGATAGCTGGGCACGCGTCCGCCGGTGACGATAAAAACAGCAGGGTGCCGATGCCGGAAACCAGGATCGCCAGATTGGGATCCAGGCCCATCAGCAGCGGCATCAGCACGGTTGCGCCAAACATTGCGACCGCATGCTGCAGCCCGAGGATTGCCGTCTGTCCAAACGGCAGCGTTTCATCCGGGGCAATGATTCCACCGTCTGATACCGCCGACTTTTTACGCCATTGAGGAAACCAGTAACTCGCCATCGTTATCTCCAGAAAGTGAGGTATCAGAACCGTATCAGGCGGATTAGCGTGCCTCCCGCCGCAGCGGTAAGTCGCCGCGATCGAACCAGACCAGCCCGCCTGTTTCATTGCTAACCGTCAGCGCCAGCACTTCGCAAAACAGCACGTCATGGGTGCCGACCCAGGTAATTTCACTGAAGCGGCAGTCGAACGACACTAGCGCACCTTCCAGCACGGGCGAGCCGGTCGCGCCCTTGCGCCACTGCGCCGCCTGAAAACGTTCTTCCATCGGCGTTTTGCCACCGAACAGGGTAGATAAGGCTTCCTAGTCGGCCGCCAGCGTATTGACGCACAGCTGGCGGTTGGCGTCGAAAACTGACCATACCGAGGCAGAGCGATTTAAACACACCAGCAGCGTCGGCGGCGTATCGGTGACGCTGCACACCGCTGAGGCGGTAAAGCATGCCCGACCGGCCGTGCCGTCGGTGGTGATGATATTAACGGCGGCACCGAGGCGCGCCATGTCGTCACGGAACGCCTGCTTCTCAACCAGTTCAAGGTCAGGTGAAAGGGAAAGGGTGCTCATTATTGTCTCCTTAGCTTGCCGCGCGCTGTGGTGCGGCTTCGGTCTGGTTGAGCAATTGCAGCAGCAGCGAATTAAAACCCTCTGCGTCGGTAACGCTCATCGCATGACCGCCCCATGACATCGCGATCGGCTGCGCGTTGGGCAGCGCATCGGCTAGCTGCGCATTGTAGCTCTAGGGCACCAGCAGATCGTCCTGGCTACAGATCGCCAGCACCGGCTGAGAAAGGCTGGCGGCCAGCGGCGTGAAGTCGGCGCGCATCAGCGCCGTCAGGCGGCGCAGCAGGTTGTCGCGCCCCTGAAAATGGGCGATATGCGCGGCCTCTTCTTCGGCGAGACGCTGTTGATGCTGCGCCATCCACTCCGCCGGATAAAGAAACAGCGGCTGCGCACGCACAAAGGACTCAACGCCGCTGTTAAGCAGCAGATCCTGCCGCACCTGAAAGCAGCGCCGCGTGTGCGGATGCAGCCGGAGCTAGCCGTTAATCACCGCCATGCGCTCGACGCGTTCGGGGTAATCGTGTGCCAGCTGGAGCACCACCAGACCACCGAGCGCGTGGCCAATGACGCCGAAACGCATAATGTTGCGCTGCGCCAGCGCCTCGGCCAGCTCAGCGGCCATCATCGCCATGGAATAATCCTCTGGCAGCGGTTCGGCACTGCGTCCTGTGTGGTCATAGACCACCACGCGATAGCGCTCCGTGAGCGCCGCCAGCTGCGGCTGCCAGAAACTGGCGACGCCGCCCAAACCCGAGGAGAGCACCAGCGTCGGTGCGTCCCTATGCTGAAAACCCAGAATATCCAGATGCATCACGCCTCCCGCTGGCCGATATGCGCCACGCTGGCGATATCTACCAGCGCGTCGGACTTCACCAGGCCGCACTGGATACAGAAGCGTGCCGGTTTATCACCGGCAAAGTATTCGGCGTAAACCTGATTGATGGCGGCATAGTTCTGAGTCGGTAAGGAAAATTGAGTTAAAGGTGACGTCATCAAGCGTACCGCCTGCGGTTTCAATCACGCTTTTAATGGTTTCCAGCACGTGTTGCGTCTGCGCGGCGGCGCAGCAGCCAGCCCATCGTGAGCATCACAAACCACAGCGGCGTTACCATCAGCGCCTGGCGGGTATCTTCCTGCAACGTCAGCAGCACCAGCACAAACACAATGCCATCACCACCAAGCATCCGCATGGCCCATTCCTTTCAGAATCAGCGTTACCATCATTTTCAGGCAGGTAACTTCAATCGGCCAGCTTCAGCGTATCGTGCGAGGTTACAAAATATTCATCGCTCATTGTGTTCTCCTTAAGGGTTATTCTCTCATTTCGGAATGATCCGCACAGCCGCGTAACAGTATATCACAGCGCACCATAGACCCATGGAAGCGAAGCGTGAACGGCGCTTGTTTAACACAAGAGTTTATTTAAAGCAGATGATGAGTAAATTTCACAGGTCGAGAAATAACAATTAAACGCCAAATTAACTTCCAATAACGAAGTGTCTTATCATTATGAAAAATAAGTAAAATAAATCAAGACTTCTTTATCGGGTGATAAACATATTTTTTGAAACCATTAAAAGAGTTGATGTAAATCATTGAATACGAGCATACATTGGGTCTGTTTATGTTCATTGCGCCGAAAAGCAGGTATCATGCGGACACGTAATATCAGATTTATTCCCCATTTTGCTTGCGGAGTGCTTCCCGTTGATCAGTGTTCTACTTGTTGATGACCATGAGCTGGTACGCGCCGGTATTAGACGCATACTGGAAGATATGAAAGGGCTTGTGGTCGCGGGAGAGGCCTGTTGCGGTGAAGACGCGGTGAAGTGGTGCCGTGCGCATCAGGTTGACGTGATCCTCATGGACATGAATATGCCGGGTATCGGCGGGCTGGAAGCGACACGTAAAATTGTGCGCTTTAACACGGATATCAAAATAATTATGTTGACGATCCATACCGAAACCCCGTTACCTGCAAAAGTTATGCAGGCGGGCGCAGCGGGGTATCTCAGCAAAGGTGCCGCACCGCAGGAAGTTGTCAACGCCATACGTTCGGTGCACGCCGGACAGCGCTATATTGCATCGGATATTGCGCAGCAGATGGCGCTGAGCCAGATAGAGCCGCAAAAAGCGGAATCCCCCTTCAGCTGTTTGTCGGAAAGAGAATTGCAGATTATGGTGATGATCACCAAAGGGCAAAAGGTGACGGAAATATCCGAGCAGCTCAATCTCAGCCCTAAAACCGTTAACAGCTACCGTTATCGTATGTTCAGTAAGCTGAACATCAGTGGCGACGTAGAGTTAACGCATCTGGCCATTCGACATGGTCTGTTCAATGCGGAGCAGTTAATCAGTAGTGAGTGAAGTTTTCAATTCAAAAGCCTTTCTCAGCACGGTGACCAGTCAGCCGGGCGTGTACCGCATGTACGATGCTTCGGACACCGTAATCTATGTTGGAAAAGCCAAAGATCTTAAAAAGCGCCTCAGCAGTTACTTTCGCACCCATGTTGGCAGCCGAAAAACTGAGGT
Organism: Candidatus Pantoea bathycoeliae; assembly: GCA_031332935.1. Lineage (GTDB taxonomy): Bacteria > Pseudomonadota > Gammaproteobacteria > Enterobacterales > Enterobacteriaceae > Pantoea > Pantoea bathycoeliae. The sequence continues at coordinate 26,113 of JAUHTP010000027.1, read as the reverse complement.
GCTGGTCAGCAACATCCATCATATAGACGTCACCGTCACGCATACCGAAACCGAAGCGCTGCTGCTGGAGCATAACTATATCAAGCTCTATCAACCACGTTACAACGTGCTGATGCGTGATGATAAATCCTATCCGTTTATTTTTCTTAGCGGCGATACCCATCCGCAGCTGGCCTACCATCGCGGCGCGAAACATGCGAAAGGGGAGTATTTCGGCCCGTTCCCTAACGGCTATGCCGTGCGCGAAACCTTGGCGCTAATGCAGAAAGTGTTTCCGATTCGCCAGTGTGAAAACAGCGTTTATCGCAATCGCTCCAGGCCTTGCCTGCAGTATCAGATTGGACGCTGCCTTGGCCCCTGCGTAGCGGGTCTGGTAAGCGAAGAGGAGTATGCTCAGCAGACCGAATATGTGCGGCTCTTCTTGTCTGGTAAGGATGACCAGGTGCTGAACATGCTGGTGAAACGCATGGAAGAGGCGAGCACAGGGTTGCGCTTTGAAGAAGCGGCGCGTTTACGCGACCAGATTCAGGCGGTGCGCCGTATTACTGAAAAGCAGTTTGTCTCTAATCAGGGTGATGATCTGGACGTTATGGGCGTCGCGTATGACGCGGGTATGGCCTGCCTGCATGTACTGTTTATTCGCCAGGGCAAGGTGCAGGGCAGCAGCAGCTATTTCCCGAAAGTGCCAGCGGATACCGAACTGGCGGAAGTCGTCCAGACCTTTGTCGGACAGTTCTATTTGCAGGGCAGTGAAGCGCGCACGTTGCCTGGTGATATTCTGCTGGACTTTAACCTGCCGGAGCGTGAACTGCTTTCTGAATCGCTGAGCGAACTGGCAGGACGTTGCGTCACTATCCAGACCAAACCACGCGGCGATCGCGCGCGCTATCTGAAACTGGCACGCACCAACGCGGCAACCGTGCTAACTACGCGGCTTTCACAGCATTCAACCATCCAGCAGCGTCTGGCAGCGCTGGCGCAGTTCCTTGAGCTGGACAAAATTAACCGTATGGAGTGCTTCGACATCAGCCACACCATGGGTGAACAGACCATCGCCTCCTGCGTGGTGTTTGACGCCAACGGCCCGCTGCGCAGCGATTATCGCCGCTACAATATCGAAGGCATTACGCCAGGCGATGACTACGCGGCGATGAATCAGGTGCTGCGTCGCCGCTACGGCAAGGCGCTGGAAGAGGAAAAAATCCCTTACGTTATCCTGATAGACGGCGGTAAAGGCCAGCTTTCGCAGGCTAAACAGGTTTTTGCCGAACTTGACGTGGATTGGGATAAGTCCCGACCGATTTTGCTGGGCGTAGCGAAGGGCAGCGATCGTAAAGCTGGACTGGAAACGCTGTTTTTCGAGGTAGAAGGTGAGGGCGTTTCACTGCCGCCAGACTCTGCGGCTCTGCACGTGATACAGCATATTCGTGATGATGCTCACAATCATGCAATTTCGGGCCACCGTAAAAAACGGGCGAAAGTAAAGAACACCAGCGCGCTGGAAAGCATCGAGGGTATCGGTCCGAAACGCCGCCAGCAGTTGCTCAAGTATATGGGAGGCCTGCAACCGCTGAAGAACGCGACGGTGGAAGAGATCGCCAATGTACGGGGTATTTCGTTCGCGCTGGCTGAAAAAATATACCACTCGCTAAAAAACTAGCATTGAAACAGGTGGAGCAATGTAGGAACATAGGGGAAATTCTACCCATTCCAGACAGTTACCGGCATATGCAATTTAACATACCGACGTGCCTCACCCTGTTTCGAGTCGTCCTCATCCCTTTCTTCGTGCTGGCCTTTTACCTGCCGTTTTACTGGGCCCCTTTTGCCACTGCGTTGATTTTCGTCATTGCGGCAATTACCGACTGGTTTGACGGCTTTCTCGCGCGTCGCTGGAAGCAAACGACACGCTTTGGCGCGTTCCTCGATCCGTTAGCCGATAAGGTCATGGTGGCGATTGCGCTGGTCCTGGTGGCGGAATATTTTCACTCCTGGTGGATTACCTTGCCTGCCGCAACCATGATTGCGCGTGAAATCATTATCTCGGCGCTGCGTGAGTGGATGGCGGAAATCGGCAAGCGCAGCAGCGTGGCTGTCTCCTGGATCGGCAAGGTGAAAACCACGGCACAAATGCTGTCGCTGGTTGCGCTGCTGTGGCGTCCAGACACGACGGTTATTGCCGTTGGCGTCGTGGCGCTTTACATCGCCGCAGTGCTGACATTCTGGTCAATGTTCCAGTATTTAAGCGCGGCGCGTGGCGATCTGCTCGATAGCTGATCGAAGCGACTTAAAAAGCAGCAAACGGACGCGCTCGAAGGATAATTCTGTTGACTCAGTGCGTCAGGTCAGTAGAATGCATCGCATCGAACGGCAGCAAGGCTGTCAGAAGATAAGCAAAATCAGCAAGTTCCAGTAAATTGCTGAATAATGCGGGAATAGCTCAGTTGGTAGAGCACGACCTTGCCAAGGTCGGGGTCGCGAGTTCGAGTCTCGTTTCCCGCTCCAGATTTGCAGGTCAGGATACCCTGACGGCACAGCGGATAAAGGCGCGTTGGCAGAGTGGCCATGCAGCGGATTGCAAATCCGTCCACCTCGGTTCGACTCCGGGACGCGCCTCCACTTTACATCCTGCCCGGGTGGTGAAATCGGTAGACATAAGGGATTTAAAATCCCTCGGCTTATGGCTGTGCGGGTTCAAGTCCCGCCCCGGGCACCATTTATATCAATTTTAAAAAAAACATATTAAAACAAAGCCGTAGTAAGCAATGTCGTGACCGCCCTCAAAGGCGGTTTTTTTGTTTTTGTCGCCTGATAAAAAACCCGGCTTTCACCGGGTTTTTTAAACTTATGATTGCGGCTGGCCAACCGGGCCTGAGCCCGGCGATGACTGGCAACTGGCCACATGGGGACGGCCATCCGATTTAATCGCATCACTGCGATGCATACAGCCCGCCGGCGTAAAGCCGATCCCTTTCTTCACGTTGTTCATGATTGCAACCTCATTCTCCGGTATTGAAAAAAGAAAGCATAAAAATGCAATGAAATTAAAGCGTAGCAGGCCGTTGCCAGCTCACCAGTCGAGAAGTCTCAAATATTTTGCTGGCAGGAAGTTTGACCCGCTTCTCATCTCATGCAGCCCAGGATGCAAAACCCGCCTGTATGGGTTACTTCCACGCCAGCGCTCCCAGCATAAAGAAGGGTAAAAACAGCAGCGTCTGCATCACCATAATGCTGAACAAGCCGTCCATTAACAGCGCCGGGAAAAAAGTAAACACCGCGTGGTGGAACAGATCCCACAGCAAGGCGTAGCCCATCACCGCCAGCGTAACCGTGCCCCAGCCGACACGGCTGTAATCAATATGGCGCTGCTGGCGACGCAGCCAGTTAAAGCCAGCATGCCAAGCGCGGTGAGGATCACCAGCACCACAAGAAACCACAGATGCGAAATCAGCTCCCACATCAGATTATTAAACTTGCCGTAAAGCGTCAGGCTATCCCAGTTGCCAATCTTGTCGGTGAGCGCGCGGCATAAAAAACTGCGGCAGCGTAATCAGCGGCACGGCAGTCAGCAAAGGAATGCCGACGCGCTCCATGCGCACCTTTAGCCAGCGTTTCGCTTCATAGCGCAGATAGAGCATGTAGGAGAAATAGCCTGAGATAACAAAAAAGACCTGCATGCGGAATGCGTGGATAAAATCATTCAGCACCGTCAGCCAGAGCGAGGCTTCATGGCTGTTGACGGCTCATTTCTGCGTGGAATAAATGAGGGAAACGTGAAACGGTACCCCCAGTAACATTAAATATGCCCGAATTGAATCGAGGAAATATTCACATTCAGGTTTTACAGTGCTCATAACGTCCCATTTCGTTAGCTGTTCTGGCCAGTTTCGCCCTGAAACTGGATGATGCTTGAGTGGAATTCTACCCGCTGTAAACAGCGTATACTATCAGTTGATTCAGGAACGTTTAATTGTCCTAAAAGGAGGCGTAATCCTGACGAAACCACGGAACATTCTTTGGGATACACTGTCGGAAAACCGAATAATCCTTTAAGATAAATGGGTTTGTACTTAGCACACGAAAGGGGGGGGTGTGTTGATTAAAGTAGAAAATAAAGGCGGACTAATGAAAATGCGCTGGCTTGGCGCGTTAGTTCTGCTGGCGTTGTACGCCAATAATAGTTGGGCGTTTAACCTTGATGATGTCGCAAAAGAAGCCAAAACGTTGGCAGGGATAAGTTTTGAAGCTCCTAAGAGCAATTTACCCTCTCAGTTTCGTGAAATGAAATTTGCTTATTATCAGCAGATCCAGTTTAACCACGACAAAGCGTACTGGGGCAAACTGCGTACGCCGTTTAAACTTGAGTTTTACCATCAGGGCATGTATTTCGACACGCCGGTAAAAATCAATGAGGTAGCGGCTAACGCGGTGTGCGAAATCAAATACAGCCCTGACTACTTCAACTTCGGTAACGTTAACCACGATGCCGACTCGGTGAAAAATTTAGGGTTCGCTGGTTTCAAAGTGCTTTATCCGCTTAACTCGCGTGATAAAAAAGATGACGAAATCACCAGCTTTCTGGGCGCGAGCTATTTCCGCGTCATCGGTGCCGATCAGGTTTATGGCCTGTCCGCCCGTGGCCTGGCGATCGACACGGCGCTCCCGTCCGGGGAAGAGTTCCCGCGCTTTAAAGAGTTCTGGATCCAGCGACCTAAGCCGCAGGATAAGCAGCTGGTTATTTATGCGCTGCTCGACTCGCCGCGTGCGACAGGTGCCTATCGCTTTACCGTGCATCTTGGCAAAGAATCGACCGTTGAGGTGCAGTCTAAAGTCTATCTGCGTGACAAAGTCGGCAAGCTGGGCATTGCGCCGCTGACCAGTATGTTCCTGTTTGGGGCTAACCAGCCTTCGCCAGTGAACAACTTCCGTCCTGAGCTGCATGATTCTGATGGCTTGTCGATTCACAACGGCAACGGCGAATGGATTTGGCGTCCACTGAATAACCCGCGCCATCTGGCGGTAAGTACCTATACCATCGAAAGCCCGAAAGGCGTTGGCCTGCTGCAGCGCGGCCGCGATTTCAGCCACTATCAGGATCTCGACGATCGTTACGATATGCGTCCGAGCTGCTGGGTTGAACCGCTGGGCGACTGGGGCAAAGGCCGCGTTGAGCTGGTTGAAATTCCGACCGCAGACGAAACCAACGACAATATCGTTGCGTTCTGGACGCCGGAAAACCTGCCAGATCCAGGCAAAGAGATGAACTTCGCCTACCGTCTGCACTTTACGCGTGACGAAAGCCAGCTGCATTCTGACGACACCGCATGGGTGAAAAATACCCTGCGCTCGGCAGGGGATGTGAAGCAGTCTAACCTGGTGCGTCAGCCTGATGGTTCTATTGCCTTTACCATCGATTTTGTTGGTAAAGCGATGAGTGAGATGCCGAACAACGCGCAGGTTGCGCCGCAGGTCAGCGTGGGTGACAACGGTGAAGTGGTTGAGCAGAGCGTACGCTATAATCCAGTCACCAAAGGCTGGCGTCTGGTGTTGCGCCTGCGCGTCAAAGACAACAAGCAGCCTACCGAAATGCGCGCCGCGCTGGTTAGCGGTGACAAGACATTGACGGAAACTTGGAGCTATCAGTTACCTGCCAATGAATAATCCGACATTTATTCCCAAAAACTACGTGGAAGCCCTGCCGCTGGATGCGGCAGGGAAGACCCGTTTAAGCGCCTCGCTGCAACACGCCGGGGCGTTTCACTTCATACACGATGCGCTTGGCCAGGATGTGGCCGCGAGCGATCGTCCCGATGATGCGCCGCTTAAGTCCGTTTCGGCTCGCGTTAAAATGGCGTGGCCTGATTCGGTGGCCGGTGGAGAGCAGTTCGACAAGGACTATCTCGACCGTACCACGCTGAAGGCGATGCCGAAGATCAAACGTTCGCTGATGTTCCCGGAAGCCTGGGGGACCAACCCGCTGGTGCGGGCGTGGAACTCCATGCGCGGCGAAAAGGTGACGCATCGCTATGCGAATTCGGAAGAGCAGTGTGCAGAAGACAAGTGGCGCTATGTCGGCTCAATGCGCCGCTATGTGCTGCTGATCCTCACCGTGTTTCAGACTGTGGTGGCGACCTGGTACATGAAAACCATCCTGCCTTATCAGGGCTGGACGCTGCTCGACCCGATGGAGATGATTAACCAGAACTGGCAGCAGTCGGTGATGCATATCCTGCCATACGTCCTGCAGACGAGTATTCTGTTCCTGTTTGCCATTCTGTTCTGCTGGATCTCGGCGGGGTTCTGGACCGCGCTGATGGGCTTCTTGCAGCTGCTGATCGGGCGCGACAAGTACAGTATTTCGTACTCAACGCAGGGCGACGAGCCGCTTAACCCAGAGCATCGTACCGCGCTCATCATGCCAATCTGTAATGAAGACGTGGAACGCGTTTTCGCTGGACTACGCGCGACCTGGGAATCGGTAGTGCGCACCGGCAACGCGGATCACTTCGACGTCTACGTGCTGAGCGACAGCTACGATCCCGATATTGCGATTGCTGAGCAGAAGGCGTGGATGGAGCTGGTACGCGACGTGGCCGGCGCAGGCAAGATTTTCTACCGCCGTCGTCGTCGCCGCGTGAAGCGTAAGAGCGGCAACATCGATGACTTCTGCCGTCGCTGGGGCAGCAACTACAGCTACATGGTGGTGCTGGACGCGGACAGCGTGATGAGCGGTGAGTGTCTGACCGGGCTGGTACGCATGATGGAAGCGAACCCTAATGCGGGGATCATCCAGTCGTCGCCGAAGGCGTCAGGCATGGATACGCTCTATGCGCGCTGCCAGCAGTTTGCCACGCGCGTCTACGGTCCGCTGTTTACGGCAGGTCTGCACTTCTGGCAGCTGGGCGAGTCGCACTATTGGGGACACAACGCCATTATCCGCGTGAAGCCCTTTATTGAACACTGTGCGCTGGCTCCGTTGCCAGGTGAAGGCTCCTTTGCAGGATCGATTCTGTCGCACGACTTCGTAGAAGCTGCGCTGATGCGCCGCGCCGGCTGGGGCGTCTGGATCGCCTACGATCTGCCGGGTTCCTATGAGGAACTGCCGCCAAACCTGCTGGATGAGCTGAAGCGCGACCGCCGCTGGTGTCACGGTAACCTGATGAACTTCCGCCTGTTTCTGGTGAAAGGCATGCACCCGGTGCACCGCGCCGTGTTCCTGACCGGCGTCATGTCTTACCTGTCAGCGCCGCTGTGGTTTATGTTCCTTGCGCTTTCTACAGCCCTGCAGGTGGTGCATACGCTGATGGAGCCGACCTACTTCCTGCAGCCGCGGCAGCTCTTCCCGGTCTGGCCGCAGTGGCGTCCTGAACTGGCGATTGCGCTGTTCTCGACCACACTGGTGCTGCTGTTCCTGCCGAAACTGCTCAGCGTTGTGCTGATCTGGTTCAAAGGCGCGAAACCTTACGGCGGTGCGTTCCGGCTGTTTATTTCGCTGCTGCTGGAGATGCTTTTCTCCGTGCTGCTGGCACCGGTGCGTATGCTGTTCCACACCGTGTTCGTCGTCAGCGCCTTCCTCGGCTGGGAAGTGGTCTGGAACTCGCCGCAGCGTGACGATGACGCCACGCCGTGGAGTGAAGCGTTCCGCCGTCACGGCTCACAGATGCTGCTCGGTATTGTCTGGGCGGTTGGTATGGGCGTGCTGGATCTGAATTTCCTGTGGTGGCTGTCACCGATCGCCTTCTCGTTGATCCTGTCGCCGTTTGTTTCGGTGATGTCGAGCCGTGCAACGGTGGGGCTTAAGAGTAAGCGCGCTAATCTGTTCCTGATCCCGGAAGAGTATGAGCCGCCAAAAGAACTGGTGGATACCGACCATTATCTTCAGATCAACCGCGAGCGGGCGCTGAAGCATGGCTTTATGCATGCGCTGTTTCATCCGGCGTTTAACGCGCTGGCAACCGCGCTGGCGACGTCTCGTCATAAGCAGAGCCAGCTGCTCGATTATGCGCGTGATCGCCGTGTCGATCAGGCGCTGAGTGATGTGCCTGAGAAGCTAAACCGCGAACAGCGTTTACAGCTTATTAGCGATCCGGTTGTGCTGACGCGCGTGCATTCGCGCCTGTGGGAAAATAGCGATAAATATCATCAGTGGGTTGAGAGCTATCAGAAGCTTGCGCTTAATCCGCTGGCGTTACCCCCGCAGGCCGGTTAAACCACTAACATATAAAGCGGCAGCAATGCCGCTTTTTTATTGGCATCAATTTAACGCAATTATTACGTTTTACGGGTGTAATAAGGCGACAATTCTCCGGCGCATTACTTAAAATAGCAGCTGTTTAAAATGAGTACCTTGGGTGAAATTTTTGCTGAAAATAATGGTGGTTGCGCTGATGGTGCTTACGCTAAGCGGATGCGGCAGTATTATCAGCCGCGTCGTGCCCGGACAGGGGCACGGCAACCAATACTATCCTGGCGTGCAGTGGGATGTGCGCGACGGCCTGTGGCGCGTCGTTACCATCCTTGATCTGCCGCTGTCGCTGGTTTTGGACACCATGCTGTTGCCAGTCGATGCCCACCATGGACCTTATGAGTAATTAAAGCAGGCGGTCAGACTCGCTGTTGTCATCTTCCCACTCTTGCGCCGCTGCTTCGACTTCTTCGCTGTCGAGCGGTGGCTCAAGCTGAAATTCACCCTCATCCCATTCGTGCAGCGTATTTTCGGCCTGCCACTCCTGACGCAGTTCGATATCGTAAAAAATAGCCTGTGCTGCTTCGCCGCTGCGGATTGGCAGATATTCACCTGATTCGTCTTCTTCTTCAAAGAATTCCGCCTGCCACATAATGTCACCATCCTGCATTACATACTTCTGCAGGCCAAACTGACTGATGCTGGCATCCTCTTCTTCAATAATGTCGGGATGATCGGAGAGAAACTCTTCACGGGCAGCATCGATGGCTTCTTCTAAAGTACTGAACATGCTCATCACTCTTCTCCTTGCCTGATTAATAGGATGTCAGAGAAGGATAGACGAAATTTTTCAGGGGAAAGGATGAAAAAGAGAAGGCGGGAGAGAAAGTCGTCCCGCCATCTCTGATTTAAAGCGATTTTTGCGAAAAGTGCAGTACCGGGCGCACCGTTTCGCGCATAATGGGCGCAGAATAACGAATGCAGCATTTAATACAGGGTTTAACCGTTTTGAAATTTATTCGCGCAATGGATAATGCCTGATTAAGGTTATATAGCGTGCCGATAAATACCATGTCATTTTTATCAGGCATGCGCTTGCACTCTTTGTGGTGCAAATAATGATAATTGTCTTGATCGGTACTAATAGTTACGTAGTAATAAATGCCTTTATTTATTTTATTTTCCTGCTAGAGATTTGCTGTGTGTAATCTTTTTATATTTTTAAGGGGCAGTTAAATATTTAACTGTCACGTTCGAAATTACCGATATGTGTCTAAATGTAGAAATTCCATAAAAATATAAGACAGTGAAGTAATTCTTATAAAAAGGTATATGTATGAATGCTAATCAGGCAATGCCTTGTAAAATATGTTAATTTTATTGCACACATAAGCTAAAGCAAAGAATTGTCAGTTTATAAATAAGAAAAGCCCTAGAGTGGTAATAAATTAGTGCCAACCAGGATTAATCTCAAACATTAATTTCATATCTGTCAGATAATGATATAAAGGAATATTAACGCCTTTTGGGCTTAATTAATTTAGCAGCATAAACAATTAAAAATATAAGCGCATCTGCATGAACAATATTGTAGTTTGTGCTGGCACACATTAAACTGTAAAAATGTCTTTAATTTAAAAGCAAGGGGTTAGACAGGCAAACCTTAAAAATAAGCATGAGCGGCAGTTAAGCATAGCTGAAGCGGGAGCATAAACTCCTGCCTGGAGAGTTAATAACGGGAAGGTTCACCTTCTGGACGGGTTTTAAAGCGGCGGTGCAGCCACATATACTGTCTAGGAGCCAGCAAAACGCTTTCTTCTACGACTTTGTTCATCTGGGCAGCGGTTGCAGCATCGCTGTCCAGCGGCATTTGCGCGCTGACGTCAGGCAAAATCAGCATCTGATAGCCGCGACCGTGCGGCAGGCGACGCGGAACAAACGGCACGACGTGCGGTTTACCGCTGCGGATGAGCAGGTAAGTACCGACCGTCGTTGCCGCTTTCTCAACGGCAAAGAAAGGCACAAACACGCTGCTGCGCGGGCCATAGTCATGATCCGGCGCATACCAGATGATGTCGCCGTTTTTCAGCGCGCGGATCATCCCTTTCAGGTCTTTACGATCCAGCATGCCCTTGTTTGAGCGCATGCGGCCCCAGGTCTGTAGCCAGTCGATCAGTTTGTTATCGTTGGGGCGGTAGACGCCGATACCTGGATTGTAAATACCGAAAATACGCGCACCCAGCTCTAGCGTAAGGAAGTGCATACCGATGAGCAGCACACCGCGCTGCTCATCTTTCGCTTTCTGAATATGCTCAAGGCCAGAAACGTCGAACCACTTTTTAATGCGCCAGTCAGGCCAGAACCACGCCATGCCGGTTTCAATCAGACCCATGCCGACCGATTCAAAGTTATGCTTTACCATCGCTTCACGTTCGCTGGTGGGCATATCTGGAAAGCAGAGCTCCAGGTTACGTTGGGCGATGGCAACGCGGCGCTTCAAAAAACGCATGGCAATACGGCCTAACCCACAGCCCAGCACATACAGCAGCGGATAGGGCAGCAGTACCAGTAAATAGAGAAATGCGATGCCCAGCCAGGTTAGCCAGTAACGGGGATGAAGGAGCTCTCGGGAAAACTGCGGCAGTTGAGTCATATGAAAAAGCTTATCCTGCGTAAGTCACCTCAAGGTGCAACTATCTCGTTGATTTTCTCTATTGTGCCAGCTTTTCTCCTGCGCTGAAATAAATGCACGCCTTCTGCCTGGTGCAGAACCTGCTATGAAAGGTGATAAATATCAGATGTAAAAGCCGATCCAGATCAATGTCCTTTGCATCCTGACGCATTGCTGTATCATCTGCGGCGCAATTTTTATCCCCAACAGGAAAGAACACCATGCCAGTGTTACATAACCTTATTAACAATAAAGAACTCAAGGCGCGCATGCTCGCGGAAACTGAACCGCGTACCACAGTCTCGTTCTATAAATATTTCCACATCGCCGATCCTAAAGCGTTTCGCGACGCGCTCTACCAGGGCCTGACCGGGCTAAAGGTGTTTGGCCGCGTCTATGTCGCTAAAGAAGGCATCAACGCGCAAATCAGCGTGCCGGCCATCCTGTATGAGAAAATGAAAGCTTTTCTCTACGGCTTTGACCCTGCGCTGTATAACCTGCGTATGAATATCGCGCTCGACGATGACGGCAAGTCCTTCTGGGTACTGCGTCTTAAAGTGCGCGATCGCATCGTTGCAGACGGTATTGAAGACGCCAGCTTCGACGCCAGCGATGTCGGCACCTACCTGAAAGCAGCGGAAGTTAACGCCATGCTGGACGAGCCCGATGCGGTATTTATCGATATGCGTAACCACTACGAATACGAAGTGGGACGCTTTGACAACGCGATGGAGATCCCGGCAGATACCTTCCGCGATCAGCTGCCGATGGCGGTCGAAATGTTGCAGGAGCAGAAGGATAAGAAAATCGTTATGTACTGCACCGGCGGAATTCGCTGTGAAAAAGCCAGCGCCTGGATGCGCCATAACGGTTTCGACGATGTGTATCACATTGAGGGCGGCATTATCGAATACGTCCGTCGCGCGAGTGAGCAGGGCTTGCCGGTACGCTTCAAGGGTAAAAACTTCGTGTTCGACGAGCGCATGGGCGAGCTCATTTCTGATGATGTGCTGTCACAGTGCCACCAGTGCGGTACGTCGTGCGATACGCATACCAACTGCGTCAACGACGGCTGCCACCTGCTGTTTATCCAGTGCCCGAGCTGCGCCGAAAAGTTCCACAACTGCTGTAGCCCGCTCTGTATGGAAGAGTTGCAGCTGTCACCAGAAGAGCAGCGCGCACGCCGCGCCGGTCGTGAAAACGGCAATAAGATTTTCAATAAGTCGCGTGGCCGCCTGACAATGGCGATCCCGTCGCCGGACAAAGAGTAACCACCGCAGCCTGACGCTTTTGCGTCAGGCTTTTTACCGGTTCAGTGCTCGAAGCGGGAAAGCGAGAAGGGCGCAAGGTTAAACGAAAAAGGTCCATCCAGCGCAAATTCCGTTGCCAGCTCGCCCAGCACGCTGGCGAACTTAAAGCCGTGCCCGCTCAGACCGGTGATAATCAACCGGTTCGGCTCATCCGGCAGGGTATCAATAATAAAATCTTCATCCGGGCTGATGTCATAACTGCACGCTTCACCGTGCAGGCAAACGCCTACGCCAGGCAGGAATTTACGCAGAAACGCAAAGGCGTCGCTACCGTCTTCGGCAAAGCTACCAAAAGGCTTGCGATCTTCCTGCTCCCTCATGGGCTGGCCGCCGTCATGCCGTCCTAGCTTCAGCGCATTGTTATCTGCCGGGAAACCGTAGAACTGGCTGCCGTTCTCCATCTCTACCGTAAAGCCAGGGAACTTGTTGTTTTCGCTGTAGCGGCCATCAGCCTGATACCAGGCGAACACTTTACGCGTCGGCTTAATCGGCAAATTCGGCACCAGTTTGCCCACCCAGGTTCCAGCGCTGATCAGCATCTTACGCGCGCGGAAAGTACCATCCGCCGTCACGACCTGTTGCAGATCGCCATCGCGGCCAATCTGCGACACACGGCAGTTAAACAGCTGCGCGCAGCCTGCCTGTTCAGCGAGTGAAATCCAGCTACGCACCGCATGCTCGCACTTCACGTAGCCTGACTGGGGCTCAAACACGCCAATATAGCCATCCGGCACGCTGATCTGCGGCCAGCGCTGACGCACCTCATCCGCCTGCAGCACCTGTATCTCCAGCTTCCAAGCCTGCGCGCTGTCGATCACGTTGCGAATAAATTCCGAATCAATCGGCGCAAGGTTAATAATGCCGCTGCGGTGCATGATGCGTTCGCCCGACTGCTGTTCCAGCTCGTCCCATAGCGTCTTGGCGCGCAGAACCAGCGGCACATAGCGTTCGCCTTCTCCGTAGGCGTGGCGGATCTGCCGCGTTTCACCGTGATGCGTGCCCTGGCTATGCGGCGGATGGCCGGAATCGATCATCAGTACCGACAGCCCTGCCTGGGTAGCGTAGAAGCCGGCAGCGGCGCCCACCGAGCCGCTGCCCACCACAATCAGATCATAAATCATTGAATTGAAACTCCTGAAAGCCGTAACACGCTCAGCAGCATACCAGAATCAGAAATGAAAAAGGCACCCCTGAGGGTGCCCGTTCATCTGGCTGAGATTAATGTTTAGACTAGTAACGCCCAATTTCTTCAGTCGATTCGATCTTGGCAATGCCAGCTTCAAGAATAGAAATAAATTGCCTTGCCACGTCTGTTGTCAGCCAGTAGGTCGGTCCGACGTCTGCTGCTTCTTCTTTTTGATCCTGCGAGGAGAGCGAATGTAAGCGGATCATAATGGCGTCGTATCTGTCTACGGTGCTGATATCCCAGCCCACCAGCGGATGAGTCTGAATAACGTCTTCATTTCTGTCCATTATAACCTCCTTATTACTCGTTAAACGAAGTGCTTGATGAGGTTCAATGCGGCTTTTTTATCCAGTAGCGAGACAATCATAACAGAAAATGAGGTCTCTCCGATTAAAACGTTCGGAGAACAAAAAATGAGCAAAATATTCGGCGCTCAAAAAGGGTTCAAAAAAATAAAATTTCTGACGCATCAGAGCGTAGATAAAATCAGGCTTGGGGTTCTCTGCCGGTTGCGCGCCAAGGGGCTTTTGTAATGCTAGCGCCAGACGGGCGAAATGCTGTTGCAGATGTTCGTCGTGGTTTTGATTTTGTGCTTCAAGCGTCAGGTTATGCACCAGCAGCTGCGTGGCACGATCGTCAAGGCAGAACTGGAGAATGCGCTTTCCAGCACCGTCAGGCGACGCTGTTGAGCTATCAGCTATCAGCTATCAGCTATCAGCTATCAGCTATCAGCTATCAGCTATCAGCTAT
>JAUHTP010000027.1:0-11911 GCA_031332935.1 Candidatus Pantoea bathycoeliae | reverse complement strand
AGCTATCAGCTATCAGCTATCAGCTATCAGCTATCAGCTATCAGCTATCAGCTATCAGCGCCAGCAGCTCACCGAAGGTCATAGCCTCTTCCGGGTTTTCTGTCATAATTTCGTCGCACCTCCTGTTAAGCATAACGAGCGCAAGAATAGGTGATTGATCGATCAGAGTCTAGATGCAGGAAAAAGTTATGGCGAGGGAGGAAAAGAGATAAAAAAGCCGGGTGGCGAAACCCGGCAAAAACTGCGCAGTTGCGGTTAATCGGTAATAAACCAGTCGTCAGCGCTTTCCCTGGTTTCTTGCAGAATATCGCTGATCCGATCGTGCATCTCTTTACCGCCGCCCAACACGCTGAGCTGGTTTGCGGTGGCATAGCACACCTTGACATGGTTCTGGCCGTCGGGAAATTCTTCATCGATACGGCGGGAAAGTTCAGCCGTCAGCGCATCCATTGCACCAGACGGAAAAGGAGATGTTTTGGCAACGGTAATTTCAACACGCATAGCAGCCTCCAGATAAGATACTGTATATATCTACAGTGTGATTAATTTGGAGGCAAGCGAAAGCGTAGATTAGATTTTTACACGCCAGTTGAGCGTTTCACCGGCCAGGAAAGGCACCAGTGCATGTTCGCCCATCGTGATGCTCTCATCCACTTTCCAGGGTTCACGCACCAGCGTAATCGATCCTTCATTCAGCGGCAGGCCATAAAAGCGCGGCCCATTCTCTGAGCAGAAAGCTTCCAGGTGCTGTAGTGCATTCAGCTCCTCAAAAACGGTAGCATAGGCAGGCAAAGAGGTTGGTGCATTGAAGACGCCTGCACAGCCGCAGCTCGCCTCTTTCAGATGACGCAGGTGCGGCGCGGTGTCGGTGCCGAGGAAGAAACGCGGATGGCCGTTGGCTACCACGTTGCGTAATGCTTCCTGATGCACGTTGCGCTTGAGGATTGGCAGGCAGTAGAGATGCGGACGCACGCCGCCCACCAGCATATGGTTGCGGTTGAACATCAGGTGCTGCGGCGTGATGGTGGCGCCCAGCTTGTCATTACCCGCTTCCACATACTGCGCGGCTTCCCGCGTGGTTATGTGCTCAAACACCACCTTCAGCTCGGGATACTGCCTGCGCAGCGGCTCCATCACGCTGTCGATAAAGCGCGCCTCGCGATCGAAAATATCGACGTCGGCATGCGTCACTTCACCGTGGATTAACAGCGGCATGCCAATTTTTTGCATACGCTCCAGCACGCTGCTAATAGCAGCAATGTTGGGGACGCCGTGGCTGGAGTTAGTGGTGGCATGCGCCGGATAAAGTTTTGCAGCGGTAAAGACGCCGCTGTTAAATCCCTGCTCAATCTCATTGGGGTCGAGCGAGTCAGTCAGGTAGCAGGTCATCAGCGGCGTGAAGCGGTGCTCAGCGGGCAGGACTGCTAGGATACGGTCGCGATAGGCGATAGCGGCGACGACGCTGGTCACCGGTGGTACAAGGTTGGGCATCACGATGGCACGTCCGTTAACCGCGCTGGTATAGGGCAAGACCGTATTAAGCATCGCGTCATCGCGCAGATGGATATGCCAGTCGTCAGGGCGGCGGATAGTAAGTTGCTGAGGTTGTGCAGTCATCAGTGAAGCTCCGGCTAGTGAGGAAATGTAGAGGTGCGTTTTGGCCGGGTACAAAGGATAAGGCGTCGGGCAACCGTTTGCACTTCTTTTCTTACGGGAAAATAAAACCGTGCCCCGGCACGGTTTTAGAACGCAGATAAGCGCGCAGGGCGCGTTACTCTGTAAAAGGAATAACCAGCTGGCCAGGCTTCACTTCCAGCCCTTTGGCAAACTTCTTCGCCAGCGCTTCGCCCTTGCTGCGGTCGACGCTCAGCACATAAGCAGGCTTCTGGTTGAAATAGCTTTTCAGCGACTGATTCAGATAGGGCGTCAGGCTTTTCATGATGGCCGCCATTTTTTCTGGCTGCACCTGTGCATCTACTATCTCCAGATCGCGCAGGAAAATCGCACCCTGCTGCGCATCAAACACCGGCTGTGCCTTCATCTTCAGCTGCATATCGGCCTGCTGTGGGCCAAACAGCGAGCTGACGTTGATTTTGGCATTGCCTGAAAGGGTGACTTTGTCCGGCTCTTCGCGGCCAATCTGGCTGCTGAGATCGGTTAGCAGAATATGCGCGTTCATCAGACCGGCTACGCCAATATCTTTTTCATAATTGTTATGTTTTGCCAGTGCCTGGTTAACTTCCTGCTCGCTGATGGTGTACTGCGTCAACTGGTTACAGCCGCTGATAGCCAGGGATAAAATCAGGGCCGTCAGCCCAAGAAATGCCTTCTTCATTGTGTCCTCATCCGGATTGAACAGGTCATGCAGGCCACAGGTTGCCTGAATACAAGATGAGTGTCATTAAGAAGGCGATGAGAAACGCCATGCGTTTATCATCAGGCAGCGTTAAATAGCGATGGAGGAGAGCAGATTGACCTGTGGTTTGCCATGTTATCGCGATAATCCGCCACGATGCTCGGCCAGTCGATACCGGCCACCAGCGTTAACGAGCGCAGCAGCGGAAAAAGATGAATATCATCTTCCGACAGCTCGCCGTTAACTGCATTCGGTTTCACAATCAGCTTATCGAGCTGGCGCAGGTCGTTGGTGTTTTTGATAAAGCCGGGCGCATGGCGCTTCAGCTTGGCAAAATCGCCGATAATAGATGCTTCCTTCTTATCGCGGAAATAGCTGCGCGCTTCTGGCGTTGCAAATTCAGCGAAAGAGGCTTCAGCAATGCGTGGCAGAAGCAGCTTATTGATGTAGCTGTTTACATGGCGTAACCAGTCGCTGATTGCCGGATTGGTCTTGCCGTTCAACAGCGGCTCGCCGTCGCTTTTATCAATAAAGCGCACAATATCGAGGCTCTCTGGCATCGCGCTCCCGTCATCTTTGCAGGATGGGTGCCATCTTCTGGCCAACCAGCTTTTTCGGCGTAGCTTCATCGTCGTTGAGCATAACGATCAGTTCGACCGGCAGGTTTTTCAGGCCAAAAATCATGCGTGCTTTGACGCAAAAGGGGCAGTGGTCGTAGATGTAGAGTTTCATCCCAGTCTCCTTTTGGTGTTTAGCGTGAAGGGCATCACGCTGATTGCGGACCTGCCGGAAGTATGGAAGAGATTAGTAGCCAGGGCAAACTGACAGGCTCAACGAGCGGCGTTTATAAAATAAAATCAAGGCGTTTTACGCTATGCGCTAGCGAATATTTTACCGAAGCAGGGCCGACGGTTATAGTGAAAGCAATGCCGTAGGCACCTCTCTCTTTAAGCCTCAGATTTCAGGAGTCATGATGTTTGGCTATCGTTCTGCCGCGCCCAGGGTGCGATTGACCACCGACCGGCTGGTGGTTCGTCTGGTTCACGAGCGCGACGCCTGGCGGCTGGCGGCTTACTACGCCGAAAACCGTACCTTTCTCAAACCTTGGGAGCCGGTGCGCGATGATAGCCACTGCTATCCTTCAGGCTGGCAGGCACGGCTCGGTCTAATCACTGATATGCATAAAAGCGGTTCTGCCTACTATTTCGTCCTGATGGATCCCGAAGAGACTGAAGTCCGTGGCGTAGCAAACTTCAGCAACGTGCTGCGCGGTTCGTTTGACGCCTGCTATCTCGGCTATTCGCTGGGTGAAAAGTGGCAGGGACAGGGGCTGATGTTTGAGGCGCTACAGACCGCCATTCGTTACATGCAGCGCCAGCAGAATATTCATCGCATTATGGCGAACTATATGCCACGTAATCAGCGCAGTGGCGCGCTGCTGGCGCGCCTCGGCTTTGAAAAAGAGGGCTATGCGAAAGACTATCTGTTAATCGACGGCCGCTGGCAGGATCACGTTTTAACCGCACTGACGAGTCAGGAGTGGACGCCATATCGGCGTGGCTAATAAGGAGATCAGGATGAAAACGACGCTTTCGCCGCTGGCGTTGCGTATTCTCGGCTGCCTGCTGGAGAAGCAGGTGACCACGCCGGAGCAGTATCCGCTGTCGCTTAACGCGGTGGTCACCGCCTGCAACCAGAAGTCGAACCGTGAGCCGGTGATGAATCTGGCTGAAAGCGAGGTGCTGGATGAGCTGGATTAACTGGTGAAAAAGCATCTGGTTACCGCCAACAGCGGTTTCGGCCAGCGCGTGGCGAAATATGAGCAGCGCTTCTGTAATTCGGCGTTTGGCTACCTGAAGCTGAACAGCGCCGAGGTCGCCATTCTGACGCTGCTGTTCCTGCGCGCCGCGCAGACGCCGGGTGAACTGCGCACGCGCAGCGGCAGGCTGCACGATTTCACCGAGGTAGCGGAAATACGCTGGCGGGCTTGGCTGAGCGTGAGATGTTGGCACGGCTGCCGCGCGAGCCGGGCAAGCGCGAAAGCCGCTACAGCACCTGTTCGGCGATGAGCAAGCGGTTTCAGTGGCGTAAACACCGCTGGAGGACAACAGCGATCTCAGCGCACGCGTCGCGATTCTGGAGCAATCCGTCAGCGTGCTTCAGGCACTGGTGCAGGCGCTGCTGCATAATAAGGAGGCTTCGATGGCATTACAAATTGGCGTGGTCGGGTTGCATCGCGCAGAAAGCCTGGCTGCTGGCGCAGGCGGAGAGCTGGACGCTGGCAGGCGCCTTCTCAACCGAACCAGCAAAAAGCTCAGGCCGTCTGTGACAGCTACCGTATGGCCTGTTTCTCCGCGCTGGCCGACGCCTGCGACGTGGTGTTCGTTCACAGAAGCACCGCGACGCACTATGAGGTCGTCAAGGCGCTACTGCTGGCAGGAAAAGATGTGCTGGTGGACAAGCCGCTGCCCGAAAATCTCAACCAGGCCGAAGCGCTGGTCGCGCTGGCCGAAAAACGCGGACGCAGGTTTAATGGTGGGCTTTAACCGCCGCTTCGCACCGTGCTATCAGCAGCTGCGGCTGGCGATGCCGCAGGCTGCCAGCCTGCGCGTAGAAAAACACCGCAGCGACAGGTCCGCAGGATCTACGCTTTACGCTGCTGCATGACTACCTGCACGTCGTCGATACCGCCCTGTGGCTGGCTGGTGAGCGCGCGACCCAGCTGCATGGCTATATCAACACCAACGAGCGCGGCAAAATGCTCTACGCCGAACACCACTTTGTCGCCGGACGCATGCAGATCGCCACCGCATGCACTGCCGCGCGGGCAGCCAGCGCGAGCGCGTCAGTCTGGTGGGTGACGGCCACTGTATTGATATGCTAGAGATGCGCGACTGGCAGGAACAGCGCGGTGACGGATTGCGTGCGCAGCGAAGCGCCACCCGCATGGCAGAGCCATCTGACGCAGCGCGGCTCACCATTTTATCCAGTGCGTGCAAAATCCGACGATGCCTGAAACCGGTGGCGAACAGGCGCTGCTGGCGCAGCGCTTGGTAGAAAAATTGTGGCACGAGGCGGAAAAGGAATAACGCCTTGTAACACTCCGCACTGGTCATTTCCCGCAGTGACAGTAGACTATCGCTGGGCGCCGCTGGGCGTCCGCGCTAAGTAGCTCATTTTGCCGACTCTTTTCAGGACGCGCGCCAATTATGAATCTGTTAAAATCGCTGGCAGCGGTCAGTTCCATGACCCTGTTTTCCCGCGTATTGGGTTTTGCCCGTGACGCCATTGTGGCGCGAGTGTTTGGGGCCGGGATGGCCACTGACGCCTTCTTCGTTGCTTTTAAATTGCCTAACCTGCTGCGCCGTATTTTTGCCGAAGGCGCGTTTTCACAGGCCTTTATGCCGATCCTTGCCGAGTATAAAAGCAAGCAGGGCGAGGAGGCGACGCGGCTGTTTATCGCCTACGTTTCTGGCCTGCTAACGCTGGCGCTGGCGCTGGTGACGGTCGCGGGCATGGTCGCCGCACCTTGGGTAATTCTGGTGACCGCGCCAGGATTCGCCGATACCGCCGATAAGTTCGCGCTGACCAGCGCGCTGCTGCGGGTCACTTTCCCCTATATTTTGCTGATTTCGCTGGCGTCGCTGGCGGGCGCGATCCTTAATACTTGGAACTGCTTTTCCGTTCCCGCCTTTGCGCCTACGCTGCTGAACATCAGTATGATCGGCTTTGCGCTCTTCGCAGCGCCGCACTTTCATCCGCCAGTGATGGCGCTGGCCTGGGCGGTGGTTGCCGGTGGTGTGCTGCAACTTTTCTATCAGCTGCCGCACCTGAAGAAGATCGGTATGCTGGTGCTGCAGCGCCTTAACCTGAAGGATGCCGGCGTCTGGCGGGTGATGCGCCAGATGGGTCCGGCGATTCTTGGCGTATCCGTCAGCCAGATATCTCTGATCATCAACACCATTTTCGCCTCTTTCCTCGTTTCTGGCTCCGTATCGTGGATGTACTACGCCGACCGCCTGATGGAGTTTCCATCTGCCGTGCTGGGCGTGGCGCTTGGCACAATTCTGCTGCCTTCGCTGGCGAAGAGCTTCTCCAGCGGCAACCACGACGAATATTCCCGCCTGATGGACTGGGGTTTGCGTCTCTGTTTCCTGCTGGCGCTGCCGAGCGCGGTTGCGCTGGGTATTCTCTCGGGTCCGCTGACTATTGCGCTGTTCCAGTACGGTAAATTCACCGCCTTCGATGCGCTGATGACGCAGCGCGCGCTGATTGCCTACTCGGTAGGCTTGATGGGGCTGATTGTGGTGAAGGTGCTGGCTCCGGGTTTCTATTCGCGTCAGGACATCAAAACGCCGGTGAAGATCGCCATGATTACCCTGGTGATGACGCAGCTGATGAACCTGGCATTTATCGGCCCGCTGAAGCACGCTGGTCTGTCGCTCTCGATCGGGCTGGCGGCCTGCCTGAACGCCGCGCTGCTCTACTGGCAGCTGCGCAAGAAGAAGATTTTCCAGCCGCAGCCGGGCTGGGCGAGTTTTCTGCTGCGTCTCTTGATTGCGGTGGTTGTGATGGCGGTGGCGCTGGTTGGCATTCTCTATGTGATGCCGACGTGGGAAGAGGGGACGATGCTCTGGCGCCTGCTGCGGCTGGCGGCGGTCTGCGCGGTAGGCGGTGGTGCTTACTTCCTGATGCTGGGCATGCTCGGCTTCCGGCTGCGCGACTTTGCCCGTCGAGCACATGCGTAAATAAACATCCCGCCGAAAGGCGGGATGTTTTTGCGCACCTGACAACGCA
The DNA here is from genome assembly GCA_031332935.1 of Candidatus Pantoea bathycoeliae. Classification (GTDB taxonomy): domain Bacteria; phylum Pseudomonadota; class Gammaproteobacteria; order Enterobacterales; family Enterobacteriaceae; genus Pantoea; species Pantoea bathycoeliae. The sequence goes on along the minus strand of JAUHTP010000027.1, from coordinate 4,758 downwards.
CACATGGCGGCTGTACGATTAATGCGATTAAAATCTACGTATAACCTGTTCAGTGACACAATAAATATATTTATTTTTTAGCGTCTTTCGCGGATGTTTATTTTTATTGTTATTCATGAAGTTAAATTACTGATTCTTAAATGACCATGGCTTTCTTTCAGAGCTGTTTTAGCCAGCACCCTTTTATCTTTATAGTCTGTAATCTGGTTTTTAAAAGAGGAAAGGGAAATAGCTATACCTGTTTATGCATGGCTGTATGATGATACGGGTAATTTAATAAAGGGTTCTGCCGACGTTTCAGGAAGAGAAAACAGCATAGAGGTCTTGTCTGTAATGAGTCTGACCGAGGTTCCGGTTGATAGACATACAGGAAACGCTCTGGTGCGAGGTGCCATCAGCCACTCTATTTTGATAAAGTTATTATTCATCCACACCCTGCTTATTAAAAGCGCTGACTAGCGATGAAAAGCTAAGGTCCGCTGAATTTAATTATTACAGAATCAACGATAAGGGTCAGGAGGAGCATTATTTTACCCTGTTTTTAGAAGGTGTTCAGGTTTGGTCTAACGCAACATTGATGTACGATATAAAAAGTCGATACGGATCAGCTATAAAGCCTGTTGAATCTGTTGCCTTACCCTATGAAAAGTTAACTTCACATTATGTTGATGGGAATATATTGCACGCTGACAGCTGGCGAGTCAGGACCTGATAAAGGAGAGGGGACAGGCATGGCATGGATATATAAGCAAAACACAGAAGAATTGTTTCATAACGGCGAAATGATTGAACAGGGATATGCGGGAAGAATTACTAACAAAAATAACCTGGACCGTCAGCAGGTCCGAGAATTAGGCCCGTTACCACAAGGGAAGTATCGTATAGGCTGCTATACGAATTCTAAAGAACCGTTAACCATAACGTTAATACAAACATCGGGCGAAATGTTTGGCCGCAGCGCTTTTCGTATTCATGGAGAGCGCATCACGCCTCCTGCGGGATGGGCTTCAGAAGGGTGCATAATTATGGGTTATCACACTCGCCGTCTTATAGCTCTCTCATCGGACAGAACGTTAGAAGTAATAAGATCAAAAGACAATCCCTGTTTATCATGACCTCGCTTATGCTTATCTCTCAGCTATTAATTTTGCCGATACGCATCGGTGCAGTGCGATTTTAGATGAGAAAATGATTTTAACCGATTAGCATTGTTTTAACGCGTTTGTTAACGGCGTTTCTGGCGGCGATAAATCATTCATAGTATTCACACCCGCTCTATCCGGTAAAATTAATTATGCTCAAAGTGTTGCGTTGCGGGATGCGCTAATCAATGCGCTACTGTCAGCGTCTGCTGAGACGCTTGAGACTTTAAATAAGATTGATCGCTATATCAGCCAGCAAAACCAGGATAGCGGTACTGACAGAATAGGCAGCAACTCGGTCTGCGCGACGTTGCCTGACCCCGTTGTTTATAATAAGTGCTTGTTTCTGGAATATGCTGAAAGGGCGAATAAAAGTCTTAAGGCGACAGGGCAACAAGGCGTTCAATGTCTTTCGCTGGTTAATGGCGTTGTCGAAGAGGTATTAAATGATGAAAAACGCGGTCGTATAAAATGGGGGATCAAGCATTACTCTTTTGATGAAATCTCACGGTGAAAGGCCGGTCAGGAAGCGCCAACTTGGCCATACAATATGCTTAATTTCAGAGCGAAAAGGGGTGAAGCGCACCGGGTCTGCACTATCCGGTGTCGACTGTTAAATCTTCCGGCTCAGCGTCGCCTGGCCTTTTCCCAGCCCGTCCGGCCCGTAAAACGCCTGCGTCTGGTGTGGTTTAAGCACGGTCAGCGCGTCTTCGGTAAAACGGAGCTGCTGATTCAACAGCAGCCCGTTATGGGTATTGGCATCATTTAAGCGGCGCGTCATGTCACTGTGACCATTGTAAGGTGCCTAGGTGCCAAGTTGCCGCTCGGTACTGCGGCGCATCTCATCGAGATAGCTCAGCGTCACAGCAGCGCGCCTTTATCTTCGGTAATGCGCTGCAGCAGATTGCTATTAATCCTGCCTGCGGCCAGTTTCGGCAATCAGCGCATCGGCGATCTTGCCAGTATCCATTTTGAGTTCGCCATTACGAATGGCAGTTTTCAGCTGTTCTACGGGCTCGACGTTAATGTCCTAGCTGCCCCCTGGGTCAGCTGTGACTGCGCGTTGCTCAGGCTCACCTGGGACGCAGCGGGCGCGGTTGCGGTCGTGCTCGACGCTTGGCGCGTTTTACCGGGTGCGGACTCGTTGCTTTCGCGGGTCTGCACGGTTGCGACGGGCTTCAGGGGTTGCGTTCTGTCGATGCTCATATTCGGGCTCCTGTACGGTCAGGGGAAACTGCCACCTGAATTAGAATAGCGTAATCGCTTAGTTGATTTCTCTGTCGGCAGAACAGCAGCATTCTTTAGCGCCTTATAGCAATATCAGAATATTCCCATCAGCATCGACTTTTCCGCTTAACACCTGACAATTTCCCATACGTACGCACACCGACTGCGCGAGGATGGCGTTGTTTAACGCTTTTCCTTCGCCGCTGGCGTTAAAGCCCTCACCGCTGGCAATCACCATTACGCTCTGTACCCACTTTCACACGCCACGGCTGGCGCATCATCGACAGCGTCACCGGCTGGCCTGGCTGGATATCGCGCAGCACTACGGCATCGGTCACCGACTCGGCATAAAACAGTGCGCGGGCTGGCAGCGTGTTGAGACGTCCGCTCTGCAGGCGGAAATCCCCGGCGCTCACGGTCGAACCGCGCGCCAGCAGGCGCGTCGCCACCAGATACTCCCCGGTCACCTGCACCTGAAGAAAGCGCCGTGTGTCACTGCAGGTGGTCGCCACGCTCATCGCACCCCACAGGCGGCTGTTGCCGGGCAGGGAAAACTGCCGCGCGTCGCAGGTCGGCCACTGCGCCTGCGGCGTTTTAATCTCAACCGTCATACCCGCCGCGTGCTGCACGTCGCGGGCCTGAAAAAATTGCGTCGCTGGGCAGAGAGATTGGCGGCGCTGGCGGGCAGGGCAGCCAGCGCCAGCAGGCTGACTAACAGGGCGGTAATGTTAAGCATCAAAAAACTCCTTGCTGCTAATGCCGACGAGTGTACTCGCGTCGCGCCAAAATCAAGACGAAAAATAGCTGTGGTTTTTGACGTAATTCAGACGATAGCCCTTGCTTTTCCCCAATTAAGGTGTTCGCTCGAAATTCTCATTCGCGGAGGAAGCATGCTCGACAAACTTGATGCTGCGCTGCAATTCGGCACCGAAGCCCTCAACCTGCGTGCTCAATGCTAGGAGATCCTGGCGTCAAACATTGCCAACGCCAATACCCCTGGATATCAGGCGCGGGATATCGACTTTGCCAGCGAGCTGGGCCTAGTCATGAAAAGCGGCCGCGTGGAGGGCAGCAGCATGGCGCTGAAAGTGACCTCGCCGCGCCATATTGAAGCGCAGGTCAACTCGGCGGCGTCAGCGAATCTGCTCTATCGCATTCCCGATCAGCCGGCGGCCGACGGCAACACCGTCGACATGGATCGTGAACGTACCCAGTTCGCGTACAACAGTCTGAAATACCAGACCGATCTCACCCTCATCAGCAGCCAGATCAAGGGCATGATTAGCGTGTTACAAGGGCAATATACATGGCTTTGCTGAATATCTTTGACATTGCCGGGTCAGCAATGACCGCGCAATCCCAGCGTCTTAACGTCAGCGCCAGCAACCTGGCAAACGCCGACAGCGTCACTGGCCCAGACGGCCAGCCTTACGTGGCGAAACAGGTGGTGTTTCAGACCGATCCTGCGCTTGGCGCGGCAACGGGCGGCGTGAAAGTGGCGAAGGTGCTGGACGATCCCTCTCTGGCCAAACTGGTGTACGACCCAGGCAATCCGCTGGCGGACGACAAGGGCTACGTGAAGATGCCAAACGTCGATGTAGTAGCGGAAACCGTTAACACCATGTCGGCGTCGCGCAGCTATCAGGCCAACGTCGAGGTTCTGAACACCGTGAAATCAATGATGATGAAAACCCTGACGATGGGTTCATAACGGAGAAACGACATGGGCATTGCAGTAGGCGTCAATGAGAAACTGGACCCATCGGTCCTCAGCTCATCCAGCACAGGCACCAGCAACAGCGCGCAGGATCTGCAAAACCAGTTCCTGACCATGCTGGTGACGCAGTTGCAGAATCAGGATCCCACCAATCCGATGGACAACAGCCAGCTCACCACCCAGCTGACACAGATCGACACCCTAAGCGGCATTGAAAAACTCAATACCACGCTGGGCTCGATCTCCGGCCAGATCAGCACCAGCCAGTCGCTGCAAAGCTCGACGCTGATTGGTCACGGCGTCATGGTCGACGGCACACAAATTCTGGTCGGCAGCGGCACCACGACGCCGTTTGGCGTTGAGCTGAGCACTGCTTCTACCGCCACGATTAAAGATGCCAGCGACAACGTGGTGCGCACCATCGATCTGCGCGCGCGCTCTTCCGGCGTGCACACCTTCTCGTGGGATGGCACCCTAGCGGACAGCTCCACCGCGCCAGATGGCAAATATACGGTTTCAATCGCCGCCAGCAATGGCAGCCAAAAACCGTGGTTCTGGTTAGTGGTTTTTACTTTATCTCTGGTAAGAGATTCCCTGACCCGATGCAGTGCCCGCATCGCCTGCTGAACCTCAGTTTTCGGCTGAACAAAACGCATTGACGGCCGGGATGCG
>JAUHTP010000026.1:0-47680 GCA_031332935.1 Candidatus Pantoea bathycoeliae | reverse complement strand
AAGCCATAAGCCATAAGCCATAAGCCATAAGCCATAAGCCATAAGCCATAAGCCAGCGGAATAACGCATTTATTCACTCTCTCTTCACTTTTCGTTTTACCGTCCGCTTAGGACGCTTCTTCTGCCCTGAAGCAGGCTGACCACGAAAGGCCATTGCGCTGGGCTGCTCACGCGCCTGATGGATAAGTCCCGTCAGCGTGCTGACCAGCGGCTGCATAAACTCATCATAGCGGCACGCTTTTTCGCTGATGCGCGTCAGCGTGGATTCCCACTGAGCTGTCATATCGGGACGCGCCGCCATCTCAGGCAATGAATGAATCAATGCTCGTCCTGCTTCTGTCGCGTTGATATAGCGCCCTTTCTTCACCAGAAAGGAACGGCGAAACAGCAGTTCAATAATCCCGGCGCGCGTGGCCTCTGTTCCTAAACCATCGGTTGCGCGCAGCACTTTCTTTAATTCTTTATCCTGTACGAAGCGGGCGATACCCGTCATTGCTGATAGCAGGGTTGCATCGGTAAACGGACGCGGCGGCTGCGTCTGCTTCCCTGGCACCTCGCCACGCTCGCACAGCAGCTCATCGTCTTTCGCGACTACCGGCAGCGGCGTGCCGTCATTTTTCTCGTAACGTTCCTTACTGCCCAGCAGCGCACGCCAGCCGGCTTCAGCAAGAAAGCACGCTTTGGCGACAAATTTGCCACCCGCGATATCCAGCTCAATAACGCATTTGCGGAAAATCGCGTCAGGGCAGAATTGCATCAGGTACTGGCGTGCAATCAGGGCGTAAACGTTCTGCTCGTTCTCCGTCAGGCGCACCCCGCTAACGCGCGCGGTCGGAATAATGGCGTGGTGCGCGTCGACTTTCTTGTCATCCCAGCAGCGGTTGCGGCGATCGGTACTAAAATCCTCTGGCGGCGTCATGTCGCGTGCATGCGCCTGAATGGCTTTCAGCACTGCATGGCGTCCAGCAAAATGCTCTTCTGGCAGGTAGCGGCAGTCGGAGCGCGGATAGGTAATCAGCTTATGGGTTTCATACAGCTTCTGGCAGGTATCCAGCACCGTTTGCGAGCTTAGCCCGTAGCGTTTCGCGGCCTCAATTTGCAGACTGGAGAGCGAGAATGGCAGCGGCGCGCCCTCGCCTTCCCGCTTGTCGTTATAGCTGCTGACAAGGGCTGACTGACCGGCAATGCGTGCAACAACGTGATCCGCCAGTGCCCGGTGCAGCAAGCGCCCCTCTTTATCCTGCCAGTGCTCACAGGCGTCACTGGGAACCCAACTGGCAATGAAGCGCTGCTGGTCGGGCGTCACGATATGCGCTTTTACTTCGAAATAATCTTTGGGGATAAAGTTTTCGATCTCTTCATCGCGGCGCACCACCAGCCCCAGCACTGGCGTCTGCACACGTCCTACCGACAGCACGCCGCCATAGCCCGCATTACGGCCTAACAGTGTCCAGGCGCGGGTCATATTGATGCCGTAGAGCCAGTCAGCGCGCGCACGCGCCAGCGCTGACACGCACAGAGGAATAAATTCCCGGTTCTCGTGCATGCGGTTTACCGCCCGTTCTACCGCCTGTGGGTTGAGATCGTTAATCAGGCAGCGCTGTACACGGCTGCGTTTTTCCGCTGGCAGCTGTAAGTAGTCCAGTACCTCATCCACCAGCAGTTGTCCTTCACGATCGGGGTCGCCCGCGTGCACCACTTCACTGGCCTGCTTCAGTAACTTTTCCACCACTTTGAGCTGCTTAGCCACTGAAGGGCGCGGCTGGAGCTGCCATTTTTGCGGAATAATTGGCAGGTCCGCTAACGACCAGCGCGCATAGCGGCTGTCATAGCTGTCCGGCTGCGCCTGCTCCAGCAGATGTCCAACGCACCACGTCACTATCTGGTCATCGCCACAGGCAATAAAGCCTTCGCCACGTCGATGTGGTTTAGGCAATACATCGGCAATCGCACGGCCAAGGCTGGGTTTTTCAGCTATAAACAAACGCATGGGTCAGAGAAATCCTTTACTTTAGGGTATGAGGGCCACTCGGCTAACGCGTCTGAGGCGCAGCGCTATCTTAGTCGTTTCCCGTTGCGGAGGTAAGCTCTGGCGGGCTACTTCTGGATCGGTCGCACAAGATCCACGTAACCCGCTACGCTGCTGCAAAAGAGAGGAATTGTCTGCTAGAAATGGCAACAAAAGGTGTGGTGTCGGGATTAACCACGGTGGTGCTGGATTTTAACTGCGGCGTGCCAAGGTAGAGAAAGCCAACAATAGCGTCTTGTTCACGGCAGTTAAAGGCGCTGCGCACGCGCTCATTGTCTGTCCAGGGGCCGCTGCGCCAGATGCCGCTAAAGCCCTGCGCTACTGCCGCCATCTGCATCGCCATTACTGCACAACTCGCTGATGCCACCTGTTACCAGTGCGGCACCTTAGGATGCTCTTCACAGTGGGCAATCACCGTGATAATCATCGGCGCGCGGAATGGCGAACGCGTCGCTTTGTCGATCGTTTTATCATCCAGCTGTGCCTCGCGCGCCGCCTGTTCCAGCAGTGCACTCAGCCGGTCACGCCGCCCGTTCTCAACAATCACAAACCGCCACGGCTGTAGCGTACCGTAATCGGGCGCGCGCATTCTGGCACGGATAATATTCTGCAGGCTTCCGCCAGCCGGTGCGGGCTCGGTCAGGCGAGAAGCCGAGCGACGATTGACCAGTAATTCAAGTGCATCCATGATTTTCTCCTGATGCCATAACGCGTTGGCTAATCTTGGCACAGCCTGATCTTTTGTAACAGTCCGCCACGATTTCCTGCTGACATTTTCCACGCCGCTCTTTAGGATTGAGGACGTCATGGAAGGTGGAGCCGCGCGGCGACCGCTTTCCGCTAGCGAAAATGGAGAGTCTGATGCGCACATTGTGGCGAATTATTGCCGGTGTGTTCCGATGGACATGGCGAGTGCTGAATTTTATCAGGGAGTTTATCCTCAACCTGTTCCTGATCTTTTTGATTTTGGTTGGTGTCGGTATCTGGCTGCAGATCAGCGGTTCCGCCAGCAGCTCAACTCCTGTGCAACAAGGCGCGCTGAGGGTCGACCTGACCGGTGTGCTGGTAGACAAGCCATCGGTCAGCAATAAGCTAAGCCAACTGGGACGCCAGCTGTTGGGTGCCAGTAGCGACCGCCTGCAGGAGAATTCCCTGTTCGACGTGGTCGACGCCATCCGTCAGGCGAAAGGCGATAAAAACATTACCTGCATGGTGTTGGATCTGCGCGATTTCGCCGGTGGCGATCAGCCGTCGCTGCAATATGTTGGCAAAGCGCTGCGTGAGTTCCGCGACAGCGGCAAGGCAAGCCCATTTTTGCGCTGGGCGACAGCTACAAGGCAAGCGCAATACTATCTAGCCAGCTATGCCAGCAAAATCTCTCTCTCTCTCTCTCTCTCTCTCTACAGGGCACCGTCGATCTGCACGGGTTTGCTACCAACGGCCTCTACTAAAAACGCTGCTGGATAAGCTGAAGGTAAACTCCCACGTTTTCCGCGTCGGCACTTACAAATCGGCGGTTGAACCTTTTCCTGCGTGACGATATGTCGCAGGCGGCGCGCGACGCCAACAGCCGCTGGGTCGGTCAGCTGTGGCAGAACTACCTGAACACCGTTGCGGGCAACAGTCAAATCACGCCCGATCAGCTCTTCCCCGGCGCGCCAGCAATCATTGCCGGTCTTCAGACGGTGAATGGCGATACCGCCAAATATGCGCTGAATAATAAGCTGGTCGATGTGCTGGATAGCCGTGCAGCGGCCGATCAGGAGCTGGTGAAAACTTTCGGCTAGGACACTACCATAGCGTCAGCATGTATGACTACAGCGTAAAACAGCCGACTCAGCAGGATGGCAACATTGCTGTCATCATGGCGAGCGGCGCAATCATGGACGGTGAAGAGACGCCCGGCAATGTCGGCGGCGATACTACGGCTTCGCAGATCCGCGAAGCCCGTCTCGATGCCAAAATCAAAGCGATCATTCTGCGCATTAACAGCCCTAGCGGCAGCGTAACTGCGTCAGAAGCCATTCGCGAAGAGCTGACTGCGGCACACGCGGCCGCTAAGCCCGTTGTGGTCTCTATGGGCGGTATGGCGGCTTCGGGCGGTTACTGGATTTCCACCCCAGCGGATTACATTGTTGCTAACCCGAGCACTCTCACCGGCTCCATTGGCATCTTCGGCGTGATTAACACGCTGGAGAACAGCCTGGAAAGCGTTGGCGTGCATACGGATGGTGTTGCCACGTCGTCTCGCCCAAAGCGCTGCCGACAAAGGTTCAGCAGTTAATGCAGCTGACGATTGAAAACGTCTACCGTAACTTTGTCGGCCTGGTTGCCTCGTCTCGTCACAAGACGCCGGAACAGATCGACGCCATTGCGCAGGGCCATGTCTGGACCGGCAGCGATGCGAAAACTAACGGTGTGGTCGATGAGCTAGGCGACTTTGACGATGCCGAGAAAAAAAACCGGTGAGCTGGCGAAAGTCGCTAACCCACAGCTGACCTGGTATCAGGACCAGCCTGGAGTGTTCGATATGCTGATCGGCCAGGTCAGCGCCTCTGCGCAGGCCGTTCTGCCATCGACGCTGAAAGCCTAGCTGCCTGCGCCCGTTCTGGATGTCATGAACGCGGTGAAACAGCAGCCTGGCCTGCTGAACAATCTCAACGATCCACAAAATAGCTACGCGTTCTGCCTGAACTGCGGCGAAGTGCGATAAAGCTCGCAGCCCGGTCATTGATCGTGCTGCTTTTCCCCTGCTTTCCCCTTAATACTGCGCGTTTTACGGCAAGTCTGAGTTCCTGATGCAAAAGAAAAATATCTATGTTGCCTATACTGGCGGCACCATTAGTATGCAGCGTTCTGCACAAGGCTACATACCGGTTTCAGGCCATCTTCAGCAGCAGCTGGCGAACATGCCTGAATTTCACCGGCCCGAAATGCCCGATTTTACGATTCATGAATATGATCCGCTGATCGATTCTTCCGATATGACGCCTGAAGACTGTCAGTCGATCGCTGAAGATATTCGACAAAATTATGATCGGTATGACGGTTTTGTTATCCTGCATGGAACCGATACTATGGCGTTCACCGCTTCTGCTCTGTCGTTTATGCTGGAGAATCTGGCGAAGCCGGTTATTGTCACAGGTTCGCAAATCCCACTGGCTGAATTGCGCTCCGATGGCCAGCAGAACCTGCTGAATGCGCTTTATGTGGCGGCCAACTACCCGATTTTCGCCGCCTGAATACGCCGCCTGCACCTCAGGGCAACGGCCCGTTAAAGATCCATACGATTACCCCACAGCCTATTGGCGTGGTGACGATCTATCCGGGTATCTCAGTGGACGTTGTGCGCAATTTTCTGCGCCAGCCGGTAAAAGCCTTGATTCTGCGTTCCTACGGCGTCGGTAATGCGCCACAGAATGCTGAGCTACAGCAGGCCAGCGATCGCGGCATTTTGGTGGTCAATCTGACACAGTGCATCTCTGGCAAGGTCAATATGGGGCTATGCAACCGGCAACGCGCTGGAACATGCAGGTGTGATTAGTGGATTTGATTTAACGGTCGAAGCCGCGCTAACAAAGCTTCACTTTTTACTGAGCCAGGATCTCTCCTGTGAACAGATTCGCACCAGAATGCAACAAAACTTACGCGGTGAACTGACCGAAGACTAAGAACGGAGAAACGCAGGCTCTCATTATCATAGATATACAGAACGACTTTTGTCCGGGCGGCCCCATGGCCATTCACGAAGGCGATATGACCGTTCCGGTCGCTAACCGCTACGCCAGAGAGTTTCACGCACGCGGTGAATATGTGCTAGCGTTACAGGACTGGCATCCTGCCAATCACGGCAGTTTTGCCTCGATTTCCGGCGAGCCGATTTACACGCTGGGTGAGCTGAACGGGCTGGCACAAATCTGATGGCTTGATCACGGCATCCAGGGTTCAGCCGGTGCCAATCTGCATCCCGGCTTGGACCGCAGTCTAATCGATGCGATATTCCATAAGGGCGAAGATATTGACGTCGACACTGTAGCGCTTTCTTCGACAATGGCCATCGCCGCAAAACCGAGCTGGATAGCTGGCTTCAGGCGCGTGAGATTACGCATCTGGTGATGCTGGGTATCGCAACGGACTACTGCGTAAAATACAGCGTACTGGACGCCCTGGAGGTTACGGTGGTCAGGGAAGGCTGTCGCAGTGTCAATCTCAGCCCGGACGACAGCGAGATTGCTTTTGCTCAGATGAAGACGCAAGGCGCCGTATTGGTTTGAGCAAAAATAAGGCCGACAACTTGTCGGCCTTCTACTTCAGTGCAGATTTATGCGCGTAACCTCAGATTCAATGCCGAACTCTTCCTTCAGCTATCTCTTCGATTTTGTTACCATCTCCCTTTGCCGATGGTCATTATGCTGTGGTGCCTCGTTGTGGCGCGCCTAGTAAAGCATCACCAGCTGCATGCAGTTATCACGCTGCGCCTGGCTAAGCGCCACGCCATCCGGCCATTTGCCCGTTTCTACCGCTGCCGCCAGCCGCTCATAAACTTCTGGCGTCATCGCCTCGACCATCGCTTCAAGTTGCTCTTTCATCACTTACCCCTGCGTTTCATCGCACTGCTCATCCGTAAAGCTCAGCGACGCTGAGTTTACGCAGTAACGCTCGCCGGTGGGCTGAGGGCCATACGGGAAGACATGCCCCAGATGCGCGTCACAGTTATTGCAGCGGATCTCAACGCGGTGCATACCGTGCGAATCATCTTCAAGGTAGCGAATAGCGTCATCGCCAACGGGCTGATAGAAGCTAGGCCAGCCGCAGCCAGAGTCATATTTTGTTTCGGAAAGAAACAGCGGCGTGTTACAGACCAGACAGTGATAGATACCTTCCTGCTTATTGTGCAAAAGCGCACCGCTGAAAGGCGGTTCAGTGCCGTGATGCTGAGTGACATAATGCTGCATTTCAGACAATTGCGCAATTTTTGCTTCGGATGCGGTTTCTTTAGCCATTATGAGTGGTCCCGGAGAGTGTCATTCTGAAAAAATCGACTAATATTCTAACAAACGAATAACATCGAGGAGATTTTTTTTCGTGCTTAGTTGTCTGACTTTCCTCTCATAGCACAGATTTGTGACTCCGGTCACTTTTTGCTAACGGTACCCCTTTATATTCAGCGATCGGGTTTATGCATCGTATCAACACGCTTGTTGCGCAAGCGGTTGCGCAACAAATTATTCTGTCGAACGGATTGACCTATCGCAACTATTGACACGATTCCGCTTGACGCCTAGTAAGGTTTTTGTAATTTTACAGCCAACCTTTATTCACTAATAGCTGGTGAAATATATGACTATTAAAGTAGGTATCAACGGTTTTGGTCGTATCGGCCGTATCGTCTTCCGTGCTGCTCAGCAGCGTTCTGACATCGAAATCGTTGCCATCAACGACCTGTTAGACGCCGACTACATGGCTTACATGCTGAAGTACGACTCAACGCATGGCCGCTTTAACGGCACCGTTGAAGTACAGGACGGTGCGCTGATCGTTAACGGCAAAAAAATCCGTGTTACCTCTGATAGAGACCCTGCTAACCTGAAGTGGGATGAAGTGGGCGTTGACGTTGTTGCTGAAGCAACCGGTATCTTCCTGACCGACGAAACCGCACGTAAACACGTCACAGCAGGCGCTAAAAAAGTCGTTCTGACCGGTCCGTCTAAAGACGACACCCCGATGTTCGTACGCGGCGCTAACTTCGACAAATATGCTGGCCAAGACATCGTTTCTAACGCATCCTGTACCACCAACTGCCTAGCACCGCTGGCGAAAGTCATCAACGACAAACTCGGTATCGTTGAAGGCCTGATGACCACCGTTCACGCAACCACTGCTACCCAGAAAACTGTTGACGGCCCGTCTCATAAAGACTGGCGCGGCGGCCGCGGCGCATCTCAGAACATCATCCCATCTTCTACCGGCGCAGCGAAAGCGGTAGGTAAAGTTCTGCCAGAGCTGAACGGCAAACTGACTGGTATGGCGTTCCGCGTTCCGACCCCGAACGTTTCTGTGGTTGACCTGACCGTTCGTCTGGAAAAAGCAGCTTCGTACAAAGAAATTTGTGAAGCAATCAAAGCCGCTGCTGAAGGCGAGATGAAAGACGTGCTGGGCTACGTTGAAGACGACGTGGTTTCTACCGACTTCAACGGCGAAGTGCTGACTTCTGTATTCGATGCGAAAGCAGGAATCGCGCTGAACGACAACTTCGTGAAACTGGTTTCTTGGTACGACAACGAAACTGGCTACTCAAACAAAGTTCTCGACCTGATCGCGATGGTTGCTAAATAAGCACACCGGTTTCGATAGACAACAAGGGCGACTTCGGTCGCCCTTTTTTTCGTGACAACAGGAAGGATTCGATTATGCAATATAAAATCATATCCCTGCCCGTGGTGAAGCAGATTTCCCCTTATCTGTCGCAGCGTCAGCTGGGCGATCTGCCGGTAATTGTAGTGAGCCACCCTCAGGTTCGCGCTGCGGTGACGCTCCAGGGCGCGCATCTTATTGACTGGCAGCCGAGCGGAGAAAAGCCGGTTATCTGGCTAAGCGAAAAATCACTGTTCTCTAACGGTAAAGAGATTCGTGGTGGCGTACCGATCTGCTGGCCATGGTTTGGTCCTGAAGGTGAACCAGCGCACGGCTTCGCCCGTAACCAGCCTTGGACTTTGTCGGCGCACGATGAAAATGAAGAGAACGTGATGCTGACGTTTGTGCTGGAAAGCACCGCCCAGACTAGGAAACTGTGGCCGCATGACTTTACGCTGTTTGCCCGCTTCCGGCTCGGCAAGCACTGCGAGATTGAACTGGAAGCGCACGGCGACTTTAACGCGACAGGCGCGCTGCACAGCTATTTCCAGGTTGCTGATATCGCTGGCGTAGAAGTGAGCGGTCTGGGCGAGCACTTTATCGATAAAGTCGATAACAACAGCGAACAGGCGTCCAGCGGCAAACAGACCTATCCAGGCCGTGTTTACCGCATTTTCACTCAGCCTGAAGCCTGTTCGTTGATTCAGGATAAACAGGGTCAGCAAGCGATTGAGGTTTACCATCATCATCACAGCGATGTGTCACCTGGAATCCCGGCGTCGAGCTTTCATGCAGCATGGCGGATATGCCGAACGACGGTTACAAGACCATGGTTTGCGTGGAAACAGCGCGAATTAATAAGCCGATGATGAGTGCGGGCGAAAAACCGGCGCGTCTGGCGACGACTTTCCGCCTGCGGCACAAGGTGTAACGCATTTTGTTTTATGGCCGCTGGACGCTGTCGCAGGTAAGCCTTAGACGACGTCCAGCGGCATCTTGCTCTGCGGCGGTGGGAACGCTTTGTTAATCAGAGTCAGCTTAGCGTCGCTCAGCCTGACCTGAAGCGCAGCGGCATTTTCTTTGACATGCACCGGCGAGCTGGCTTTAGGAATAGCGATAACGCTCTCTTTGCGTATCACCCAGCAGCAGCTGCGCCACGCTTATGCCCTTTTGCTGTGCAATCTCCACCAGCGTCGTATCGGTAAACAACGCCTGGCGTAACCTGCGCCCCTGTGCCAGCGGGCAATAGGCCATCACTGGCATCTGACGCTGCTGACATTCCGGCAGCAGATCAAATTCGATGCCGCGTGAAGCAAGGTGATAAAGCACCTGATTCGTTGCGCAGCGGTCGCCGCCCGGCTCCGCTCAGCAGCTCCTGCAAATCATCGACGTCAAAGTTTGAGACGCCCCAGCGCAGGATTTTGCCCTGCTGCTGCAAATTCTCCATCGCGTGGATCGTCTCCTCAAGCGGCACATTTCCTCACCAGTGAAGCAGGTAGCGATCGAGGCGATCGGTGCCGAGCCGGCGCAGGCTGCGCTCACAGGCCTCGATAGCATCCACTTCGCCTGCATTCTAGGGATAACTTTGGAGACGACGAAGGCGCTGTCACGGCGTCCACGCAGCGCTTCTCCGACGACTTATTCTGCACCGCCTTCTGCGTACATTTCCGCCGTATCGATCAGCGTCAGCCCGCAATCTAGTCCAGCCTGTAGCGCAGCAACTTCTTCGCTACGGCGCGAAGCCTCTTCACTCATGTACCAGGTGCCCTGACCGACTGCGGGTAATGTCACGCGATCGTCAAACGCGATCTTGTTGTCCATCTCTGTGCTCCTGCATCACATTAGGGCACCATTTCGGTGCTGAAGTTAAAAATTTGCCGCGTTACAGAATGGGTTAGAAGGTATAGCTGATACCAGTCCAGAGTGTAGTCTGCCCGCTCTTATCAACCATTGGACTGTCTTTAATCTCACTGTCGAAGCGGGTATAGCGTCCAACTAGGCTGGCATTCCACTGCGGCGCGATTTGGTAGCTCGCGCTCAGCTCCACATAAGGGGACCAGCTGTCATCTGGCTGATAGCGGTTAATGCCGGTACGTGCAGCTTCATGGCTGGAAACACCATAGTAGTAGCGGTTCTGGTTCGCGCTGTTCCACATTGCGCCCACACCCTTCGTCAGGCTGAAGTCGCCGAACTTAAAGGGGTAGAGGTAGGTCAGATTCCAGATAATGCCGTTGTTGCTGTTGAGCACGTCGCCCAGCAGCGCGGTGCGCAAGATGCCCCAGTCAGCCATATGGCTATAGGTGGCACCGCCCATCAGCGTCATGCGGCGCTTGTCGAGATCTTTCATGTCACCCAGGTCGTTATCACCCGGATCGTACTGCTGCGGTGAACCGAGCAGCGTTAAGGAGAGCTGATTCTGTGGATCCTTCAGAGGTAATAGCCACCTTGCAAACTGCGGAACCAGAAATTTTCGCCCTCATAGTTAATGACAGGAATCGGTAAATAGCGATCCTGACCACCCCGATAGGGTGACTGAGCATAAATCACTAATGCGCCAACAGAGAGAGATTCGGCAGCAGCGGTATTAGCGAGAAAAACACAAGGAATAATCGCGGCAAGCGCTTTAAGTTTGAATTGGTTCACAATTAATTTCTTCCATAAATATAAGAATCACCCGGGAGTTTAACGATTTTTGCTCGCCGGTTTAACCTTTATCTGAGGTGCTTTTCAACAAAGCGGCAGAAGACGGCACATCTGCCGGATTCTTCTCTCTTTTCCTGTTAAATGACGCAAGCCTAGCTTTGCAACAATCTGACTTTGTTATTGATATATCGCCAAATAGTAAAATTATGCGGAGGAAATTTCCTAAATGCATTCTACAGTTAAAAGTAAGCCGTGAGTATTAGTACGAGCAGAGTAACCGCAAGAAGTGTGTATCCCGATAACAATACATCAGGTTGACATAAGGGTTGCTTTACTCAAATAAGAATATCTTCCGGGAGCTGCAAGAGCCTTTAATTACGCTCCTTTACCTGTGCTAAAAACAAAAGGACGGGCATCGCTATGAATATATTCGATCATTATCGTCAGCGTTATGAAGCTGCCAAGGACGAAGAGTTCACACTGCAGGAATTTCTGGCAATTTGTAAGCAGGATCGCAGTGCATACGCCAACGCCGCAGAACGACTGTTAATGGCCATCGGTGAGTCAGTAATGGTCGACACTGCCCAGGAGCCACGTCTTTCCAGAATATTCTCTAACCGTGTGATTTGCCGATACCCGGCCTTCGAAGAGTTCTATGGCATGGAAGAGGCCATAGAGCAAATTGTCTCCTATCTGAAGCATGCCGCTCAGGGTCTGGAAGAGAAGAAACAGATCCTCTATTTGCTGGGGCCGGTCGGTGGTGGTAAATCCTCACTGGCGGAAGGCCTGAAATCCCTCATGCAGCGCGTGCCCATTTATGTCCTGAGCGCCGACGGTGAACGCAGCCCGGTCAACGATCATCCGCTCTGCCTGTTTAACCCGCATGAAGACGCCAATATTATCGAAAAAGAGTACAACGTGCCGCGTCGCTATCTCGGCACCATTATGTCGCCTTGGGCCGCCAAACGCCTGCATGACTTTGGTGGTGACATCACCCGCTTTAAGGTTGTCAAAGTCTGGCCATCTATTCTTGAACAGCTGGCCATCGCCAAGACCGAGCCTGGCGATGAAAACAACCAGGACATCTCCGCGCTGGTCGGTAAAGTGGACATCCGCAAGCTGGAGAACCACGCGCAGAACGATCCCGACGCCTACGGCTATTACGGTGCGCTGTGCCGCGCCAACCAGGGCATTATGGAATTCGTTGAGATGTTCAAAGCGCCTATTAAGGTGCTGCATCCCCTGCTGACCGCAACCCAGGAAGGAAACTACAACGGTACTGAAGGTATCTCTGCGCTACCGTTTAACGGCATTATCTTGGCGCACTCCAACGAATCGGAATGGGTCACCTTCCGCAACAACAAAAACAACGAGGCATTCCTCGACCGCGTTTATATCGTCAAAGTGCCTTACTGCCTGCGTGTTTCCGAAGAGATCAAAATCTACGAGAAACTGCTTAACCACAGTGAGCTGGCTACTGCTCCCTGCGCGCCCGGCACGCTGGAAACCCTAGCCCGCTTCTCTATCCTGTCGCGCATGAAAGAGCCGGAAAACTCCAGCATCTACTCAAAAATGCGCGTTTATGACGGAGAGAGCCTGAAAGATACCGATCCGAAAGCGAAATCATGGCAGGAGTATCATGACTATGCAGGCGTGGATGAAGGCATGAACGGCCTTTCAACCCGTTTCGCCTTTAAAATCCTGTCGCGCGTCTTTAACTTCGACCATACCGAAGTAGCGGCGAACCCTGTGCATCTCTTCTACGTGCTGGAACAACAGATTGAGCGCGAACAGTTACCGCAGGATCAGGCAGAGAAGTACCTGGAGCACCTGAAAGGCTACCTGATCCCGAAATATGCCGAGTTTATCGGTAAAGAGATCCAGACGGCTTATCTGGAATCCTACTCTGAATATGGTCAGAACATTTTCGACCGCTATGTGACCTACGCCGACTTCTGGATTCAGGATCAGGAGTATCGCGATCCCGATACCGGACAGCTGTTCGATCGTGAGTCATTAAATGCCGAAGTGGAAAAAATTGAGAAACCGGCCGGGATTAGTAACCCGAAAGATTTCCGCAATGAGATTGTGAACTTTGTGCTGCGCGCGCGCGCGCACAACAACGGCCGCAACCCTAACTGGACCAGCTACGAGAAACTGCGCACCGTTATTGAGAAGAAAATGTTCTCGAATACCGAGGAGCTGCTGCCGGTTATCTCGTTCAACACCAAAACCTCCACGGATGAACAGAAGAAACATGATGATTTTGTCGATCGCATGATGGAGAAAGGCTATACCCGCAAGCAGGTGCGTCTGCTGTGCGAATGGTATCTGCGCGTGCGCAAATCGTCATAATCACACCACGTAAGCACGTTGATGCGCAGGCATTAACACCTGTAAGGTCGAGCAATAGCTCGACCTGCTTACAACGTTTGGGGGAATTTTATGGCTTATTTCATCGATCGGCGACTGAACGGTAAGAATAAGAGCGCAGTCAACCGACAGCGTTTTTTGCGCCGTTATAAGTCGAAAATCAAACAGTCGATCGCCGAGGCCATCAATAAGCGTTCGGTGACCGACGTCGAAAGTGGCGAGTCCGTGTCGATTCCAGTAGATGACATCAACGAGCCCGTTTTTCATCAGGGACGCGGCGGCAGCCGTCACCGCGTTCATCCCGGCAACGACCATTTTGTGCAGAACGACCGTATCGAGCGGCCCCAAGGCGGTAGCGGTAGCGGTCAGGGTAACGCCAGCCAGGATGAGTTTGTTTTCCAGATCTCTAAAGATGAATACCTCGATCTGCTGTTTGAGGACCTGGCTCTGCCGAATTTGCGCAAAAACCAGCATCGCCAGCTCAATGAGAACAAAACCCATCGGGCTGGTTTCACCTCCAACGGCGTACCCGCAAACATCAGCATAGTACGGTCGCTGCAAAACTCGTTGGCGCGACGTACCGCTATGACCGCAGGCAAACGGCGCATGATGCATGAGCTCGAAGAAGCGTTGAGCGCCATTGAGAAAGCGGAACCGGCGCAGCTGCTGGAAAAGGAGCGTTTACGTAAAGATATTGCCGAACTGC
Organism: Candidatus Pantoea bathycoeliae; assembly: GCA_031332935.1. Taxonomy (GTDB): domain Bacteria; phylum Pseudomonadota; class Gammaproteobacteria; order Enterobacterales; family Enterobacteriaceae; genus Pantoea; species Pantoea bathycoeliae. The sequence goes on along the minus strand of JAUHTP010000026.1, from coordinate 33,575 downwards.
GCGCGCGTATTGAACGCGTGCCCTTTATCGACACGTTCGACCTGTGCTACAAAAACTTTGAAAAGCGACCCGAACCCTCCAGCCAGGCGGTGATGTTCTGTCTGATGGATGTCTCTGGTTCCATGGATCAGGCCACTAAGGATATGGCGAAGCGTTTTTATATTCTGCTCTATCTGTTCCTGAGCCGGACCTATAAGAACGTGGATGTGGTCTATATCCGCCACCATACGCAGGCAAAAGAAGTCGATGAGCAGGAGTTCTTCTATTCGCAGGAGACCGGCGGCACCATCGTTTCCAGCGCGCTGAAGCTGATGGATGAGGTGGTGAAAGAGCGTTACGATCTGGCGCAGTGGAACATCTATGCGGCGCAGGCATCGGATGGCGATAACTGGGCGGATGATTCGCCGCTGTGTCATGAAATACTGGCAAAAAACATCCTGCCGGTGGTGCGTTACTATAGCTATATCGAAATCACCCGACGCGCGCACCAGACGCTGTGGCGCGAGTATGAACATCTCCAGTCAGTGTTTGATAATTTTGCCATCCAACACATCCGCGAACCGGAAGATATCTATCCGGTATTCCGCGATCTGTTTCATAAACAGGCAGCTGAAGCCTGACTCTTTAAGCCGGTCGCTGACCGGCTTTTTATTTAATCGCCTGAATACCGGCTAAAATACCCGCCATTAATCCCCTTGACGAACAACGCCTTTTTTCTGCACATTAAGCCTGTGCTGAAACAGAAAAATCAATTCGCGAAATTTAAGCCAGCGCACTGACAACTTACTGATTATGCATTATCTTTTTGCAGATGCCCGGCAATTCCCCGCGCCAGCCTTCGATTGAACGTCGTAACCGCAGGAGACCACATTGAACCACAACATTGTCTATAGCCTTTTTATCATCGGTTCTGTGCTGGTTGCGTCGAGCATCTTACTCAGTTCTTTTTCGTCGCGTCTCGGCATCCCTATCCTAGTGATCTTTCTGGCCTTAGGCATGCTGACTGGCGTCGACGGTATCGGCGGTATTGCCTTTGACAACTATCCTGACGCCTACCTGATTTCTAACCTGGCGCTGGCCATCATTCTGCTGGATGGCGGTATGCGCACCAAAGCCAGCTCGTTTAAGGTGGCGTTGGGCCCGGCACTGTCGCTGGCCACGGTTGGCGTGATAATTACCGCAGGGCTCACCGGGCTGGCCGCAGCCTGGCTGTTCCGCCTCGATCTTATGCAGGGCTTTCTGATTGGCGCCATTATCGGCTCAACCGATGCCGCAGCCGTTTTCTCGCTGCTGGGCAATAAAGGTCTCAACGAGCGCGTCAGCTCCACGCTGGAGATTGAGTCGGGCAGTAACGATCCGATGGCGGTGTTCCTGACCATCACGCTGATTGAGATGATTCAGAAAGGCGAAACCGGGCTGGACTGGATGTTCCTGGTGCATCTGGTACAACAGTTTGGCCTAGGCATCGTGCTGGGGCTGGGTGGCGGCTGGGCGCTGCAGCAGCTGATCAACCGTATCAGTCTCGCTACTGGCCTCTACCCGCTGCTTGCATTGAGCGGCGGCATTCTGGTTTTTGCCCTGACCACCATGCTGGAAGGCAGCGGCATTCTTGCGGTCTATCTGTGCGGCTTTTTGCTTGGCAACAGCCCAATCCGCAACCGCCACGGCATTCTGCAAACCTTTGACGGCATGGCGTGGCTGAGCCAGATCGGCATGTTTATCGTGCTGGGCCTGCTGGTAACGCCTTCCGATCTCTGGCATATCGCGGTGCCCGCGATGATCCTGTCGTTGTGGCTGATTCTGGTGGCGCGCCCTTTATCGATTCTGGTGGGCCTGCTGCCGTTCCACGGCTTTACCGGACGTGAACGTATCTTTATCAGCTGGGTCGGCCTGCGCGGCGCGGTACCCATTATTCTCGCGGTGTTCCCCATGATGGCCGGACTGGAAAACGCCTCACTCTACTTTAATATCGCCTTCTTCGTGGTGCTGGTCTCCCTTATGCTCCAGGGCACTTCGCTGGGTTTTGCCGCGAAAAAAGCCAGAGTCGTTGTGCCGCCGACAGCATCGCCGATTAGCCGCGTCGGGCTGGATATTCACCCGGAAAACCCCTGGGAGCAGTTTGTCTATCAGCTGAGCGCCGACAAATGGTGTGTAGGCGCTGCGCTGCGTGACCTGCAAATGCCGCGCGAAACACGTATTGCTGCCCTGTTCCGTGATAACGCGCTGATGCATCCCAACGGCAATACGCGTCTGAAAGAGGGCGATGTGATCTGCGTTATTGGCCGCGAACGCGATCTGCCCGCGCTGGGCAAAATGTTCAGCCAGTCGCCGCCGGTCTCGCTGGACCAGCGTTTCTTCGGCGACTTTATTCTTGATGCTGAAGCGCGCCTGCGCGATGTGGCGCAGATTTACGGCCTGGAGCTGGACGCTGAGACCAACGATCAGCAGTCGCTGGGCCAGCTGGTGATGAGCATGCTCGGCGGTACGCCAGTGGTGGGTGACCAGGTGGAGTGGAACCATCTTACCTGGACAGTGGCGGAGAAAGAGGATAACCGCATAGTTAAAATCGGGGTGCGCGTCGCTGAAGAGCGAGAATAATCCGACTTCCCGTGGCTCGAAATTCTGGCGGAAACGGCTATGCTCATTATTTAACTCACATAACGGGAGAGAATTATGGGACACGTCGTTAAATTGGTCGTTATGAGATTATTGATGCCGAACTCGACAGCGATAATCTGCAGACCGTCAGCATTCCCTGTCAGACTAATCCCGGCCTGAGTTATCAGCTTAATGCCTGGGATCATGATACGAGCGTACCGGCATGGATTGATGGCGAGCCGGTTGATTTACAAATTGCGCACTATGACAAACAGCAAGACCAGTGGGTATAAAAAAAACCGCTTGACATCCGTAATTGTTCCGCCAGCGACGATTCTTGGCTGTAATTCCGAAAAGCGTTCCTAAAACATTTGGTTATTTGCATCAACCCTGCCTTTTTATCTATCACTTTCAACAGGTTATGCGGAAAAAACTTTAGGCAAAAATAAGTTTTTAGGATTTTTTCCGTATTAACTCCGTCATACTTCTACTGCATACTCTTTAACGCTGCTGCAGCTTTTCGTGATAACTATCACGTAGTTTTATTATCTCCTCACCGCAGCCCGTATGGATCTAACGACTGTAATGAACTGAAAACCTTTTATTTTGGTTTTCCGGTTGTCCACTCCTGAGCGCGTACTTGATTCTGGTCAGGTCATATTTTACTTAAGAAAAAAGAGAGCGGTTGTTATGGCAAGTACACTGGTAATGAATGACGCGAGCCGCTCGTGGAGCGGAACGCGTAAAAACATTCTTGCAAAGTTTGCATTAAGCTTTTCCGACCTTATTGCCCTTAATCTGGCTGTTTTTATCGGCGGCCACTATTCAGGGCATCTGGGGCGATCTGGATGCATTTATTCCGCCACATCAAATCGAATATCCTTTTATTGCGCAGTTTGCGCTATCTGTTTTGTGCACAGCCTATTTTGGGATGCACATGCGTCATTACACGTACCGCAAACCCTTTTGGTTTGAGCTGAAAGAAGTGGTCAAAACGCTGTTCGTCTTTTCGCTGCTGGATTTGGCGCTGATCGCCTTTTCCAAATGGGATTTCTCGCACATGGTGTGGTTCTTTAGCTGGAGCTACGCGCTGATATTCCTGCCGCTAGTGCGCGCTGGCGTTAAGCGCGCCATTAACCGCGCCGGACAGTAGCAAAAAGAGACCATCATCATAGGTTCGGGCCAAAACGCCATGGAAGCCTACGCCGCCTTGCAGAGCGAAGAGATTCTTGGCTACAACGTGCAGTTCATCGTTGCGACCGAGTTTGAACAGCAGGCAGTGCGCTATACTTGGCTGAAGTTCCTCTCCCAAATGAACTGCCGATCGGTTTCCGTTATCCCGATCCTGCGCGTCAGCAACAGCCTCGCCAAGCGCTCTTCTCGCTTCGTAAAGCGCTGTTTCGACGTGGTGGTCGCATCGCTGCTGCTGTTCCTAGCGCCTGTGTTCGGCCTGCTCTGCTATTCTGCTATATGGTGAAACGCGACGGTGGTAATGCGATTTACGGCCATGAGCGCATTGGTCAGAACGGTGAGAAATTCAAATGCCTGAAGTTCCGCGCAATGGTCACCAACTGGAAAGAGGTGCTTGAGCAGTTGCTGGCCACCAGCGCAGAGGCGCGTGCCGAATGGGACAAGGATTTCAAACTGAAGAAAGACCCGCGTATCACTAGCATCGGCGGCTTCCTGAGTAAAACCAGCCTAGATGAGCTGCCGCAGCTGTGGAACGTGATCCGCGGCGAGATGAGCATGGTAGGGCCGCGTCCGGTCATTGAGGCGGAGCTGGAGCGTTATGCGGGCGACGTCGACTACTACCTGATGGCAAAACCGGGCATGACCGGCCTCTGGCAGGTGAGCGGCCGTAACGATAGCACGACTGATCCAAGGCTGTACGGGTGCTGTAGTGCCGTGGTGGCATTTAGCGGCGTGCGCGATCGGCTGGAAGGCGATGATACAGCACGCGCTTACGGCTTTCTTAACGGTACGTTGAATATCGTCCCCGCACTGGCTCCGCTGCTGGGCGGCCTGCTCGCCAGCGCCTTCGACTGGCGCGCGCCCTTTTGGTTTTTGTGCGCTTACGGTCTGCTGATTGTGCTGCTGTGGCTGCCGGAGACGCGTCCTGCCAATACGCTGCGGGTCAAAGGCCTGCCGCTGGCGCAATAATATAGTGCGATCCTGCGCCAGCCCCGTTTGCCTTCGCTAACGCGGATGCACTCGGCATGGTGCTGACCTATGTTTCGCTGGCGCCGCATGTGCTGACGCCGCTCCAGTTCTCGTTCGCCTTTGGCGCGAACGAATTCTGGATCATGCTGGTAAGCGCCTTCGTCAATAAAACCATTCGTAAAGCGGGACGCCCTTTCTATCTGGCAATGGGGTTTGCCACCATGCTGGCGGGCATGCATTTACTGCCGGACAGCATGCAGACGCACTGGGCGCTCTATATGCTTCCGGTTGCCGTGTCGGTCGCAGGCCTAGCCTTTACCGTGGTGCCGGCCACCAGCTATGCGCTAACCTTACCAGCAGCAGGCTGGCGTAGCGGCGGCGCTACAGGGCTTTATTCAGATGGCAGGCAGTGCGGCGGGCAGTCTGCTGATTGTCATGCTGCTCGTGGCGGAAAAAAGCGAGCTGATCGCCTAGCGCTTTAGCAAGAAAATGCACGGTTCACTGACCGCGCTTAAATAACCTCAACCGGCACGCGGGGTGCGAGCGCGCACATCAGCTCATAGCCAACCGTGCCGGCGGCTTTCGCCACCTGATCGATCTTCACCTGGTTGCCCCAGAGCTCGACTTTTGAACCGATGCCCGCTTCGGAGCATGGGATAAGGTCAACAGTGATAATATCCATGGATACCGCACCGACTACCTGCGTCATCACCCCATCAACAGCAACCGGCGTACCGCTGGGCGCATGGCGTGGATAGCCATCTGCATAACCACAGGCCACTACACCGATGCGCTGCTCCTGCTGTGCACGGTAGCGGTAGCCGTAGCCTACGCCATCGCCGGGGCTTAGCTGTTGGATACCGATGATTTCACTGCCCAGCGTCATTACCGGCTTCAGCCCGGTGCTGGCAATGTCCTGCCACTCTCCGCTCGGCGAAGCGCCGTAAAGGATAATGCCGGGCCGCACCCAGTCATAGTGTGCTTCCGGATGCCACAGCGTACAGGCAGAATTAGATAGCGAGCGCGGGATATCTAGCCCTTCCGCCGCGCGCTCAATGCGTTGCAGCGGTTCAACCAGCCCTTCTGGATTCTCCGCATCGGCAAAGTGCGCCATGAGCGTAATATCGCCGGTTTTGGGCAAGGCGCGCAGCTTCTGATAAGCGCTATGCGCCTGCTCAGGACGGAACCCCAGACGGTTCATACCGCTGTTAACCTTCAGGTAAATCTCCACTTGCGCGGAAAGCTGCGCTTCAGCCAGCGCCTTGATCTGCCAGTTACTGTGTACGCTGGTGGTGAGACGGTAACGGTCGATCAGCTGCAGATCCTCTGCATGGAAAAATCCCTCCAGCAGTAAGATCGGTTTACGCCAGCCGCTGTCGCGCAGCAGTATCGCCTCTTCCATATTCAGCAAGGCAAAGCCATCGGTCTGCGCCAGGCTCTCCCAGACGCGGGCCAAGCCGTGGCCATAGGCGTTGGCCTTTACTACTGACCAGACATGCGCATCGGGTGCCGCCTGACGTACCACCGCAAGATTATGCCGCAGCGCCTGCCGATCGATGGTAGCGAAAACTGGACGTAACATACTTCCTCTCCCTGAAGGTTAACGCGTTGCGTAATGGTGAAGATGAAGGCGTAAAGCCGGGCAGATAGCGGAACACCGACAGATCGTCGGCAGCAATTGCCGGGGTTTTACAGCTAATCACATTGGCTTGGCCAGCAGCTGACCGGAGCCGCAGGCCATGGTCCAGCCAAGCGTTCCGTGTCCGGTATTGAGGTAGAGATTACTGAGCGGCGTTGGCCCGACAATCGGCGTACCATCTGGCGTCATCGGACGCAGACCGCTCCAGAAGCTGGCCTGTTCGATATGACCGCCTTCAGGATAGAGATCCCGCACCACCATCTCCAGCGTTTCCCGCCGCGCAGGTAACAGTTTGTTGTTAAAACCAACAATTTCCGCCATGCCGCCGACGCGGATACTGTTGTCAAAGCGCGTCACCGCCACTTTGTAGGTCTCATCCAAGATGGTCGATACCGGCGCAGCGTCCTGATTTTTTACCGGAATGGTCAGGGAGTAACCCTTGAGCGGATAAACCGGGATATCAAGGATATGTTTCAGCAGCGCGGTGGAGTAGGAACCAAAAACGTAGCTGTCACCTTTGATCACTTCATTGCCGCACTTCACGCCATAAATGCGGTTACCTTCACGCAGCAGCTGATCGACCGGCGTACGAAAGCGGAACACGACGCCCGCCTCCTGCGCCATTTTTGCCAGCTTCTGCGTAAACAGCTGGCAGTCGCCGGTTTCATCGTTAGGCAGAAGACGCAAGCCCCCCGTCAGCTTATGCTGCGTTGTCGCCAGCGCCGGTTCCACGCGCGACAGCTCACTGGCATGCAGCAGTTCGTAAGGCACGCCAGCCTCACGCAGCACCTCAATATCTTTGCTCTCGCTGTCGAACTGTTGCTGGGTACGGAACGCTGTAAGGTGCCGCCCTGACGTCCTTCATAGACAATGCCGGTCTCTTCGCGCAGCGCTTTCTGGCAGTCGCGGCTGTATTCAGCGATGCGCACCATACCGCTTTTATTCTGTTGGTAATGCTGCATATCGCAGTTGCGCAGCATGTTCCACTCAACTCAAGTTGAAAACTGCTGCCGTCGAGCGGGATGGCCAGTGGCGCATGATTCTGGAACATCCATTTGACCGCTTTGAGCGGCACGCCCGGCCCAGCCCAGGGAGCCGCATAGCCCGGAGAAATTTGCCCCGCATTGCCTGCAGTGGAAACCAGCGCAGCATCAGGCTGGCGATCCAGTACCGTAACCTGATGTCCCGCTCGTGCCAGATACCAGGCGCTCGCCACGCCAACTACACCACTACCCAAAATCACTACGTGCATATCGCCCCCCACCGGCAAATCCAACAGCATAATTCACTAACATAGAGACCAATACCAGCGTATTAGCACCAGCCTATAAAAGCCCTAACCGAGTTAACGTATTTCACATGTTTTTCACTTTTTCGAATACTAAAATTTTACGCCAGAGATTAAATCAGTAACTTATGCGCCTTTATCCCGTTCTTAGCAGTTAATCATAGCGCACCCGGCAATAATCACTTATTTCAGGAGAATAAGCCGACGCCATACAACCCATCCATAAGTAGCATTTTATTCTGATTTTTCAGGCCAACGCCACATATCAGCCTACCAAACGCTTTTACCGCTATTTTCAGATAATTTTGTGCCGAATAATTCGTTTGAGTTCCGCTCTCGGATAAGCGACAGTGGACTATCATTGAAGTGTTCACTCCGTTTTTGGGGTTCTCTTTCTTAGGAACGAGCCTTGAAATTACCGGAACCGGCTGCTCGCAGCGGGCAAGCCTGTTTTCAAAACAGAGGTGCGCTATGACGACAATCTTTGACGATCCGATCAGGAACAGCAAACGACTCAACGATGGACCGGACTGGACATTTGATCTCCTCGATGTCTACCTTGCGGAAATTGACCGCGTAGCCAAACTCTACCGACTCGACACCCATCCCCACCAGATTGAAGTGATTACCTCTGAGCAGATGATGGACGCTTACTCCAGCGTGAGTATGCCTATCAACTACGCGCACTGGTCGTTCGGCAAGAAGTTCATCGAAACTGAGCAGCGTTATAAGCACGGGCAGCAAGGGCTGGCGTACGAGATTGTTATCAACTCTAATCCTTGCATCGCCTATCTGATGGAAGAAAACACCATGACCATGCAGGCGCTGGTGATGGCGCACGCCTGTTACGGCCACAACTCCTTTTTTAAAAATAACTATCTGTTCCGCAGCTGGACCGACGCCAGTTCGATTGTCGATTATCTGCTGTTTGCGAAGAAGTATATTTCCGACTGTGAAGAGCGCTTTGGCGTAGAAGAGGTTGAGCCACTGCTTGACTCCTGCCATGCGCTGATGAATTACGGCGTCGACCGCTATAAGCGCCCGCAAAAGATTTCGCTGCAAGAAGAGAAAGCACGGCAGAAGAGCCGTGAAGAGTATCTGCAAAGTCAGGTCAACACCTTGTGGCGTACCCTGCCGCGCCGCGAGAAAGAGGCTGTGCACGTTGAGGCGGCGCGCTATCCGTCAGAGCCGCAGGAAAATTTGCTCTACTTTATGGAGAAGAACGCACCGCTGCTGGAGCCCTGGCAGCGCGAAATCCTGCGCATCGTGCGTAAGGTGAGCCAGTATTTCTACCCGCAGAAGCAGACGCAGGTGATGAATGAAGGCTGGGCAACCTTCTGGCACTACACCATCCTCAATCATCTTTATGATGAGGGCAAAGTGTCCGAGCGCTTTATGATTGAGTTCCTGCACAGCCATACCAATGTGGTGTTTCAGCCGCCCTATAACAGCCCCTGGTATAATGGTATTAACCCGTATGCACTGGGCTTTGCGATGTACCAGGATATTAAACGTATCTGTCAGTCACCAACGGAAGAGGATCGTTACTGGTTCCCGGACATTGCCGGTTCGGACTGGCTGGAAACGCTGCACTTCGCCATGCGCGAGTTTAAGGATGAGAGCTTTATCAGCCAGTTCCTGTCGCCGAAGGTGATGCGCGATTTCCGTCTGTTTACCGTGCTGGATGACGACCGCAACAATTATCTGGAGATCGCGGCTATTCATGACGAAGCGGGATACCGCGCTATTCGCCAGCAGCTTTCTGCGCAGTACAACCTCAGCAATCTGGAACCGAACATCCAGGTCTATAACGTTGACCTGCGCGGTGACCGCTCGCTGACGCTGCGTTACGTGCCGCAGAGCCGCACGCCGCTTGATAAGAGCCGCCGCGAGGTTATGAAGCATGTGCATCGACTGTGGGGCTTTGACGTGAATCTGGAGCAGCAGAACGAGGATGGCAGCGTTGAGCTGCTGGACCGCTGTCCAGCGCGCGGCAATACGCTTTAAAGATGCATAAAAGTGAGAGGAAACCGGACAGCGTCCGGTTTTCTGCTTTTAGCGTTTACTGCCCAGATCGTCCGGCATACTCTTCTGCATGCTGTGCCAAATCTCACCGCTGCGGCGACCGTATTCGCGCACCGCATCGACAATCTTATTTTGCGATGGATCGTTAACGCACAGCGCTTCAAGCCGCGCGTAGAAATTGCGCGCCAGCTCACGGGCTTCAGGATTAGAAAAATAGTGACGTCCAACGCGAGTATACAGCCCCTTTAGGCCATTCAGGATCAACCCATAAATCGGATTGCCGGAAGCAAAGGCAAGGCCACGGAACACGCGGTAGTCGAGCTCGGTATAAGCATCCGCCTGATCGTCAATACCGGCCACGCTCTCCAGCACGGCGCGCGCTTTATCAGGATGGTGACGCAGTGCGCGGCTGATAAAAATCGAGGCGATGTTGGTGCGCACTGACAGCAGGTTATCAATCAGCACCGGCACGCTGTCGTGATCCAGACGCGCCAGCGTTTCAAGGATATTCAGCCCGAAGGTTTCCCAGAAATCATTCACGCGAGTCGGCTTGCCATGTTGAATAGTCAGCCAGCCATCGCGCGCCAGGCGCTGTAGCACTTCACGCAGCGTTGTACGAGTCACTCCGATAAGTTCAGAAAGCTCACGTTCAGCAGGAAGGATTGACCCAGGAGGAAAGCGGCTATTCCAGATGCTTTCAATAATATACTCTTCAGCAAATCCCGCAGGGCTCTGCGCCTTAATGACCATAGCGATGTTTTCTCGTTGCTTTCTTTGTCGAAATGGCACTCATCATACCAGACGCCCAGACCCTATTATAGACTGCGCAAGGATTAAAAGCGCGCGCTGGCGCAAAAATCAGCAGCTGCACGCAATCCTGCAAGCCAGTATTGCGCCTCTCGGTTTCGCTGATTACCCTTTTGCTCATCCTTTTATTCCACACAGGGCTTTTGCCATGGAGATGACCTTCGGCCAGGGGGCAATCGCCTAGCTGGTATAGAACGCTGCTGCTGGCGTTTCTCGTTATCAATCCACTGCTGTTCTTTTTCGTGAGTCCCTTTCTTGCCGGATGGTTACTGGTTGCCGAGTTTATCTTTACGCTCGGTATGGCGCTTAAATGCCATCCGCTGCTCCCTGGCGGTTTACTGACGCTGGAGGCGATCGCTATCGGCATGGCCAGCGTCGAACAGGTGATACAGGAGCTGGCGGGTAATCTTGAAGTGCTGCTTTTGTTGATCTTTATGGTGGCCGGCATCTTTTTTATGAAACAGCTGCGGCTGTTCGTCTTTACCCGGCTGCGGTTGTCGCTGCGCTCAAAAGTATTGCTCAGCCTGACCTTCTGCCTTGCAGCGGCTTTTCTCTCCGCATTTCTTGATGCATTAACCGTGGTGGCCGTAGTGAGCAGCGTCGCCATCGGCTTCTACCAAATCTACCATCGGGTCTCATCTGCGCCCTGCTACGCCGCGGAAGATCACCCGCAGCGCGCCACGCTGGAGCAGTTTCGTGCTTTCCTGCGCAGCCTGATGATGCAGGCAGGCGTCGGCACGGCGCTGGGCGGCGTCATAACGATGGTGGGCGAGCCGCAAAACCTGATTATCTCCCACGCGGCAGGCTGGGATTTCACCAGTTTCTTTCTGCATATAGCACCGGTAACCGTACCCGTCTTGCTGTGCGGCATCCTCACCAGCTTGCTGGTCGAACGCTTTCGCCTTTTCGGTTACGGTGTCACGTTACCGGATGAGGTGTGCGCTATTCTGCTCCAAAACGATCGTGAGGAAATAGCGCAGCGCACACGTCAGGAGAGAGTAAAAATGTGGGTACAGGCGGCGATTGGCTGATCGTCGCGCTGGCGTTTCACCTCGCGGAAGTCGGGTTGATTGGGCTGTCAGTAATTATTCTTGCCACCTCGCTGTGCGGCGTAACGGATGAACATACTATCGGCCAGGCTTTTACCGAAGTGCTGCCCTTTACCGCGCTGCTGGCGGTATTTTTTGCCATTGTCGCCGTTATCGTTGAGCAGCAGCTCTTTGGTCCGCTGATCGCCTTTGTATTACAGGCTGAGCCGCACGCCCAGCTCAGCTGGTATTACGTCTTTAATGGCCTGCTCTCTTCTATCTCTGAAAACGTGTTCGTTGGTTCGGTGTTCATTAATGAGGCAAAGCAGGCCTTCAGCCAGGGAACTATTGATCTGCAGCAGTATGAGCTGCTGGCTGTTGCCACCAATACCGGTACGAATTTACCCTCGGTTGCAACACCAAACGGGCAGGCCGCCTTTCTGTTTCTGCTTACCTCAGCGCTGGCACCACTGATTAGCCTCTCCTATGGGCGTATGGTCTGGATGGCGCTGCCCTTTAACGTCGTTATGTCGCTGGTGGGCTTCTTTTGTATTCGCTGGCTGCTGGTCCCCTGCACCGAAACTCTGACGCAATGGGGCGGGCTCGCCGCAACACATATGTAAATGTCTGCCCTTCAGGTTAAGTTGTAATTGGCTGTGATTTTCACTTGCAGTAGGCTGGCACCGCCCCGCTTTTGGTTGACACTGCGTGGCATTAACGTTTACAGGGAAAGCAAGATGTTGCGATATCTTAATCAGTCATCACGCGGTCGCGGTGCCTGGCTATTGCTGGCGCTAACGGCTCTGGCACTGGAGCTGGTCGCGCTGTGGTTCCAGCACGTCATGGGATTGAAGCCGTGTGTGATGTGTATTTATGAACGCTGTGCGCTGTTTGGCGTGATAGGTGCAGGCATTGTCGGCGCTATCGCGCCCAAAACCCTTTTGCGCTGGGCTGGATTACTGATCTGGATTTACAGTGCCTGGGAAGGGCTCCGGCTCTCATGGGAACACACCATGCTCCAGCTTCACCCCAATCCGTTTACAACCTGTGATTTCGCCGCGCGTTTTCCTGGCTGGCTGCCGCTGGATAAATGGCTGCCATCCGTCTTTGTTGCCAGCGGTGACTGCGCGGAGCGTAGCTGGACCTTTCTTAGCCTGAGTATGCCGCAGTGGATGATCGTGGTGTTCGCGGCCTATCTGATTGTGGCACTCGCCGTACTAATTGCGCAGCCTTTCAAACCGAAACGCCGCGACCTTTTCTCCCGCGAAAAAAAACAGGCTGCTCATGCAGCCTGTTCTGTTATCCGTTGCGGTCAGGGCGATCGATAATATGCTCTTCCCAGTCGCGCACTTCACTTTCCCGCACGGCGATATAGCGTACCGAAATACGCTGAGCATGCATGGCCGACTTCGAACCATTCCGCAGCGGATGCCACGCCGGTAACCCTTTCCCTTCACCCAGCAAACGATAAGCACAGGTGCGCGGTAGCCAGTCAAAACGCGTCATGTTTTCACGCGTCAGTTTGATGCAGTCCTCTTCAAGCTCGAAGCGGCGCTCGTAGTTGCGGCACTGGCAGGATTTGATATTGAGCTGGTTACAGGCGACGTTAGTGAAGTAAATCTCATCTGTATCGGCGTCCTGCAATTTATTGAGGCAGCACTGGCCGCAACCATCGCATAAGGACTCCCACTCGTCGTCGTTCATTTGATCGAGGCGTTTAGTCTGCCAGAAAGGAAGTTCACTCATGATGCTGCGTCCGGGTTAATCACAAAACCGCACCTTATATCGGGTCAGGCGCGGCGTTGCAAGTTTTACAGCACGCGCGTGCTGATACCGTGTGCGGCTAGCGACACTTCCAGCGTATCGCCGGAATGCATTGGGCCGACGCCTTCTGGCGTACCGGTCAACACCACATCGCCCGCGCGCAAGGTGAAATACTGGCTCATGCGGGCGATAAGCGGCAGAATTTTATGGTTCATCTCGGAGGTTCTGCCATGCTGACGCACTTCGCCGTTAACGACGAGTTTCAGCTAGGTATCCTGAGGATCGCCCGGGAACTCCGCTGAAGGGATAAAACCAGAGAGCGGACAGGAGTTGTCGAATCCTTTGGATTTCTCCCACGGCTGGCCCGCTTTTTTAAACCCGGCCTGCAGGTCGCGCAGCGTCAAATCCAGCGCGACGCCATAACCGGCGATCGCCTTCGCCACATGATCTTCGCTGGCCTGCTTCAGGGTTGCGCCAATCAGCACCGCTAGCTCAACCTCCTGATGCACCTCACCAAATGCGGTGGGAATGGAGAGCGGCTGGCGCAGATCGCAAATCGCGGTTTCCGGCTTGATACAAATCACCGGCTCTGTTGGCGTAGCGCTGCCCATCTCCTTTATGTGTTTCGCATAGTTGCTGCCAACGCAGACGACCTTGTTAACCGGGAAATCCAACAAAGCGCCCTGCCAGTTACGATGCTGATACATGCTAATCCCCTGCTCTGATGAGATGAGATGCCAGCGACGCCGGCACGTTGATGTTTGCGGTTCAGCGGATCCTTTGCCCGCCGTGTCGGCAATAATAAGATGCTTTAGCAAAGATTAGTGTGCGTAAATTGTCAAAAAAGCGTGAATATATTCTGTGGTGGCGGTGAATTTATCACAAGCGAATCGGCAATAAAAAATAATAGCCAGTAAAAGGCACGATAATCGCTCTATTATTTTACTGCAAAGCGTTATATATGATTATGCTGAGTATGCAGGAAGCACTGATTATATTTACAGATGAATCCGAATTAATCTTTTTTTGCCGACTGCAGATGAACTTTTAGCAAATTTTCAACCGGCGGTGGGATCTGTAAATAATAACCTTGATCCTTAAGCGTCTGTTTGACTTTATTGATGTCAGCGTTCGCAAGCTTCTCCCGGCCGTCCAGCTTCAGCACCATTGCCAGCTGGGGCTTGCCGAAGCCGCGCAGCAGCTATTCAGGCACGCGGGAAAAATCGTCCTTTTTTTCAACATAAAGATAAGTCTGGTCACGGGTCGGGCTTCTGTAGATCACACAAAACATATTTTTTACTCGAATAAACCTGGATGGTGGCTTGCCTAGAAATAACAGTAACTATAACATGCTTGCAGAACTTCGAATATTCACCGGATGGATTGAAATGCTGATTTTATCGACGTTTGTTCGCCGGGAGAGAAAACAGGACTGAGTGGGACAGATGTCGCAAACGCCAATCGAATTCAAAGGTAGCAGTTTTACCCTGTCTGTTGTTCATCTGCACCATCACGAACCTGAGGTGATTCGCAAGGCACTGCAGGACAAAATTGATCAGGCACCGGACTTTTTGAAAAATGCGCCGGTGGTGCTCAACGTAGCGGCGCTTAACGGCAACGTTAACTGGAAACAGCTCCAGCAGGCTATCGCCGCAACCGGATTACGCATCGTCGGTGTCAGCGGCTGCAAAGACGAAGCGCTGAAGCGCATGATTGCGCGCGCGGGCCTGCCGGTGCTGGCAGAAGGCAAAGAGAGCAAAAAGCGCAGCGAAACGCCCGCACCTGAGGTGCAACCCGCGGTACCTGTGGAACCCCTGGCCAGCAAAACGCGCATCATCAATACACCAGTGCGCTCGGGGCAGCAAATTTACGCGCGTAATGCCGATCTTATTGTCACCAACAGCGTCAGCGCCGGTGCCGAGCTGGTCGCTGACGGCAACATTCATATTTACGGCATGATGCGAGGACGCGCGCTGGCAGGCGCTGGTGGCGACCGCAACAGCCAGATTTTTTGTACCAGCCTAGCAGCAGAGCTGGTCTCAATCGCTGGTGAATACTGGATCATGGATCAAATCCCGGCGGAATTTTTTGGTAAAGCCGCGCGTCTGTGCCTCACAGAGGGCGCGCTGACTATCCAGTCATTTAATTAGGCCCCTTTTCTTCTGTTAAGGAAATCAATATTTATGGCACGCATTATTGTAGTTACATCCGGTAAAGGGGGCGTTGGCAAGACCACGTCAAGCGCGGCCATCGCCACCGGTTTAGCGCAAAAAGGCAAAAAAACGGTCGTCATCGATTTCGACATTGGCCTGCGTAACCTGGATCTGATCATGGGTTGTGAACGCCGCGTGGTTTACGACTTCGTTAACGTTATTCAGGGTGACGCCACGCTAAATCAGGCCTTGATCAAAGACAAGCGCACCGAGATGCTGCATATCCTGCCCGCTTCCCAGACGCGTGATAAAGACGCGCTGACCCGCGAAGGCGTGGAAAAAGTGCTGAATGACCTGGCCGCGGTGGATTTTGACTTTATCGTCTGTGACTCCCCGGCGGGTATCGAGACGGGTGCACTGATGGCTCTCTACTTTGCGGACGAGGCCATCATTACCACTAACCCGGAAGTCTCTTCAGTACGCGACTCTGACCGCATTCTCGGTATTATCGCGTCCAAATCGCGCCGCGCCGAAAACAGCCAGGAGCCGGTCCAAGAGCACCTGCTGTTAACCCGTTATAACCCTGGCCGCGTCAATCGTGGCGATATGCTGAGCATGGAAGATGTGCTTGAGATCCTGCGTATTCCACTGGTGGGCGTCATCCCGGAAGACCAGTCGGTGCTGCGCGCCTCTAACCAGGGCGAACCAGTGATCCTTGACACGAATTCCGATGCCGGCAAAGCCTATGCTGATACCGTAGATCGGTTACTCGGCGAAGAACGTCCCTTCCGCTTTATTGAAGAAGAGAAGAAGGGTTTCCTGAAACGCCTGTTCGGGGGATAAACCATGGCATTACTTGATTTCTTTTTATCCCGGAAGAAGAACACTGCCAACATAGCCAAGGAAAGGCTGCAAATTATCGTGGCAGAACGCAGAAAGGGCGACAGTGAGCCCCACTATCTTCCGCAGCTTAAGCGCGACATTCTGGAAGTGATTTGCAAGTACGTGAAGATCGATTCAGACATGGTTACCGTTCAGCTTGACCAGAAAGGTGACGATATTTCTATTCTGGAGCTGAACGTGATGCTGCCGGAAACGGAAGAAGCGGACAAATGATCTTGTCCGTCTCCTGATGTTCCCCTGCTGCTAAGCAGGGCAATGTTTAGCTCAGAGCTCAGCCAGAATGGCGTCGATGCTGGTTTTAAACATGTCGCCGCGCCAGCCTGCCAGCAATTCCGGCACGCGCGTTTGCGGTTTCAATCCCCAGTGCTGGCTTAATACTTGGTTAATCTGGCGACGCGATGCCAGCAGCTCCTGGCTGAAGCCCGTCTCCTGACTCACTTCCTGCACCAGCGCATTAATCGCCTTGAAAACCGACTTGTAGTGCGGGTGATCAACCAGATTCCCCAGCGGCTGCGGCAGAGACTCTTCCGGCAGCGTCTGCGCCTCGGCCACTAGTGCCAGCAGGGTTTTACCGTGGAAGCGGATTTCATGGCCTGACAGACCAAGGTGATCCAGCTCGCCCAGCGAGCCCGGCATAAAGCGCGCGACCTTCCACAGGTTCTCTTCACGCACCACAAAATTGACCGCCATATCTTTTTCGCGCGCGATGTTAAGACGCCATGCTGCCAGCAACTGCAGTGCCGCCAGCTGGCGAGGACGCAGCTGCCAGGCATTGGTGATGTCGCGCCATGCCTCCTGTGGCTGCAACACGTCCAGGCGACGCTGGCACAGCTGGTCGCACTCGCTGAGCGCTGCCGCCATGTTGCCTGCCTCTTCGGTCATCGCCATGAGCTGGTGCGCAATCGGCAGCAGATAGTGCACATCCGCCGCTGCATAGTCGCACTGGCGCTGCGTTAGCGGACGCGCCAGCCAGTCGGTGCGTGATTCACTCTTATCAAGCGTCGTCTGAGTGAAATGCGCCACCATTGCCGCAAATCCCCACGACAGCGGCTGACCGCAGAACGCTGCCAGAATCTGCGTATCGATCATTGGCCGTGGCAGCACACCAAAGCGATGCAGGAAAACCTCAAGATCTTCTCCGCCTGCATGCAGAAACTTCTTTACCTGCGTGTCGCTCAGCAGATCGATAAACGGCGTCCAGTCGCTGATATTGAGCGGATCGATCAGCACCAGCTGTTCGCCATCAAACAGCTGAATCAGCCCCAGCTGAGGATAGTAAGTGCGGGTGCGGACAAACTCGGTATCCAGCGCTACGGCCGTATGCTGGCGAGCCTGCTGGCACACTGTAGCCAGTTGGTCATTTGGGTCGATCAGGGAATAATTCACGTCTCGTCTTCACCGCAACACACTACGCGCGGCGCTCCATATCATCTTCAATAAAAACGCCGGGCTATGCCGGCATTCAACCAGAATCGTTGACGAAACTCAGCTTGCGCTGGGTCTGGCTTCATCACGCAGTTCGCGTCGCAAAATTTTGCCCACGTTGCTTTTAGGCAACTCATCGCGAAACTCGATAATTTGGGGCACTTTATAGCCCGTGAGCTGACGCCGACAGTGGTCGAGCAGCTCCTCTTTCGTCAGGGTGGTATCTTTTTTCACGATACAGACCTTCACCGCCTCGCCTGACAAATCTCTGGGCACGCCAATCGCCGCCGCTTCGCGCACTTTGGGGTGCTGCATCAGGACATCTTCAATCTCATTGGGATAAACGTTAAAGCCTGAGACGATGATCATGTCTTTTTTGCGATCGACGATGCGGATAAAGCCTTGCGCGTCAACGTTAACAATATCGCCGCTAATGAGCCAGCCATTTTTCAGCACCTCATCGGTGGCGTCTGGCCGCTGCCAGTAGCCCGCCATCACCTGCGGGCCGCGAATGCACAGCTCGCCCAGCGTGCCTGGCTCAACATCGCTGCCCTGCTCATCAACGATGCGTATATCAGTTGAAGGTACGGGCAGGCCGATGCTGCCGGTATGCTCGGTAATGTCATAAGGGTTAACCGATACCAGCGGCGAACATTCTGTCAGGCCATACCCTTCCAGCAGATAATGGCCTGTGAGCTTTTCCCAGCGCTCAGCGACAGCTTTCTGCACCGCCATACCGCCGCCGGCCGAAAGGCGCAGCGTGGAAAAATCGAGCTGGTTGAACTGCGCATCGTTAAGCAGGGCGTTAAACAGCGTGTTGACGCCGGTGATTGCGGTAAACGGATATTTCGCCAGGGTTTTTACAAAGCCAGGAATGTCGCGCGGATTGGTGATAAGCAGATTTTGACCACCCAGTTCGAAGAACAACAGGCAATTCACCGTTAGCGCAAAAACGTGGTAAAGCGGCAGCGCAGTGACCACAAACTCTTTGCCGTCGCGCAGCAGTTTGCCGTAGGTGGCTTTGGTTTGCTCCAAATTGGCCTTCATATTACGGTGGGTAAGCATGGCGCCTTTGGCAACGCCCGTCGTGCCGCCGGTATACTGCAGGAAAGCGAGATCGTCGTTGTTCATATCAGGTCGCCGATACGGCAGATCTGCTCCCTGATGCAGGACATTGCGAAACGTCACTGCGCCGGGCAGATGATATTTCGGCACCATCTTTTTGATGTATTTCACAACAAAATTCACCAGCGTGGCCTTTACCGGCTTTAGCTGATCGCCAAGACGCGTGAGGATCACGTGCTTTACGGATGTCTCAGCGACCACTTTTTCCAGCATATGAGCGAAGTTTGAAACTATCACAATCGCACTGGCACCGCTGTCGTTAAGCTGGTGTTTGAGTTCGCGCGGCGTATAGAGTGGGTTGACGTTAACAACAATCATGCCAGCACGCAGCACGCCAAACAGCGCAACCGGATACTGCAACAGATTGGGCATCATCAGCGCCACGCGGTCGCCTTTCTTTAGTCCCAGTTCAGACTGTAGATAGGCGGCAAAAGCCCGGCTTTTTTGCTCAAGCTGACGATAGGTAATGTGCTGACCCATATTGATAAAGGCAATTTGATCAGCATAGCGCTGCGCGGCCTGCTCAAAGAGGTCGACCAAAGAGGTATAACGATCCGCATTAATCTCGGCGGGCACATATTCCGGATAGCGTTTCAGCCAGACCTTGTTCAAGGTTTCACCTCGATTTCCATATTGTTGTTACATTGCTGCCTCACCCCGCGCCAACTGTTAACAATACTTTAACTCATTGTACCAGTGTCACCGATTCGGCTTAGCGAGGTTGCGAAGCGCATCACTAATTTTTACACGCTTAATTTGCGGCAATAAAATGCCCGGTCGTGACAGCCGCGGCCGGGCCTGAAAAGTAACTTCAAAAACGTTATTCCGTCAGGATGGTTTCAACCTGAGCGGGTCCGCTATTGATCCCCCAGTAGGGATTGGGTCCCCAGTAGCCACGATGGTGTCGCGTCGCGCCATAAAAAATCCAAGGGTCCATTGGCTGAGGCGGCGTATTCACCTGTTGAGTCAAATGCCAGCGCTGGTAGCCGCGTACGTCAACCACCACAAAGTTATAGCTGGCCGCGCCAATGGTGTCTTTCTCCGTACCTTTAATCGTGCCCAGTACGGTGACGCATTGGTTATTCACATCGACCGGATCAACAAAGTTATTGATATCTGCGTAAATACGTCCTACTGAGGCCGCACCTAGGCGTGGACGCGCACTGTCGTCCAGCGGCTGCGTTGCAATTTCGAGCCGGGTTTTGCCGTTGAGGTTGGTCACCTTCACCACTTTGCCGCCAAAGCGTGACTCCTGGCCAACATAGAGCAAAGGATCGTTTATCACCCGGGCTAAATCCTGCTGTGGAAGCGCTGAGCCTCCCTTGATCGCATCCGGCACCGTTACGCAGCCGCTAAGCAGCAGCGCGCAGACTAACAAAACACCGGACATCCCTTTTTGACATACTGACATAGCATTCTCCTAAAAGATGTTTGTTAGACTAGTGCCATAGCAATAAGTTGCCGGGTAATCAGCGTTTTGGCAACTTTTTCCATGCGACTTCATTACGCAAATAGGTCGGTTCGGCGTGCTCCGGCTGAACGGTTTCACCGCGCTGCCACGCCTGTTGCGCCAGCGGCAGCATATCTTCAGCCGCAGGCAGTTCGACGCCGCTCGCTTTTAACATTAAGGCATGGCCTTGTTGCAGCTGCGGCCACGCCTGCCAGCCGGTTCCAGCGGTAAACCATTCACCTTCCAGCGTCTGCATACGCGCCAGCGCCGCTTCAGGCGACAGCACGCTTTCACGGGTTTCGCCCTGCCAGATGCCCTGCTCGTCGCGCTGATACTCGGCCCAGTAAACCTCGCCCATATGCGCATCAATCGCCGCCAGCACGCGCGTCGCGCCCTGCAAATGGTATGCACCCTGCGCCAGCGTCGCCAGCGTCGAGATGCCGATCATCGGCAGCATCGCGCCCAGCGCCAGACCTTGCGCGATACCAATGCCAATACGCACGCCGGTAAAACTACCCGGACCACGACCAAACGCCAGCGCGTCGAGCGCCGTCAGTTCAAGCTGCTGCACCTGCAACAGCTCTTCAACCAGCGGTAAAATACGCTGCGTATGGTCGCGCGGCGCAATCTCAAAACGGGCATCAATCTGCTGCTGGTTAAGCAGCGCGGCTGAACAGGCTTCTGTCGCAGTGTCCAGCGCCAGGATTCGGGAAGACATAACAACCTCGGGTCATTCAAAACGGCGCGCATGTTAGCACAGCCAAAGGAAAATTACTGTTTCGCCTGTTGAGTGAAGGCGATGGCGCGCGCCAGGTCGCGGGTGCGCGGCGTCGTCGGCAGGCGGTTCAAAAACAGAGCACCATAGGGACGCGACACCAGCCGCTGATCGCAAATCACCAGCACACCGCGATCGTCCGTATCGCGGATAAGGCGGCCGACGCCCTGCTTCAGGGTGATCACCGCATCCAGCAACTGAACGTCGCTGAAAGGATCGCCGCCGCGCAGACGGCAATCTTCCATGCGCGCCTTCAGCAGCGGATCTTCCGGCGAGGTAAAAGGCAGCTTGTCGATGATCACCAGCGACAGCGTATCGCCGCGCACGTCGACACCTTCCCAGAAACTGCTGGTCGCCACCAGCAAAGCGTTGCCCGCCTCAATGAACTGCTTCAACAGCTGGCCTTTGCTGGTTTCGCCCTGCACCAGCACTGGCAGCCTCATGCTGGCGCGAAACTCCGCCGCCAGCTCGCGCATCATCAGATGGGAGGTACAGAGAAAGAAACAGCGTCCTTTGTTGGCATCAATCAGCGGCTTCATCATGCGCGCAAGCTGGCGCGCGCCGCCCGGCCGATTCGGTTCAGGTAAATTACGCGGCACGCAGAGCAGTGCCTGGCTCACATAGTCAAACGGGCTATTGAGGATCAGCGTTTTTGCTGTGCTGACCCCGAGCCGGTCAGCAAAATGGTGCATCTCTTCGTTGACTGCCAGCGTCGCAGAGGTAAAGATCCACGCCGCCTTACGCGCATCCATCACTTCTCGGAATCGTTCCGAGACGGAAAGTGGCGTTAAGGCCAGCGTGAAATGGCACGACGTACATTCATACCAGTAGCTGTAACCAGGCTCGTTAATGGCACGTAGCCGTTTAAGTCGCCCACGATAGAGTGCGGCGCGCTCAAAAGCCGCGTCCAGCAGCGCCGAGCGGCCCAGCGACATTTTGATCACGTCGTAGCAGAGTTCAAGCGCATCATCGAGCAGCGTGAACATGCGCTGCACGTTATTGTCAGCAAAGAGCTCGCGCAGATTACCACGATAGCCAGGCTCGCCCAGCGTCAGGCGGAAATCTTGCGCGCACTGCGCCAGGCGATCGGCAGATTTTTGCAACTGCTGCACGTCACGCACTTCAGTGCGATAGGCAATTATGATGTCTTTCGCCAGGTCAAGCAGCTGGCTGCTGGAGAGTTGCTGGCCGAAATACTGGCTGGCGATATCGGGGATCTGGTGAGCCTCGTCAAAGATCATCACGTCCGCTTCGGGGATCAGCTCCGCAAAGCAGCTCTCTTTGACCACAAGATCGGCAAGGAACAGATGGTGGTTTACCACCACGACATCGGCGTCCATCGCGCGCTTGCGCGCTTTGACCACGAAACAGTCTTTATAGAGGGGCATTCGCTGCCGAGGCAGTTGTCGTTGGTGCTGGTAACCAGCGGCCAGATAGGGCTGTCTTCGGTAACACCGCAGCAGCTGCTGATATCGCCGTCGACGGTTTGCGATGACCAGCCGCGCAGGGTCACTAAATCGGTTAGCGCCTGCGCATTCAGATCGCCGCCAGCCATGGACTGCTGCTCGAGCCTCTCCAAGCAAAGATAGTTGGAGCGCCCTTTCAGTAAAGCCGTTTTCCCGGTGAAGTTAAGCGCCTTTGCAATTGTGGGCAAATCGCGGCCGTAAAGCTGATCCTGTAGCGCTTTCGAGCCGGTTGAAACAATCACTTTCTTTCCGGCGCGTAACGCAGGTGCAAGATAGGCGTAAGTTTTACCCGTTCCGGTTCCTGCTTCTACCACCAGCTCACCGCTGGCATTCACGGCCTCTTCCACCGCCTGCGCCATTTCACGCTGCGCCTCGCGCGGTTTAAAGCCAGCAATCGCCTGCGCCAGCGCGCCATCTACTGCAAAATCGTCCGCCACACTTCCTCACACGTTCCGGCAAAAACACTGTAATTATGTCAGTAATTATGTCAGTGTTCCGCCGTCCGCTCCACAACAGATGACAGCATACCCCAGCTTATGCCAAGCTATCAGTCAGAAAATAAAGGAGAAACCATGACTATTACCCGTATCGATCCCGAACATCGTATGTCCGAAGCCGTTATCCATAACGACACTATCTACTACACCAGCGTGCCAGAGAATCTCGACGCTGACGCCGAAGCGCAGACCGCTAACGCGCTGGCAGTCATTTATGCCCTGCTGACGCGCGTCGGCTCCGACAAGAGTAAGATCCGTGATGCAACGATTTTCCTGGTGGAAAAAGCGGACTTCGCGGCAATGAACCGTGCCTAGGACACTTGGGTTTCGCCCGGCAATGCGCCAGTGCCCTGCACCGTTCAGGCCGGTTTGATGAACCCGAAATATTAAAGTAGAAATCAAAATTATCGCGGCGCTGTAATCGCCGCGCCGGGCGTCAGGCGTCGTCTTCCTCGTCTTCGAAACGCGCCCGGATCTGCCCGCCCTGATGCGTCTGGCGAATCTCCTGCGCGACCTGCGCAATCGCCTAGCCGCTGGACATGCCGCCAGCCATCAGCTCCTGAATGCGCTTTACCGCCTGCTGCTGTTCATGGGAAAGTGCCGGTAAACCTGTAAACATAATTCACTCCTGATTGTAAGGTGGGCATTATTCCATGCGGAACAAACAGGTGCCAGCCAGGAAAAAATATGCCAGGCTAGCGTCCTCATTGACGTCTGAATCTTGCTGGATAATGGTCTCAACGCTCAGTCTACACTATACGCAGGATGCGCTCAGCGCGCGTTTCGCTCCGCTTTCTCACTTGCCTTGGGCGATGCTGCTCACGTCCGGCAAAGCCGATCATGCTGATAACCGCTTCGATATTCTTACCGCCGATCCGCGCGCCACGCTGATCTCGCAGGATGACATCACCACTATTGAGACAGCTGGTGCGGTGCATCAATCCTGTGACGATCCGCTGCGGCTGTTGCAGCAGCAGTGCGACGCACTGGGTGTTCATCCTGCTGCCCGTGACGATTTACCGTTCCAGGGCGGCGTGCTCGGCCTGTTTGGTTACGATCTTGGACGCCGCTTCGAAATGTTGCCGCAGCAGGCGGCTGATGACCTCACTACGCCAGATATGGCGGTCGGGATCTATGACTGGGCGCTGATTGCCGATCACCATTTGCAGCGTCTGACGCTGGTATCGCTGGGTGATGTGCAGGCGCGGCTGCGCTGGCTGTCTCAGTGGCCTGCTCGCGACGCAGTGCCCTTCTCGCTAACCAGCAGCTGGCAATCTAACCTCAGCTACAGCGACTATGCCGAGCGTTTTCACGCGGTGCAGGCCTATATCCAAGCGGGCGACTGTTATCAGGTCAACCTGGCCCAGCGCTTTCAGGCGACCTACCAAGGTGATGAATGGCTGGCGTTCTGCCGTTTGAATGCGGCCAACCGCGCGCCGTTCAGCGCGTTTTTGCGTCTGCCAGATAGCGCTATTCTCAGCTTGTCACCAGAGCGCTTTCTGTCGCTGGACGGCGATAACATTGAAACCCGGCCGATCAAAGGCACGCGGCCACGCTCGGCGGATGCAGAAACCGATCGGCTTGAAGCGTTGGCGCTGGCGCAGTCCGAGAAAGACCGCGCTGAAAACCTGATGATTGTCGATTTACTGCGCAACGATATTGGCCGCGTCGCTGTGCCTGGCTCGGTCAGCGTGCCGGAGCTGTTTGTGGTGGAGCCGTTTCCCGCGGTGCATCATCTGGTCAGCACCATACGCGCCCGCCTGCCAGAAGCCCTGCATGCCAGCGATCTGCTGCGCGCCTGTTTCCCCGGCGGTTCTATTACCGGCGCGCCAAAAATCCGCGCGATGGAAATTATCGACGAGCTGGAGCCACAGCGCCGCAACGCCTGGTGCGGCAGCATTGGCTACCTCAGCCTGTGCGGTCGCATGGACACCAGCATTACTATTCGTACGCTAATAGCGGAACGGCAGCAGCTGTTCTGTGCGGCGGGCGGCGGCGTGGTCGCCGACAGCGAGCTGGACGCCGAATATCAGGAAACGCTGCATAAACTCAGCCGCATTTTGCCTGCGCTCTCTGGAGATGCCGAATGACGCCGCTCACGCTTGATGCCTTTTTGACCTGTTTTATCCTGCAACAGCCGGAGAAACCGCATCTGCGACCGGCTGGCCGCCAGGCGGCTGTACTGGTGCCGATTGTCGCGCGCGAAACGCCCGGATTACTGCTGACGCGCCGTTCGCGCGAGCGGCGTAAGCACGCGGGCCAGGTCGCTTTTCCGGGCAGCATGCAGGATGAGAGCGATGCCTTGCTGGTTGCCACCGCGCTGCGGGAAGCACAGGAAGAGGTCGGCATTGATCCTGCGGAGGTTAACGTTATCGGCCAGCTCGCCCCTGTCACCAGCAGCACCAGCACCGGTTTTCGCGTCACGCTGGTCGTAGGCATTATCTCTCCGGAAATTAAACTGCAGATTAATCCTGACGAAGTGGAAAGCGCTTTTGAAATGCCGCTGGAAGAAGCACTGCGGCTCAACCGTTACGCGTCGCTGGAGATACAGCGCGCCGGTCTGGGGCATGACCGCTGGCATTATTCGCTCCCTGAGTCAGCAAATCGCGTTCTAGCGCCCGTTTTTACCTTTCCGCTGGCCTGAAAATACCCTGTCGCACCCATTAACCTGAGATAACTATTTCTCGTCTGAGCAATTAGTTTATTTCATGCGAAAAGGCGCTCGTTTCCCTAGGTCGGCGATTACTATTAGCGCCATAAACTGCCCCGGCAGTAATAAAAATTTATTTGTGAGGAGTGTCGCCTGTGATTAGCGTTTTTGACATGTTCAAAGTGGGCATCGGCCCATCGAGTTCCCATACGGTGGGACCGATGAAAGCAGGTAAGGAGTTTTTCGATCTGCTGGTTGAACAGGAAAACTTCAGGAGGTGACGCGCATCGCTGTGGATGTATACGGCTCGCTTTCGCTTACGGGTAAAGGCCACCATACCGACATCGCCATTATTATGGGTCTGGCGGGTGCTTCCCCGGCAACGGTCGATATCGACAGCATTCCTGCTTTTATTAAGGACGTAGAGCAACGTGAACGGCTGCTGCTGGCGAACGGCGCGCATGAAGTCGATTTTCCGCGCGAAGGTGGCATGGTGTTTCGCAGCGAGAACCTCTCGCTGCATTAAAACGGCATGCTCCTGCTCGCCTTTGCGGGCGAGATGCTGATCCTGAGCAAAACCTACTATTCCGTTGGCGGCGGCTTTATTGTTGATAAAGAACATTTTGTTCACTCTCCGGGCTGGTGATGAAGAATGAGCTGGCGCTGCATTCGCGCGATGAGATCCGCGACTATTTTACTGACGTGTGGCAGACCATGCAGGCCAGTATCGATCGCGGCCTCAATACCGAAAGCGTACTGCCAGGCTCGCTGCGCCGTCTGCTGACCTCATCATCGAAACACTCCAACGATCCGATGAACGTGATCGACTGGATCAACATGTTTGCGCTGGCTGTAAACAAAGAGAACGCCGCTGGCGGCAGCGTCGTTACCGCGCCAACTAACGGTGCATGCGGTATCGTGCCTGCGGTGCTGGCCTATTAATATCACTTTATCGAAACCGTGACGCCGGATATTTTCACCCGCGATTTCCTCGCATCGGGTGCAATCGGCATCCTCTATAAGATGAACACCTCCATTTCCGGCGCAGAAGTTGGCTGTCAGGGCGAAGTGGGCGTGGCCTGCTCGATGGCCGCAGCCGGACTGGCCGAACTGCTGGGCGGCAGCCCGGAACAGGTCTGCGTCGTAGCGGAAATTGGCATGGAACATAACCTTGGGCTGACCTGCGACCCGGTTGCCGGTCAGGTTCAGGTGCCCTGTATCGAACGTAACGCCATTGCGTCGGTAAAAGCGATAACGCAGCGCGTATGGCGATTGCCAAGCTGCCGTCGCAGCTGCCGCTGGCGCTGTTGCTGAGCCTGCTGATGGGTTATATCGTCTGGCTGGCGACAGCAAACCGCATGAGCCTGAGCTGGCAGATCAGTTACGGCATTACCGCAATATGAATTTATGGTTTACTGCCAGCCGCTGATTAACGCCAAGAGCGGCGATTGCGACGGCATTGAGCTGCTGCTGCGCTGGCATAATGCGCGCCAGGGCTGGATCCCTCCTGACGTATTTATCCCGCTGGCGGAACCAAAACCTTATCGCGCCGCTTACGCGTTTCGTAATTTATAAAGCCGTGGCGCAGCTGCCTCATTTGCCGCAGTGCCCGTCAATTGCCATCAACGTCGCCGCCAGCCATTTCCGCGATCGCGCTATCGTAGACGATCTGCAACAGCTGTGGTGGCCAGCCAATCCGCTACCGAAGCTGGTTGTTAAGCTAACGGAGCGCGATGCTTTGCCGGTGGTGGATCAAAACGTGATTTCCTAGCTGCACAGCATTGACGTGCGGCTGGCGATTGATGATTTTGGTACGGGGCATAGCTCGCTCTCTTACCTGAAGGATTTGCAGCCGGATGTATTAAAGATCGATAAGATTTTTACTGCTGCTATCGGCACCGATGCAATTAACGCCACGGTGACGGATATGGTGATTTCACTGGCGCAGCGGCGGAATATCAGCTTGGTGGCCGAAGGGGTTGAGACTGCCGATCAGGCAGCCTATCTGCGCGAGCGCGGTGTGGATTTGCTGCAGGGTTATTTTTACGCGCGCCCGATGCCGATTGAGGATTTCCCCGCCTAGCTGGCCCAGCACCGGGTACAGTTGACCACATGACGTTCTAGTCTGGACGACGGCGCACTACCTCTAAACAGCAAAACGGCGCCTCAGCGCCGTTTTTTCATTACTGCTCTTCTTCCTCATCCTCGTGCGGCTTATCTTTAGTCACACGCACCAGATCGACGCGGTAATCGGTCGCCTGCAGAATAGTGAAGTGCAGCGGCGGCAGATCAATAACTTCGCCTGGCAGCGGCAGCGGCCCTTTCTGACCAATCAGCAAGCCGGCCAGCGATGCATGATCCTCATCAGGGTCGACAAGGTCGTTCACATCAAACAACTGCTGTAGCGAATGCAGGTCGGTTCCGCCCTTAACGATCCAGCCCGTCGCCGTCGACAATAATATCCGGCGTTTCATCTTAGCCAGCAATGGCTTCCAGCACGTCCAGCGGCGTAATCAGCCCCTGTACCACGCTGAACTCATTGGTTACGATCACAAAGCTGCCTTTGGCACGGCGCAGCATGCCAAGCAGATTTATCGGGTCCAGCGTTTCCGGTAAGACAATGGCCGGCGAACTGGCGGCAAAGGTCGCCACGTCCATGCCATGCTCAATCGCCACCAGCAGCTCCTTGGCGCGCACAACACCCACAATCTCATCCAGCTCGCCGCGACACACAGGGAACAGGCTATGCGGCGTATCCAGCAGCTGTATACTGATCTCATCCAGCGGGCGCTCTGCGTCTACCCAGGATATTTCACCGCGCGGCGTCATAATGCTGCGGATGGAGCGCGACGCCAGCGTCAGCACGCCGTTGATCATATAGTGCTCTTCATCCTTAAAGGCTTCCTGCGGCATCGCCACGGCCAGCGGTGACTCTTCGCTGATCGTCGGCTGCGCCGGACGCTGACGACCACCCATCAGACGCAAAATCGCCTCAGCGGTACGTTCGCGCATCGGACGATGCGCCTCATGACACATAAAGTTACGGCGTGCGATTGGGTCGAACAGCTCGATCACGATCGAGAAGCCAATCGCCGCATAGAGATAGCCTTTCGGGATATGGAAGCCAAACCTTCCGCCACCAGCGACAGGCCGATTCATCAATAGGAGGCTGAGACAGAGCACCACCACGGTCGGATGCGCATTTACAAAGTTGGTTACGGCTTCGACGCCAGCAGCATCACACCCATCGCAATCACCACCGCCGTCATCATCACCGGCAAATGGTTCACCATGCCTACCGCCGTAATCACCGCATCAAGCGAGAAGACCGCGTCCAGCACCACTATTTGCGTCACCACCGCCCAGAAACTGGCGTAGCTGCGGTTACCCTGCAGCTCGTGCGGACGACTTTCCAGCCTTTCATGCAGTTCCATTGTTCCCTTGAACAACAGGAACAATCCGCCAAACAGTAAAATGAGATCGCGGCCTGAAAAGCTAAAGCTAAAGTCGCCTACGCTGAATAACGGACGCGTGAGCGTGACCAATTACTGACAACCGTCACATAAATTATTTTTTCGCGCACTAAAATAAATCGCGACTCACCGGCTTATTTAAGACGCCCGAAGAACGACCTGCTTATACAGATGATTTGACTACGCTTGTCACGAGATAACCATAGCGATAACTCATAACGGTTCGTCGACTCCAGACGAATCTCTTTACGAACGGAGGTAGCAAGTGACCATTGCAATAGTAATTGGTACACACGGCTGGGCAGCCGAGCAATTGCTGAAAACCGCAGAGATGCTGTTGGGCGAGCAGGAAAACGTGGGATGGATTGACTTCGTGCCCGGCGAAAATGCAGAAACGCTTATCGAAAAATATCAGGCGCAGCTAACCAAACTGGACACGTCAAAAGGCGTGCTGTTTTTAGTCGATACCTGGGGAGGAAGTCCTTTCAACGCCGCCAGCCGCGTCGTGCTGGATAAAGAGAATTACGATGTTATCGCCGGGGTTAACATTCCGATGCTGGTGGAAACGCTAATGGCCCGCGGCGACAATCCCGCCTTTGCCGAACTGGTGGGTATTGCTGTTGAAACCGGACGTGAAGGCATTAAAGCACAAAAAAACCAGCTTGCTGCACCTCCGGCTCCTGCCGCTCCACGAGCAGCCCAAACGCCACAGGCAGCTGCAATACCGCTGGCCCTGGGCGAGCATATGAAAATTGGCTTGGCACGTATCGACGACCGCTTGATTCACGGCCAGGTGGCAACACACTGGACCAAAGAGACCAATGTCTCGCGCATTATCGTGGTGAGTGGTGAGGTAGCAAAAGACCACGTCCGTAAAACCCTGCTGACGCAGGTTGCCCCGCCCGGCGTCACCGCACATGTGGTTGATGTCGATAAAATGGTGCGCGTCTGGAACAACCCTAAATATGGCCGCGACCGTGTGATGTTACTGTTCACCAACCCTACAGACGTGCTGCGTATTGTTGAACAGGGCGTGGAGATTAAAACAGTCAATATCGGCGGCATGGCGTTTCGTCAGGGCAAAACGCAGGTGAATAACGCGGTATCGGTCGACGAAAAAGATATCGCCGCGTTCCGCAAGCTAAACGAACGCAATATCGAGCTGGAAGTCCGTAAAGTTTCCAACGATCCAAAACTGAAAATGATGGACCTGATTGCGAAGGTCAATGCGTAAAACGCCGCCAGCTGCGCCTGCGGGCCAGTTAACGCTATCCTGCTGAGGAGAAGGGATATTATGGAAATAACCTCGCTACAAATCATCCTGATATTTATCGTCGCCTGTATTGCGGGTATGGGTTCGATTCTGGATGAGTTTCAGTTTCACCGTCCGCTGGTGGCCTGTACCCTGATTGGGGCGGTGCTTGGCGATATGAAAACCGGGATTATCATCGGCGGTACGCTGGAGATGATCGCGCTGGGCTGGATGAACATCGGTGCAGCTGTCGCGCCCGATGCGGCTCTCGCCTCCATTATATCTACCATCCTAGTTATTGCCAGTGGTCAGAGCGTTGGCGCAGGTATCGCGCTGGCAATCCCGCTGGCCGCTGCTGGCCAGGTCCTGACGATTATCGTGCGTACAATTACCGTGGCTTTCCAGCACGCCGCTGACAAGGCCGCTGAGAAAGGTAACCTGACGGCGATATCCTGGATACACGTCTCGGCGTTAGTGTTACAGGCGATGCGTATCGCTATTCCGGCGCTGATTGTCGCCATCTCGGTCGGCACCAGTGCCGTTCACACCCTGCTCAGCTCTATCCCTGAAGTTGTCACCAACGGCCTGAATATCGCGGGCGGCATGATCGTCGTGGTCGGTTACGCGATGGTCATAAATATGATGCGCGCGGGCTACCTGATGCCGTTTTTCTATCTTGGTTTCGTCACGGCGGCCTTTACCAGCTTCAACCTGGTCGCGCTGGGCGTTATCGGTGTTGTGATGGCAGTGCTCTATATCCAGCTGTCCCCGAAATATAACCGCGTTGCAGGCGCGCCTGCTGCAGGCCCCGCGAATAACGATCTCGATAATGAACTCGATTAAGGAACAGGTGACAACATGGTTGATACAACGACAACGCAAAAGAAACTCACCCTTGGCGACGTGCGCGCAGTATTTCTGCGGTCGAATCTGTTCCAAGGTTCATGGAACTTTGAACGTATGCAGGCGCTGGGCTTCTGTTTTTCCATGGTGCCGGTGATCCGCCGTCTTTATCCGGAAAACAACGAGGCGCGTAAACAGGCGATCAAGCGCCATCTGGAATTCTTCAACACCCATCCCTATGTGGCCGCACCCGTGCTGGGCGTGACGATGGCGATGGAAGAACAGCGTTCTAACGGTGCAGAGATCGATGACGGTGCGATAAACGGTATTAAAGTGGGCCTGATGGGACCGCTGGCGGGCGTCGGCGACCCGATCTTCTGGGGCACGGTGCGCCCGGTCTTTGCCGCGCTCGGTGCGGGCATCGCGATGAGCGGCAGCCTGCTGGGGCCGCTGCTGTTCTTTATCCTGTTTAACCTGGCGCGTTTGCTGACCCGCTATTACGGCGTGGCCTACGGCTATCGTAAAGGGATCGATATTGTCAGCGACATGGGCGGCGGCTTCCTGCAAAAACTGACGGAGGGCGCGTCGATTCTTGGCCTGTTTGTCATGGGCGCGCTGGTCAACAAGTGGACGCACGTCAATATCCCGCTGGTGGTGTCGCGCATTACCGACCAGACGGGAAAAACAACCGTGACCACGGTACAGACCATCCTAGATCAGCTGATGCCGGGTATTGTGCCGCTGCTGCTTACCTTCGCCTGTATGTGGCTGCTGCGCCGTAAAGTCAACGCGCTGTGGATTATCGTCGGCTTCTTTGTAATTGGCATTTTTGGCTACTGGATCGGCCTGCTTGGTCTGTAGTTCCTTCGCCGGGCGTATTGCGCCCGGCAAATTCCCTCTCTGGAGACAGTGATGACTCTAACGGACGGCCTCATCGCGCTCTGCATTGCCGCGCTGTTGCTTTTTGCTCTCTATGACGAAGCGATCCTGCCGCGCCGCAAAGGGCAGACACGGCTGCGTGTGGCGCTGCGACGCAGACACAAAACCGACAGCCTGATTTTTATCGGGCTGCTAGTGATTTTACTCTGGAATAACGTCACGCATCAGGGGCCGCAGCTGACAACAACCCTGCTGATGGTGCTCTGTTTTCTTGCTTTTGGGCTGTTCTGGCTGCACCGCCCGACCTTACTGATGAAAAACGAAGGGCTGTTTTACGCCCGCGTTTGGGTGGACTATGCACGCATTCAAGTATGAATCTTTCTGAGGATGGCATCCTGGTGATGCAGCTTAAGCAGCGTCGCCTGCTGATAGCCGTGCAGCAGCTCGACGATCTGGAGCGCATTTATAACACGATGGTAGACGCGCGCTAGCCGCGTCGCCACAGCGTCAGGCGGAAATCGGCGTCGCACTCAAAGGTTTTCGATGCCTGTAGCTCGCCCCATACCGAAGGCTTTGCGCGCCAGGCAAAAGGCGTCATCTGTAGCAGCGTCGCAGCGGCTTCTCCGCTCAGATTCATGGCGTAGCGCAACGACTGATGAGCCTCTTCACTAAAGCCTTCATAACACTTCTCTTACGGCGCGTGGAGCTGCACTTCACGGTAGATCAGCGCCTTGAACTGTTTCAGATGATGCGCGCCTGGCGTCACGGTCAATAGCACGCCGCCGGGCTTGATGACGCGCGCCAGTTCCGCTTTGTTGCAGGGCGCGTAAATACGCACTATTGCATCCAGCAAGGCATCGGCAAACGGCAGGCGCTGGCTGGAGGCGACGCAAAACTGTACGTTGGGATAGCGTTTTGCCGCCAGCCGGATCGCGTTTTTCGCGATATCGAGCCCGTAGACCTGCGCGCCCAGCGCGCTGAGCGCCGAGGTGTATATACCTTCGCCGCAACCAATATCCAGCAGCGCATCAGCATGAGGCAGCTTTTCACGCAGCGGCTGGTAATGGCCCGCCTGTAAGAATTCGCGTCGCGCCTGCATCATCTCCGCGCTGTCGCCAGGCGCGCGCGAGCCTTTATGCTGAACGGGTAGCAAATTGATATAGCCCTCTTTCGCCTGCCCGAACTGGTGGCGATTTTCACAGCGCCGCTGCGGTTTTCAGGCTGTAAAGAGAGATGGCATAACGGGCAGATCAGCGACATACGGACTCCATTGACAAGACGCGCCGCAGTGTACTCCGTTCGCTGCCGTACCGAAAGCGCAAAAAAATCGATGGTCCCCCCCATTTTTGCAACACTGATTTTTGACTAATGGTGG
>JAUHTP010000025.1:0-48214 GCA_031332935.1 Candidatus Pantoea bathycoeliae | reverse complement strand
CTGGATGCATTATGTTCAGTTCAGCGCAGAGGGAAGAGGTAGTCCATACCATTACTTTGCCGCGGTTAACCTGCCTGACGAATATGTACCTGCCCGCCTTTGGCGCGATGCAGGTTAGCTTCGCAACCTCTCCTGGAGTGATCAGCGCTAGTATGAGGCTGTTCCTGGCGGGCTTTGCGATCGGCCAGCTGTTCTGGGGCCCGCTGTCCGATCGCATCGGCCGTAAGCATGTACTACTGATGGGGCTGGCGCTGTTTGCGCTCGGCTGCGCCGGGATGCTGTGGGTAGAGAATGTGGTGCTGATGCTGGTGCTACGCTTCGTTCAGGCGATTGGCGTCTGCTCTGCCGCCGTCAGCTGGCAGGCACTGGTCGTTAACCGCTATCCGAGAGCGCGTGCCAATAAAGTTTTCGCGACGATAATGCCGCTGGTAGCGCTTTCGCCTGCGCTTGCGCCGCTGCTCGGTGCCTAGCTAATCAGCCATTTTCACTGGCGTTCAATTTTCTTGGTGCTGACGTTGACCGGGGTCGCGCTGATGCTGGTGACGCTGCGTTTGCCCGCCCACCGTCCAACAACCAATAGAGGCTGCCGATCAACCCGGCTTTATTACCCTGCTGCGCTCCGGCATTTATCGCGGCAACGTGCTGATCTATGCCGCCTGCTCCGCCAGCTTTTTCGCCTGGCTGACCGGCTCGCCCTTTATTCTTGCCGATGAGTGCCTGACGCCAGCGGACATCGGCCTGAGCTATATTCCGCAAACTATTGCCTTTTTACTGGGTGGATTTGGCTGCCGCGCGCTGCTGAACCGCTTTTCCGGCACGCTACTGCTACCCTAGCTGCTAACGCTCTATAGCCTGAGCGTGGCGACGCTGTTTGCCGTGGCGCTCACGGGAAGCCACAACCTAGTTGCCCTGCTGCTGCCTTTTTGTGGGCATGGCGCTGGCAAACGGTGCTATCTATCCGATTGTGGTCTCCAGTGCGCTACTGCCTTTCCCGCACGCGACGGGTAAAGCCGCAGCGCTGCAAAATACGCTGCAGCTGGGCCTCTGCTTTATTGCCAGTCTTGCAGTTTCAGCAGGTTTACAACTGCCGCTACTGATGACTACGCTGATCATGGTGATAACTATTGCTCTGGCAATAGTGGGCTTCATCTGGCAGCGACGCGCCAGCGCACAAACGGATATTGTCCGCACTACTACTCCCTGCCAGGATAATCACTAAGGCAACTTTCATAGTTAGCTGCCTAACAATAAGTCGTTGAATATTAACTTGGTTGGGCACATACTCAGTCAGGTCAATAAATCTGTAATAAATCAAAAATATAATAGCGTTGTTTTAGGCGAATCTTCTCGCCCGGATGGTGTCTGCGCGCACTCTTCCCCTGTTGTACCAGACAAAGATTTTCAGATTCAATCCTCTGTAAAACGTCGGATATCAGGTGCACGGAGCAATCCGTGACTTTTCTCACAACACCTGGGGAAATTGGCTATTCTTTTTCTCAGGTTCAAGCAGACAGGTGATGGAGAAGCTATGAGTTCATCGTGTATAGAAGAAGTGAGCCTCGAAGAAAACTACTGGTATCGCATTGTCCACGAGATGCTGGAAAAAGCGGACATTGAAATCAACGGCAGTAGCCCCTGGGATGTTCAGGTTAAACATCCTGATTTTTTTAAGCGCGTGATTCAGGAAGGCTCACTTGGTCTTGGCGAAGCTTACATGGATGGCTGGTGGGAGTGTGAGCGACTGGATATGTTTTTCCACCGTGTGCTGAAGCACAAGCTGGACCAGCAGTTGCCGCACCACTTCAAGGATACGCTGCGCGTCGCTGCGGCGCGCCTTACCAACCAGCAGTCAAAGAAACGCGCCTGGATAGTCGGCAAAGAGCATTACGATCTGGGCAATGACCTGTTCACGCTGATGCTTGATCCCTACATGCAGTACTCCTGTGCCTACTGGAAAGAGGCAGAGACGCTGGAGCAGGCGCAGGAAGCGAAGCTTGATATGATCTGCCGCAAGCTACAGCTTGAACCTTGCATGACGCTGCTGGATATCGGCTGTGGCTGGGGCGGCCTTGCCGCCTACGCAGCGCGCCACTACGGCGCAATCGTGCATGGCGTGACTATCTCGGCCGAGCAGCAGAAGCTGGCACAGCAGCGCTGTGAAGGACTTGACGTTACCATCCTGCTACAGGATTACCGCGATCTTAACCAGCAGTTCGACCGCATTGTTTCCGTTGGCATGTTCGAGCACGTTGGTCCGAAGAACTACGCCACCTATTTCGACGTAGTGGATCGTAACCTGAAACCAGACGGCTTGTTTTTGCTACATACCATCGGCGCAATCCGCACCGATATGAACGTTGATCCCTGGATCAATAAGTACATTTTTCCCAACGGCTGTCTGCCTTCAGTACGTCATATTGCCGATGCCAGCGAGCCCCACTTTATTCTTGAAGACTGGCACAATTTCGGCACAGATTATGACACCACGCTCATGGCTTGGTATGAGCGGTTTGTTCAGACCTGGCCGCAGCTGGCGGAGAAGTACGGAGAGCGTTTCAAGCGTATGTTCAGCTACTATCTCAACGCCTGCGCGGGCGCATTCCGCGCGCGCGATATTCAGCTGTGGCAGGTTGTATTTAGTCGAGGTGTGGAAGGCGGCTTGCGCGTTGCGCGCTAAACCGCAGTAATAATAAAGGCGTACAGAGCGCCTTTTTTTATGTTACTCTGCGTCGCTGCCGAGCGCCACCGCAGCGGCCGCTTCGCGCTTCGCCAGCACGCGCTCAACGGTATCGACAATCGCCTGCGTATGCGGGTCGATCTCAATATTAACCCGGTGCCCCAGTTTTTTTGCGCCGAGCGTGGTGCGCTCCAGCGTTTCAGGGATTAAATAGACGCAAAATTTGCTTTTCGTCACATCGCCAACGGTCAGGCTTATGCCGTCGATGCCCACAAAACCCTTATGCAGAATATATTTCATCTGCTCCGGATCCTGAATTTTAAACCAGACTTCACGGTTATTTTCTGACTGGATAATTTTGCAGATTTCCGCAGTGGTCATAATATGGCCAGACATCAGATGGCCACCGATCTCATCGCTGAATTTTGCCGCACGCTCAATATTGACCACGTCGCCTTGCTGCAAATCGCCTAAATTGGTGACGCGCAGCGTTTCTTTAATCAGATCGAAACTGACGCGGTTGCCCTCAATCGCAGTCACGGTTAAGCAGCAGCCGTTATGGGCCACCGACGCGCCCAGCGCCAGCCCCGGCAATAGCTCTTCAGGCAGCTCAGCAACGTGGGTGCGAAATAGCTCTTTTTCTTCAATGTACACAATCTTTGCGGTGCCCTGCACAATTCCGGTAAACATAGTTTTGGCCTCTGCGAAATTTGCCCTAGCTTATCACAGCTTAGCGCGCGGATTTTATTTCCGCGTCGCGTCCGTCTTAGGTCCGTAATATAACGCACAGCGTGACAAAACTTGGTGAATCCTGTTAATCCCGCTACACTAACCGCGCATTTCTCCGGGTTCTTTCCCCTTTCTTTTTTTGACAGGTGTTAACGTGCAGAAGTATTTAACAGAAGCGCGTCAATTGCTTGCCCTTGCGATTCCGGTCATCCTTGCTCAGGTGGCACAGACCGCAATGGGATTTGTGGATACCATTATGGCCGGCGCGGTAAGCGCCACGGATATGGCCGCCGTCGCAGTCGGCACATCTATCTGGCTTCCGGCCATTCTCTTTGGTCATGGTCTTCTGCTTGCATTGACGCCCACCGTTGCGCAACTCAACGGCTCAGGTCGCCGCGAACGCATTGCCGAACAGGTTCGGCAGGCTTACTGGCTGGCTTTTTTCGTCGCTATTCTGATTATGGTGGTGCTGTGGAATGCCGGTTACGTCATTCGCGCCATGCACGATATTGATGAGCAACTGGCTCTGAAGGCAGAAGGCTATCTTCACGCCCTGCTGTGGGGCGCGCCCGGCTACCTGTTCTTCCAGGTGATGCGCAACCAGTGTGAAGGGCTGTCGAAAACCAAACCCGGTATGGTGATGGGTTTTATTGGCCTGCTGGTCAATATTCCGCTGAACTGGATCTTTATCTACGGCCACTTCGGTATGCCTGCGCTGGGCGGCGTAGGCTGCGGCGTGGCGACCGGCTCGGTTTACTGGGTAATGTTCCTGGCGATGCGCTTTTGGGTGCACCGTATGGGCAGCATGCGCGATATCCGTATGGATAAACACTGGTCACCCCCGTCGCGCGCCGTGCTGAAGCGGCTGGTTTCGCTTGGTTTACCGGTGGCGCTGGCGCTCTTCTTTGAGGTTACGCTGTTTGCCGTCGTGGCGCTGATGGTCTCGCCGCTGGGTATTGTCGATGTGGCAGGTCACCAGATCGCCCTTAACTTCAGCTCGCTGATGTTTGTTTTGCCGCTGTCGTTAGGCGTCGCAACAACGATTCGCGTCGGCTACCGGCTGGGCCAGGGCTCCGCGGAGCAGGCTCGCGTGGCGGCCTGGACCGCGCAGGGCGTCGGTGTGTGTATGGTTGCTGTCACCGCGCTGCTGACCGTGACCTTCCGTCATCAGATAGCCCTGCTCTATAACGATAATCCGGAAGTGGTGGCGCTGGCGGCACAGTTAATGATGCTGGCGGCCATCTACCAGTTCTCCGATTCCATTCAGGTGATTGGCAGCGGCATTCTGCGTGGCTATAAAGATACGCGCTCCATCTTCTTTATTACCTTTATAGCCTACTGGATTCTGGGTCTGCCCAGCGGCTATACGCTGGCCATGACCGACTGGGTGGTGCCGCGCATGGGGCCAGCCGGTTTCTGGTGCGGATTTATTATCGGCCTCACCTCGGCGGCCATCATGATGCTGTGGCGCATCCGACGCCTGCAACAGCTGCCTGCGCAGGTGATCCTGGCGCGTGCGGCGCGCTAAGTGTCTGAACGGGCCTGAAAAGGCCCGTAACGTCTAAAAAAACGACGCATAGCACAGTTGTTGGTCAGTCAAGATGAAAAAAGCGTTTTTCTCCTTGCCAGCATTGCAACCTGTCGTTAATATTCGTCCCCGCTGTCGCCCTGACAGCGTGTTGCGCTCTTAGCTCAGTTGGTTAGAGCACCATCTTGACATGGTGGGGGTCGATGGTTCGAGTCCATTAGAGCGCACCACTCTCTTATTTCACTCTCCCTTGCGCAACATCACTTTTTATTGATCTCTATCGCTTACTTCACTGCTTTTAAATTGGTTTTCGTACACTTAGCGACTATACTGTGCCCCGTTTTTTCACTTGAAAGGTTTCAGCGCTGCGTGCTTATGGCGATAACTAAAACTCTTTGCGCAACACGCTATTGTCGGTTTCCAAACGTAACCGCACAACTTCCCTGCAAGCTCAGCCTCCGTCACCTATTCTTACTCTGTACCGTCCGTTTCGATATCAATCAGAATTTTCATTTCGATGCATCGCCATCGAATCTCAACCTTTATCATCCATCACAACTTACAGATAACCCGTCATGAAAAAGACCAAGATCGTTTGTACTATCGGTCCGAAAACCGAATCTGAAGAGATGCTGACTCAGCTGCTTGAAGCCGGCATGAACGTAATGCGCCTTAACTTCTCGCACGGCGATTATGCCGAGCACGGTCAGCGCATCGCCAACATGCGCGCAGTGATCCAGAAAACGGGTCATCAGGCAGCCATCCTGCTGGATACCAAAGGTCCGGAAATCCGCACAATGAAACTGGAAGGCGGTAACGACGTTTCGCTGAAAGCGGGCCAAACCTTTACCTTTACCACCGACCAGAGCGTTATCGGCAACAGCGAGCGCGTCGCGGTAACCTACCCCGGCTTCACTGAAGATCTGAAAATCGGCAATACCGTACTGGTTGATGATGGCCTGCTCGGTATGGAAGTGACCGAAGTAACAGAAAACACCGTGGTCTGCACCGTGCTGAACAACGGCGACCTTGGCGAGAACAAAGGTGTTAACCTGCCGGGCGTCTCTATCCAGCTGCCTGCGCTGGCGGAAAAAGATAAACGCGACCTGATTTTCGGCTGTGAGCAAGGCGTTGACTTCGTTGCGGCATCCTTTATCCGTAAGCGTTCCGACATGCTGGAGATCCGTGAGCACTTGAAAGCCCACGGCGGCGAAAATATTAAGATCATCTCGAAGATCGAGAACCAGGAAGGTCTGAACAACTTTGATGAGATCCTTGATGCGTCTGACGGCATCATGGTGGCGCGTGGCGACCTAGGTGTAGAGATCCCGGTTGAAGAAGTGATCTTCGCCCAGAAGATGATGATCAAGAAGTGTAACAAGGCGCGCAAAGTCGTTATCACCGCGACCCAGATGCTCGACTCCATGATCAAGAACCCGCGCCCTACCCGCGCGGAAGCTGGCGACGTCGCTAACGCCATTCTCGACGGCACCGATGCGGTTATGCTCTCTGGTGAAAGCGCCAAAGGGAAATATCCGCTGGAGTCAGTGACCATTATGGCCATCATCTGCGAGCGTACCGACCGCGTAATGAAGTCGCGCATCGATACGCTGGAAGACTCACGCAAACTGCGCATCACCGAGGCCGTTTGCCGTGGTGCAGTCGAAACCGCTGAGAAACTGGAAGCACCGCTGATTGTCGTGGCGACTGAAGGCGGTAAATCAGCTAGGTCCATACGTAAATACTTCCCGGACGCGACCATCCTCGCCCTGACCACTAACCAGACAACGGCACGCCAGCTGATCCTGAGCAAAGGCATCCAAACACGTCTGGTGACTGAAATTGCCTCTACCGATGATTTCTACCGCATCGGTAAAGAAATGGCGCTGGAAAGTGGTTATGCGCAAAAAGGCGACGTCGTGGTAATGGTATCAGGCGCATTAGTACCAAGCGGTACCACAAATACCGCCTCTGTTCACGTGATTTAATTACGACAACAATTTATTTAAAAGCGCCTTTAGAGGCGCTTTTTTTATTTCAGCACTAATACAAAATCGGGAAATTTCCAATCGAAAATAACTATTAAATATCCTCTGAAATTAAGGTTAGTCCGATTAAATCTCTCTGTTTTCGCTAGTTTTTTTTATCATATTCGGTTAAGCGCTGCTTCTTTGAGCGAACGAGCAAGTTTAAGCATCTTCTCATCAAAAATTTATTCTCAACTTAAAAAGCTTTGTGTAATACTTGTAACGCTACATGGAGATTAACTCAATCTAGAGGGTATAAATAATGAATCGTACTAAACTGGTACTGGGCGCGGTAATCCTGAGTTCAACTCTGCTGGCTGGTTGCTCAAGCAACGCTAAAAGCAACGCTAAAATTGACCAGCTGTCTTCAAACGTTCAGACTCTGAACGCAAAAGTTGACCAGCTCAGCAACGACGTGAACGCAATCCGTTCTGACGTGCAGGCTGCTAAAGATGACGCAGCTCGTGCTAACCAGCGTCTGGACAACCAGGCTCACTCTTACCGTAAGTAAGAGTTCTGGTTTGAAAAATGGCACCCTTGTGGTGCTGTTTTTCATCCCCTGCGGCATGCTTACTCCGCCGGACATCAAAGATGTCACCTGTGCACTTTGGGGCTGCTCTGCCACTTCTGGCGCTGCCTTCTGCCCTTCAACCGGTTCACCACTCGATACCAGCACTGGCATACCAGAGCGACGCTCCAGCGCCGCCTTAATGAGCTCACTGTCACCATCCGAACTATTTATAAACTTTTTAAGCGCAGGGCTAAGCGCCAGTGGCATGGTTTGCGGGTCATCTTTGTCGCTGTGCGACAGCGGCTGGTGCACTTCAACGTAGCGCTTTCCATCCGGCTCAACGGCGTATTTTACCGGCTGATTGATAACCTGCACGCGCGTACCTTTCGGCACGCTGTTAAAGAGTGCTTCGATGTCCTGCGGATGCAGCCGGAGCTGACGCGCATACCAATGCCAAAATCGGCGTTAGTGCAGTGAATCAGGTAATTGCCGCTACCGCGCCCCAGACGCAGCAAATAGCCCCATAGGGTTTTCCGGGCCAGCAGGCACTACCGCAGTGCAATGTGACGCCATCTTTGGCGTAGCGCTTGCGAATAGTGGGCGTTGGCGTCCAAGTGGGATTGGGGATTTTCTGGCTGATGCTGGTCACCATGACCGGCGTGGCAGCACCCAGTTGGCCAATGCCGATTGGATAGACAATCACTTTGTCTTCGCCTTTGGGGTAGTAATAGAGGCGCAGCTCGGCCAAGTTTACCACAATCCCCTCGCGCGGCGTATCCGGCAGCAGAATCTGCTGCGGCACCACACAAGCTGCGTACCGGCTTTCAGTAGCCAGGGATCGGTGCCTGGATTAGCTTCCAGCATGCTCAGCAGGCCAATCTGGTATTTCGCCGCGATGGCTTCTAAGGGACGTTTGTCATCAGGAACGGTGGTTAAGGCTCTCAGTGGGAGGAAGCGGATATTCCGTGGAAAAAGCAGGTGCGGCAAGTCCAACGCTTAGCACCGGCGAAACGTAAGGCTGATTTCATGCATCTTCTATTTCAGATAAACTAACAGACGCCTGTTGG
Source organism: Candidatus Pantoea bathycoeliae (assembly GCA_031332935.1). Lineage (GTDB taxonomy): Bacteria > Pseudomonadota > Gammaproteobacteria > Enterobacterales > Enterobacteriaceae > Pantoea > Pantoea bathycoeliae. Next base: position 39,675 of record JAUHTP010000025.1, on the reverse strand, counting down.
CGTCTGTTAGTTTAACTCAGAGGAGATTTTGAGCGTTATGGCGAATTGTCCGAATCATCACCTCAAGACCCTGCGACCGCGAAGGGGTCAGGTGCTGGGTCAGCGCCAGTTCGGCAAACCAGTGGCGCACATCCAGCGCAACGATGTCCGATGCCGTCAGCTTTTGATAAAAGCTAAATACTACGGCAATCAAGCCCTTAACAATGGCGGCATCGCTGTCCCCTTCAAGCGTGACGGTGCCGTCGCTCTGCGGAGTCATCTTGATCCATACCTGGCTCTGGCAGCCAGATATGACGTTTTCCGGCTGATGCAGGCTTTCAGATGATTCTGGAAGTTTGGCACCCAGCTCAATGATGTAAAGGTACTTCTCTTCCCAGTTGGCGCAACGGTTAAAGTTGCGCACCAGCTTTTCTTTTTCTGGCAAATTTGCCATGACTAACTCCTGAACTCTACTCAACCGCCCAGCAGACGATGAATACGGGTCAACCCCGCCGCCAGACGATCGGCTTCTTCTTCACTGTTGTAGAACGCGAAGGAAGCGCGGCACATGGCAGGCACGGCGAAATGACGCATCAGCGGCATGGCGCAGTGGTGGCCGGTGCGAATGGCGATACCGTATTGATCAAGGAAGCTGCCTACATCGTAAGCGTGGTGCTTGCCCAGGTTAAATGCAATGACACCTGCGCGATCCTGCGGACCATAAATCACCAAGTCGGGCACGGAAGCGAGCTTATCGAGTGCGTAGCGTATCAGCGACTGTTCGCGCTGCTGGATCACGTCAAGACCTGTCTCTTCCACATAGCGCAGCGCCGCGCCAAAACCGATAATACCACCGGTGTTGGGTGTGCCTGCTTCAAAACGCCAGGGTGCTTTATTCCAGGTGGTGCCCGTAGGCAACATGACCTGATCGATCATAGAACCGCCGCCTTCCCACGGTGGCATCTCGTCAAGCAGCGCTTTGCGCCCGTACAGAATACCCACGCCGTTAGGGCCGTAAATTTTATGGCTGGAGAAGACATAGAAGTCGCAGCCGATATCCTGCACGTCAACTTTGCCGTGCATAACTGCCTGCGCGCCGTCCACCAGCGTCACCAGACCCGCCGCTTTCGCCTGCGCCACCAGCGCTTTAACCGGGTTGACGGTGCCGAGCACGTTTGACACGTGCGTCACGGCCAGCAGCCGCGTGCGGCTGTCGATCAAACCTGCCAGCGCGTCAACGGCCAGCTCACCGCTGTCGTTCAGCGGCAGCACGCGGATTTCCACGCCGGTACGCTGGGCGACCATCTGCCACGGCACGATATTAGCGTGGTGCTCCATCTCGGTAATGATCAGGTTATCACCAGCGGTCAGCTGGCTTGCACCCCAGCTGTTTGCCACCAGGTTAATCCCTTCGGTGGTGCCTTTGACAAACACGATCTCTTCCGGCGAAGAGGCGTTAAGAAAACGCGCCGCCTGCAGGCGGACGTTTTCCATATCGGTGGTAGCCTGCGCGCTGAGGCTATGAATACCGCGATGCACGGCGGCGTAGCCGTGCTGGTAAAAATGGCTTTCAGCGTTGATTACCGCCAGTGGACGTTGAGCGCTGGCCGCGCTGTCAAGGTAGGCCAGCGGATGACCGTTGACCCCACGCTTCAGGATCGGGAAGTCGGCCCTGATACGTTCGAGATCAAAGTTCATCAGAGGCATCTCCAGGGAAACGCGCCGCGATGCGTTGCAGGACCGCCTGACGCAGCGTCTCATCATCCAGCACTTCGGTCAGCTCGGCTGCGAAAGCGTGGATAATCATCTGCTGGGCTGCTTCTTCTGCAATACCGCGCGAGCGCAGGTAGAACATCTGCTCATCATCAATACGGCCAATGGTTGCACCGTGGCTACACTTCACATCGTCAGCGTAGATTTCCAGCTGTGGTTTGGTGTCCACTTCCGCCAGATGGTCCAGCAACAGGTTGTTGTTGGTCATCTGTCCATCGGTTTTCAACGCGTGCTGCGCCACTTTGATGTGGCCATTAAACACGGCGCGGCCTTTGTCACGCGAGATGGTTTTATGCAGCTGGCGGCTCAGGCAGTAGCCTTTGTTGTGCTCCAGATAGCTGCGGGTGTCCGCCACTTCTGAATTCATCGGCAGCACCAGACTGTTCAGCGACAGCTGGGTATTCTCGCCGTTGAGCTGTACGCTGGTGTTATGGCGCGACAGGCCAGCACCCAGCAGGAAGCTGGTGCTGCTCACCTGCGCATCGCGGCCAATCACGATATCGTTATGCGCGAAGTGGTAGCTGCGGCTCTCTTCAAACGCCAGTTTGATGTGTGTCAGCTGAGCGTTGTCGCCTACCGCGAAGGTAAAGCGCGCACCGGTAAAGTGCTTCGCGCCGTCCAGCGTCACATAGTGCTCGATAACCTGCGCCTGCGCGCGCTCTTCCAGCTCAAAGTGGTGGCGATGATGCACGGTGTTAAGCGCATCGGCCTGGCCACTGGTGATATGCAGCAGGTAGAGCGGACGTGCCGCTGTCTTGCCGCGCGCCAGGCGAATCGAGGTCACCTCTTCCGCCAGGCTTTCGGTCAGGTGCAAGAACACTTCTGGCTGAACCGGTGCCGGCAGCGGACGACGCTCAGCAGCGCGGCTGTGCTGTACGGCAAAGAGTTCGGTATCTGCCGTACTCAGCGACGTCTGAAACTGCCCATCAACAAACACCAGGCGAATGGCGTCCAGCGGTAGAGCCAGCGCGTCAACCTGTGCCTGATCCAGCGTCTGCGTTTGCGGCAGCACGAACTGATGGGCAAACAGCCCATCAAGCGCAGTGTATTTCCAGTTCTCATGCTTACGCGTCGGCAGACCGACGCGCATCAGCTGTTGCCAGTGCTGCTTAGCCTGCAACGAGCGTGACTCGCAGCGCGATTCAAACAGGTGATGCCACTGCTGCAGGGCGTTATCACTCTTCGTCGGTAAGCCAGCCATAGCCTTGCTCCTCCAGCTGTTTCACCAGGGTAAAGTCGCCAGATTTGACGATCTTACCTTTGTACAGCACGTGCACGAAGTCTGGCTTAATGTAGTCCAGAATACGCTGATAGTGAGTAACGATGATAAAAGCACGCTTGTCGTCGCGCAGGCTGTTGACGCCTTCCGCCACGATTTTCAGCGCATCAATATCGAGACCGGAGTCGGTTTCATCAAGGATGCACAGTTCCGGCTCAAGCGCCGCCATCTGCAAAATGTCGTTACGTTTCTTCTCACCACCGGAGAAGCCGACGTTGACCGAACGGGTCAGCAGATCTTCCGGCATCTTCAGCAGGTGGATTTTATCTTCGATAAAGTCCTGGAAGTCGAAACGGTCCAGCTCTTCTTTGCCGTGATATTTACGCACCGCGTTGACCGCAGTTTGCAGGAAGAACTGGTTACTGACGCCAGGGATCTCAACCGGATACTGGAAGGCCATAAAGATGCCTTCGCCCGCGCGATCTTCTGGGTCGAGCTCCAGCAGATCCTTGCCTTTGAAGTTTACGGAACCGCCGGTGATTTCATAATCTTCACGGCCAGCCAGCGTTGCAGAGAGCGTACTTTTACCTGAGCCGTTCGGGCCCATAATGGCGTGCACTTCACCTAGTTTCACTTCAAGGTTAAGACCGCGCAGAATCTCTTTGTCTTCAACGCTAACCTGTAAATCTTTAATGCTTAACATACTTATTCCTTCACATTGCTTCCGCAACGCGTGTGACGGCATCAGCCCACACTGTGCTCAAGGCTGATGGCTAACAGTTTTTGAGCTTCCACGGCAAATTCCAGCGGCAGCTCAGAGAAAACATCTTTACAGAAGCCGTTGACGATCATGGAGATCGCATCTTCTTCGCTGATCCCGCGCTGGAGGCAGTAGAACAGCTGATCTTCGCCGATGCGCGAGGTGGTCGCCTCATGCTCCAGCTGAGCGGTGTTGTTGCGCGTTTCCACATACGGGAAAGTATGCGCGCCGCAATCCGGGCCGATCAGCATCGAGTCACACTGCGTAAAGTTACGGGCATTGGTCGCGGTCGGCATGATTTTTACCAGGCCGCGATAGGTGTTCTGGCTCTTACCAGCCGAGATACCCTTGGAGATGATGGTCGATTTGGTATTTTTACCAAAATGGATCATCTTGGTACCGGTATCCGCCTGCTGGCAGCCGCTGGTGAGCGCGACAGAGTAGAACTCGCCGATGGAGTTGTCGCCGCGCAGAATGCAGCTCGGGTATTTCCAGGTGATAGCAGAACCCGTCTCGGACTGCGTCCAGGACATTTTACTGTTCTCGCCTTTACACAGAGCGCGCTTGGTAACAAAGTTCAGGATGCCGCCTTCGCCTTCACCGCCCGGGAACCAGTTCTGCACGGTTGAGTATTTCACTTCCGCGTTTTTGTGGATGATCACTTCCACAACCGCCGCGTGCAGCTGATAGCTGTCACGTACCGGCGCAGAACAGCCTTCGATGTAGCTGACGTAGCTGTCTTCATCCGCAATCAGGATGGTCCGTTCAAACTGGCCGGTTTTCGCCGCGTTGATGCGGAAATAGGTCGACAGCTCCATCGGGCAGCGCACCCCTTTCGGGATGTAGACAAAGGTGCCGTCCGAAGCGACCGCTGAGTTCAGCGCCGCAAAGAAGTTGTCGTTGGCCGGCACCACGGTGCCGAGGTACTGCTGCACCAGCTCAGGGTGTTCCTGAATCGCTTCGCCGAACGAGCAGAAAATAATGCCCTGCTCCGCCAGCTTGCCGCGGTAGGTTGTCGCAACGGAAACGGAGTCGAAAATGGCGTCGACCGCCACTTCACGCCCTTCACGCACCGGTACGCCAAGCTGATCAAACGCTTTTTCAACTTCCTGCGTCAGGTAGTTGTTGGTCTCTTCGATACCCGAAGACTGCAGCGCACCCGGCTCTGAGGCGCAGCTGTCATCGCAGTTGCCGCATGATGGTGCCGAGTAGTAGCTGTAATCCTGATAATCCAGCTTGTCGTAATGCGCTTTCAGCCAGTGCGGCTCTTCCATTTCCAGCCAGGCGCGAAAGGCTTTAAGACGGAACTCCAGCATCCACTCTGGCTCGTTACGTTTAGCCGAGATCGCGCGCACTACATATTCATTGATGCCGTGCGCCATTTCGTCGGTTTGCAACTGGGTAAAGAAGCCCTCTTTGTAATTGAGCTTGCTTTCCCACATTTGTACATCGTCAGATGTTTCGCTGTGTCGTGACATGTTTCACTTACTCGACGCCAAAGCTTTCACCGCACCCGCAGGCGTGCTGAGCTTTAGGGTTATTGAATTTAAAAATCTGGTTTAGGCCTTCGCGGACATAATCCACTTCGGTACCGTCAATAAACGGCATTGCCTGAAGCGGCACATAGAGTGATGCGCCGTTATGCGTGAACTGCAGATCGTCATCGGCAGGCTCTTTCACCAGATCCATGACGTAACCCAAACCGGCGCAGCCGGATTGTTTCACACCCAGATGCAAGCCTTTAATTTCAGGATCTTGCGCGACCAAGTTGAGAATTTGCTTGGCGGCGGAATCAGTCAGCGTGACCCCTTTCCAGATGAAATCATCAGGCGAAAAAGTTGCTGCATTTGCAGATGCCATGTTGATACCTCGTAAGTCCGGACCTTTTCAGGCTATCCCCCTATGGTAAGGATCTGGGCTATCACTTCAACCTCTTGTTTTGCAGGGATAATCATCTAGTGCTATTTTTCGTTGCTGCTTAATTAAGCATAGCTGCTTCACAGGCCTTTGCGGCAAGTCAGAACGCGCGTGGGCCGCAAGTCTAACCTGTTAAAAATAGGTAAAATTTTTCAGCCAGTTATTAATCAATTATTATTGATATGTTACGCCTTTTTCCGTTGCAACAGGATTGTTCTTGCCGATGTTATTAAGAGGCTAAGTAAATCATGAAAATTTTTTGCGCAGTGCAATTGCAATCCGCCCCAGTTGAATGTGATAATTATTATCACTAACCATATGAAGTGGCCCATGACGCTTTCCGTCTCCGCCTAGTTACAACACAAAATCGACGACTATAAATTATCAGTGCGCGACATCACCGTTGATGTCTATATGGCTCAGGCAAAACTTAACCGGACAGACTGTACGATTCATCAGCTGCGTCAGTTTAACGACACCTGTCTGGATATGGCCGAAATTTGCCAGATCAACGGAGACGACCAAAGTTATCTGCACGCAATGGGCAAAATGCACCATCGTCTGGTGCCGGAGATGGGCAACAGCGAACGCGATTGCATGTTCCGCATCCAGGCCTATCAGCGGCGCGACTCTCTCACGCGTCTTTGCCACCAGCTTGCGCTGGTTGGAGAGTGGGACAAAGCCACCGCGTTGCAGAGCGACTCCGTGCGTCACGCGGGCTGGATATTCTAATCCAGCCGCGCTGTGACGTCGCGCGCAATTTTATTACATCAGTTCCAGTAGCGCCTGTAACGGGTGGCGCATGCCGTTACCTTCCAACCTTTTGACCTGGCTGCGGCAGGAGAATCCTGTCACCAGGCAGCGCTGGCGCGGCAGCTTTTGCAGCTGCGGATGCCACGACAGCCCATAGATGCCAAGCGAGTTATCGAGGTTTTTGCTTTCATGCCCGTAAGTCCCCGCCATCCCGCAACAGCCCACGTTGACGTTTTCCAGCTTCGCGCCAAAGCGTGAGAAAATAGCCTGCCACTGGTTGGGCGTATTCGGCAGCGCCGTCACTTCGGTACAGTGCGCAAACAGATACCAGCTTTCGCCACTGCCCTGCTGCACGGCGCGGTCGCTCACCACCTTGCCCAGCCACTCGTGAACCAGCTGCACATGGAACTCACCGCGCTTCTCGCCAAGCACCTGATTATATTCATCGCGGTAGCAAAGCACCGTTGCCGGATCGACGCCAACCATCGGCATCTTCAGTTTCGCCACGCGATTGAGGAAGTTAGCCGTTTTGCCTGCGGTACGCGCGAAACGCTGCAGAAAGCCCTTAACGTGCTGCGCCTTGCCGTTGGGCATAAAAGGCAGCAGCACCGGGCACAGGCCCAGCTTCTCAATCAGGCGAATAAAATCAGTTATCAGCTGCGCCTCATAGAAGCTGGTAAAAGGGTCCTGCACCACCAGCACATATTCGGCGCGCTGGTCAGCATTAAGCGCCTCCAGCTTTTCCAGCGTCATATTCATCGCCGGATGGCCGTTCAGCTCCTGCTTCAGCGAGGGCGATGAAAGCAGCGGCAGATCGACCATACCGATATGGTTTTTACTCAGCTCGCGCATCCACGGCTGCTTCAGGAAGAAGTTGAAGGCTTTGGGCGCTTTCGCCATCAGCGGCGCATAGCTCTCTACTGCTGCCACAAGATGATCGCTGACCGGACGCAGGTAGCGTGTGTGGTAAAGCTGCAAAAAGCGCACGCGGAAATCTGGCACGTCGATTTTAATCGGGCACTGGGTCGAGCAGGCCTTGCATGCCAGACAGCCAGACATCGCCTCATACACCTCGTGCGAGAAATCATATTCGCCTTTGCTGGCGTGCCAGCTGTTGCGCACGCGGCCAATAAAGGTGCGCAGCGACAGCTGTTTTTCCGGCAGCTGTTGCTCCAGCTGCACAGGATCGACGCCCTGCTCCGCCAGCAGACGCAGCCACTCCCGCGTCAGGGTCGCGCGCCCTTTGGGCGAGTGGATGCGGTTGCGGGTGATTTTCATTGACGGGCACATCGGACTGCGCGCATCGAAGTTAAAACAGAGGCCGTTGCCGTTACACTCCTTAGCACCGCGCCAGTCGCTGCGCACCGTCAGCGGGATCTGGCGGTCATAGCTGCCGCGTTTTACCGCGTTGACCTGCATCATCGGCTCGTTGCTGCCGAGGGGCGTACAGATTTTGCCAGGGTTCATGCGGTTGTGGGGATCGAACGCCGCTTTAATGCGACGCAGCTCGTCGAACAGCGTTTCGCCAAAGAACGCCGGGCTATACTGCGCGCGGAATCCTTTACCATGTTCGCCCCACAACAATCCGCCGTAGCGTGCAGTCAGCGCCACAACCTCATCAGAGAGCGTTTTCATCAGCATCTCCTGCTGCGGATCGCACATATCGAGCGCCGGACGCACGTGCAGCACGCCCGCGTCGACGTGGCCGAACATGCCATAGCTTAGGCCGTGACTTTCAAGCAGCGCACGAAACTCCACAATGTAGTCCGCAAGGTTCTCCGGCGGCACGGCGGTATCTTCAACAAAAGGAATGGGCTTGGCACGCCCCTTTGCATTGCCCAACAGCCCGACCGCCTTTTTGCGCATGTTATAAATGCGCTCAATACCGTCGATATCCTGGCACAGCTGATAGCCGATGACGCCACCCTCGCGCTGCGCCATCAGCGTATCCAGCCTCGCGCAGAGCGAGCTTACCTGCTGTTCAATCAGCGCGCCGTCATCGCCTGCGAACTCTACGATGTTGAGGCCCAGCATCTCTTTATCGGGCACATCGGTAATCAGCTCGCGGACTGAATGCCAGACAATATCTTCCCGCGCCAAGTTGAGGACTTTAGAATCCACCGTCTCCACCGACAGCGCCCTGGCATCCACCATAAAAGGCGCGTTACGCAGCGCGGAGTCGAAAGAGTCATATTTGATATTCACCAGACGACGCACTTTCGGGATCGGCGTAATGTCGAGCCGCGCCTCGGTAATAAACGCCAGCGTGCCTTCTGCGCCGCACAGAATGCGCGTCAGGTCGAAGGTCTGCATATCGTCGCTAAAGACGTGGCGCAGATCGTAGCCGGTGAGAAAGCGGTTCAGCTTCGGGAATTTTTCCAGAATCAGCGCGCGCTGCTCGCGGCATCGCGTCAGCACCTGCTGGTAGATGCGCCCTTCTGGCGTAGGCGTCTGCGCCAGCGTCTCCGCCAGCGCCGCGGCCATCGGTCGAGTATCGAGGATATCGCCGCCAAGCAGCACCGCACGCAGCCCCAGCACATTATCGGAGGTTTTACCGTAAACCAGCGAGCCTTGCCCCGAAGCGTCGGTATTGATCATGCCCCCCAGCGTGGCGCGGTTGCTGGTCGACAGTTCTGGTGAAAAGAAAAAACCGTAGGGCTTGAGCCAGGCATTGAGCTGATCTTTAACCACGCCCACCTCAACGCGCACCCAACCTTGCTCAAGATTAATCTCCAGGATGCGGTTCATATGGCGTGACATGTCTACAACAATGCCCTGGTTCAGCGACTGGCCGTTGGTGCCTGTGCCGCCGCCGCGCGGCGTAAATACCAGCTCGCTAAAGCGCTCTTCGCCCGCCACGCGTGCTATTAGCGCAACGTCGGCGGTTGAGCGGGGAAACAGCACCGCATCCGGCAACAGCTGGTAAATGCTGTTGTCAGTAGACATCAACAGGCGGTCAGCGTAACTGGTGGCGGTGTCGCCGGTGAAACCCTGCGCTTTCAGCGCTTCGAGGAATGTCAGCACCCGTTGAACGAGGCCGGGTGCCTGGGAAATCTGTGGGATCATTGTGTAAGACCAGGATGTTGGAAATGTTTGTGTTGTCTTTTTTGTCTGAACGCTTCGTTTTAACACATTTTTTTGCCGCTCGCTGTTTTTTCAGGAAAGGTAAAAACCTCTTATTTGTGCTCTGTTTAAAGCCAGCAAAATAGCTCATCATTATGCTGTGCCTGATTGCCCCTTAATGAAGGATTATTCGAGGTCGTTGTTCCTTATGAAAAACCTGCACCGCTCGACGGATTTCCCGCAGATGCTGTTTACGCTGATGTTTATCCTGCTGATGATTGTCGCCTGCATCTGGATAGTTCAGCCTTTTATTCTGGGTTTTGCCTGGGCCAGCATGGTGGTCATCGCCACATGGCCGCTGATGCTGCGCGTCCAGCTGCTCCTCTGGAGCCGGCGTTCTCTGGCAGTTATCGTGATGACGCTGCTACTGCTGCTGCTGTTTATTATTCCCATCGCGCTGCTGGTCAATAGCCTGATCGACAACAGCGCCCCGGTGATCGCTTGGGCCACCCAGGGTCACATGGAGATGCCAAAGCTGCTGTGGCTGAATGATATTCCGGCCATTGGCGACAAACTCTTCTCCAGCTACGACAAGCTAGTGGCGGGCGGTGGCTCCGCCATCATGGCAAAATTACAGCCTTACGTAGGCCGCACCACCGGCTTCTTCGTGGCGCAGGCGGGCCACTTTGGTCGGCTGATGATTCACCTCGGCGTGATGCTGCTGTTCAGTGCGCTGCTGTTCTGGCGCGGCGAGCAGGCAGCGCAGGGCATTCGCCACTTCGCCTTCCGCATGGCGGGCCGTCGTGGCGACGCCACGGTGCTGCTGGCAGGTCAGGCGATCCGCGCCGTGGCGCTCGGCGTGGTCGTCACCGCGCTGGTACAAGGTGTGCTGGGCGGCATTGGACTGGCGCTTTCTGGCATCCCTTACGCCACGCTGCTCACCGTACTGATGATCCTCTGCTGTCTGGTGCAGATTGGGCCGCTCATTGTACTGGTTCCGGCCATCGTCTGGCTTTACTGGAGCGACGATACCACTTGGGGTACGGTTCTGCTGATCTGGAGCTGCGTGGTTGGCACGCTGGACAACGTGCTGCGACCAATGCTGATCCGCATGGGTGCCGATCTGCCGATGATTCTGATCCTCTCCGGCGTTATCGGCGGGCTGGTGGCCTTCGGCCTCATCGGCCTGTTTATCGGCCCGGTGGTGCTGGCGGTCTCTTACCGGCTGGTCTCCGTCTGGATGCATGAGGCACCTGCGCCCGCGGACGATCCTGCAAGCGTGGTTGATATGCTTTCCGATCATGATGAAGAGCATCTCCCCTCATAAAATGACACTTAAGGGCGGTTAACCGCCCTTATTCATTTGCGTCACGTTAATATTTTTTCCATTAGCAGTTTTTAAGAAAAAACGCATATTTCAGCCCTGAGGCCGCGTATCTGCCGCGAATAGTTTATTTTTCTCACTGTTTACCCTGACTTTTGCCCCTGTAGACGTGACAAAAGTTTACTGGCTTTAAACTAATAAGAGGATTCTTAAAGACTCAGGACCGCGTGGTGAATACCATCATTCCTAAGTTTGAAATCAACCTACTGATTTTTAAACAACCTTTTCCCCTGAGTAGAGTGAAGAATTGCTGTGTGTAGTCTTTGCCCATCCCCTGTGATGGGCTTTTTTTGGCCTGTACGAAAGTAAAAAGGCCAGCAAAGCTGGCCTTTTATTAAGAATACACCTTAGTTAATCATGCGCTTTTGCTTAACTCAGAGAGTGACAGCCAGGTCTCAACCACGGTGTCGGGGTTAAGTGAAAGGCTGTCAATGCCCTATTCCATCAGCCAGGCCGCAAAATCCTGATGGTCAGTCGGCCCCTGGCCGCAGATGACAACATATTTGCCCTGCTTTTTCGCCGACTGTATCGCCATCGACAGCAGCGCCTTCACCGCTTCATTGCGCTCATCAAACAGTGCTGATACCACGCCTGAATCGCGATCCAGCCCCAGCGCCAGCTGCGTCATATCGTTCGAGCCAATCGAGAAGCCGTCGAAGTGTTCAAGGAACTGCTCCGCCAGCAAAGCGCTAGACGGGATTTCGCACATCATAATCACCTTCAGGCCTTTTTCACCGCGCTTCATGCCCTGACGAGCCAGGCAAACGCCTTCATTGGGCAGGCAGGAAAAGTCGAAAGCGCGGTCGGGGTTGCCGACGTTCATCATAATCTTCAGCGGCAGGTCTGGCATCTCATCAACCTGCGAGCTGGTGACTTCGAAATCAAGCCGATCGCTGTAGACGTAGCCGGTATCGCCTTCCGCACAGGAGACAGTCACCTTGTTGCCATCTTTCAGACGATCGGTCGCATCGCCGCAGCCGACGACCGCCGGAATACCCAGCTCGCGCGCAATAATCGCCGCGTGACAGGTACGGCCGCCGCGGTTGGTGACAATTGCCGAGGCTTTCTTCATGATCGGCTCCCAGTCAGGGTCCGTCATATCCGTGACCAGCACGTCGCCTTTCTCAATGCGGTTCATCTCACTGATTTCGTGAATCACCTTCACTTCACCCGCGCCGATGCGATGACCAATTGCGCGGCCTTCCACCACCACGCTACCTTTACCTTGCAGGGTATAGCGCTCCATCACCTGACCGTTAGAGCGCACGGTTTCCGGACGCGCCTGGACGATAAACAGCTTGCCGGTGTGGCCATCTTTAGCCCACTCAATATCCATTGGGCGCTTGTAGTGCTGTTCAATCAGGACGGCCTGCTGAGCTAGCGCCTGCACTTCTATTTCATCGGTGAGAGAGAAGCGGTCGCGTTAGCCGTGAGATTGCGAGTCGGCGTAGACCATACGCACTTTTTTCGAGCCCATTGCGGCGCACGATAGCCGGACGGCCGGCGGCCAGCGTCGGTTTATGCACATAGAACTCGTCCGGGTTGACCGCGCCCTGCACCACCATTTCGCCGAGGCCGAAAGCGGAGGTGATAAAGACCACCTGATCGAAGCCCGATTCGGTATCAATGGTGAACATTACGCCTGATGACGCGAGGTCGGAGCGCACCATGCGCTGGATACCCGCCGACAGTGCCACGCCGCGATGGTCATAACCCTGGTGCACGCGATAGGAGATGGCGCGATCGTTAAACAGGGAGGCGTAAACGTGCTTCACGGCGATGATGACCGCACCATAGCCCTGTACGCTCAGGAACGTCTCCTGCTGGCCGGCGAAGGAGGCATCGGGATGTCTTCAGCCGTCGCGGAAGATCGCACGGCAAACGACGCTTCGGCATCGTCTGAAGAGAGTTGCTCATAAGCCTCGCGAATAGCCGTTTCCAGCTCGGGCTGGAACGGGGTATCTACGACCCACTGACGGATCTGTTTACCGGCTTTCGCCAGCTCATCTACGTCGTCAACATTGGTCTTGTCCAGTAAATCGTAAATGCGCTGGTTGAGGCAGCTTTGATCGAGGAACTGATTAAAAGCATAAGATGTGGTCGCATATCCGTTAGGCACTGAAACGCCCAGCGACGACAAATTGGTAATCATTTCACCCAGAGAGGCATTGTTTCCTCCCACGCGATCAACATCATGCATGCCAAGCTTGTTATACCAGAGCACTAACGGCTGTTCGCCTGTAATGGACATCGAGATTATCCTTTTAACAATGAATGGGCACATGGAACATTTAGCTATTCGCAAAATTAGCTTGGCACAATGCACAATTAATAACTAAGTGTTGAATCGTTAAAGCGCAGAATATTTAGTAAATTAGGAATTGTTCCGATTATTTTCCGCTGTTGCGCAACATGGCTATTTAAGGCTAACACCCTGATGGAACTGGTTTTGGCGATTTTTCATCAGTACACCCTTGCGCACGATGACGGTATTTCGCTGCGCGGCCTCGAAGATGCGCAGGTCATTCTGCTGGGTGTGTCGCGCTGCGGTAAAACGCCGACCAGCCTCTATCTGGCGATGCAGTTTGGCATCCGCGCCGCCAACTACCCGTTTATCGCCGACGATATGGATAACCTGAAGCTGCCCGCCGCACTCCGCCCGTTCCAGAATAAGCTGTTTGGCTTAACCATCGAGCCGGAACGGCTTGCCGCTATCCGCCAGGAGCGGGCGGAAAATACCCGTTACGCCTCAATGCGCCAGTGTCGGCTTGAGGTAGGCGAAGTTGAGGCGATGTTTCGCACCCACCAGATCCGCTATATCAACAGTACCAACTATTCAGTGGAAGAGATCGCCACCAAAATCCTCGACATCATGGACCTGACGCGCCGCATGTACTGAGCCGCAGACAGCAGCGTTTTGTAAACCGCCGCTGCCGTCAGATAAAATTTCATTTCAGTTTATAGGGTTGCATTCGCAGACTAATAACTTATTGTGAGCATCATCACTTCCCGGTATATCACCGTTGCGAAGAAAAGCTTTCGAGATCCTCATGAATAAAACAGATGAACTGCGTACGGCACGCATTGGCAGCCTGATCACGCCTGCGGCTTTAGCGGCTGAACACCCGCTTTCCCCTGACGTCGCGGAGAACGTTACACAGGCGCGTCGGCGCATTGCCCGCATTCTGACCGGTGAAGATCCGCGTCTGCTAGTGATTATCGGTCCCTGTTCGCTGCACGACCCGCGCGCGGCGTTCGACTATGCACAGCGCCTGAACGCGCTGCGCACGCGCTATGCCGATCGCCTCGAAATCGTGATGCGCACCTATTTTGAAAAGCCGCGCACCGTGGTCGGCTGGAAAGGCCTGATCTCCGATCCCGATCTGGACGGCAGCTTTGGTGTCAATCGCGGTATCGGCCTGGCGCGCCAGAGCCTACTGGAGATCAACCAACTCGGTTTGCCCACCGCGACAGAGTTCCTTGATATGGTCACCGGCCAGTTTATCGCCGACCTGATCAGCTGGGGCGCAATTGGCGCACGTACCACTGAAAGCCAGATCCACCGCGAGATGGCCTCTGCGCTCTCCTGCCCGGTAGGCTTTAAAAATGGTACCGACGGCAATGTGCGTATCGCGGTGAATGCCATTCGCGCCTCACGCGCCAGCCATATGTTCCTGTCACCGGACAAACATGGTCAGATGACGATCTACCAGACCAGCGGCAACCCACACGGCCATGTGATCCTGCGCGGCGGCAAAGCGCCCAACTATCACGCCGACGATGTGGCTGCTGCCGCAGCCAGCCTGCACGAATTCGGCCTCCCGGAACAGCTGGTGATCGACTTTAGCCACGGTAACTGCCTGAAGCAGCATCGCTGTCAGCTTGAAGTGGCGGCTGATGTGGCACAGCAGATCCGCGCCGGATCGCGCGCGGTTGCAGGCGTAATGATTGAAAGCTTTCTTGAAGAGGGAAATCAGAAGGTGGTTGCGGGCCAGCCGCTGGTTTACGGCCAGTCGATTACCGATCCCTGCCTCGGCTGGCAGGATAGCAAAGCGGTGCTGTCGCTGCTGGCCGAGGCGGTAAACAGCCGCTTTTAAGCCGTTAGCTGGAGCAGCTTACCTCCAGCGATTTTCCCCAGTCCGGCGGCCGCTGACGATACTCAGCGGCCGTCTCATCGCTGAAGAGCTGTTGCAGCGCCTGATGCAGCCGCGCCAGCGCACCGCTTTCGCCCTTTTCCGCCTCGTCAATCGCCTGCTGTGCCAGATAGTTACGCAGCACGACTGCTGGGTTAGCAGCTTTCATCACCTGCTGCCGCGCCTCATCGCTAACGCCTTCCTGCAACAGACGCGCACGGTAGCGCTGATACCAGGGTCAAACGCCTCGCGATCCATAAACTCATCGCGCAGCGGTGAACGCGCCTCCTGCTGCTGCGTGTCGCTGAGCAGACGGAACGTCAGAGAATAATCGCTGTGCTCCTGCGCCATTTAAGGAGAGCAGCTCCACCACCAGCTCATTATCACCGCTGTCAGCCTGCATCAATCCCAGCTTCGCGCGCATCCGTTCACCCCATACTCGCATCAGCTCCGGCTCGTAGCGGCGCTGTTTAAGCTGCTCGACAGTCAGCAGGCCAGACAACGCATGCGCCAGGCGGTTGAGGTTCCACAGGCCAATCATCGGCTGTTTTTCAAAGCTGTAGCGTCCCTGATAATCGCTGTGGTTGCAGATAAAGCCAGGCTGGTAATCGTCAAGGAAACCATAAGGACCGTAGTCGATCGTTAGCCCCAGCGGCGACATGTTATCGGTGTTCATGACGCCATGCGCAAAACCGACGCTTTGCCACTGCGCGATCAGGCGCGCCGTGCGCTCAACCACATCGGTAAACCATAAAAGGTATTTATCAGCTTCGTTAACCAAGTGCGGCCAGTGGTGGCGCAGCGCATAGCCCGCCAGCTGCTGTACTTTATCCTGCTGCTGGCTGTAGAAGAAATGTTCGAAATGGCCGAAGCGCAGATGGCTTTCGGCGATACGCATCAGGGTCGCGCCACGCTCTGGCGTCTCTCGGTAAACCTGCTCGTCGCCGATGGCGATAGTCAGTGCACGCGTGGTGGGAATCCCCAGATGGTGCAGCGCTTCAGAAGCCAGAAACTCGCGCACCGTGGAGCGGATCACCGCGCGCCCGTCACCCATGCGTGAATAAGGGGTCAGGCCTGCGCCTTTCAGGTGCCAGTCAACTTTGCTGCCATCAGAGAGACGCTGCTCGCCGAGTAAAATCCCCCGCCCGTCGCCGAGCTGCCCGGCCCAGACGCCGAACTGATGCCCGCTGTAAACCTGTGCCAGCGGTACCATTCCTGGCAGCAGCGCGGCACCGTGCAATACACCATGGCCTTCACTTGCAAAAAGAGACTGATCGACGCCCAGCGTCTGCGGCGCGTTGTGGTAAAACAGGCGTCCGCCTTTCAGCACAGTGGGTGCCTGAGCAGTATAAAAAACCGGCAGTTCGCGCTGCCAGCTATTATCAAACAACATAAACTCTCCCGAGCGGCAGCCAGGGGAAATCAGGGCCGTCGTCGTTATAGAAAACCGGATATCGGGGCATCCCGCGACAGAGGCTCAGGTGCGGGGCACCGCCAAGTATAGTGGCGGGGAATCAATTACAACAGGCGGGCTTAATCTGGGGTACAGCATTCATCTGCAATCAGCCTGTCCAGCGCCTCGGCTTTCTCCGGTGGAAAGAGCGCGCCCTGAATCAAGACATCATGCAGGAAAGAGACTTTTTTCAGCAAGGCCTCATCGTCGATACCACAAATAATCATCTGTTGGGTATGACCGCCCAAATTATCCATAGTGCTTTGAATAAAGTGCTGGAAAGAAGCACGTTTCGCCAGTGACTGAATAAATTGTTTATCCAGTTTAATAGTGTCTAACAGGTTATCGTAGACGGCGCGGGTTGAAGATTTACCGGCACCAAAATGCGACAATGATAAACGGAACTGTTGTTTTAGCGTGGAAATAAGAGAGTCATTAATTCCATTAAGCTCAAGCTGGCGGAAAGGGATCGCGTAGAGGTCGCTCTGGCGTCACAACCGCTGCCGCCGCGCCCTGCGCGATAACCCTGCCCTGCGCCATCAGTCAGACGCTATCGGCATGATGCAGCGTGTGGTTGAGATCGTGGCTGCTGGCAATAACGCAGATGCCGCGCGGTACAGATCGACAATCAGCTGATGTACGGCGTGCTGCTGGGCAATTTCCAGCCCGGTCATCGGCTCGTCCAGAATCAGCACCTTTCCCTGCGGATTCATGAGCGGATCGATTTGGGCAAACACCGCCGCCAGCCTGATGCGCTGTCACTCGCCGCCAGAGAGGCGCGTCTGACTGCGCGTCACCCAAGTGCAGACGCAAATAGTAATAGACAGGCATATAGCCCGGCATCATTTGCTGCTGCAGCCAAGCGCGCACCCGTGCCAGCGCCGGGCCGGACCACTCGCGCAGCGGGCGATCCAGTAGCCTGATCTCCCCCTTCGCCATCAAGCAGACCAGCCATCAACGCCAGCAGGCTGCTTTTGCCTGCGCCATTAGGCCCGACCAGATGCAGCAACGTCCCTGCCTCCACCTGGCGGAGAAAGCCACCAGCCGTCCTGCAACGGCGGCGTCTTTAAGGCTGAGAACCATTTACTCCGCCAGCGCCTGCTGGATGCTCTGCTGGATCGCTGCATCATCTGACGTCATATCCGGCGCAAAGCGCTTCACTACCTTGCCGTGGCGGTCGATCAGGAATTTCTCGAAGTTCCACAAGATGTCGCCCGGCGCTTTTGGCGCGCGGCCCTTGCTCACCTAGCGCTCGTAGAAGCCGCTGCCTTCAGGACGAATCGCTTCCGGCTGCACCGCAACCAGCTGGGCATAGAGCGGATGACGCGCCGCGCCGTTGACGTCGCCTTTCGCCAGCATCGGGAAGCTCACGCCATAGATGGTGCTGCAAAAGGTTTTAATCTCTTGGTTGCTGCCTGGCTCTTGCTCAAGGAACTGGTTGCAGGGAAAGCACAGCACGCTGAAACCCTGCGACTGGTACTCCTGCTGTAGCGCTTCCAGCTGTTCGTACTGCGGTGTCAGGCCGCATTTTGACGCCACGTTCACTACCAGCAGCACTTTGCCCTGCCACTTTTCCAGAGTGGTGTTCTCACCGCCGATCGTTACCAGCTCTGTTTGATAAAGGCTCATAAAAGTTTCCTGTAGTTAATGCAGACAAGCCAGCCGAAGCTAGCGCTAAGATTTGACTAACAGCGCAATAAACAGCGGTGCGCCGAGCGTCGCGGTCACCACCCCAATCGGCAGCTCCGCTGAGGTCAGCGCCAGGCGCGCGATAATATCAGCGGCAAGCAGTACGCCAGCGCCCGCCAGCGCCGAGGCCGGTAACAGATAGCGATGGTCGCTGATACCGCTCAGCCGCAGCAGATGGGGAATAACCAGGCCAACGAAGCCAATAGCCCCCGCCATTGCGACGCTGACGCCCACCAGCCAGCCCATCGCCAGCACCAGCATGTTGCGCAAGAAAAGAGCGACAGGCCGAGCTGCTGGGCGGAGGCTTCCCCCAGCGCCAGCAGGTTAAGCACGCGCGCGATGGCTATAAGGCCCACAGTGACCGGTAGCAGCGCCAGCATCATCCAGCCGTAACGCCAGTCGATACCGCTGAAGCCGCCCATCATCCAGTACATCAGCTGCCGCAGGTCTAGGCTGGTGCTGAAATAGACTGCCTAGGTCATGATAGCGCTGCAGATAATGCCCAGCGCCACGCCGGTCAGCAGCCGCCGCGTGACTGAGAGCTGGCGATGTGCAAAATGGAGCAGGATTAATGTGATTAGCAGCGCGCCGGCCATCGCAGCCAGGCTGAGGCTACAGAGCGAGCCGCTGCCGAACAGGACGCCCAGCACCAAGCTGATGCCCGCGCCGTTAGGGACACCCAGCAGCCCCGGTTCTGCCAGCGGATTGGTGTAAAGAGCGCCTGCATCACTACGACGCACACCGCCAGCGCCGCACCGACCAGCACGACCGCCAGGGTCCACGGCAGGCGTAGCTGCCACACGAATAGCTGGCCGCTGTCGCTCAGCCACTGCGACGGCGCGATCCAGCTGTCGCCCGCGCACAGGCTGAGAATCGCTAACGCCAGCAGGATAAGGCCCAACGCCATCAGCCAGCGTCGGCTTCGGCGATCCGCCTGATGAACAAGCTGCTCCAGCAGGGACATAGAAGAGGATTCACTAAGAAAACAGAGATTCCATTGTAGAGATACTGGCGGAAAAAAAAGGCTGGTGTGTGCGGCACTGGGCAGCGCCGCATGTGGTTTAGCTGTGGTTCGCGCGCGGCGGAAGCGGATCGCGATAGCCGTGCTGCTGTGGCTTGCTGTGCGACGGCTCATCGCGCTTCGCCACTGGCTTATTGTGCTCAGGACGCTGGGTCTGCCAGCCGTTGCCGTTCCAGTAGCCGTGTGGCCCTTTCAGCCCAACGTTACGGCCGTGATGCGCATTTCACCTGCCGTACGCCAGTCAAAACCGTCCCAGTAGTAACCGCGTTGATCGCGATCGCCGATATGGGCGTTTACGCCCGGCGCGTTGGTGTAATGCGAGACATTGGCGCTCGCCAGCAGCGGCATTCCCAACAGGATGCTTAAGAACATCATCAGAGTGGTCTCTTGTTATCTGTCGTCGCAGTTATAACAAAAGCGCTCTGAAGATCACTATCGGCGCGTGCCGATTTGCAGCTCTTTTTCCAGATGCTAACATAAATCTGACACTGTGAAGAAACGCGCCAGAACGGTAAGAAAATCGGCGCGGCACGCAAATGAAAAAGGCCGCGTAAGCAGCCTTTTTTGAACACTGAAATCGGTCAGTCGTTATCTTTCGGAGAAGCGTTTTCGACACGGCTTTTCAGCTTCTGACCCGGGCGGAATGTCACTACGCGACGCGCAGTGATTGGAATATCTTCCCCCGTTTTGGGATTCCTGCCTGGACGCTGATTCTTATCGCGCAGGTCGAAATTACCAAACCCAGACAGTTTTACCTGTTCACCATTTTCCAGAGCGCGGCGAACCTCTTCAAAAAACAGCTCCACCAGCTCTTTTGCGTCGCGTTTGCTCAGCCCAAGCTTCTCAAACAGGTACTCTGACATTTCAGCTTTTGTAAGCGCCATAGGTTCAATCCCTCAAGGTTGCCTGGAATCGCTCTTTTAATGCCGCAACACATTTGCCAACGGTCGCGGCAATCACCTCTTCTTCGAGTGTCCGGCTGGTATCCTGCAAAATCAGGCTGATGGCGAGGCTCTTGAAACCCTCTTCAACACCCTTACCGCGGTACACGTCAAACAAGTTTACGCCAACTACCTGATTTACGCCAACTTTCTTACAATCGGCGATGATATCTGCTGCGGGGACGTTTTCAGCCACTACAACGGCGATATCACGACGGTTCGCCGGGAAGCGCGAAATCTCGCGCGCATCAGGCAGGACGCGGTCTGCGACCTTATTCCAAAGCAGTTCAAAGACTAAGGTGCGACCGTTAAGATCCAGCTTACGTTCCAGCTCAGGATGAACCACCCCGATAAATCCTATTCGTTCGTCCTGCAAATAAATTGCCGCGCTTTGCCCCGGATGCAGCACCGGATTTGCCTCAGCACGGAAACGGATATCGTCCAGTTTGCCGGTCAAATCAAGCAACGATTCTAAATCACCTTTTAAATCATAGAAGTCAACCGTCTGACGCGCCAGATCCCAGTGCTCTTCATAGCGGTTGCCGCTTAACACGCCTGCCAGCATAAGATCCTGGCGGATGCCTAAATCCGCCTGGGTATCAGGCACAAAGCGCAGACCGCTCTCAAACAGACGCACGCGACTCTGCTGACGGTTCTGGTTATAGACTACGGCGCTCAGCAGGCCGGTCCACAGCGATAGGCGCATCGCCGACATCTCGCTGGAGATCGGGCTTGGCAGAATCAATGCTTCTTCGCCCGGATGCAGCAGCTGCTGCATTTTTGGATCAACGAAGCTATAGGTGATCGCTTCCTGATAGCCTTTATCGACCAGCAGACTCTTCACGCGCTTCAGGTTAAGGTCGGCTTCGCGATGCTGGGTCATCACTAAGCCGGCCTGCACCGGCACGTCTGGAATATTGTTGTAGCCGTAGACGCGAGCCACTTCTTCAATCAGATCTTCTTCAATCGCCATGTCGAAGCGCCAGCTCGGGGCAACAGCTTTCCACTCGCCCTGGCCTACGGTCACTTCACAGCCCAGGCGCGTCAGAATATCGGTCACCTGCTCGTCAGCCACCACGTGACCAATCAGGCGGTCCAGCTTCTCGCGGCGCAGCGTGATGGTCGCGCGCGGCGGCAGCGTGGCTTCATGCGTCTGATCGATAACCGGGCCAGCCTGACCACCGCAGATCTCCAGCAGCAGCTGGGTAGCGCGCTCAATGGCTTTATGCTGCAGCGCCGGATCGACGCCGCGCTCGTAGCGGTGTGACGCATCGGTATGCAGGCCGTGACGGCGTGCGCGGCCGGTAATCGCCAGCGGATCGAACCAGGCGCATTCGAACAGGATGTTCTGCGTCGCCTCATTGACGCCGGAATGCTCGCCGCCAAAGATACCGCCCATCGCCAGCGAGTTATGGTGATCGGCGATCACTAGCGTATCGCTGCTCAGCTTCGCTTCGCTGCCGTCAAGCAGCGTCAGGGTTTCGCCCTCTTTCGCCATGTGCACCACGATGCCGCCGTTGAGGCGGTTGAGGTCGAAAGCGTGCATCGGCTGGCCCAGCTCAAGCAGGACGTAGTTAGTTATGTCCACCACCGGATCGATAGAGCGAATGCCACAGCGGCGCAGCTTTTCACGCATCCACAGCGGCGTGGCGGCTTTAACGTTAACACCTTTCACCACGCGGCCCAGATAGCGCGGGCAGGCGTCAGTAGCGTCAACGCGGATCGGGAAGGTATCGGTAATGGTGGCGGCAACCGGATCGATTGCTGGCGCAGTCAGCGGCAGTCGGTTCAGTACCGCTACGTCACGTGCAATGCCAATAATACCCAGGCAGTCTGCACGGTTTGGCGTCACGCTGATCTCAATGGTGTTATCGTTGAGCTTCAGGTAGTCACGGATGTCGGTACCGACTGGCGCATCAGCGGGCAGTTCAATAATGCCGCTGTGATAGTCGGAGATACCCAGCTCGGAGAAAGAGCAGAGCATGCCTTCTGACGGCTCGCCGCGCAGCTTCGCCGCTTTGATTTTAAAATCGCCCGGTAGCACAGCGCCCACGGTAGCCACAGCGACTTTCAGGCCCTGACGGCAGTTCGGCGCGCCGCAGACGATGTCCAGCAGGCGATCGCCGCCCACGTTGATTTTGGTGACGCGCAGCTTGTCGGCGTTCGGGTGTTGACCGCACTCGATGACTTCACCGACCACCACGCCGTGAAACGCGCCAGCAACCGGGTCCACGCCGTCCACTTCCAGACCGGCCATGGTAATCTGTTCAGACAGCGCGGCGCTGTCCAGAGCTGGGTTTACCCATTCGCGTAACCAGAGTTCACTGAATTTCATTGGATAACCTGCCCTTATTTAAATTGTTTGAGGAAACGTAAATCATTTTCGAAGAAGGCGCGCAGATCGGTCACGCCATAGCGCAGCATGGTGAGTCGCTCCATGCCCATACCGAAGGCGAAGCCGGAGTAGACTTCTGGATCGATACCGACATTGTGCAGCACGTTCGGGTGCACCATGCCGCAACCCAGCACTTCCAGCCATTTGCCGTTTTTGCCCATCACGTCAACTTCCGCTGAAGGTTCGGTGAACGAGAAGTAGGACGGGCGGAAGCGGATCTGAAGATCTTCTTCAAAGAAATTGCGCAGGAAATCGTGCAGCGTGCCTTTCAGGTTGGTGAAGCTTATATTTTTGTCGACGATCAGCCCTTCCATCTGGTGGAACATCGGCGTGTGGGTCTGATCGTAGTCGTTACGATAGACGCGGCCCGGCGCGATGATACGAATCGGCGGCGGCTGATTTTTCATGGTGCGGATCTGTACGCCCGAGGTCTGGGTGCGCAGCAGGCGCGTTGCGTCGAACCAGAAGGTATCGTGATCGGCACGCGCCGGGTGGTGGCCCGGGATATTCAGCGCGTCGAAGTTATGATAGTCATCCTCGATCTCCGGACCGGTGACCACGGCAAAGCCGAGTTCGCTGAAGAAGTTTTCTATACGGTCGATGGTGCGCGTTACCGGATGCAGACCGCCATTTTCGATGCGGCGACCCGGCAGGGAAACATCAATGGTCTCTGCGGCCAGACGTGCATTCAGCGCGGCAGATTCCAGCGTCTCTTTGCGATTGTTAAGACGCTCCTGTACCTGCTGTTTTGCCTCGTTGATCACCGCGCCCGCAGCCGGACGTTCTTCTGGTGGCAGCTCGCGCAGCGTAGTCATCAGCTGCGTCAGATGCCCTTTCTTACCCGTATATTCGACGCGCACCGCGTCAAGGGTGGCGATATCCGTCGCCTCGTCGATAGCGGCCGTGGCGCGGGCCACCAGTTCTGCGAGTTGGGACATGGTTTCCTCTTCTTCCTGTCAGGCTGGTCAGTTCTCGTTGGGACGTTGCGGTCCAATATGCTTCGCCAGAAGCACAAAAGCCTCCACGAGGGAGGCTTTCGGCGCGATTTTTCGTTTCTTTTCTATGCGCTAAAGCCCCTGAGTGTCAGGCGCTAAAGTAAAAAAAGAAACGAAAAATAGCAGCATTCATGCTTGCGTTACCTTGATTTGATACAGAGGGCACTATTGAAAAGCCCGGCGGTAAAAATGTCAATCTTTTGCTTGAGTTACAGGCAATAAAAAAGGGAGCAAGCTCCCTTTTTTATGTGACTTACGCCAGAGCTGATTTCGCTTTTTCAACCAGTGCGGTGAACGCCACTTTGTCGAATACGGCGATGTCGGCCAGAATCTTACGGTCAATTTCAATGGACGCTTTTTTCAGGCCATTGATGAAACGGCTGTAAGAGATGCCGTTCTGACGTGCTGCTGCGTTGATACGCGCGATCCACAGCTGACGGAATTGACGCTTACGTTGACGACGGTCACGGTAAGCATACTGACCAGCTTTGATAACAGCCTGGAAAGCAACGCGGTAAACACGTGAACGTGCACCGTAGTAGCCTTTAGCTTGTTTTAAGAGTTTTTTGTGACGTGCGCGAGCAATTACACCACGTTTTACGCGAGCCATGTGAGCTCTCCTGTATCAATATTCTGTGATGCCCTTATCCCCTGCTTATTCAGAGTCTTTGAGACCGATTTATAAAAAAGTTAACTTATGCGTACGGCAGGCAGGCAGTAACCAGACCCAGATCGCCTTTAGACACCAGACCTTTCGGACGCAGGTGACGTTTACGCTTGGTTGATTTTTTAGTCAGAATATGACGCAGGTTTGCGTGCTTACGCTTGAAGCCGACAGAAGCGGTCTTCTTGAAGCGCTTAGCCGCGCCACGTACAGTTTTAATCTTTGGCATTTTAAAAATATCCACTTCGAATTGTTAATAAAACGAATCAGACAGGCAACAAAGGGCCGCACAGCGCGAACGCTGCGCGGTCATTGTTACTTGAAAGCCTACTGTTTCTTCTTGGGAGCGAGCACCATCATCATCTGGCGGCCTTCGATCTTCGATGGGAAGGATTCGACCACTGCCAGTTCAACCAGATCTTCTTTTACGCGGTTAAGCACTTCAATACCGATCTGTTGGTGCGCCATCTCACGACCGCGGAAACGCAGCGTGATTTTGGCTTTATCGCCTTCTTCCAGAAAACGGATCAGGCTGCGGAGTTTTACCTGATAGTCCCCTTCATCGGTACCTGGACGGAATTTAATTTCCTTAACCTGGATAACTTTTTGCTTCTTCTTCTGTTCCTTAGAAGATTTGCTTTTTTCATAAAGGAACTTGCCGTAGTCCATGATACGGCACACCGGCGGTTCGGCGTTTGGGCTGATTTCTACTAAATCAACACCTGCTTCCTCAGCTTTTTCAATAGCTTCGCAAAGGCTGACAATACCAATCTGTTCGCCATCCACGCCAGTTAAGCGTACTTCAGTGGCACGGATTTCACCGTTGATTCGATTCGGACGCGTCGGTTGTACTCGTTTTCCGCCCTTAATAACCTTATTCCTCTAATTGATGAAGATTGCGGCTGCGAATCTCTTGTTGCAGCTTCTCAACAAACACATCGACATCCATCGTCCCGAGGTCTTTACCACGGCGGGTGCGAACGGCAACTTTGCCAGCTTCCACCTCTTTGTCACCGCAGACCAGCATATAAGGGACGCGACGTAATGTATGCTCGCGGATTTTAAAGCCTATCTTCTCGTTTCTCAAGTCTGCTTTCACACGAAAGCCAGCATTCTGCAATTTGCGTGTCAACATGTCGACATATTCTGCCTGCGCATCGGTAATATTCATTACCACCGCCTGCATCGGTGCCAGCCACGTCGGGAAGAAACCGGCGAACTCTTCGGTCAGGATGCCGATAAAGCGCTCCATGGAACCAAGAATTGCGCGGTGAATCATCACCGGCGTCTGACGGTCGTTATTTTCACTGACGTAAGTGGCATCCAGACGTTTTAGCAGGGAAAAGTCTAGCTGAACTGTGCCGCACTGCCAGGCTCGGTCAAGACAGTCATACAGGGTAAATTCAATTTTCGGGCCATAGAATGCCCCTTCTCCGTGCTGGAATTCAAACGGAATTTCGTTTTCATTCAGCGCGGCGGCTAAATCTTCTTCAGCACGATCCCACATTTCATCAGTGCCGATGCGCTTCTCGGGACGCGTGGAGAGCTTCACCACGATCTTTTCAAAGCCGAAGGTGCTGTACATGTTATAAACCATGCGGATACAGCTGTTTACTTCGTCGCGCACCTGATCTTCGGTACAGAAGACGTGGGCATCATCCTGGGTAAAGCCACGCACGCGCATCAGACCGTGCAGCGCACCTGACGGCTCGTTGCGGTGGCAACTGCCGAACTCGGCCATACGCAGTGGTAAGTCGCGGTAGGACTTCAGACCCTGATTAAAGATCTGAACGTGGCCCGGACAGTTCATCGGCTTGATGCAGTATTCACGGTTCTCAGATGAGGTGGTGAACATCGCTTCTTTGTAGTTTTCCCAGTGCCCGGTTTTTTCCCATAGCACGCGGTCCATCATAAACGGACCTTTCACTTCCTGGTACTGGTACTCTTTCAGCTTGCTGCGCACGAACACTTCCAGTTCGCGGAAGATGGTCCAGCCGTCATTATGCCAGAAAACCATGCCCGGCGCTTCTTCCTGCATATGATACAGGTCGAGCTGCTTACCAATTTTACGGTGATCGCGCTTCGCCGCTTCTTCCAAGCGCTGTAAATAGGCGCTGAGCTGCTTTTTGTCAGCCCATGCGGTGCCGTAGATACGCTGCAGCATTTTATTGTTTCTGTCGCCGCGCCAGTAAGCGCCTGCGATTTTTTGCAGCTTGAAGTGGTGGCAGAAACGCATATTCGGCACGTGCGGACCGCGGCACATGTCGACATATTCTTCATGATGGTACAGGCCAGAACGATCGTCGTGGCTGATGTTCTCATCAAGAATGGTAATTTTGTAGTTCTCGCCGCGCTCGGCGAACACGTCACGCGCCTGCTGCCAGCTAACGACTTTTTTCACCACGTCGTAGTTGGTTTCGGCCAGCTGGTGCATACGTTTTTCCAGCGCGTCAATATCTTCCTGCGTCAGGGTATGGTCAAGATCGACGTCATAGTAGAAGCCGTTATCGATAACCGGACCGATCGCCATTTTAGTATTGGGCCACAGCTGTTTAATGGCATGTCCCAGCAGATGCGCACAAGAGTGGCGAATGATCTCCAGACCCGCTTCATCCTTGGCAGTAATGATGGCAACAGAAGCATCTTCGGTGATGGGATCAACCGCATCGACCAGCTGACCATTGACGCGTCCAGCGATACAGGCTTTCGCCAGACCCGGACCGATGTCCAGCGCAATATCCATCACGCTGACCGCGCGATCGTAAACACGTTGGCTGCCATCAGGAAGAGTAATTACAGGCATTTCAGATCCTTAATTGCAGTGGTAAGCCATACGAAAGCTTACATACAACATTGAGTAAATGAGTAAAAGTGATTGCCCGGCGTAATGTCAGACCCACGTTGTCGGAATGACGCCAAGAATGTGGTGCGCCGCAGATGATAACAGCTTTAGGCCGTTAGCAAAACCCGCCACTGTTTTGCTAAGTCGAGGAACAGGCGAAAAAAAACCGCAGCAGAGCTGCGGTTTGCCTACAACGAACAAGATCGGTTTACATCGAGTAAGTCAGCATAATGCTGGTGCGCGTGTCGGTGCGATCCGGCGCAGACTCTGGCGGATTGTTATTCCAAGTCACGTTAATAATCCAGTTTCAGCGCAAAGTGGTCGTTAATCCCCACCTGCAAACCGGTTTCGGAGTTGACAGTGGTATCTTCGCCGAAGCTGCTCAGTACCTACACGCCCTGAATAAATTTAGTGTTGTCAGTCAGCTGCCACTGATAGCTTAGCGCACCGTAGCCCAGCGCACGGGTCTCGCTGCCATCGTCGTGGAAATCGTCATAGCACACGCCCGGACCAAATTCAGCACGCAGCGAGTGGATTGGGCCACTCAGGATCTGACGACCGTAACCAGCAGTCAGTATGTCGCGCGAATCGTAGCCATTGAAGGATCGTCCATCGCAGTAAAGACAGTGTTGTCCGCCAATGCCTGGTGGCAAAACGCGCCAGCGGAAAGCAAAAGAACGGCAGAGAGCTTGTTAAGCACTTTCATTTATTTATTGTGACCCGTACAACAGTTTAAAAAAAGAGAGTGTGAAGACTTTTACGGGCCAATCAATGCAATTTACGGTAAGCATTGTAAATAATTATTAACCCGCCTGAAAACGCCCTTTTCAGCCCTGTCCCGCTTGATTATTGGGAATTTTCTTATTAACGGCGCGCATTATAGTGGGGCCTTGCCAAAAAAGCAGCGCAGTTACTACAATTTTTTTCTGCCGCAATTTTTGGGGCTTTACCTAGGTTTAGATTATATGCATGAGATTAACGACTGCATTATCCTGTTCATCATTCGCGCATTTTTTCACCATAGTCTATGCTGTGCTCAGTTATGACGCGCAGAGGTGAAAAGATGAGCGACGATCTCAAGCGTTACATTGTCACGTTCCACTATCAGGAATCTGGCCTCAGCGATATTCAGACGCTGACCAGCGCCATGGTTGCAGCCGGTTTTAGTACCACGCTAAAGGATGATGAAGGCAAAGTGCACGAACTGGGGACCAACAGCTTTGGTCTGGTCAGCGCGCTGTCGCAGGAAGATTTGCAACAGCAGGCGACAGCCGCAGGTGAAAGCGTGTTACACCAAAAAGCTGAGGTCAGTGTGACAACGCTAGAGGCGTATCTACACGACGCCTCTCAGTAATGGCACTTGCCATCCGTCCCGGTAAGCTGTGCGCGAGCGCGGGTTTTCCGTAGTTGCTAAGCGATATAATCGGCTCCGTACAGTGTAAAGCCCGGATTGACACCGCAGCCTGACAGGTAAAGAGAGGATAGCCCAATGTGGACCGCCATTAGTCGTCTGTTAAGCGAGCAGTTAGGCAACGCTGAGATAACCCAACGCCATGAACTTCCCGATGGTGATGTGCACCCCGCTTGGCGCATTCGCTATGGTGAGCACGATGTCTTTGTGAAGTGCAACAGCTGCGAGATGCTCACCCTCTTTACCTGGGAAGCTGACCAGCTGGCGCTGCTGGCACGAACCCAGAGTGTCCGCGTGCCTGAGGTCTATGCCGTCGGCCATCATCGCGATCAAAGCTTTCTGTTGCTGGAGTATATTGAGCCGCAGCCGCTTGATGCAGATAATGCTTTTCAGTTGGGACAGCAGCTGGCGCGCCTGCACCAGTGGAGCGAGCAGGCGCAGTTCGGCCTCGACTTCGACAATAATATTACCACCACGCCGCAGCCCAACAGTTGGCTGCGCCGCTGGTCAATCTTCTTTGCTGAGCAGCGTATCGGCTGGCAGCTCCAGCTGGCGGAAGAGAAAGGCATTACCTACGGCAATACAGAAGAGATTGTAAACTGCGTTCAGCGCGCGCTGGCTTCGCACCATCCTCAGCCCTCACTCCTGCATGGCGATCTCTGGCCCGCTAACTGCGCCGGAAGCGCCAGCGGCCCGTGGATTTTCGATCCGGCCTGCTACTGGGGCGACCGCGAATGCGATCTGGCGATGCTGAGCTGGTTTCCTGACTTGCCACGCCAGATTTATGAGGGTTATCAGTTAGTATGGCCGCTGCCGGCTGGCTTTTCACAGCGCCAGCCGGTCTATCAGCTCTACTACCTGCTTAACCGCGCCAACGTATTCGGTGGCAGCTGGTTAAGCGAGGCACAGTTTGCCGTTGGTCGGCTGATGGATGAAGATGCGCTGGCACAGCGTCAGGCCAGACCGGCCTGACCTGTCAGATAAAACCGAGCAGCGACAGTAAAAATAGCCTGCAATGGCGATCACCACCGGCAGAATATAGAGCGGGAAAATTTGCAGGAAGATGGTGTGGTGCGGCACACGGATTTTCTCTTCCAGCTACTGGCGTGACCGCCCTTCGCTGCCTTTTGCCTGCTCCAGAATCAGCTGATCTTCATTGCCCTCTTTGACATGGCGCACCTGCCGTGCCATTCGCGAGCCTGATGACTCCAGCGCCTAGCCAACGAAAGATCAGAATATAGATAATCCAGAAGCCAATATTCATCTGCCTGTTAAACGCCGGAACCTGTGAGTTATGCCCGAAAAAGTTGAGGAACGGCGTATTGAAGCGGAGCATCTCGACGATGACGTGCACAAAATCGAGCATTACGGCATCAATGCCTGGTTGTTTTTCGCTGTGTCTGAACATAAAGCTCAGCACTGAAATCACCGTCGACAGCAGCGCGAGCAAAAAAATCGCCCAGCCAGCCACTCGCTTAAGGCTGGCGATGCGACCAGCCTGTTGATATGTCAAGGTATCTCCTGTACCTGAATCCAGTTTGCAGCCAGTCTACCTGCCCGCAGCATATATTTCCTGAAAAAAGCGTAGCCCGCGTCTCTTTCGCGGCGCACGTCGGCCCATGATAAGGTAGCGCAAATTCAACAAGGAGCCAGCCGATGAGTTATACTCGCCCTGTTTGATATGGATGGACTGATAATTGATTCCTAGCCGCTTTGGGAT
This sequence comes from Candidatus Pantoea bathycoeliae, assembly GCA_031332935.1. Classification (GTDB taxonomy): domain Bacteria; phylum Pseudomonadota; class Gammaproteobacteria; order Enterobacterales; family Enterobacteriaceae; genus Pantoea; species Pantoea bathycoeliae. Next base: position 9,563 of record JAUHTP010000025.1, on the reverse strand, counting down.
CAGGCCGAGATGGATATTTTTCCACGCTGGGCGTCGATCTGTCGTGCCGCAGTGAGTTGCCGGACACGCTGTGCCTGCGGATCGAGGTGGTACGCATGTGGTATGAAACCTTGCCCTAGTCCGGCTCCTCACAACAGGAGGTCACAGCGCGCATTATCGCCCGCGCGCTGGCGCTGATTGAGGAGCAACGTCCCCTGCTGCCCGGCGTCAGAGAGGCGTTGAGCTTTGCCGCCAGCAAGGGTTGAAAACCGGCCTAGTATCTGTGCAGCGCGTTTGATGTACTGGTTTCCGCAGAGGCGCTACCCTACAGCAAACTACATCCGCAGGTTTACCTTGATGCCGCCGCACGGCTGGCCATCGATCCGCTCAACTGCGTGACGCTGGAAGATTCTGTTAATAGCATGATCGCCACTAAAGCAGCGCGCATGCGCTCTATTGTGGTGCCGCCTGCCGAACTGCGCGATGACGCGCGCTGGTATCTGGCCAATGTGAAGCTGGACGATCTCACACAGCTGACGGCTGCCCATCTGCTGGGTTAACAACGAACCCGCCGCTGGCGGGTTTTTTATCATCTGTTAATCGCCTTCTCAATAAAAATAAAACATCGTTTCATTTTTATTGAATTGATCGTCCACTCCTCCTAAGATGCCCCTCAGACGCCCTGCGGGGCACGCGTACCTGACTTCGCCAGAGAGGATTAAGATGGACGTTCGACAAAGCATTCACAGTGACCATTTTTGAAGCTGACCAATACACCCTCACCTACAGCCATATCGATCTCATCATTATGCCGGTTGCCACCAGCGTCACCTTCGGCAACGAGATGGGCAAACAGCTGGGCGTAAGTTACTTTCTGGAGCGCCGCGAGCTGGGTGTCATCAATATCGGTGGGCTTGGCACTATTGAAGTTGACGGCAAAGTGTGAGAAATCGGTTCAGAAGAGGCACTGTACGTCGGTAAAGGCGCGCAGAACCTCGTTTTCCGCAGCAGTGATGCTTCTCGCCCGGCAAAGTTCTATTTCAACAGCGCGCCTGCCCATAGCCCCTTCCCCGACAAAAAGGTCGGCAAAGAGGACGCGGTACGCACCACGCTGGGAGACGCAGCCACTTCTAATCGCCACACCATTAACAAATATCTGGTGCCGGATGTGCTGCCAACCTGCCAGCTCACGATGGGGCTGCCCCGTCTGGACGATGGCAATCTGTGGAACACCATGCCGTGCCATACTCACGAACGCCGTATGGAAGTTTACTTCTACTTCGATATGAACCCCGAAAGCGCAGTGCTCCATATGATGGAGCCAGCCGTAGGAGACGCGCCATTTGCTGGTGCATAACGAACAGGCGGTTATCTCGCCCAGCGGGTCGATTCATGCCGGTGTCTGCACCGAACGCTACACCTTTATCTGGGGCATGGTCGGCGAGAATCAGGTATTCGACGACATGGATCATCTCAAAATCCGCGATCTGCGCTAACAAAGGAGGCGCTCTCATGATACTCAACGCATTTAATCTGAAAGGTAAAATCGCGCTGGTCACCGGCTGTAATACCGGGCTTGGGCAGGGTATGGCGCTGGGACTGGCGCAGGCCGGTTGCGATATAGTCGGCGTTAACCGCGAGATCCAACGGAAACTCAGCAGCGAGTTGAAGCGCTCGGCCGTAGCTTCTGGTCTCTGCAGGCAGATTTAATCCGTACGGAAGAAGTCCCGGCGTGGTAGAGCAGGCTGTAGCTGCTGCCGGTAAAATGGACATTCTGGTGAATAACGCCGGGATTATCCGCCGTGAAGACGCGCTTAACTTCAGCGAGCAGGACTGGGACGATGTGATGAACATTAACAGCGTCTTCTTTCTGTCACAGCACGTTGCCCGCCAGTTTATTGCGCAGGGTCACGGCGGCAAAATTATCAATATCGCCTCGATGCTCTCATTCCAGGGCGGAATACGCATCCCCTCCTATACTGCATCAAAAAGCGCCGTTATGGGCCTGACGCGCCTGATGGCAAACGAATGGGCGAAACACGGCATAAATGTAAACGCGATCGCGCCGGGTTATATGGCGACCAATAACACTGAACAGCTGCGCAGTGATGAAGGCCGCAGCGCAGAGATTCTGGGACGTATCCCCGCTGCACACTGGGGCGTACCGGAAGATATGATGGGGCCGATCGTATTCCTGGCCTCGTCAGCTATAAAAACTCACGCTTCATTACAGTGTCACAACTTCTCATTTACTGGATAAATCCCTATACTAGATGCATTGACAGTTTGCCCCCAGGTTTCATCATGACCGGCGAAGGCCACATAATTTTTGCTATTGCCACCGCTATTTTTGCCAAACGAGCCCAACTCACGCCCGTACTGGCGCAGGCCGACTGGTGGCATCTTATTCCTGCCACGCTGCTTACCTGCCTGCTACCCGATATTGATCACCCAAAATCTTTGCTTGGCCAGAGGTTAAAGTGGCTTTCCTATCCGATTGCGCGTGCGTTTGGTCACCGGGGCTTTACCCATAGTCTGCTGGCGGTGGCGGCCAGCCTGTGGCTATTTCAGATTAACGTGCCAAATGACTGGCTGCTGCCTGCTGATGTTTTGCAAGGAATGACGCTAGGTTATCTCAGCCATATTGTGGCGGATATGCTGACACCTGCTGGCTTACCTTTATTGTGGCCCTGCCGCTGGCGTTTTCGTCTGCCTATCCTGAGAAGCCAAAAAGGCAACCAACTGGAGCGCACGCTCTGCCTGGTACTGGTCGGCTGTTCACTATGGTTTCCCGCAGGCGCGCCCTCATTTGGTGCGCAAGGCTGGACTTCTCAGCTGTTTGATACGCTACAAAATGGTGTTTCCCGCCTGATATCTGCGCAAAAAGCGCATTAAACCAGCATAAAACGCTGTCTGGTTATAAGCCATTTCATTTGGATATAAGTCGACGCGAAGTGTAACTGTTACTATACTGGCACTTAATTTGTGCGTCACAATATCGCGCGCGCTGGAGCCAATATGGATCTACCTCTGATTCTTAATCTCGTGGCCTTCGTCGCGCTAATACTGCTTCTGTCGCGCCTCAGTCGTCAAAGCTGGAGCCTGTCGAAAAAGGTGCTGGTCGGTCTGGCGATCGGCGTGCTGTTTGGCCTTGTGCTGCAAACAATTTACGGTGCGCAGAGCGAAGTGCTGAAAACCTCTATTAGCTGGTTCAACATCGTCGGCAACGGCTATGTGCAGCTGCTGCAAATGATCGTGATGCCGCTGGTATTCTCCTCGATTCTCAGCGCCGTCGCACGTCTGCACAATGCGTCGTCGCTGGGCAAAATCAGCCTGCTGACCATTGTTGTACTGCTGTTTACCACGGCGATCTCTGCGCTGGTCGGCGTATTCGTTACCGGCTTGTTCCACCTCAGCGCCGAAGGTCTGGTGCAGGGTGCGCAGGAAAGCGCGCGTCTGGCCGCCATCCAGAGCAACTACGCGGGCAAAGTCGCTGACCTGACCGTGCCGCAGCTGCTGCTCTCTTTTGTGCCGAAAAACCCGTTTGCCGATCTGACCGGGGCGAATCCCACGTCGATTATCAGTGTAGTTATTTTTGCTGCCTTCCTCGGCGTGGCTGCGCTCCAGTTGCTGAAAGATGACGAAGCCAAAGGCCAGCGCGTGCTGGTGGCTATCGACACGCTGCAATCCTAGGTAATGAAGCTGGTGCGCCTGATCATGAAGCTGACGCCGTACGGCGTGCTGGCGCTGATGACTAAAGTTGTTACAGGTTCTAACCTGCAAGACATAATCAAGCTGGGCGGCTTTGTCGTTGCTTCCTATCTGGGCCTGGCGATTATGTTTGGCGTGCATGCGCTGCTGCTGTCGGTTAACGGCATCAATATCCGCTGCGCTTCTTCCGCAAGGTCTGGCCGGTGATTACCTTCGCCTTTACCAGACCAGCCGCTCCAGCGCCGCCAGTATTCCGCTAAACGTGGAAACCCAGACGCGTCGCCTTGGTGTACCGGAATCGATCGCCAGCTTCTCTGCCTCTGTGCGGGTCTCTATCCGACCATGCTGGCCATGATGGTGGCACCGACCGTGGGCATTAACCCGTTCGATCCGGTGTGGATCTCGACGCTGGTTGGTATCGTCACGCTCAGCTCGGCCAGTGTGGCTGGTATAGGCGGCGGCGCAACCTTCGCTGCCCTGATTGTGCTGCCCGCGATGGGCCTGCCGGTGACGCTGGTTGCCCTGCTGATCTCCATTGAACCACTGATCGATATGGGCCGTACTGCGCTGAACGTCAACGGCTCAATGACCGCCGGTTCCCTGACCAGCCGCTGGCTCGGCATGACCGACAAAACGGTGCTGGAAAGCGACGAGCACGCGGAGCTGGCACACTGTTAAGCGCCCTCTTTTCCCCTCTGAAACCGGACCTCTGCGTCCGGTTTTTTTATGCCCGCGCTTCATAATCCGCCACTATTATAGCGACGCCGTTAAGAAAGCGTTAAGCGTGTGTAAAGAGAGGAAAAAATCGCGGACTTATGTTTGTCTTTAGTCCTGAAAAGGCGAATGCTGCGAGCAGTTATGGCAGGAGAAAATCGATGAAAAAAGTTATCGCCTTACTGCTTGCGCTAACGCTGTTGTCGCCAGCCATTGTCTCAGCGCATCCCGGCGACTGGGGTCCAGGCCCAAGGCCACAGTGGGACGGTCACTGCTGGCCCGCTGCGTTTTCTGCCGGAAGCCTCTACCGCCGTGCTGATCGGTGGCCTCACCTATTACATGCTTAACGGCGCATACTATCAGCGCGAGGGCGAAAACTACGTGGTGGTGTGCAGCCGCCAGCAGAACCAAGCAGAGAAATGCGCATATTCGACTTTAACGGCCAACGCTTTTACATGCAGGAAGGTCACTATTACCAGCGCGATATTAACGGCGAGTACATTGAGGTGCCGCGTCCGGCCGGGCTATAACTCGCCAGGTTGGGCCATCACGCCCAAAAGAAAACGGCCCGTCAATGACGGGCCGTTTTTTATTCAGTGTCGCGAAGGCTTACTGCGCAGCCTGCGAATCTGTGTCGTACTCTTTACAGCTCTGGAAGCCGTAGTTCATCACGCGGCCTGTATCGCTATAGCTAACGAAATAGGTCTGTGGTTTACCGTCACGCTCGCCCAGCACATAGGTCTGGCAGGTTCCGCGTGCGTGAACCATAGTAATCTCGGTTGAAGCGGGGCCAGCGATCTGGCGCACTTGGTCACGCGTCATGCCTTTTTTCACATCCTTAACAACCGGCTTGCTGACGTAGCTCTCAGCACGATCGTAAGCCGTACAACCAGACAGTGCGACCAGAGTCAGCGCCGCAGCGATACATCCCATTGCTTTATTCATCTTGTTGTTCCTCATTTTTTGTCCATGTAAGCTTAAGCTTGGAACAGAAATGCAGATTTATCAACTTCATGGCGCACTTTAAGCCGAGTCTTAAACGTCAGGTTAACGTAAAAAAGCTGTCCTTATGCCGATCGGCCCGTATAATCCTGCGTGAGAATAAGCACTCTCAAAACTAGTTTCCGGAGGCGAGATGAACAAACAGCGCGAAGCGCGCGATGCCCGTCACCGCACGCGACAGGATGAAATCATCGCGGCAGCGCGTCGCTGTTTTCGTCAGTCTGGTTTTCACGCTGCCAGCATGGCGCAGCTCGCCAAAGATGGGCTGATTGAAGAGATGGTCAAACGCATCGTCGACGGTCGCGTAGCGGCTATAAGCAAATAGACAGATGCCAGCCATATCGCCGATATGATCGCCCGCCGTGAAACGCTGAACGAAGAGGATGAAATGCTTATGCTGGAGGTGGCAGCCGAGGCAAGCCGTAACCCGCGCGTCATTGAGATCCTGCAAAGTGCCGAAACGCGACTGTTCCACAATGCCTGCGAAAAAATGCGCGCAGACTATCCGCACCTCAGCGAGACACAGCGCGCCGCCTGGGTCGAAGTGCTGGCGGTGCTGGTAGAAGGCACGGCTTTTCGCCGCCTGACGACGCAGAAAGCATCAGCGGACCTGCTCTATACCCTTTACAAACAGATCATCCACGACTTAGTAACGCCCTCAGAGGACAAATGACACCTGCATCAAATAACCGACTGTTCTATGCCATAACGCTGGGCCTGCTGGCGGCGCTTGGCCCGCTCTGCATCGATCTCTATTTACCTGCACTCCCTGAACTGGCTCAGGATCTCAACACCTCAACCGCCACCGCGCAGCTTAGCCTCACCGCTGGCCTGCTTGGGCTGGGTGCTGGCCAGCTGCTGTTCGGCCCGATGAGCGACAAGTTCGGCCGCCTGCGCCCGCTGACGCTCTCGCTGGTGCTGCTGTTTATAGCCTCGATTGGCTGCGCACTGGCGCAGGGACATCAACCAGCTGCTGCTGGCACGCCTGTTCGAAGGACTGGCTGGCGCAGGCGGTGCTGTGCTGTGGCGCGCGACATGTATAGCGGCCATGAGCTGACGCGTTTCTTCGCCCTGCTGATGCTGGTTAACGGGCTGGCACCGATTGGTGCGCCGGTTCTCGGTGGCGTGCTGATGACGGTGCTTAACTGGCGCGGCATTTTTGTCGTGCTGGGCGCGACGGCGCTGCTGCTGATCCTGCTGGCGCGCTGGAAGCTGCACGAAACCCTGCCGCCTGAACGCCGCAGCCAGGCTTCTGTGTTTTCCGCCTGCGCTGCGCTGGGCCAAGTCATCACCCATCGCCCCTTTATGGGTTTCTGCCTGACGCAGGCGTTTATGATGTCGGGCATGTTTGCCTATATCGGCGCATCACCGTTCGTGTTACAGCAGATCTAAGGCCTGTCACCGCAGGCGTTTAGTTTCTGCTTTGCCGCGAACGGCATCGGCCTAGTGATCGCCTCACAAACCAGCGCGCGCCTCTGCCCGCTTGGGGTGAATATCGCGTGCTGAAAGGCGGCCTGACGCTGGCCTTCGTCGCCTCCAGCCTGCTGCTGGCGGGGATCACCGCCGCACCGCTGCCGCTGCTGCTGCTGGCGCTGTTCTTCACCATTGCCAGCAATGGCGTCATCGCCACCACTGCCTCATCGCTGGCGATGCAAAGCCAAGGCCACCGCGCGGGTAGCGCGTCGGCGGTGATCGGTGTCTGCATGTTTTCGTTTGGCGCCATCTCAGTGCCGATTACCGGCATGGGCGGCACTATCTTCGGCTGCTTTATGCTGGCGATTCTGATGTTTATCTTCCTCGCGCAGAAGCCCGCGCCTCGGGAATAAACCGACTGATATCGCAGCAGTTAACCGGAAACAACTGGCGCTTTGGCTTGTTGTTTTCGCTGATGCACGTTAGCTTTAGTGAATAGTTCGCATGGGCCAACAGGCCACTGACTTGGGGAGAGATTCATGTCACTGCAACAGGAAATCATTACCGCACTCGGCGTTAACCCGGTTATCGACGCGCAGCAGGAAATTCGCCGCAGCGTTGATTTCCTTAAAAGCTACCTGAAGCGTCATCCGTTCCTGAAAACGCTGGTGCTTGGCATCAGCGGCGGCCAAGACTCTACGCTGGCAGGCAAACTGGCGCAGCTAGCCATCAGCGAACTGCGCGAAGAGACCGGCAATAAAGACTACGCCTTTATTGCCGTGCGCCTGCCCTACGGCGTGCAGTCGGACGAGCAGGATTGCAAGGACGCGCTGGCCTTTATCCAGCCGGATCGCTCGCTGGCGGTCAATATCAAAGAATCCGTGCTGGCCAGCGAACGCGCGCTGCGAGAGGCAGGCATTGAGCTGTCAGATTTTGTGCGCGGCAATGAGAAAGCGCGCGAGCGCATGAAGGCGCAGTACAGCATTGCCGGCATGACGCAAGGCGTGGTGGTCGGTACCGATCACGCGGCAGAAGCGGTAACGGGTTTCTTCACCAAATATGGCGACGGCAGCACCGACATTAACCCGCTGTTCCGTCTCAACAAGCGCCAGGGCAAACTGCTGTTGAAAACCCTGGGCTGCCCGGAGCACCTCTACCTGAAGCGCCCAACGGCGGATCTGGAAGATGACCGTCCCGGCTTGGAGGATGAAGTGGCGCTTGGCGTGACCTATGAGATGATTGACGACTATCTGGAAGGCAAAAGCGTCGCACCGGAAACCGCAAAGATTATCGAAAACTGGTATCAGAAGACCGAGCACAAGCGTCGCGCACCGATTACCGTATTCGCCGACTTCTGGAAATAATGTTCTTTTTCCCCTGCTCTCCCGGCAGGGGAAACTTCTCCACTGTGATGTTCAATCATTAACCCGCTGGCGAAAGCCTGAACAGACTGATAAGCTGTATGAATAAACAGTTACAGGAGTCTGTCTTGGTTCGACGTGCCGCCACGCACCGCCTCGAGTTTGATGCGGCTGCCATCTATGAATATCCCGAACATCTGCGCGAATGGCTGGAATGCTTGCCGAATCAGCCCGGCGTCTACACCTTTCACGGTGACAGCGAGACGCTGCCGCTCTATATCGGGAAAAGCATAATCTGCGCTCGCGGGTGATGTCCCACTTCCGCACGCCGGAAGAGGTGCGCATGCTGCGCCAGGGCGCGCCGCTTCATCTGGATCCCGACCGTGGGCGATCTCGGCGCGCTGCTGCTGGAAGCGCAGATGATCAAGACGCAGCAGCCGCTGTTCAATAAGCGCCTGCGTAAAAATCGCCAGCTCTGCTTGATCCAGTTCGCTGACGGCAAGCCCGATGTGGTTTACGCGCGCGAAATCTACTTTTCGCACTAGCCTGACCTGTTCGCCTCTACCGCAGCCGCCACAAGGCGCTAGAGACGCTGAAATATCTCGCCGACGAGCACCAGCTGTGTCATGGCCTGCTCGGGCTGGAGAAGCTAAGCGCCAACCGCCCTGTTTTCGCGCCGCGCTGCGCCGGAGCCTGCTGCGGCCGTGAGACGGTTGATGATCATCAGGCGCGCCTGCTGGAGGCGCTGGAAAGCGTGCGCGTGGTGTGCTGGCCGTGGCAAGGCCCGGTGGCGCTGATTGAGGAAGGGAAACTGATGACGCAGATCCACGTCATCGATCACTGGTTCTATCTGGGGTCGGTCAACACGCTGAAAGACGCGCGTCAGCTGAAGCGTGCGCCGAGCGGCTTCGATCACGACGGCTTCAAAATTCTCTGTCGGCCGCTACTCTCCGGTCACTATCCCATCGAACCGCTATAAAAGCGCTGCCCAGAGCTTGATCCTCTGGACGACGTCGGCGGTCTTACAGACTTAATTCAGCGCGATTATTCAGCCGGCGGTGGTGCCATTTTACCGTCGCGCGGGCCTTTCTCGGTCAGATGCTTTTCAAAATTAGCGTTGTACTGCTTTTTCTGTTCTGGCGTCAGCACGTTATAAATCTTGTTCTGGGTTTCCATCATAGCTACCGCGCGCTCTTTCGCGTTGGCGGTCATTTTCTCTGCCTGCGCTTCGGCTTTGGCGCGGTCAAAGCTTTCGGCGGCAACAATTGCATGGTCGGCGCGACGCTCTTCCAGCGACGGACGTTTAAAGTCTTTGTGGCTCTCTTTCATGATGTCGCGAATCTGGGTCTTTTGCGCATCGGTCAGATTCAGGCCTTTGAACAT
>JAUHTP010000024.1:33414-54900 GCA_031332935.1 Candidatus Pantoea bathycoeliae | reverse complement strand
GGGGGGGACCATCTCATTAACCCCGGCAGGCCGGGGTTTTTAATGGGGTGATAAGAGGGTGATTAGCCCTGCAGCAGAGACAGAACCTGCTGCGGAACCTGGTTAGCTTTCGCCAACACTGAGTTACCAGCCTGCTGGATGATCTGTGCTTTAGACATGTTTGAAACTTCGGTCGCGTAGTCAGCATCCTGAATACGAGACTGTGCTTCAGATAGGTTGGTGGTGGTGTTCAGGTTGGTTACCGCTGAATCCAGACGGTTCTGAATCCGCTGGCGATTGCGTCGTCCAGCTTGGCCAGTGGGTCTATAGTTGAACCAGAAACCATATTACTCAGATTCAGCTTAGAAGTATCCAGATTAAATGCTGCTGTGGTTGGAGTAGTAGTCGTGTCAGCATCTTTAGGATCTAAAGCAATGTAATAAGCTTTTGCGACACCAGTTGAAGTTCCTGAGTCATATTCACTTTCGAAGCCATTTGCTTTAAGGCTGTTCACCTCTGAAGCGCTACCCGGCGTGATGGTGACTTTGGAAAACAGGTTGCCATTATCATCCGCAACGGCGGTGCTATCAATTGAAACGCTGCCAGCAGCAACACCAAGACGGGTTGCAAGATCGTCACCAGTCGCAGCTTCAGTTACTAAAGTTGTCGTGATCTTTGTAGTATCGCCATAGTAGGACTTCAGGTTAGCGGCAGAAAGCCCTGACATCGTTCCTGTTTTACTTACTGGCCCTGTAACGTTGAAAGTATTCAGACCTAAAGTTGATGAATCAATTTTCTTCAAATCGATTGAAATGGTTTCACCATCGTTTGCACTGACCTGAATCTTCATTGAACCGTCTTTCGCCAGTACGTTTACGCCGTTGAACTGGGTTGTGCCAGAAACGCGGTCAATTTCGTCCAGACGTGATTTGATTTCGTCCTGGATTGAAGACTTGTCAGAGTCGGAGTTGGTGCTGTTCTGCGCCTCCACGGTCAGCTCAAGGATACGCTGCAGGTTGTTGTTGATTTCTGACAGCGCGCCTTCAGAGGTCTGCGCAGCAGAGATACCGTCGTTGGCGTTACGTGCCGCCTGAGTCAGGCCTTTGATGTTAGAGGTAAAGCGGTTGGCAATCGCCTGACCAGCAGCGTCATCTTTCGCGCTGCTGATACGAAGACCAGAAGACAGACGCTCGATAGAGGTAGACAGAGCAGACTGGTTCTTGTTGATGTTGTTCTGAGTGATCAGCGAGAGGCTGTTGGTATTAATGACTTGAGCCATGATAAATATTCCTGTTAATCAAGTCTTTCGGTTAAGGTGTGTGCTTCAACCCGCCGGCTTCAGCGCCGTCAAAGTTGTTATCGTCTGCCCTTAAACAACCTTTAGAATTTTTTTAGTACCAAGTGAAAATTTTTTCCTTCAACCTGTCACGCTTATCTTTATCGCCCTCATCCCCAACGTCTTTAGAACAAAATCACCCCTTTTCTAGCCGCAGAAATACCCTTCTCTACATGCGCTATTCTCTTTATCGCGCTTGCATGAATAACTTTAAACTTTCCTTATTCGCCGCCGATAACCCCGGTATTCACTCTCCGTGTCGATATGATAAGGAAACAAGCATGGCAAGTATCTCTACCCTGGGTATCGGTTCAGGCCTGGACTTAAGCAGTATTATTTACAGTATGCCGACGGCAGAAAAAGCCGCGCTGACGCCAATTTCTACACAGCAGTCGTCCTATACCGCGAAGCTGAGTGCTTACGCCACGCTGAAGAGCGCGTTTACCACCTTTCAGACCGCAAACACTACGCTGAATAATGCGTACCTGTTTACGCGACCACCGCCACCAGCAGCTCTACTGCCTTTAGCGCAACGACCTCTGGCAGCACCGTGGCAGGTAAATACAGCATCAGCGTGTCGCAGCTGGCGCTGGCGCAGACCCTGACCTCCGCGGTACAGAGCAGCAACACGGCTGCGCTGGGCGACAGCTCCGCCAGCAGCCGTACGCTGAGCATCACGCTGAAGGACTGCTCCAGCAAAGATATTACCCTGACCAGCGACCAGACCTCGCTGACCGGGATGCGCGATGCTATCAACGGCGCGGATGCCGGTATCACCGCTAGCATTATTAAAGTCTCGGATGGCAGCTATCGCCTTTCCCTGACCTCGAACGAGACCGGCTCTGATAACGCCGTCAGCAGCATCAAAGTTACTGGCGACGATACCTTGCAGGGCATTGTCGGCTACGACGCCAGCGCCACCACTAACGTCATGACCGAAAGCGTTGCGGCGCAAAACGCTAAGCTGACAGTGAATAACGTTGAGATTGAAAATAGCAGCAATACTATCAGCGACGCGCTGGAAGGGATCACGCTTAACCTGAGCAGTACCACTACCGGTAACCAGATGTTAACCATTGCTAACGACACATCGAAAGCTAACAGCGCGATTACCAGCTGGGTGTCGGCCTACAACACGTTGCAGGACACGTTCGCCAGCCTGACCAAGTACACCGCCGTCGATGTGGGGACAAATTCGCAGGACAGCAGCAACGGTGCGCTGCTCGGTGACAGTACGCTGCGCACCATTCAGAATCAGCTCAAAGGTCTCCTGACGAATGCAGCCAGCTCGTCGACCTTCAAAACCCTGGCGCAGATCGTTGTGACCTCCGATCCCACCACTGGCCAGCTTGAAGTGGACTCCGACAAGCTCAGCAGCAGCCTGACCTCAAATATGTCTGGCGTAAAAGAGATGATTATCAGCGACGGCAAAACTACCGGTATTGCCACGACCGTTGCCAGCAACCTGACCAGCTGGCTCTCCAGCACCGGCATCGTGCAGTCAGCAACCGACGGCTTCAGTAAAACCCTGAACGACCTGACCGCTCAGTATAATAAGGTCAATGACCGCATCACTGACACCATTGCGTGATTGAAAACCCAGTTTCGATGTGGTCATGAGTTCACTCAATCAGACCAGTAGCTACCTGACGCAGCAGTTCAAATCGTCAAGCAGCTCCAGCTCTAAAAGCTGATTTGATTAAGCAGTGATGGATGTACACTGCAAACGGTATCCAGGCCTACGCCAAAATCGGCGTCGAGAGCGCCGTGATGAGCGCCAGCCAGCAGCAGTTGACATTATGCTTTTCGACGGCGCGCTCAGCGCGCTGGTGCGCACCCGCCTGTTTTTGCAGGATGGCAATATCGAGGGCAAAGGCCTTTCTCTTTCCAAGGCCATCAATATTATCGAAAACGGGCTCAAGCAAGGTCTCAATGAAGAGAGCGGCGATGAGCTCACCACCAACCGGCTATCGCTTTACGCCTATATGGTGCGGCGGCTTCTGCAGGCGAATATTCGTAATGACGTGGAGGCCATTGTTGAGGTCGAAACGCTGCTGCGCAATATTGCTGACGCCTGGAAGGAAGTTGCCCAGCCTCAACATCTGATTCAGGACGCCATTTAATGATACTTGCACCGCAGCTGATTGCCATTTACCAGCAGTTACTCGACCTTAGCCAGCAAATGCTGCGTCTTGCCGCGCAGGGCGAATGGGATGATTTGATCAAAAAGGAAGTGGATTACGTCAGTGCGGTGCAACGGCTGGCGCGATCGACCGAAGCCGCCTCACCTTCTGCACAGGCACAGGAGCAGCTGCGTCCAGTGCTGCGCCATATTCTTGATAATGAAAGTGAAGTAAAACGCCTGCTTCAGGAGCGCATGAATGAGCTGTCGACGCTGGTGAACCAGAATACGCGCCAGCAATCGGTACTCAGCGCCTATGGCAAACAGGGCAGCGTAATGGTGCCGATGGAAAACCAGCCGCTCGCCTGATTCTGAAACGCACCGCGACAGAGAAAATAATTATTCTGCCGGTGCGTCTTTTTTTTACCGTGCTCCATACTTGCTTTTCCTTCCCGCTGGAGCACAGCAGATGCACAACCCGACCTTATTGCAATTTTTCCACTGGTATTACCCCGATGGCGAAAAACAGCAGCTTCTGGCAGCGGCAGATTCTCTGCGCACCCATAATGTCGGCATATTGCTCGATGTGGTGGTGAACCATAAGATGGGCGCAGATGAGAAAGAGCACAGACTTGTTAACCGCGTGAATCCCGACAACCGTGACGAAATTGGCGAAGAGATGGTGGAGTGTGAAGCCTGGACGCGCTTCAGTTTTCCGGCGCGCGCGGGCAAATATTCAAAATTGGTCTGGGACTATAAGTGCTTTAGCGGCGTCGACCATATTGAAAATCCCGTGAGAACGGCGTCTTCAAGATTGTGAATGACTACACTGCCGACGGCTGGAACGTTCAGGTCGACAGCGAGCTGGGCAACTTCGATCACCTGATGGGCGCGAATATCGACTTTCGCAATAATGCCGTACGCGAAGAGCTGAAATACTGGGCGCGCTGGGTGATGCAACAGGTTCCCTGCACCGGCTTTCGCCTCGATGCGGTAAAACATATTCCTGCCTAGTTCTAGTGGATCGATCATATCTAGGAGGTCGCCGATGAGCCGATGTTTATCGTCGCCGAATACTGGTCGTTTGAGACCGACAAGCTGCTGGAGTACATCCAGCAGGTTGACGGCAAGACCCTGCTGTTTGACGCGCCACTGTACATGAACTTCCATCAGGCTTCGACCCAAGGCAGCGATTACGATCTCAGCCAGATTCTTCGCCAACTCGCTGGTGCAGGCCGATCCCTAGCATGCGGTCATTATCGTTGCCAACCACGATACCCAGCCGCTGCAGTCGCTGGAAGCGCCGGTTGAAGCCTGGTTTAAGCCACTCGCCTATGCGCTGATCCTGCTGCGCGAACAGGGCGTGCCAACGGTGTTCTATCCCGATCTGTTCGGTGCCAGTTATGAAGACGAAGGTGGTGACGGAGAATCCCATCGCCTTGAAATGCCTGCCATCGCCGAGCTTGAAGCCCTGATACGCGCACAGCAGATCTACGGCTGGGGCGCACAAACCGACTATTTCGATCACCTTAACTGCGTGGCGTTCAGCCGCAGCGACACGGCTGAACAGCCGGGCTGTATTGTAATTATGTCGAACGGTGACCAAGGCGAAAAAAGCGTGGCGATGGGCGAAGGCTTTGCGGGTAAAACGTGGCGCGACTATTTAGGCCATCGCGAGGAAATCCTGACCGCAGATGAACAAGGCACAGTTGTCGTGCGCTGCAACGGCGGCAGCGTCAGCGTGTGGGTGTTAGCAGAGAATCAAGAATGCCTTATTCCGTCGCAGCTGGCGGAATAAGGCGATGCCATTACTGCTTCGCTTCGTTCGCCTGGGTGATGGCAGACTTCAGGATCTCTGGCTCAATATTCTGGATAACGGCCGCGTTCGGCTGTTTCGCCACTTCTTCCAGCGCCTGCTGGCACTCTACCGTCGGGCGCTCCACTTTGCGCAGCGTCAGGCCGTCATAATGCAGCTCGCCCGCTTCCAGCTCCAGTGGCATCATGCGCGACTGACGATTCACATTAACGAAATCACCGCTGAGCAGCGTCAGCTTGCCCGGTTTGGCGATGACGCGCATCCACTGGCGGCAATCAAGCGTGCTGCCATCGGCGTTAATAATCAGGCTGCCCAGCGCTTTATCGCTGCGTAATCCGCTTTGCGGATCCACGGTTTGCCAGTTGCCTTGCAGGCTGGCAGGCGCTGGCGTTTGCACCGCGTCCTGATAACTGTTGATTTGCGCACAACCGGCCAGCGCCAGCGTGGCCATCAGCATCCACTTTTTCATCTTTAATCCTGAGATCGCTTCAATGGCGGCTAAGTTATAATTTTTCGCCTGCTTTCCGCAAGCTATCTGCGCCTAGCTTCACGTCAGGCACTCAATTTTTTTCATCCGTTAGCCCCTTACACAGATCCCTGACAAGGCCAGACCGGTAAGTTACACTGGCGCGCTGCACCACTGCATTGATTCAGGAAACCCTATGAAAACGCCAGAAGCCTATTACGCACAGGCGCGCGAGATGTTTTTTACCGCCCATGCTGATTTCCAGGCCGCGCTTAATGAACTGACCGAGAGCGACGCCCGGTACGCCAACATGTCGTTGCGCCAGCTGCGCGAGTGGCACGCCGAACGTATCTATGCTGCTTTTCTACGTCAGAAAAACCTCGACGGCATGATCTTCTCTATCCAGCTTGCTGAGCCGGATAAAGCTGTAGCCGCAGAAGAGATTGAAAATTATATAAAATCGCATGCCTAATCGCTGGGTATGACCTGGGAAGAGTTCTGCATTAAGAACGAACTCTGAGCCAGAGAGTGTTACAAAACCTCCAACCAGTGAAATAAATCAGGATAAAATTGTACAAGCTCACAAAACTTGTATAACTTCACCCTACGACCTCGGTCGTGATTGTCCTTGAACGAATGGTGCGCTTGCACCGCCTCTGGAGGTGTTTGCTGGATTTCCACCTCCAGAGGTTTAATTTTTTCATCTGACCTCCCGCTTTCCCCAGACTCTGTCTGTTTTTTTCACCCGCTGCTACCGGCCGTCATCAATTTGCGTATTTAGCCGAAAAAAAAAACTTTTGCCACCTCTCAGAGGTTTGTCACAGGTTTTATTTACAGTATGCTGTGCCAGCGAAATTCTTCCCTGTATGGAATACCAGTATGTTTGTGGAATTGATTTACGATAAGCGTAATGTTGCCGGCCTGCCGGGCGCGCGTGAGATGATTTTACGGGAGCTGGAAAAGCGCGTGCAGCGCGTTTTCCCGGAGATTGAAGTGCGCGTGAAACCCATGGAGCGCAACGCTATCGAAACCGACATTAGTAAAAACGAAAAGGCTACGCTGGCGCGCATCATTGAAGAGATGTTTGAAGAAGCGGAAATGTGGCTGGTGGCCGACTAACGCGACGGCCACCGGATGGGGCAGGATTACCTCTCCTGCTCGCTGTGGTTAATCGCGATTTCAATGTCCTGGATGACGGCGTCTAAATCATGCAGTAGGGTGCCCTGCTTGTTGAGCAACGCATCAATACGTCCGGCGAACTCTTTATCTTTGTATTCGCCAGCATCAAACGCGAGCCAGTGGCTAGAGAGCGTTTCGGTATTGGTTTGCGCATAGTGGCGCATCTCTTTCAGCTGCGAGGTGACATCGCGCAGGTAGTCAGTTTTGCTTTTCGTTTCGACTGAATCACTCATGCTGTTTTTCCTTTTGCTGATTTAACCAATAAATATCTCGCGTGAAATGAGTAAAGATAGTGGATTATAACGAAGCCGCCTTAAGAATAGTCGGAAGTCGCAGGCAAAGATGATAAGCGTTATCATTTAAGCTCACCTGCTGTTTAACAGGACGTTAAAATGAAAAAACCTTTGTTATTTATCGCTGCGCTACTGCTTTGCGCCTGTGCTGTGCAACCACCCAATTCCGCTAACGCACCAAAACAGATCAAGATGGTACGCCCTGCCTATCCCTATTACGCCCTGAGTCATCATATCGAAGGCTTCGTCAAATTTGCTTTTGACGTTGATGCAGAGGGTAAGGTGAGTGAATTGCGTATTTTACAGTCAGAGACGCGTGGCCTGTTCGAGCCTATATCATTGCCGCCGTCAGCCAGTGGCGCTATGAGAAGAATAAACCTGCAAAGAACCTGAAGATGACCATTCACTTTACTCTTCACCACGACGCCGATCCTGCCAGAAGCACCATCATCTTTTAATAAAAAAGGGGACCTTATGTTCCCTGTTCTGATGCTGCGCACTCATTCACATCACAGATATTTACGTGCCAAGGCAAACAGCTCATTCCTAGCTACGGTACCGAGATGTTCTATCCCCTGCTGGACGAAACCAAACGCGGCGCTGAAGTCGTTTTGCACGCTGTCTACTGCTGGCTGAAGACGGATCGGCAGGCTGCAGCTCTGCGGTAGCGTCTGATGCTGGCTGTGCCGGATTTTGCTGCGCCGTAGCATCTGGTGCCACATGCGTCTCACCGGGCGTTTCCTCCGAGGTGGCAGGCGCAACCGTTGAGGGCGAAGATAAACGCTGCAGATGCGGATCGGTGGGCACATTGGTCCGGTATAGCAAACTGCGGCAGCGCGGCGTCACCTGTTAAGGATAAGCGATCTGCGGGCGCAAAAGCCTTCTCCAATTAGGTTTTAAATTCGCATAAGGTTCTCCTCTTACTTCTTTACAGGGAATTCATCCTGTATCACCACCTGCTTCACCTTATCGGCTGTCTGCTCGGCGGTGCGATCGGGCAATGCATCCAGCTTGTGCTGTAGCGCGGTAACCTGCTGCGCCAGCTTGTCGACTTTGGCCTCTCGCCTGTCGACAGCGTCGCGCGATTCACGGCGAATATCCTCTACGCGGCGGTTCGCGGTGCTGTTAACGTACAAAAACAAAATGGTCATCAGGATGCACAGCAACGACATGCCCAGCATCACTTTGCGTTTGTGGCTTACCGGTCTCATTTCACTGTGTATCTCTGCCATCGCTGCGATCTTCTAAGATGGTAATCAGCATGTCGATTTAATTGCGGAACTTGCTGTTCTGATCTGCGTCGGTCATCACTACCAGGATGCCGAGTGCGTTTTTAATTAAACGCAGATCGGTTTCCAGCGTTGATATCCGTCGCAGATTGGTATCATGGCGCGTACGCAAATCGTCATTTTCCTGTCGAAGCAGTGCATTGCTCTCTTTTAGCAGCATGACCTGCTCTTTATGGCTGGTTATAATTTCGCCACCGGCGCGGTTGCTGGTGACAATTGAGGCAATGCCTGCAATAAGCGGCTTCCAGAAAAGCGCGGCCGCTCCTCCCCCAAGAACTAACGCGCCAACACTGGTAATCAGACTACTCTCCATGCCTCACCTCTGAGCCTTACGGGTAACAGCTGCTGACGTCAGGTGTAAAACGTTAAGCGCCTCCCTCGCCGAAACTTAAGATTACTTAAATTCACAGCTTAATTATAATTAAGTCTGGCTCTCAAGATATTTCAAGACGATGCAAAAAGAATCCACTGGCGAACGTATTCGCCTTTGACGTAAGTCGCTGAATTTGACACAGAAATCAGTCGCAGAAAAAATCTCGGTCTCCCATGTAGCTATATCGCAATGGGAAAAAGAGGAGACGCTGCCGCGCGGTGAAAATCTGCTGCGTCTGGCGGAGGTGCTGGGCTGCGCGCCCGCGTGGCTGGTTGACGGCGACGGGCCGATCTTAACTGTGCAAACTCAGGTTCACGCCGTCCTGCCTGTGCTGGCGAGAGAAGAAATTGCTGGCTGGCTGACGGAGGCACCCTAGGTTGAGATTACTGAACGCGTGCAGACAGATCGTCCCTGCTCCGCCAGCAGCTTTGCCCTCACGCTCTGGGATAACGCGCTGTCGCCACAGTGCCTGCGTGGCGATCTGCTGATTATCGATCCTGAACTGTCGCCGCTGCCGGGCGATCTGGTGCTGGCATTAACAGATAACAGTAATTATGTGGTGCGCAAATGATAGAGCACTGCGCCCGCTGCGATACCGCCGATAACCTGGGCCAAGAGGTAAGGCACAACGGCTTTCGCTGGGAAACGTCCGCCTGCCCATAAGCATAACGTAACGGCCGGGTTGAAATGACCACCGGAGATGTGACCAACAGCGTAAGCCATGGTCAAAACGGTCAGACCAAACGCAAGGGCCACACCGGTAAAACCTATGCCTAATTGTGGATAGGCCGCAGCGAGAACGGCACTACCACAACCGCCGAATACCCCCCAAAAGTACCGAAAAATTCAGCGGCAGATTTTCTTAACATTTTTTCGTTCCTTTAAATCTACGAAAGGTTAATCGCGCATATAAAATGCAAGCCTGACAGAATGAGAGCATTTCAACGTTCAGCAGTCTGTTCCATTGAAAAGAACAGCGTTCTGCTTTACCCGTCTACTCTGTCGCCAAGCTTAACCCCACAAACACAAAAAAAAATACCCTGAATAATCAGGACAAGTTTTTAATACCAATATTATAATAATTTAACAATTACATTTTGATGAGGTTGTTTGAGGCGGTTCACTTAACAACTCACCGGGATAATTTTAATTAATTGCGGGTGGGTTTTTATGATCGAAATCAATTAGCGTAGATAAAGAAAAACAACAAACGGATCAAAATAGAACGCATGTTAGATTAATGTTAATTACGGCGCTTTTATATAAATGCAAAATATAAGAAGTGTTTTTCCTGCGTTTTAGCTGGCCGTTTCGTCGTGCTTACGGCATAGCAATAAAGGCTAGCAGCTTAACGTGGCCGAGTTTAGCGGGATCTATCGAAGCAGAGAAAGGCCTGAGCGCAGGTTTCAGTTAACTGGCAAAAAAATTCCCAATAAAAACAGCATAAGCCAGAGGCCTCTGCTGGTTGTATACGTCGAAAACCGATTACATATTTTCGATGATAGCGTCGCCAAACTCTGAACATTTCAGCAGTTCAGCACCATCCATCAGACGCTCGAAGTCATAGGTCACGGTCTTGTTAGCGATAGCGCCTTCTACACCTTTAACGATCAGGTCAGCCGCTTCGAACCATTGCAGGTGACGCAGCATCATTTCTGCAGAAAGGATAACGGAACCTGGGTTCACTTTATCCTGGCCGGCATATTTCGGCGCGGTACCGTGGGTCGCTTCAAACAGCGCGCATTCGTCGCCGATGTTCGCGCCCGGTGCAATACCGATGCCGCCAACCTGCGCCGCCAGGGCGTCAGAGATGTAGTCGCCGTTCAGGTTCATACAGGCGATAACGTCATACTCAGCCGGGCGCAGCAGGATCTGCTGCAGGAACGCATCGGCAATCACATCTTTAACGATGATATCTTTGCCGGTGTTCGGGTTCTTGATCTTCATCCACGGGCCGCCGTCCAGCAGCTCAGCGCCGAACTCTTCTTTCGCCAGCTGATAGCCCCAGTCTTTGAATGCTCCTTCGGTGAACTTCATGATGTTGCCTTTGTGCACCAAGGTCAGAGAGTCGCGGTCGTTGGTGATCGCATACTCAATCGCTGCGCGCACCAGACGCTTAGTGCCCTCTTCCGAACACTGCTTCACGCCGATACCGCAATCCTGTGGGAAGCGGATTTTCTTCACGCCCATTTCTTCGCGCAGGAATTTGATCACTTTGTCTGCTTCGGCAGAACCCGCTTTCCACTCAATACCGGCGTAGATG
Organism: Candidatus Pantoea bathycoeliae; assembly: GCA_031332935.1. Classification (GTDB taxonomy): domain Bacteria; phylum Pseudomonadota; class Gammaproteobacteria; order Enterobacterales; family Enterobacteriaceae; genus Pantoea; species Pantoea bathycoeliae. Next base: position 43,784 of record JAUHTP010000024.1, on the reverse strand, counting down.
TCTTCGGAGTTTTCGCGGAAGATCACCATATCAGTATCTTCAGGACGCTTAACCGGGCTCGGCGTACCTTTGTAGTAGCGAACCGGACGCAGGCAGACGTAAAGGTCCAGTTCCTGACGCAGCGCAACGTTCAGAGAACGAATACCGCCGCCAACTGGGGTTGTCAGCGGGCCTTTGATGGCAACGCGGTATTCTTTAATCAGGTCGAGGGTTTCCTGCGGCAGCCAGACATCTTGGCCGTAAAGCTCTACTGATTTCTCGCCGGTGTAGATCTCCATCCAGGAGATTTTGCGCTCACCGTTGTAGGCCTTCTTCACAACGGCATCAACTACCTTCAGCATGACCGGAGAAACGTCAACGCCGATGCCGTCACCTTCAATGTAAGGGATGATCGGGTTATTCGGTACATTGAGCTTGCCCTGATCCAAGGTGATTTTTTGACCTTCCGCCGGAACAACTACTTTGCTTTCCATTAACCTCTCCTGGGTATTTGTTAATAAATTGTAAGATGTGACGCCATGATACTTGAATATTTACGCCGCGCCAATCGTCGCTGTTTCGCGTTATAATGCGCCGATTGTCACCGACTGCAAAGCTCATGCGAAAAAGTTCCCAGCAAATTCACCAGCATAAACGTTCTGACCGCGCACCACGCGGCGCTCAGCGTAAACCGCCACGCGCCCGTGGGCCACGACGCGTCATATTATTTAACAAACCATTCGATGTTCTGCCACAGTTTAGCTATGAAGCTGGCCGCCAGACGCTGAAGGATTTTATCCCGGTCAGCGATGTTTACGCTGCTGGCCGTCTGGATCGCGACAGTGAAGGACTGATGGTGCTGACCAACGACGGTGCGCTACAGGCGGCGCTGACGCAGCCCGGTAAGCGCACCGGCAAAATCTACTACGTTCAGGTTGAGGGCGAGCCGCAGGAAGCCGATCTTGAGGCGCTGCGGCATGGCGTTAATCTGAAAGATGGCCCAACGTTACCCGCAGGCATCGAAAAAGTCGCTGAGCCTAGCTGGTTATGGACGCGCCAGCCACCGATCCGCGAGCGTAAAGCGATCCCAACCAGCTGGCTGAAAGTCACGCTTTACGAGGGCCGCAACCGCCAGGTACGCCGCATGACCGCCCATATCGGCTACCCAACGCTGCGCCTGATCCGCTACGCGATGGGTGACTATCAGCTTGAAGGCTTAGCGCCGGGCGAATGGCGTGAGATTGATGCGTCGTCCTGAAAAGAGTGATTATTTTCGATAACGTCAGGTTAACAATCCGGGAGGATCGATGTTTAAACCTCATGTCACCGTTGCCTGTATTGTGCAGGCCGAAAGCGAACTGTTAGTCGTAGAAGAGCAGGTAAAGGGCCGCGCGACCTGGAACCAGCTCGCGGGTCATCTTGAAGCAGACGAGACGCTCCTGGTGGTGCACGCCAGAGCAGATTATCGCTGCAGATAACCTGCGTTCGCCGCTGGTTGCCGAAAGCGTCCTGCTGTGGCAACAGCGCGCGCGCTATCCGCTGCATCTGATTGCGCTGTTCCAGTGGCCGTTTCATAAGGGTGCGCGCCACGCCGACGCGTGATAGAATATGCCGCCTGTTTTTTTATCGTAATCAAGAGTGAGTCATGTCTGAAAACAGCCAGAAAAAAGTGATCGTCGGTATGTCCGGCGGCGTCGATTCTTGTGTATCCGCTTGGTTACTGCAGCAGCAGGGCTATCAGGTAGAAGGCCTGTTCATGAAGAACTGGGAGGAAGACGACGGCGAGGAGTATTGTACTGCCGCGGACGATCTGGCGGATGCGCAGGCGGTATGCGACAAGCTCTGCATCAAACTGCACAAAATCAACTTTGCGGCAGAGTACTGGGATAACGTCTTTGAGCACTTCCTCGAAGAGTACAAAGCGGGCCGCACGCCCAATCCCGATATCCTCTGCAACAAAGAGATCAAATTTAGAGCCTTCCTTGAGTTCGCGGCAGAAGATCTCAGCGCGGACTATATCGCGACCGGCCACTACGTGCGCTGCGCGGACGTTGACGGCAAAAGCCAGCTGCTGCGTGGCCTCGACAGCAACAAAGATCAGAGCTACTTCCTCTATACGCTGAGTCACGAGCAGATCGCCCAGATCCTGTTCCCGGTCGGCGAGCTGGAGAAGCCAGAGGTGCGCCGCATCGCTGAAGAGCTCGATCTCATCACCGCGAAGAAAAAAGATTCCACCGGCATCTGCTTTATTGGCGAGCGCAAATTCCGCGACTTCCTGGGCCGCTATCTGCCCGCACAGCCGGGCGCGATCGAGACTGTTGACGGCAAGGTGGTCGGCGAGCATCAGGGGCTGATGTATCACACGCTGGGCCAGCGCAAAGGGCTGGGCATTGGCGGCCTGAAAGAGAGCAACGACGATCCCTGGTACGTGGTGGATAAAGACGTGGCGCGCAATCGCCTGATCGTGGCGCAAGGCGGTGACCATCCGCGCCTGATGTCGGTGGGCCTCATTGCCCAGCAGCTGCACTGGGTCGATCGCCAGCCAATCGCTGCCCCGCTGCGCTGCACGGTAAAAACCCGCTATCGCCAGACCGATATTCCCTGCGAGATTCTTCCTCTCGACGACGATCGCATCGAGGTGCGTTTCGACGCGCCGGTCGCTGCGGTGACGCCTAGTCAGTCCGCCGTTTTCTATCTCCATGAAGTATGCCTCGGCGGCGGCATTATCGAAGAGCGCTTGCCGCTGATCTCAGATTGAGTCGGCCTTGCTGACGCGTAGACAGGAGTAACCGTGGCTAAAAATTATTACGACATCACGCTAGCGCTGGCGGGCATTTGCCAAGCAGCCCATCTGGTTCAGCAGCTGGCGCATCAGGGCCAGGGCCAGCCGGAAGCGCTCGCGGTTTCGCTGCGCAGCGTGATCGATTTGAATCCCGGCTCAACGCTGGCGGTGTTCGGCAATGAGGAGGCGAATCTGCGCCTCGGCCTGGAGACGCTGATGGCGGTGCTCAACAGCAGCAGCCGTCACGGCGCAGGCACGGAGCTTACCCGCTATACGCTGAGCATGATGGTGCTGGAGCGCAAGCTGAGCGGCAATAAAACCGCGCTGGCGACGCTGTCGCAGCGTATTAGCCAGCTCGATCGCCAGCTGGCGCACTATGAGCTCGGCTCTGAAACCATTACCAGCGCCATGGCGAGTATCTACGTCGACGTCATCAGCCCGCTCTGCCCGCGCATCCAGGTAACCGGCTCACCCACCGTATTACAAAATTCCGTATTGCAGAGCAAAGTGCGCGCCACCCTGCTGGCTGGCATCCGCGCCGCCGTGCTGTGGCAGCAGGTGGGCGGCGGCCGCTTTCAGCTGATGTTCTCGCGTCAGCGCTTGCTGCGCAAGGCAAAAACCATTTTATCCCGGCTCACTCCGGCTTACTGAGCCGGAAAGCCTATACTGTTAAACGATTCAGGAGTTGCACTGATGGAATTATCCTCTCTGACCGCCGTCTCACCTGTCGATGGTCGTTACGGCGATAAAGTCAGCCCACTGCGCGCCATTTTCAGCGAATTCGGTTTTCTGAAATTTCGCGTTGAGGTTGAAGTAAGCTGGTTACAACAACTGGCTGCCACCGCAGAGATCAAGGAAGTTCCTGCATTTGACACTGACGCAAACGCTTTCCTTGAAACAATCGTTGCTAATTTCAGCGAAGAAGATGCGGCACGCATCAAAACCATCGAGCGCACCACCAACCACGACGTGAAAGCAGTCGAATACTTTCTCAAAGAGAAAGTTGAGAGCGTACCGGCACTACACGCCGTGTCAGAATTTATCCACTTCGCCTGTACTTCTGAAGATATCAACAACCTGTCGCATGCGCTGATGCTGGAAAACGCGCGTCGTGACGTGATCCTGCCCTACTGGCAACAGATCATCGACGCGGTGAAGCGCCTGGCACATGAGTACCGTGACATCCCGCTGCTGTCGCGCACCCATGGCCAGCCTGCCACGCCTTCCACCATGGGCAAAGAGATGGCGAACGTCGCTTACCGTATGGAGCGTCAGCAGCGTCAGCTGAGCAAGATTGAGATCCTGGGTAAAATCAACGGCGCGGTGGGCAACTACAACGCGCATATCGCCGCCTATCCGGAAGTAGACTGGCACCAGCTGAGCGAGCAGTTCGTCACCTCGCTGGGCATTACCTGGAACCCCTACACCACCCAGATTGAACCGCACGACTATATCGCCGAGCTGTTTGACTGCATGGCGCGCTTTAACATCATCCTGATCGATTTGGATCGCGATATCTGGGGTTACGTGGCGCTCAACCACTTTAAGCAGAAAACCATCGCAGGTGAAATCGGCTCGTCCACCATGCCGCACAAGGTTAACCCGATTGACTTTGAAAACTCTGAAGGCAACCTGGGCCTGGCAAATGCCGTGATGCAGCACCTGGCGAGCAAGCTTCCGGTTTCACGCTGGCAGCGCGACCTTACCGACTCTACCGTACTGCGTAACCTCGGTGTTGGCGTCGGCTATGCGCTGATCGCCTACCAAGCAACGCTGAAAGGCATTTCCAAGCTGGAAGTGAACCGCGAACGTCTGCTAGACGAACTGGATCACAACTGGGAAGTGCTGGCAGAGCCGATTCAGACCGTGATGCGCCGCTACGGTATAGAGAAGCCTTACGAGAAGCTGAAAGAGCTGACGCGCGGCAAGCGCGTTGACGCCGCAGGCATGCAGACCTTTATCGACAGCCTGGCGCTGCCGGAAGAGGAAAAAACGCGCCTGAAACAGATAACCCCCGCTAACTATCTGGGCCGCGCCACTCAGATGGTTGATGACCTGAAATAGTGCTGCTGCGCAGGTTGGCTTATGCCAGCCTGCGTTAACATTTTGTTTAAATGCTTTTGCGTATACTTAATCTCTACTAAATGTTCTGAATAATGAGGACAAGCCATGCGTGTTTTGGTTGTGGAAGATAATGCCCTGTTGCGCCACCATCTCGCCGTTCAGCTGCGTGAAATGGGTCATCAGGTCGATGCCACAGAGGACGCAAAGGAAGCCGACTATTTTTTGCAGGAGCATTTGCCGGATATCGCGCTGGTCGATCTTGGCCTGCCGGATGAAGACGGCATGTCGCTGATCCGCCGCTGGCGCGGCCAGTCGGTGCGCCAGCCCATCTTGGTATTAACCGCACGCGAAGGCTGGCAGGCGAAAGTCGAAGCGCTGGAAGCCGGTGCCGATGACTACGTCATTAAACCTTTCCATATTGAAGAAGTGGCTGCACGTTTGCAGGCGCTGATGCGTCGCAACAGCGGGCACGCCTCGCAAATCATCGACATGACGCCCTTCCAGGTCGATCTGTCGCGCCGCGAACTCACTATCCACGACCAGCCGGTAAAACTGACCGCCTTTGAATACACCATCGTGGAAACGCTGATCCGCAACGCGGGTAAAGTCGTGAGCAAAGATTCCCTGATGTTGCAGCTTTATCCCGACGCTGAGCTGCGTGAAAGCCATACTATCGACGTGCTGATGGGACGACTGCGTAAAAAAATTCAGGCGCTGCATACGGATGAGGTGATTACCACCGTGCGCGGCCAGGGATACCGTTTCGATCTCTGATGCGCTGGTTTACATGCTACCGCCCACTTTCGCTACGCGCACGCTTTTTGCTGGCGTGCTCGGCTATTGTGCTGTTTCTCTCGCTGTCGTACGGCATGGTCGCCGTTATCGGCTATGTCGTCAGCTTCGACAAAAATACCTACCGCGTGATGCGCGGCGAAAGTAATCTCTTTTTTACCCTGGCACAGTGGCAAAACAACCGCCTGACTATCGCGCAGCCGGAGCGCATGACGCTCAATTTTCCAACGCTGGTGTTTATCTATGATGAGCAGGGCAAGCTGCTGTGGCAGCAGCGCGACGTGCTGGAAATACGCGTCAAAATCCAGCCTGAATGGCTGCTGAAGCCTGACTTTTACGAAATCGACACCAGCAACCGCACCAGCGCCGCCGCGATTGGTAATGACCTGTCGGCGCAGAAGCGGCTGCACACCATTGATAATGACAGCAACGATACCTTTACCCACTCGGTCGCGGTCAACCGCTACGACGCCACCACCAACCTGCCCGCGCTAACCATTGTGGTGGTCGATTCGATCCCGCAGGAGCTTCAGCACTCTGACGTGGTCTGGTCATGGTTCAGCTACGTGCTGGCCGCAAATCTTATTCTGGTGATCCCGCTGCTGTGGCTGTCGGCGCACTGGAGCCTGCGTCCGATTGGCAGCCTCGCCACGCAGATTCGCGAGCTGGAAACCAACCAGCGCGAAAACCTCGACGACTCGCCGCCGCAGGAGCTGCGCAGCCTGGTGCGCAACCTTAATCTGCTGCTGAGCAACGAACGGCAGCGCTACACGCGCTACCGCACCACGCTCTCTGACCTGACGCACAGCCTGAAGACCCCGCTGGCGGTGCTGCAAAGCACGCTGCGTTCGCTGCGCAACAGCAAAGAGGTGACCATTGAAGAGGCCGAGCCGGTGATGCTGGAGCAGATCAGCCGCATTTCGCAGCAGATTGGCTACTACCTGCACCGCGCCAGTATGCAGGCGGACCACAACCCGCTGCTGCGCGACCTGCACCCGGTTTCCGCCCTGCTCGACAGCCTCTGCTCCGCGCTGAACAAAGTGTACCAGCATAAAGGCGTAGAGATCACACTGGACGTCTCTCCGGAAGTGACCTTTATCGGCGACAAGAACGACTTTATGGAGGTACTGGGCAACGTGCTGGACAACGCCTGCAAATATTGCCTAGAATTTATCGAGGTCAGCGTGCGCCAGACCGACCAGTCGCTGCATCTGTTTATCGACGATGACGGTCCCGGTATTCCCGAAAGCAAACACGATTTGGTCTTTGTACGCGGCCAGCGCGCCGATACGCTACGTCCCGGCCAGGGCCTAGGGCTGGCCGTGGTGGTGGATATTCTCGAGCAGTATGAGGGCCAAGTTATTGCCACATCCAGCCCGTTAGGCGGCGCGCGGATGGAAGTGATCTTCAGACGCCAGGAAGTCGAACATCGCCGCGAGTAGAAAGGCGCGCGTGCTGTTATACTTGCCTGCATTTACAGCCCCATGTGGAACCTCTCTATGGACTATCAGCTCGATCTTAACTGGCCCGACTTTATTCAGCGCTAGTGGCAGAAACGCCCGGTGCTGCTCAAGCGCTGCTTTAAAAACTTTATTGACCCTATTTCTCCTGACGAGCTGGCCGGACTGGCGATGGAAAACGAGGTGGACAGCCGCCTAGTAAGCCATAACAATGGCAAATTGCAGGTGAGCCACGGCCCTTTTGAGAGCTACGATCACCTCGGCGAAAACAACTGGTCGCTGCTGGTGCAAGCGGTGAACCACTAGCATGAACCCTCAGCGGCGCTGATGCGCCCGTTTCGCTTTCTGCCCGACTGGCGCATTGACGATCTGATGATCTCCTTTGCCGTGCCGGGCGGCGGCGTTGGCCCGCATTTCGATCAGTATGACGTCTTTATTATTCAGGGTACCGGCCGTCGCCGCTGGCGCGTCGGGGAAAAAGTGCCGATGAAGCAGCACTGCCGGCATCCCTATCTGCTCCAGGTCGAGCCGTTTGACGCCATTATTGATGAAGAGATGCAGCCGGGCGGCATCCTCTATATTTCACCGTGTTTCCCGCATGAGGGCTATTCGCTGGAGAATGCGATCAACTACTCTGTCGGCTTCCGCGCACCAAGCGGCCGCGAGCTGATTAGCGGGTTTGCCGACTATGTGCTGGCGCGCGAGCTGGGCAGTTATCGCTATAGCGATCCTGAGGTTCCCATGCGCGACTGCCCGTCGCAGATCCTGCCGCAGGAGATCGAAGGCATTCGCAAGGTGATGCAGGATGTGATCGATCAGCCGGAGCATTTTGCCAACTGGTTTGGGGAATTGATCTCCCAGTCGCGTCACGAGCTGGACGTGGCCCCGCTGGAGCCCCCCCCCTACCAGCCGGATGAGATTTACGATGCGCTGCAACAGGGCGATACGCTGTGGCGTTTGGGCGGCCTGCGCGTACTGACGGCGCTGGCGCATCGTCAGACGCTGAGCCTGGAGGATTTCGGCGAGGCGCTGGACGACCCGTCGCTGCTGGCGCAGCTCGCCGCGCTGGTGAATGCCGGATACTGGTACTTTGGTGACGCCGAGTAATACCACCAGACGACTCAAAAGCTAAAACGCGAGTGGTGTGGCGCGAAGAGCAAAGCGTCCCGTGCCAAGGACAAAAACGCTGGGAGCGTTTTTGAACAACGCAGTGCGTTGGCCCGGTAACGAGCGCACCTCAGGGATGAGGTGCGTATCCGCGCGGGTCGAGCGAGCAGGGATGCGTTTAGCGACTTTGCGATCGCGCCATGCCACTCGCGTAAGCGCCGCGCCTCCTGACGGAGGCGTTTTTTACGCCCTCTTCTCTGCCGCCAGCGCCGCCAGCCGCACGATCACATCCACCGACTGCGCCATAATATTGAGCGAGGCGAATTCCTGCTTGCCATGGTAGTTATAGCAGCCGGTAAAAATGTTCGGGCACGGCAGCCCTTTCTAGGAGAGCGCAGACCCATCCGTGCCGCCGCGAATCGGTTTCACCTTCGGCTCAATACCGCAGTCGCGCATCGCCTGTAGCGCCAGCTCGATAATGTGCGGATGCGGCTCCACCTTCTCGCGCATATTGCGATAGCTGTTGCTGATCTCTACCGTGACCGAACAATCTTGTGCAGACCGCTATTGATGCGATCGGGAATGGCCAGCAGCACCTGTTTGCGCTGTTCGAACGAGTGAGTGTCAAAATCGCGGATAATATACTGCAGCTCAGCGTGCTCAACCGTGCCCTTCATCTGGTGCAGATGGTAAAAGCCGTCGTAGCCATCGGTAAACTGCGGGCGCTCTTTCGCGGGCACTTCCGCGTGGAAGGCGGTGGCAACATCGAGCGCATTTAACATGACCCCTTTCGCCGAGCCGGGATGCACATTATTGCCCACAATTTTCACCATCACAGAAGCGGCGTTAAAGTTCTCATATTCGAACTCGCCCAGATCGCTGCCGTCTACAGTGTAGGCCCAGTCTGCGGCAAAACCCTCTACGTCGAAATGCGAGGTGCCTCGCCCGATCTCTTCATCTGGCGTAAAGGCGACGCGAATCGCGCCGTGTGGAATATCACTTTTACTGAGGCGATCCATCGCCGTCATGATCTCGGCAATCCCCGCCTTATCGTCAGCGCCGAGCAGCGTCTTGCCGTCGGTGGTGATCAAGGTATGGCCAGTCAGCTTATGCAGGATCGGGAACATCACTGGCGACAGAACCTTTTCTCCCATGCCCAAGGTAATGTCGCCACCGCGAGAGTTCTCGATAATCTGCGGATTAACGTTTTTCGCCGTGAAATCGGGTGAGGTATCCATGTGGGAGATAAAACCGATAACCGGCGTCGGCCAGTCAACATTGGCGGGCAAGGTTCCCATCACGCAGCAGTGATCGCTAAGCGATACGTCAATAAAACCCAGCGCAATCAGTTCTTCCTGTAACTTGCGCGCCAGCGTCCACTGCCCTTCGCTGCTCGGCACCTAACGCGCCTGCGATTTTGCCTGCGTTTCCACCGCCACATAACTAAAAAAACGTTCAAGTAACTGTTCCATATGCCATCCTTCAAAAGAAGCCGACTGTTATTATCAACAGCCGTATCCGACGCATGTTGCGTCATATCATTATCTGTCAGGTTAACCTGCACTGCGCGTTTACAGAAGAGATGAAGGTGAAAAACAGGAAGCTGCGTCAAAAGGAGCATTTATGGCAGGCGGTAACATCCACTATGGGGCGCGTTAAAGGCTCTTTTCACCGCCAAAACATGGCATTGCCATGATTTTCAGGTATCATCGCGCCCTCTCGCTGGCTGGCCGACACAAACTGCTATGCTGTAATTGGTTTGACCTCATTACCGACTGAGTGACTAAAATGACGCAAACACGCGCCAGCAGGCGCTGGTTACGCTTTCTGGCATCAGTAAAGCTTTTGACGGCAAGTCCATCATCAGTGACTTTAACCTGACCATCGACCATGGGGAATTTATCACCCTGCTCGGCCCGTCAGGCTGCGGCAAAACCACTATTCTGCGGCTGATCGCCGGGCTGGAAGAGTTCGATAGCGGCCGCGTGATGCTGGACGATAACGACATCACCGACACGCCCGCCGAGCACCGCCACGTGAATACCGTCTTCCAGAGCTATGCGCTTATCCCGCACATGTCGGTGTTTGAAAACGTCGCCTTTGGCCTGCGCATGCAGAAAACGCCGAATTCAGAGATCGCTGCGCGCGTCAGCGAGGCGCTGGCGATGGTGCAGCTGGAGAGTTTT
>JAUHTP010000024.1:0-33314 GCA_031332935.1 Candidatus Pantoea bathycoeliae | reverse complement strand
ATCGCTCTCCGCTCTCGATTACAAGCTGCGCAAACAGATGCAAAAACGAGCTGAAAGCGCTACAGCGCAAGCTCGGCATCACCTTTGTCTTTGTCACCCACGATCAGGAAGAGGCGCTGACCATGTCAGACCGCATCGTTGTGATGCGCGACGGCAAGATTGAGCAGGACGGCACGCCGCGCGAGATCTACGAAGAGCCGAAAATCTGTTCGTGGCGCGCTTTATCGGTGAGATCAACGTGTTTGATGCCGACGTGCTAGACATCAGCGCCGCGCCTGCGCGCGCGTGGAAGGCCGCGAGTGCGACATTCACTGCGCCTTCCCGGTCAGCGTCGGCGATCGCCTGCATGTGCTGCTGCGCCCGGAAGATCTGCGCGTTGATGAAGTGCACAGCGAACAGACGGTGGAAGGATTGATCGGCTACGTGCGCGAGCGTAACTACAAAGGTATGACGCTGGAATCCACCGTCGAGCTGGAAAACGGCAAGCTGGTGACGGTAAGCGAATTCTTCAATGAAGACGATCCCGACTTCGATCATTCCCTGAACCAGAAAATGGCGGTTAACTGGGTGCCCAGCTGGGAGGTGGTGCTGCCGTATGAAGCTGATGCGTAACCGTTCCAAGAAAGGCATCACGGCGCTGATTGTCGGCTGGCTGGCGTTGTTTGTGCTGCTGCCGAACCTGATGCTCTTCGTCACCAGCTTTCTGACGCGCGACGATGCGCATTTTGTTCGCATGGTGTTCACCTTTTATACGCGGCTGCTCGATCCGCTCTACGGCGAAGTGCTGCTGCACTCGCTGAATATGGCGGTGATCACCACGCTCTGCTGTTTACTGCTCGGTTATCCCTTCGCCTGGTGCCTGACGAAACTGCCCGAGTGCCTGCGCCCGCTGATGCTTTTTCTGCTGATTGTGCCCTTCTGGACCAACTCGCTGATCCGTATTTACGGGCTGAAAATCTTCCTCAGCACGCGCGGCTGGCTGAACGACTTCCTGCTATGGCTGGGCGTAATAGAAACGCCGTTCCGCATTATGTATAAGCCGCAGGCGGTAATCCTCGGTCTGATCTACATTCTGCTGCCCTTTATGGTGCTGCCGCTCTACTCCAGCCTGGAGAAGCTGGATCGCGCCTGCCTGGAAGCGGCGCGCGATCTGTCTGCCAGCAAAGCACAGACCTTTTTCCGTATTATCCTGCCGCTCACCATGCCCGGCATCGTTGCGGGCTGCCTGCTGGTGCTGATCCCGGCAATGGGCCTGTTCTACGTGGCGGACCTGATGGGCGGCGCGAAGAACCTGCTGATCGGCAACGTAATCAAAAGCCAGTTTCTCAATATCCGCGACTGGCCATTCGGCGCGGCCACCAGCATTGTGATGACGCTGCTGATGGGCCTGATGCTGCTGTTTTACTGGCGCGCCGCGCGCCTGCTGAATAAAAAGGTGGAGCTGGAATGATCGCACGCCTGTTACGCGGCGGCTTTATGGCCGTGATTTACGCCTGGTTTTATATCCCTATCGTGATCCTGATCGTTAACTCGTTTAACGCATCGCGCTTTGGTATCAACTGGCAGGGCTTCAGCACGCAGTGGTACAGCCTGCTGATGAATAACGACAGCCTGATTCAGGCCGCGCAGCACTCGCTGATCATGGGCGTGCTCTCGGCTCGCTGACCGCCGTGGCGCTCTACCGCTATCGCTTTCGCGGCAAGCCGTTTGTCAGCGGGATGCTGTTCGTTGTGATGATGTCGCCCGATATTGTGATGGCAATTTCGCTGCTGGTGCTGTTTATGCTGCTGGGCATTTCGCTCGGCTTCTGGTCGCTGCTCTTTTCGCATATCACCTTCTGCCTGCCGTCTGTGGTGATCACCGTCTATTCGCGGCTGAAGGGTTTTGACGTGCGGATGCTGGAGGCGGCGAAGGAGCTGGGTGCCAGTGAAACCACCATTTTGCGCAAGATTATTCTGCCGCTGGCGATGCCCGCCGTTGCCGCAGGCTGGTTGCTGAGCTTTACCCTGTCGATGGATGATGTGGTGTCTCTTCTTTTGTGACCGGGCCGAGCTTTGAGATTCTGCCACTGAAGATCTATTCAATGGTGAAGGTCGGCGTCTCGCCGGAGATGAATGCGCTGGCGACGATTTTTCTGCTGCTGTCGCTGCTGCTGCGTGATAAAACCAAATAGAGGATTGATGATGAAGAAATGGTCTCACTGGCTGGCGGCTGGGGCGCTGGCACTGGGCATGCAGGGCTCGTAGGCCGATGACAGCAATACGCTCTACTTCTTCTTCTACAACTGGACCGAATACGTGCCGCCGGGACTGCTGGAGCAGTTCACCAAAGAGACCGGCATCAAGGTGATCTATTCCACCTACGAGTCCAACGAAAGCATGTACGCCAAGCTGAAGACCTGGAAAGATGGCGCTTACGATCTGGTGGTGCCCTCAACCTACTTCGTCGCCAAAATGCGCAACGAAGGGATGCTGCAAAAGATCGATAAGGCAGAGCTGAGCAACTTTAAAAACCTCGATCCAAACCTGCTGAACAAGCCTTTCGATCCTAACAATGACTATTCGATCCCCTATATCTGGGGCGCAACGGCGATCGGCGTGAATACCGACGCGGTAGGCGCAAAATCGGTGCAGAGCTGGGCGAATCTGTGGAACGAGAATATAAGCAGAGCCTGCTGCTGACCGACGACGCGCGCGAAGTGTTCCAGATGGCGTTGCGCAAGCTGGGCTTTTCCGGGAATACCCGCGATCCAAAAGAGATCAACGCCGCCAATGAAGAGCTGAAGAAGCTGATGCCGAACGTGCTGACCTTTAACTCCGATAACCCTGGCAACCCGTTTATGGAAGGCGAAGTAAACCTTGGCATGATCTGGAACGGCTCTGCCTATGTCGCTCGCTAGGCGGGCACGCCGCTTGAGGTGGTGTGGCCGAAGGAAGGCAGAATTTTCTGGATGGATAACCTGGCGATGCCGGCCAACGCGAAAAACAAGGCGGGCGCGCTGAAGCTGATTAACTTCCTGCTGCGTCCGGAAGTGGCGGCGAAAGTGGCGGAAACTATCGGCTATCCAACGCCGAACCTTGATGCGAAGGCGCTGCTGCCGAAAGCGGTGGCGGACGACCCGTCGCTCTACCCTTCCGCCGAGGTGATCAAGAACGGTGAGTTGCAGAACGATGTCGGCGACGCCAGCGTGCAGTATGAGACACTGTTTCAGAAGCTGAAGGCTGGCCGTTAACAAAAAGGTGGCCAAGCCGCCTTTTTGTTGCATACGAGCCAACGCGGGTAGCATAGTCCGATCGCAAAGTCGCTCAAGGCACCCCTGTCGCGGGACGCTTTGCTCTTCGGACCATGCTACCCGCTTGCTGATATTCGTGCGGTCTGATTAATAAGCCGTTACTTATACAAACGACGCAAAAAACCGTGCACGAACTGCGGCACTTCCTCGCTTGCCAGCCCGTAGTGGCGCTCGGCAAACTCATTGCCCACCTGGCTCTGCTCCAAATTCAGCTCAACCGTGTGCGCGCCCTGTAGTTTGGCTTCATGCACAAAGCCCGCTGCCGGATAAACATGCCCGGAGGTGCCGATAGCGATAAAGAGATCCGCCTTCTCCAGCGCGTGGTAAATCTCCTCCATGCCGATGGGCATCTCACCAAACCACACCACATGCGGGCGCAGCGGCGCAGGAAACTGACAGCAGGTACAGCGATCGTCCGTGGTGAGATCCTCGCTCCACTCAATCACCTGACCACTGCTGGTACAGCGCACCTTCAGCAGCTCACCGTGCATATGCAGCACGCGGCTGTTACCCGCGCGCTCGTGCAGATTATCGATATTCTGCGTCACCAGCAGGAAATTATCACCCAGCACCTGCTCCAGCTCAGCCAGCGCCTTGTGCGCGGCGTTAGGCAGAATCTCGCTGGACTGCAATGCACGGCGGCGCTGGTTATAGAAACGCTGCACCAGCTCAGGATCGCGGCGGTAGCCCTCCGGCGTCGCCACGTCCTCGACGCGGTGCTCTTCCCACAGGCCATCCGCGGCGCGAAACGTCTGAATACCGGATTCGGCCGAAATACCTGCGCCGGTCAGCACCACCACAAACGGCTGGAGATGGGCCGCCAGCTCTGCCTGACGATCGCGCTCAAAAATGCGCTGACGAAAACGCTGATGCACCTTGCGGCGGGTTTTCTTGTAGCGGGCGAGCCGCAAGCGTCGAAGCGGTGTGCGCATAAAAACTCCTTGTGGGCGACGTCGGGTCGCCGCCAGAAAATCTCAAGTGTAGCGGCCGCGTATGACAGCGCGATGCCGCCTTTTACTGGCCGCTGAGCACGCGGGCCGGATCGATACGGCTGGCGCGGCGCGCGGGATACCAGCTAGCCAGCAGGCTCAACACAATGGCCGTCAGCAGCACGGAGAAAACGTCCAGCCAGTGCAGCTCAGAAGGCAGAAAATCGATAAAGTAAATATCGCCCGCCAGTAAATGATGGCCGTTCAGCGATTCCAGCCCGCGCACCAGCGAGGTCAGGTTAAGCGCCACCAGCACGCCGATTACCACGCCGCTGACGCTGCCAAGCAGTCCCGCCAGCAGGCCGTACCAGATGAAAATCGCCCGGATCAGACCATCTTTCGCACCGAGCGTGCGCAGCACCGCAATATCACTGCTCTTGTCTTTCACCGCCATCACCAGCGTCGACACGATATTGAAACAGGCTACGCCAATTACCAGCACCATCGCCAGATACATAATGGCGCGGATCATCTGAATATCACGATACATATAGCCAAAGGTGCCAATCCAGCTGCGGATATAGACGTAACCGTGCGTGGCTTCACCCGCGTCGCGCACCAGCTTCACCGCCTGGAAAGGATCGTTCATCTTCAGCGCGATAACAGTGACACTGTCACCCATATCGAGATAGTTTTGCGCGTCGGCCAGCGGCACCAGCGCCAGACTGTGGTCCAGCATACCGCTCAGCTGCAAAATACCGCTCACCTGAAGGCGAACCCGCTTTGGCTGTAGCAGTTTTGTGCCGCCATCATTGTTGGGGAGCATGATGGTAATCCAGCTGCCCTGCTTCACGTTCAGCGCGCGGGCGACGCCACCACCTAAAATAATCTGCTGCTTGCCTGCCGCAAAGTTCGACCAGGCGTTGCCCTCAACAAACTGTGGCAGCGCGCTAAGGCGCGGCTCCTGCGCCGGATCGACACCTTTAACCTGCAGCGCCTGCAGCTTTGCCCCGCTCTCAATTAGACCGGTGAAGTTCACATAGGGCGCGGCGGCGGCGATACCGGGCACCTGCTCGACTGGCGCAATCAACGACTGCCAGTTGCGGAACGGCTGATTCACCGCCTCTATCTCGCCGTGCGGCACCACCGCCAGAATGCGGCTATTCAGTTCGCGCTCAAAGCCGTTCATGGCACTCAGGCCAATAATCAGCACCGCCACGCCGAGCGCGATGCCCAGCGTCGAGATAACAGAAATCAGCGACACCATGCCGCCGCCACGGCGGCCGCGGCTGAAACGCAGCCCTAACAACAGGGATAACGACGAACCCATTACAGCGCTCCTGCTAAGGTCACCTGCTCGCTTAACTGACCGTCGCGCATCTCCATCTGGCGCGACAGGCGTTTCGCCAGATGCAGGTCGTGCGTCACCACCAGAAAGGCGGTGTCCTGACGGACATTCAGCTCGCCCAGCAGTTCGAAAATGGCGTCGGCATTGTGTGCGTCGAGGTTGCCGGTCGGCTCATCCGCCATTACCAGGCGCGGACGATTCACCAATGCGCGCGCGATAGAGACGCGCTGTCGCTCGCCGCCCGACAGCTCTGACGGACGATGGTGCGCGCGCTTCTCCAGCCCAACTGCCGCCAGCATCTCGCGGGCGCGCTGCTGCGCCTCCGCCTTGCCGATCTTGCCAATCAGTAGCGGCATCGCCACGTTTTCCAGCGCGTTAAAGTCCGGCAGCAGGTGGTGAAACTGGTAGATAAAGCCCAGCTCGCGGTTGCGCAGCGCGGCTTTCGCCGACGAGGACATAGCGTTCAGCGACTGGCCATCAAACACCACATCGCCGGACGTCGGTGCGTCCAGGCCGCCCAGCAGATGCAGCAGCGTACTCTTGCCGGAGCCGGAGCTGCCGACAATCGCCATCAGCTCGCCGGGTTGCAGGCTAAAGGTAACGTTACGCAGCACGTCAGTCTGCACGCTGCCTTCCTGATAGCGTTTGCACAGCTCGCGGCACTGCAACAAAGGGGGGTTACTCATAACGTAAAGCCTCAGCGGGTTGAACGGCGGCGGCGCGCCAGGAAGGATAGAGCGTCGACAGCAGCGCAATGACCATTGCCGTCAAGGCAATCGTCACCACCTGCCAGACGTTAATGTCGACCGGCAGCGCCGCGCCATCAAAAAACAGGCCGATAACAGGCATCAGATTATTAAGCTTGCTGGCGAGCAGCACGCCCAGCAGCGTACCGAGCAGCGCGCCGATAATACCGGCGCTGGCACCCTGCACCATAAACACCGTCACATTCTGACGGCGCGTTAGCCCTTGGGTTTGCAGGATCGCCACTTCGCCCTGCTTCTCCATGATCAGCAGGCCGAGCGAGGTGATGATATTAAAGGCAGCCACGGCGACGATCAGGCTGAGCAGCAGCCCCATCATGTTTTTCTCCATGCGCACCGCCTGGAAAAGGTCGCCTTTGCGCTCGCGCCAGTCTTTCCACACCAGCCCGGCTGGCAGCGGCTGTTGGCTAAGGGTATCGACCTCCAGCGGTTTATCCAGCCACAGACGCCAGCCGGTCACATTACCCGCCGGATAGCGCATCAAGCGCGAGGCGTCCTGCTGGTTAACCAGAATCTGATAGCCATCCACTTCGCTGTTGGCTGCGTAGGTGCCCGCCACGGTGAACAGGCGCTGGCTTGGCACGCGGCCCATCGGAGTGAACTGACTGACTGACGGCACCATCAGGCGCAGCTCATCGCCGCGCTTCACGCCGAGCTGTGAGGCCAGCTGTTCGCCGAGGATGACGTTGTACTGGCCCGACTGCAGCACGCTCTGCGGCGTATTCACCAGGAAAGGCGTGAGCGGATCCTGCTGGTCGGGCTGAATGCCAAGCATCACGCCGACCGACACGTTATGCGCGCTCTGCAACACCACGTCGGAGGTAGTGAGCGGCTCAACGCGGCTGATGCCCTGAAGTTTAAGGCTGCTGGCGGGCTGCTGCTGCGGATTGATGCTGCCTTTGTCGCTGGTGACCAGCGCCTGCGGCATTAACCCAAGGATGTTGCCCTCCAGCTCGCGCTCAAAGCCGTTCATCACCGATAACACCGTGACAAGGGCCAGCACGCCGAGCGTGATGCCGATAGTGGAGAGCCAGGAAACGAAGCGACCAAAACGATCCGATGCTCGCCCACGCATATAGCGCAGGCCGATAAATAGCGCGACAGGTTGATACATGTATTCCGTCTTGGCAGTTGCCTGAAAGTAGATCGGTGATGATAAAGGAGGCGTCCGGTTTATGAAACCTCTAACTCTCTGAGTGCGCGGCAAAGTATGGCCGATTTTTGTAAAAAGAGACGACGGCAGGTTTAATCACCGTGCCAGGGCATAGACTACACTTAACAGTGGAGTCACCACTGTGCTCCTCAGGCGCTGGAGTCAACACCATGTTCAAATATCCCAAAGGCGTATTGTGAAAAACAAATCGGGAGAGATTAAAGACGAGATTGTTAACGTTTTTGAACAGGGAGAAGCGCCCACCGGTTACTACGTGAAGTGGGACGACGGCAACCACAGCTATCATCTGGAGAGAGATTTAAGCTGGGCAAACGTCGATCGTCCGCGTATGCACTATACCCAACCATCCGCTAAATAACTCGGCCACCGCGCAAAGGAAAAACCGTCGCAGCAGGTGATCGCCAGGACGTTATGTGAAATCATGACGCCCTGGAAAAAATGGAGAGAATCACAAGATCGCATGTCCGAACAGACCCGCTATGCCCTGCCCGTTAAACCCGGCGATCATCGCCAGCTCGGCCAGCTGATCGGTGCCGCACACGCGGTAGAGTGCGCCAGCATTACCGAGCGCCACGCTGGTCCGGTGCTGATGATCACGCCCGATATGCAAACCGCGCTGCGTTTGCTGGATGAAATCCGCCAGTTTACCGATCTGCCCGTCAGCCATCTCGCCGACTGGGAAACGCTGCCTTATGACAGCTTCTCTCCCCATCAGGATATTATCTCGGCCCGCTTGTCGACGCTTTACCAGCTGCCGACCATGGAGCGCGGCATGCTGATTATGCCGGTCAATACCCTAGTGCAGCGCGTCTGTCCGTATCCCTATCTGCACGGCCACGCGCTGGTGATGAAACAGGGACAAAAACTGTCGCGTGACCGCCTGCGCGATCAGCTGGAACAGGCGGGCTATCGCCACGTTGACCAGGTGATGGAGCATGGCGAATACGCCACGCGCGGCGCGCTGCTTGACCTGTTACCGATGGGCAGCGAGCAGCCCTACCGCATCGACTTTTTCGACGACGAGATCGACAGCCTGCGGCTGTTTGACGTCGGCAGCCAGCGCACGCTGGAAGCGGTTCCGGCTATCAATCTGCTGCCCGCCCATGATTTCCCGACCGACAAAGCGGCAATTGAGCTGTTCCGCACCCGCTGGCGCGAGCTGTTCGACGTGCGCCGCGAGCCGGAACATATTTACCAGCAGGTCAGTAAAGGCACCTTGCCCACCGGGATCGAATACTGGCAGCCGCTGTTTTTCGAGCAGGAGCTGCCGACGCTGTTTAGCTATCTGCCCGATAACACGCTGATTGTGAACTGCGGCGACCTGAGCGGCAGCGCGGAGCGGTTCTGGCAGGATGTGGAGGCGCGCTATGAGAACCACCGCGTCGATCCGATGCGTCCGCTGCTGACGCCAAACACGCTGTGGCTGCGTCCGGACGCGCTGCTGGGAGAACTGAACCATTGGCCGCGCGTGCAGATGACCAACGAGGCGCTGCCAGAGAAAGCGGCCAACACTAATCTTGGCTACCAGCCGCTGCCGGACATTGCCGTGCAGGCGCAGGCCAAAGCGCCGCTCGATCCGCTGCGCCAGTTCCTGGACGGCTTCAGCGGCCAGGTCACCTTCTCGGTAGAGAGCGAGGGCCGCCGTGAAAGTTTGCAGGAGCTGCTGGCGCGCATCAAATTGCGACCGCAGACGGTGCAGCGCTTCGATCAGGCCGAGGAGCGCTTTACATTAATGATCGGTGCCAGCGAACGCGGCTTTGTTGATACGCTGCGCGACCGCGTGCTGATCTGCGAAAGCGATCTGCTGGGCGAGCGCGTTAGCCGTCGCCGTCAGGATACGCGCCGCACCATCAATCCCGAGATTCTGATCCGCAACCTGGCCGAATTAACGCCCGGTCAGCCGGTGGTGCATCTGGAGCACGGCGTCGGCCGCTATATCGGCCTGACCACGCTGGAAGCAGGCGGCATCATGGCGGAGTATCTGATGCTTTCCTACGCCAACGACGCCAAACTCTACGTCCCAGTTTCATCACTGCACCTGATTAGCCGCTACGCCGGTGGCGCAGACGAAAATGCGCCGCTGCATAAACTGGGCAGCGACGCCTGGTCGCGTGCGCGGCAGAAAGCGGCAGAGAAAGTGCGCGACGTCGCCGCCGAGCTGCTGGATATTTACGCCCAGCGTGCGGCTAAAGCGGGATTCGCTTTTAAGCACGATCGCGAACAGTACCAGCTGTTCTGCGAGAGCTTCCCGTTTGAAACCACGCCCGATCAGGCACAGGCGATCAATGCGGTGCTGAGCGATATGTGCCAGCCGCTGGCGATGGACCGTCTGGTGTGTGGCGACGTCGGCTTCGGCAAGACCGAAGTGGCGATGCGCGCCGCGTTCCTTGCGGTCGAGAACAACAAGCAGGTCGCGGTGCTGGTGCCCACCACGCTGCTGGCGCAGCAGCACTATGACAACTTTCGCGATCGTTTCGCAAACTGGCCGGTGCGCATCGAGATGCTGTCGCGCTTCCGCAGCGCCAAAGAGCAGACGCAGGTGTTGCAGGAGGCGAGCGAAGGCAAGATCGACATCCTGATCGGCACCCACAAGCTGCTAATGAGCGATCTGAAGTGGCACGATCTGGGGCTACTGATCGTCGATGAAGAGCATCGTTTCGGCGTGCGCCACAAAGAGCGTATCAAGGCGATGCGCGCCGACGTCGATATTCTGACGCTGACCGCGACGCCGATCCCGCGCACCCTGAATATGGCCATGAGCGGCATGCGCGATCTTTCGATCATTGCCACGCCGCCCGCGCGCCGTCTGGCGGTGAAGACCTTTGTACGCGAGTATGACAACCTAGTGGTGCGCGAGGCGATTTTGCGCGAGGTGCTGCGCGGCGGCCAGGTCTACTACCTCTACAACGACGTTGAGAACATTGAAAAGGCGGCGCAGCGGCTGGCGGAGCTGGTGCCGGAAGCACGCATTGCCATTGGCCACGGCCAGATGCGCGAGCGCGACCTTGAGAGGGTGATGAATGACTTCCATCACCAGCGTTTTAATGTGCTGGTCTGCACCACCATCATTGAAACCGGCATCGATATCCCGACCGCCAACACCATTATCATTGAGCGTGCCGACCACTTTGGCTTGGCACAGCTGCACCAGCTGCGCGGCCGCGTGGGCCGTTCGCACCACCAGGCCTACGCTTGGCTGCTGACGCCGCATCCGAAGGCGATGACCAGCGACGCACAGAAACGTCTGGAGGCGATCGCCTCGCTGGAAGAGCTCGACGCGGGCTTTGCACTGGCAACGCACGATCTGGAGATCCGTGGCGCGGGCGAGCTGCTGGGCGAAGAGCAGAGCGGTCAGATGGAGACGCTGGGCTTCTCGCTCTATATGGAGCTGCTGGAGAACGCGGTGGACGCGCTGAAAGAGGGCCGCGAGCCGTCGCTGGAAGATCTCACCAGTAACCAGACCGAGGTTGAACTGCGCATGCCTGCCCTGCTGCCGGAAGATTTTATTCCTGACGTCAATACGCGCCTGTCGCTCTACAAGCGTATCGCCAGCGCTGAGGCCGAAGAGGAGTTGCAGGAGCTGAAAGTCGAGATGATCGACCGCTTCGGCATGCTGCCTGACGCGGCGCGCAACCTGCTGGATATCGCAGCGCTACGGCTGGTGGCGCGCAGTTTCGGCATCCGTAAGATTGAAGCCAGTGATAAAGGTGGCTTCTTTGATTTTGCGCCGCAGAACAGCGTGGATCCTGCCTGGCTGATTAGCCTGTTACAGAAAGATCCCCAGCAGTGGAAGCTGGATGGGCCGACGCGTCTGCGCTTCACGCGCGACCTAGCGGAACGTAAGCTGCGCATGGAATGGGTGCAGGGCTTTATGGCCCAGCTGCGCGAAAACCGCATCTGAGCGTGATGAAATCAAAACGTCTCCCGCCAGGCGGGAGACGTTGCTTCTCTTATTTCAATCCCATTGCATTACGCAGCGTAAAGAACAGATCGGTCTGATCGGTCAGTCCTACCACGTTCGCCGCATAAGGACCATAGGCCGCGATACGCAGTTGCGTGCCGGTATGCCCGTGCGAATCCGTGTCTGAGTTGCCATAGCTGATGGTCATCACCGCGTTATCTTTGGTGTTCAGCGCCTGTGTTAGGCCTGGTGCTTTCGTGCCGTTGGCGATGATCTGGCTGCTGTGCGCGTGATCCGCCGTTACCACCACCAGCGTGTTGCCCTCTTCGCGGGCAAACGCCAGCGCCTGCTGCACCGCTTCGTCGAGATCCACCGTTTCACCAATCTGCCCGCACGGGTTTGCGGCGTGATCTTCTTTATCGATGGATGCGCCTTCAACCTGCAGGAAGAAGTCGTTCTGGTTGGTTTTGAGCAGGTCAATCGCTTTGGCCGTCATCTGCGCCAAGGTTGCTCGCTGGTTTTCTCCGGGCCATAGCATTTACTGCTGGTGACGTGCGCCATCAGCGCGGCGGGCGTGGCATCCTGCAACTCTGCCGTTGAGACGTTGCCGATTGCTTTACCGGCTGCTTTGGCAATCTCCAGCAGGGTTTGCTGAGCCTTGCCGTTCACATCAACGCCGATAGCACCGTTATAGCTCTTGGTGCCGGTGGCCCACGCAGTGGCAGAAGCGGCAGAGTCTGTGACGTAGTCCAGCTTATAGGTTTTCTTGTCCAGCGAATAGTGGGTGTACTGGCCGGTCAGCGGCAGCGCATCAATGCCTTTAAAGAAGCCGCCTGCACCTTCCGCCAGGTTACGCGCGGCGGTGATTTCCGAGTCGCCCATGCCGTCACCAATCAGCAGAATGACGTTTTTCGCCGTAGTATTGCGCAGAGACGCTTTCAACGCTTCTGTTTGATCGCCAGTCAGACGACGCGCACCGCCGTGCTGGGTAATATCGCCGGTTGCGGCGCGCGTATAGGCTGCATCGGCTGACGCGCTGGCGGTTTCGGCGTTCACAGAGAGGCTTACCAGCGAGGCAAGCAGCGATAAAGGTAAAGAGGCGCATCCGTTTCATCTTGTGTTCCCTTATTAGCAAAATTTACCAGAAGTATCAGGCGTTAAGTCTATGATGCTTTGGTGACATTTTTGTGGCTGTGGGATTTCGTTTCGATGACAATCCAGCCGAAATGGGCAGGGGTAAAACGATTCGAACAGAGCTTAAGCGGATAGAAGAAAAGAGAAAAATAGTGCTTGACCCTTTTGGGGCGACTCCCTATAGTAACGCCCCGTTGACCCAGCAAGGTCAGCGAACAAAATGTGGTGAGGTGTCCGAGTGGCTGAAGGAGCACGCTTGGAAAGTGTGTATACGGCAACGTATCGGGGGTTCGAATCCCCCTCTCACCGCCACAAATTGCAGAGAAAAGCCTGAGCGAAAGTTCAGGCTTTTTTCGTTTATGTCTCTCGATGAGAGGGCTACAGCCCCCTTCCTGCCGCCATCATTTCCAGAGAGAAATTTGAAGCGCGTTACGATAGACAGGAATTTGAGTCTCGTGTTGATTACCCCTGCTTTTGTATCATTACGTTTATTACTACGGGCCAAGGCAATATCTTTACACCCCCAAAAACAGGATGTTGATAGCATTTTGGATGTCAGTTTCGTGCGCAGATAATGAGCCAACCTTTTGACCAAATGCTTTTTCAGGCACCGCAACCATATCTGTTGTTTTAACGCTTAGCGCGACACCATTCAAATACACAACAGGAATGAGCTCTTTACTGACCTTTGAAGACAACAGTGATGCATCAATCAGAGGGGCCGCCATGTAGTAGCCTGGCGTCTCAACTATGTCACTGTCACTTTGAACAACAACAAAGAGTGGATAATTGCCTTTGCTTTTATGTTCAAACACGTCGAACTGCATCGTTACCACTTCCTGTGCTCGTCAGCAAAAGAACCATATTTCTCAGTAAATTCGGCTAATTCCTGCATCCCTTCGCGGTTCTCTTCTTTCCACCGCTCAGCCCTGATTCGCTTTGCTTCTTTTGCATAGACCTCATCGGCCAATGCTGAGACGTTAACGCCAGAATCAACAAGATATCTATAGTTGTCCTTCTCCACGGTAATGCTTACTTTTCCTCTCATCACGATTCATCACGATTCCTCTCTCTAGCTGCCAATTTTGGGTATACTAGTTGGGTATACAAAAAGAGTAAAGATAAAGCGGTGCCCCTGTCAGAAGCCGTCAATCCGCATAAAAAAACCCGGCTTGCGCCGGGTTTTGCTTGCTACACAGACTCACTCAATCATCCATAAGCATGCAACGTTCGATGGCACAGCGCCGAGCGCACGCAGTCATCTTTACCGAAGCGTACAATGCCAACCATCTCGTCCTCTTCGAATCGCGCCAGCGCGTCCGCAAGACCGGAAGGCACCCCAGCGGGCAAGTCGCACTGGGTAATATCGCCGTTAACAATCACCGGGACGTTTTCGCCAAGGCGCGTCAGGAACATCTTCATCTGTGCCGCAGTCACGTTTTGTGCCTCATCGAGGATCACCACCGCATTTTCAAAGGTACAACCACGCATGTAGGCGAAAGGCGCGATTTCTACCTTGCCGATTTCGAGTCGCAGACAGTACTGCATAAAGGAAGCGCCAAGACGTTTAACCAGAACGTCGTAGACCGGCCGGAAATATGGGGCAAATTTTGCTGAGATATCCCCTGGCAGGAACCCTAGATCTTCATCGGCCTGTAACACCGGTCGCGTGACGATGATCCTGTCAATATCCTTATGTA
This sequence comes from Candidatus Pantoea bathycoeliae, assembly GCA_031332935.1. Taxonomy (GTDB): domain Bacteria; phylum Pseudomonadota; class Gammaproteobacteria; order Enterobacterales; family Enterobacteriaceae; genus Pantoea; species Pantoea bathycoeliae. The sequence goes on along the minus strand of JAUHTP010000024.1, from coordinate 19,072 downwards.
TCAGGGCCTCTGCCGCTTTCGCGGCGCTGATCCAGATTTTACCACATCCGGCCTCACCGGTTGCAAAGATCAGCTGTTTCGTTTCTATGGCCTGGAGATAGTGCGCCTGAGATTCATTTCTGGCGGCAATCGGCGAACTGTCGCGCACATCCCGCGCCATACCGATTGCATCTAGCCCACTCATCTGCAGCAGCGAAGTGACCGATTCTTCTTCACGCTGACGATGACTGCGAGAGTCACTACGAAGCACCCTTCTGGCTTCACGACGCGCTTTGATCACTGCTTTCTGTCTTCCCATAGTCGCACCTTACAGTTGGTTTCATTTCCCGCGTTGGGCCGTTGCCCGCCACGATTAACTGAACGCTTTAGAGGTTTGATGGCTTCCTTTCGAGCCATGACGTGCCGTTGATAAAGATGCGCAGCCGCACCGAAGCGCAACCGCACACCGGTAAAAATCGGAGGTAAGAAAACAATTTGCTAAAGAAGAGGATGCAGTCGAGGGTAGTTTGCTCCTCGCCGGAAAGTGCGAAATCTGAGTGAAACTGTGTGTCCTGTACAGGACGTTCCCATGCGCGACTCCAGTCTGATAACCAACACGCTTATCCATTAAACTGCACTAATTTTAACAAATTTGGCAACATTAATTTTACGTGCAGTCCAGAAAACGGAAAATGGCTGAGAGTGGGCAGTGAAAGGCATAGGATTTGCTATAGCGATCAACAGATTTCTTCAGTACACAGCTGGAAAATATTTTATCAGCCCAGCAAATATCACACCGCCATCCCGACGGCGTGGTTCAGCTCAGGCTTCCAGCAACGGCTGCGCCAGATATTGGCTGTTGTCAGGAACACCGGGCAAAACAAAGAAATAGCCGCCGCCGATCGGACGGATATACTCTTCCAGCGCTTCGCCATTCAGCCGCTTTTGCACGGTAATAAAGCCCTTCTCCAGGTCATGCTGGTAGCAAACAAACAGCAGCCCCATATCAAGCTGACCCGACGCGGTCAAACCAGCCGAGTAGCTGTAGCCCCGGCGCAGCATCAGGCTGCTCTCGGTCTCGCGGGTGCGCGGATTTGCGAGGCGGATATGGGCATCCAGGGCGATCACCTCGCCGTTGGGGTCCTTCGTATAATCAGGCACGTCATGTTCATGCGCCATGCCCAGCGGCGCGCCGCTCAGCTTGTCACGCCCAAAAATAACCTGCTGCTCACCTAGCGGCGTGCGATCCCACATCTCCACGCGAAAGCGAATAATGCGTGCCGCCTGGTAGCAGCCGTTACGCGCCCATGCGGGTTCATCCTGATCCGCCGTCACCCACAGGAGTTTGTCCATTAGCGGCTTATCCTGGGTATCAGGATTCGCCGTGCCGTCTTTAAAGCCCAGCAGGTTGATCGGCGTCTCTTTACCGCGGCTGCGCGAGGCGTGGTCGGCAATAAAGCCTTCACGCCGCCAGCGAATTCCCAACAAATCGGGCGTATGTTTGACAATGTCGCGCAGCGCGTGGATGACCGTATCTTGGTTGTTGGCGCAGATTTGCAGCAGCAGATCGCCGTGGCACTGGGCCGCATCCAGCGAGTCGTTGGGAAAGCGCGTCATGCTTTGCAGCTGCTTCGGCTTCAGAGCCTGAAGGCCAAAGCGCTCGTCGAACAGCGTCTCGCCGACCGACACGGTAACAGTGAGGTTGTCCGGGGCGATCTCCGCGCCCAGTATGCCAGAGTCCATTGGCGGCAGCCGGGGATTGGCCACCCCCGGAGCAGGTCCGCCGGTGGTCAGGAAGGCGATACGCGTGGTAAGCAGTTGAAACAGGCGCACCAGCTCAGCTTTATCGCTGGCCAGCACGTCAAAAGCCACCATCATCATCGACGCCTGCTGCGGCGTAATGATGCCCCCCTGAAACCGTCCGTAGAACGGTTGCACCTGCTGGCTAGCATCGGGTGCAACCGTACCGGGCGCGAAGCTGTCGGCCGCCGCGTGGAACGGACAGCCACCGCTCAGCGCCGCCGCGCCGCCCAACATGCCTAATCCCTTTAACAGACGCCGCCGTGCAGGCTGCGCCTCGTCCTTGTTATTGATCATATCAATCTAGCCCTAAGGTGCCGCGCAGCAGAGAGAAATCTTCCGCCAGCGCGGTGATTGGCCCTTTCAACGCATTACGATCCGCGCTGGTCAGTTTCTCATAGGAGGCGAAGCCTTCTCCGGTGCGGTATTTGCTCAGAATGGCGTCAACTTTTTTGAAGTTGACGTCGACCTTCGCCAGCAGCTGCGGATTCGCCTGCTGCAGCTGTGGGCGCAGCAGATCGACAATTTTTTGCGCGCCGTCGATGTTTGCCTGGAAGTCCCACAGGTCGGTACGGCTGTAGCGATCCTCTTCGCCAGAAATTTTGCTGGAGGCGATCTCCTCAATCAGGCCTGCCGCGCCACCCACGACTTTTACCGGTGGGAAAGCCAGCTCGCTAATGCGGGTTTGCAGATCCTGCACGTCGCGCTTGAGCTGGGTCGCGTAGCCTTCCATGCCTTTGGTGTTATTGTCGCCGAACAGCGCTTTCTCCAAGCGATGGAAGCCGGTGAACTTAGGATCTTCTGCTTTCTTCTCGTAGTCATCTTCACGCGCGTCGATGCTGCCGTCGAGATCGGAGAAGAGCTCGGCGATAGGCTCGATACGCTCATAGTGCTGGCGCGTCGGGGCGTAGAGCGCTTTGGCTTTCTCAATGTCGCCGGCTTTCACCGCATGGGTAAAGGCCTCGGTGCCCGCCACCATCTGCGCCACTTCCTGCATGACGTACGCTTTGTAAGCGGTAATCGGGCCAGCCAGCGACAGGATGCCAGGCTTATCGCTTTTCGCGGTTGACGCACCGCCATCTTCGACGATCAGTTTGCCCTTCGGGTTGCTCAGCAGGCCGCAGGTCATCTCATACTCACCCGCCTCAAGGTTAGCGGTCAGTTTCTGGCTGAAGCCTGGCGCGATATTCTCGAGCTCTTCCACTACCAGCACGCCCTTCAGTATCTCCCATTCCAGCGCTTTCTGGCTGCTGTTTTTAATCAAAAATTGGGTTTTCCCGGCTTTGACCGTCAGCTGCATCGACTCGCACTGTTTGTCCGTGACGTTGATGTTAACCTGCGCAATATCGGCAGCCGCAACGGTTGCCGACAGCGCCATCAGTGAAGCCAGTAGCGTTTTGCGGCGAAAGCGAATCATCATAGTTGTGTCCCTGTATAAGTAGAGAGTTGGCGCGCCGGGCGCGCAGGCATCACAAACAGCAGCAGTGCCGGGATGAGATAAAGGAAATAGACCACCACTTCACTGACGCTCGGCGTCTCCTGATAGCCGAGAACGCCTTCAAGCAGCGTGCCGAACAGCGAATGGGTGGAGAGCACATTGCTCAGGTCGAAGGCAATGTCCTGAAAATGGTTCCAGATGCCTGCCTCGTGGAAAGCGCGTATCGCGCCCGCCGCCAGCCCGGCCGCGACAAACAGAATAAACAGGCTGGTCCAGCGGAAGAAGTGCGCCATATTGAGCCGCACACCGCCCCAGTAGAGCAACATTCCCAGCGCAACGGCGGTCGCCAGCCCCAGCACCGCACCAATCGGCGGCGCATAGCCGACATACTGCGTGAACGCGGCCAGCAGGAAGAACACCGACTCGAGCCCCTCGCGCGCCACGGCGAGGAACACCATCAGCACCAGCGCCAGCCCGCCACGCCCGGAGCGGCTCAGAGCCTGGTCGACGGCCTGCTCCAGCTGCGCACGCATATTGCGCGCCACTTTGCGCATCCAGAACACCATCGAGGTCAGGATTACCACGGCAATCACCGCCACAATGCCCTCGAACAACTCCTGCTGTTTTTGAGGGAACTCGCCGGTGGTCTGGTTAATGAAAATACCGAGGGCCAGACAGAGCGCAGCGGCGATAAATACGCCCGCCCACAGCGCAGGGAACCACCGCGTCCGCCCGGTGCGTTTCAGATAGCTAGCGATCAGGCTGACGATAAGCGCTGCTTCCAGCCCCTCGCGCAGCATAATAAGAAAGGGAACAAACATCGCCGACCTCTTGAATGTGTAAGCAGCGTCAATCACGGGTAAAGTAAAGTAAAGTAAAGCAAAATACGAACGATACCGATTATAATTATCGCCAATCAAAAAACAAGTAATCTGCGGAAATTATTTCGTAGCTGACGGGCACAAAAAAGCCCGCTTTCGGTCAGGAAAGCGGGCCTGCAATCAGAGCCAGTTATTTTGTCAGATATTCCGCCTCGGCGGCGTCAAAGCGCTGCTGCGCCGCAGCAGAAGGCGCGCGTCCCAGCAGGCTGAACACCACAATCGCGATGCTGGCAAAGGCAAAGCCCGGAATGATTTCATAAAGACCCAGCCAGCCGTACTGTTTCCAGATCAGCACGGTTGCTGCACCAATGATCATCCCCGCCAGCGCGCCGTTGCGCGTCATACGTTTCCAGCAGACGCCGAACAGTACCACCGGACCGAAAGCGGCACCAAAGCCGGCCCAAGCGTAGCTCACCAGAACCAGCACGCGGTTATCCGGGTTTGAGGCGAGCGCAATAGAGATCAGCGCCACCAGCAGCACCATCGCGCGTCCAAACCAGACCAGCTCTTTCTGGCTGGCATTTTTACGCAGGAAACCTTTATAGAGATCTTCGGTCAGTGCGCTGGAACAGACCAGCAGCTGGCAGCTCAGCGTCGACATTACTGCCGCCAGAATCGCCGACAGCAGGATACCGGCAATCCACGGGTTAAACAGGATACGCGCCAGCTCGATGAAGACGCGCTCGCCGTTGCCGCTCACGCCAGCCGCCTGATCCGGGTGGTTCTGGAAGTAGGCGATGCCGAAGAAGCCAACCGCTACTGCGCCCGCCAGGCAGAGCACCATCCACGCCATGCCGATACGGCGGGCGGTGCGGATGGAGCGGTGGGAATCGGCCGCCATAAAGCGTGCCAGAATATGCGGCTGACCGAAGTAGCCCAGCCCCCAGCCCAGCAGCGAGATCACCGACACGAAGTTTAGCCCTTTCAGCATATTGAGGTTTTCAAGGCTTTTCGCTTCGATGACCGCCAGCGAGTCATCCAGGCCGCCTACGGCAACAATCACAATAATCGGCGTCAGGATCAGGGCGAAAATCATCAGGCTTGCCTGGACGGTATCGGTCCAGCTCACGGCCAGGAAACCGCCCACCAGCGTATAGAGGATGGTTGCCGCCGCACCGGCCCACAGCGCGGTTTCATAGCTCATGCCAAAAGTGCTTTCGAACAGACGCGCGCCCGCCACCACGCCTGAGGCGCAGTAGATGGTGAAGAAGATCAGGATAACCAGCGCCGAGATCACGCGCAGGATTTTGCTTTTATCTTCAAAGCGGCTGGTAAAGAAGTCCGGCAGGGTCAACGCATTGTCATGATGTTCTGTCTGCACGCGCAGACGTCCCGCCACAACCTTCCAGTTGAGCCAGGCACCAATCGTCAGGCCAATAGCAATCCAGCTTTCAGAGATACCAGAGAGAAAGATCGCGCCAGGCAGTCCCATCAGCAGCCAGCCGCTCATGTCAGATGCACCTGCCGACAGTGCGGTCACCACGCTGCCAAGGCTGCGCCCACCCAGAATGTAATCGTTGAAGTTTTTAGTGGAACGGTAAGCCACAAGCCCTATCAACACCATTCCAAGGATATAAATTACAAAAGTCACCAGCATCGGTGTGCTTACATTCATTCGTCTCTCCACTTTAGAGTTGATTTCCCGAGAGAAACCGCACGCTGCTGGCTCACCGGAACGGGGCAAAGCAGCAGGTTTTGTCCAGATTCAGGCGCTCAACATTTCCTGAGGCGCGGTATCCTGCCGGAAAGGTGCGATGCGCACAATGGATTTAACACAAGCATCACAGCGATTTCACCTGGTAATTCCTAAATTTTGTTAACAGGTTGCACTCGCTCACAGTTCGTAAGTTGTACCTCTGCAAACTCCTACAAATGCAGTGAGTCAGCGCCGTGACGTTTTGGCGAGATTCTTGCGGCTTGCAGCAAGTTCCATGCCGTCTTTTTTATCATGAACAAATTAATCATTAAAAAGGCTGCTACGCAGGTAACACTTAACAAGGTTGCACAAAGTTGCAACATCAGTAATAGTGCTGCCCACGCAGTAAGATACAGACACAGGAGCAGAGACGTCATGGGCACAACTACTATGGTGGTGAAGCTGGATGAAGCCACCCGCGAACGCATTAAACTGGCGGCGCAGAATATCGACCGCACCCCGCACTGGCTGATTAAGCAGGCCATTTTGAACTACCTAGGCCAGCTGGAAAGTGGCGATGCGCTGCCGGAAATCCAGGTCGCGGCGGGTGCGCTGGCAGAGTCTGAAGAGATTGCGCCAGAAGAGACACACCAGCCCTTCCTCGACTTCGCTGAGCATATTCTGCCGCAGTCGGTTGCGCGTGCCGCTATCACCGCGGCATGGCGTCGTCCAGAAACTGATGCGGTACCGATGCTGCTGGAGCAGGCGCGTCTGCCTACCCCGCTGGCAGAGAAAACCCATCAGCTCGCTTACCAGCTTGCCGACAAGCTGCGGCACCAAAAAGGGGCAAACGGACGCGCCGGAATGGTGCAAAGCCTGCTGCAGGAGTTCTCGCTCTCCTCCCAAGAAGGCGTGGCGCTGATGTGCTTGGCCGAAGCGCTGCTGCGTATTCCAGACAAGCCAACGCGTGACGCGCTGATTCGCGACAAAATCAGCAACGGCAACTGGCAGTCGCATCTGGGCCGCAGCCCTTCCCTGTTTGTTAACGCCGCTACCTGGGGTCTGCTGTTTACCGGACGCCTGGTGTCGACCCATAACGAAGCGAACCTGTCGCGTTCGCTGAACCGCATTATCGGCAAGAGCGGTGAGCCGCTGATCCGTAAAGGGATCGATATGGCGATGCGCCTGATGGGCGAGCAGTTCGTCACCGGCGAAACCATCGCTGAGGCGCTGGCGAACGCGCGCAAGCTGGAAGAGAAAGGCTTCCGCTACTCCTACGATATGCTGGGCGAAGCGGCGCTGACCGCCAGCGATGCCAAAGCCTATCTGCTCTCCTACCAGAAGGCGATCCACGCTATTGGCAAAGCCTCTAACGGCCGCGGCATTTATGAAGGGCCGGGTATCTCGATCAAGCTCTCTGCGCTGCATCCGCGCTACAGCCGCGCCCAGTACGCTCGCGTCATGGAAGAGCTCTACCCGATCCTGAAATCCCTGACGCTGCTGGCGCGCTCCTACGATATCGGCATCAATATCGACGCCGAAGAGGCTGACCGGCTGGAGCTGTCGCTCGACCTACTGGAGAAGCTCTGCTTCGAGCCAGAGCAGGAAGGCTGGAACGGCATCGGCTTCGTTATCCAGGCCTATATGAAACGCTGCCCGTTTGTCATTGATTCGCTGATCGACCTGGCGCAGCGCAGCCGCCGTCGCCTGATGATCCGTCTGGTAAAAGGTGCATACTGGGACAACGAAATCAAACGCGCCCAGGTCGAGGGGCTGGAGGGCTATCCGGTCTATACGCGCAAGGTCTACACCGATATCTCTTACCTCGCCTGCGCGCGCAAGCTGCTGGCGGTGCCGAACCTGATCTATCCGCAGTTCGCGACGCACAACGCCCATACGCTGGCGGCTATCTATCAGCTGGCAGGCAATAACTACTACCCGGGACAGTATGAGTTCCAGTGCCTGCACGGCATGGGCGAACCGCTGTATGAGCAGGTGGTCGGTAAAGTGGCGGACGGTAAGCTCAACCGCCCATGCCGTATTTATGCGCCGGTGGGCACCCATGAAACCCTGCTCGCCTATCTGGTGCGCCGTCTGCTGGAAAACGGCGCGAACACCTCCTTTGTTAACCGCGTCGCTGATACCTCGCTGCCGATTGACGAGCTGGTGGCCGATCCGGTTGCTGCGGTGGAAAAGCTGGGCGCGAGCGAAGGTGCGATTGGCCTGCCGCACCCGAGAATCCCGCTGCCGCGCGATCTTTATGGCGCGGGGCGCAGCAACTCGGCCGGTATCGATATGGCCAATGAGCATCGTCTGGCCTCGCTCTCCAGCGCCCTGCTGAGCAGCGCCGCGCAGCCTTGGCTGGCGCAGCCGATCATTGATGGCGAGCTGGGCGATGGCGAAACCCGCGCGGTGCTCAACCCAGCCGCGCCGGGCGATGTCGTCGGCCAAGTGCGCGAAGCCAGCAAAGCGGAAGTGTCACTGGCGCTGGATGCCGCCGTGAACGCCGGCCCAATCTGGCTCTCCACCCCGCCGGATGAGCGCGCCGCCATTCTCGACCGTGCCGCGCAGCACATGGAAGACGGGATGCAGCAGTTGATCGGCATCCTGGTGCGCGAAGCGGGCAAAACCTACAACAACGCCATCGCCGAAGTACGCGAGGCGGTGGATTTCCTGCGCTACTACGCGGGCATAGTGCGCAGCGATTTCGACAACGAAACCCACCGCCCGCTCGGCCCGGTGGTCTGCATCAGCCCGTGGAACTTCCCGCTGGCGATCTTTACCGGCCAGATTGCCGCCGCGCTGGCCGCGGGCAACAGCGTGCTGGCTAAGCCTGCCGAGCAGACCCCACTGATCGCCGCACAGGCGGTGCAGATCCTGCTGGATGCGGGCGTGCCTGCGGGCGTGCTGCAGTTGCTGACAGGCAATGGCGAAACCGTCGGCGCGCAGCTAACGCGTGACCCGCGCGTGCGCGGCGTGATGTTTACCGGCTCGACCGCCGTGGCGACGCTGTTGCAGCGCAACCTGGCGGGCCGCCTCGATCCTCAGGGTCGTCCGACGCCCCTGATCGCTGAAACCGGCGGGCTGAACGCCATGATCGTCGATTCGTCAGCGCTAACGGAACAGGTGGTCGTGGATATTCTCGCCTCGGCGTTCGACAGCGCTGGTCAGCGCTGCTCGGCGCTGCGTCTGCTCTGCATTCAGGATGACGTGGCGGATCACACGCTGAAGATGCTGCGCGGCGCGATGGCCGAGTGCCGTATGGGCAATCCGGAGCGCCTCTCTACCGATATTGGGCCGGTAATCGACGCCGAGGCGAAAGCCGTGATCGAGCGGCATATCCAAGCGATGCGCAATAAGGGCAATACCGTCTATCAGGCGGTACAGGACCATCCGCAAGACAGCGCAGAGTGGCAGAGCGGCACCTTTATCAAGCCGACGCTGATCGAGCTAAACCAGGTCAGCGATCTCGACAAAGAAATTTTTGGTCCGGTGCTGCACGTGGTGCGCTTCGCACGTAACGCCCTGCCGCAGTTGATCGAGCAGATAAACGCGGGCGGCTACGGTCTGACGCTGGGCGTGCATACCCGTATTGATGAGACCATCGCACAGGTCACGGCGAATGCCAAAGTCGGCAACCTCTACGTTAACCGTAATATGGTGGGTGCCGTGGTTGGCGTGCAACCGTTCGGCGGTGAAGGCCTGTCCGGCACCGGCCCGAAAGCCGGTGGCCCGCTCTATCTCTACCGCCTGCTGGCCAGCCGTCCGGAAGAGGCGTTGAGCACCACCTTTAACCGCCAGGACGCTGAATGCCCCGTTGACGGCACGCTGCGTGAGGCGCTGCTGGAGCCGCATAAAGCGCTGAACGCCTGGGCGCAGCAGGACAAGCCTGAACTGGCTGCGCTCTGCCAGCGCTACGCCACGCAGGCGCAGGCGGGCACTGTGCGCCTGCTGACCGGCCCGACCGGCGAGCGCAATACCTTCTCGCTGCTGCCGCGTGAGCACGTACTCTGCCTCGCCGATAACGAGCAGGATGCGCTGGTGCAGCTGGCGGCGGTAACCAGCGTCGGCAGCCAGGCGCTGTGGCCGGATGATGAACTGCATCGCAAGCTGTGTAATACCTTGCCGCATGCGGTACAGGCACAAATTGCGCTGGCGAAGGATCTCTTCTCCACGCACTTTGATGCGGTGATCTACCACGGCGACGCCGATCAGCTGCGCGCGCTGTGTGAGCAGATTGCGGAGCGCGACGGCGCGATTGTCTCCGTGCAAGGCTTCGCTCGCGGCGAAACCGATCTGCTGCTGGAGCGCCTGCTGATTGAGCGTTCGCTGAGCGTCAACACCGCGGCGGCGGGCGGCAACGCCAGCCTGATGACTATCGGCTGATCGCGCCAGCGCTTGCCAGATAAAAAAAGGCCTATCGTAAGATGGGCCTTTTTCATTATTGGGGTGCTGTGTGGGAATCTTTGTCCGATTAAGCCTGATTACTGTTCAGGATGAGCTGGCCGTTACGGTCCAGCGGGATGCGGGTGCCAGGGGCATTTTCCATACGGATTTTGCCCTGCTGGGTGCCTATTTTATAGGTCACATCATAACCCAGCATCTTTTCTTGTTTATAGTAAACCGTTTTACAACGTTGTTCTGATGTGGTGTAGGTGTCGCGATCCTGCAAACCCCCCTGCACCTGGTTGCCGGCATAGCCGCCCGCCAGTGCACCAGCGACTGTCGCCACATCGCGCCCACCATCGAACTGGTGGCCCAGTACGCCACCTGCCACCGCGCCCAACACCGAACCCGTGATGCGATTCTCATCCTGCACCGCACGACGATGGGTTAAGGTGACATTGCGACACTCCTGTCGCGGCTGCTTGATGCTCTTTTTGATTGGCGTTGCCGAAAGCACCTGCACATATTGCGGACCACGGTCAAACACATCCATGCTGGCGACAGCAGCCACACCCAGCGCCGCTGCTACACCGATACAGATACCCGCTAACATCGATTTATTCACAGGATTGTCCTCCTGAAGTTGTTAACGTGCATGCGTGCTGCAACGATGTCCCCTGTCGCTGAAGCACAGACGGCGTGCACGACCCGCCGTATTCACAGGATAAAGTTTTACAGATGGCCCGAAATTGCAACATCAGATTAATGGAGGAAAACGCACCGCAGGTGCAGCAGAGCCACCTTTTCTGAGAGTTCTGAGGCAGCTTAATGGCAGGATTTTAATTAATTTGTGTTATGGGTCAGAGGGTTAACAGGCGAAAAAGGCGGCTTGCGCCGCCTTAAATCATTAGTGCAGCTTGAGGCGCGGACGGATCACGCGGTTGAGGCTGCCAACCAGCATCATCAGGCCAGTCTTGAAGTAGCCGTGGAGCGCAATCTGGTGCATACGGTACAAGGAGATGTAGACAAAACGCGCAATGCGCCCTTCGACCATCATTGAACCGCGCATCAGGTTACCCATCAGGCTGCCGACGGTGCTAAAGCGCGACAGCGACACCAGCGAGCCGTGATCCTTATAAACGTAGGCTTTCAGCGGCTTGCAGCTGCGCTGGGCAAGGATATTCTCCATCGCGCGTGACGCCATCTGGTGCGCCGACTGGGCGCGCGGTGGAACAAAGCCACCGGATGGCAGCGCACAGGAGGCGCAGTCGCCGATGGAGTAAATATCGTCATCAAGCGTGGTTTGCAGCGTCTCTTTCACCACCAGCTGGTTAATACGGTTAGTTTCCAGCCCACCGATCTCTTTCAGGAAGTCCGGCGCTTTGATGCCCGCCGCCCAGACCATCAGATCCGCCTCGATAAATTCGCCGCCTTTAGTGTGCAGACCGTTTTTATCCGCGCTGGTGACCATGGTTTGCGTCAGCACGCGCACGCCCAGTTTGGTCAGCTCGCTGTGCGCGGCAGCGGAGATACGCGGCGGCAGCGCCGGCAGAATACGCTCACCCGCTTCGGCCAGCGTCACGTTCAGCGCTTCGCTGCTCAGCCCTTTGTAGCCATAGCTGTGCAGCTGTTTAACCGCATTGTGCAGCTCTGCCGACAGCTCTACGCCGGTGGCCCCGCCGCCCACGATGGCTATATTGACCTTCTCCAGACGGCCTTGGCTGGCAGAGAATTTCAGGAACTGGTTCAGCATCTCATTGTGGAAACGCTGCGCCTGATGCGGGTTGTCGAGGAAAATGCAATGATCTTTAACGCCCGGCGTACCGAAGTCGTTCGAGGTGCTGCCCAGCGCCATGACCAGCGTGTCGTAGGCCAGCTCGCGCTGTGGTACCAGCACTTCGCCGTTATCGTCGCACATTTCCGCCAGCTCAATGGTTTTGTTCTCGCGGTTTATATTGGTCAGCGCGCCCAGCTGGAACTGGAAGCCGTGGTTGCGCGCGTGCGCTAGGTAGCTCAGCGCGTCAATGCCTTCGTCCATAGAACCGGTCGCCACTTCATGCAGCAGCGGTTTCCACAGATGGCTGTGGTTGCGGTCAACCAGGATAATCTCAGCCTTTTTCTTACGGCCCAGCTTATGGCCCAGCTGTGTGGCCATCTCCAGTCCGCCCGCGCCGCCGCCGACAATAACGATTTTTTTCATGGATGTAGTCAACAAGACCGCCTCAAAATGTGAACAAATAGTTAACAATGGTCAAATTAAATCTTAATAAACATAGGGTTGGCGAAGTTAAAATCGCGACTGAAGGCAGAATAGCATGGGCAGGGAAGATGGTCATACCAAAATTGATCCACATCAATTAGTGTGCGGATAACTCGGAATATTACGCAAAATTGCCGGGCGCCTGGGCAGCGCCCTTTTCTTTAACCCAATTTTTTGAAAGCATTTATACGCTGGAGGTGATGGGAGATATTCTTCTCCGCACTGCGCTGGCTGTTGAGCGCCTCGTCCTAGCGCGACAAAAACACCAGGCAGCGGTCGCGGTTTTTCTCGCAAAAGTCGGTAACGCACTTGGTGGCGATGTCGAGATACTCTTCCGGCCGGTCAATTTTCTCTTCCATATTTTCAAAGGGAAACAGATTAGGATTAAAGATCGCCTGGCGGATGCCGCAGAGAAAGCCGATGCGTTCCGCCCAGTAACCCCCCAGCCCGACACCGCAGATCAGCGGCTGGCCGCTGCTGCCGTGCGTCAGCATTTATCGGTCTCTTTGAGCAGTAACTGCATGTCGTGTTTGGGATGGCGGGTGCTATAGCTAATCAGTCTCACGTCAGGATCGATAAACTGAAGCTGCAGCACCTTTTCATGGTTGCATGGACTGTTGGAATCGAAACCGTGCAGATAAATAATCATGACTCTCCTCAGCGTGATGTGCGCCAGGAGAAGAGCCTATTTTCCTGACGCTTTGTGTTCCAGCCAGAGCGCCTGCAGCTGGCTCAGCTGCTGCGCATTCTGTTTCCAGCGCGCGCTCTGTTGCAGGCTCTGGCGGGTAAGGGTTCCCCGATGGTACAGGCGCGGCACGCGCTCAGCGCCGATCGCGATCAAATTATCCAGCACGCTAATCGCCCCTTCGCGATGGTTGCAGACCAGAATCATGTCGCATCCGGCCGACAGCGACTGCTGGGCGCGTTGCGCATAGCTGCCCATAATCGTTGCACCTTCCATCGACAGATCGTCAGAGAAGATGACGCCGTCAAAGCCCAGCTCCTTGCGCAGCACGGTCTTTAGCCAGTAAGGCGAACCGCTGGCGGGCAGAGGATCTACCTCAGTATAGATAACGTGCGCCGGCATGACGGCGTCCAGCGCGCCTTCATCAAACAATGCCTGGAAGATCGCCATATCCTGATGACGCAGGGTTTGCAGATCGCGCGGCGTCTCTTTATGGGAGTCTGTGCTGACTGCGCCGTGGCCAGGGAAGTGTTTACCGGTGGTTTTCATGCCGGCTTCATGCATCCCGGCGATAAAACGGCGCGCCATCGCCAGCGCAACCTACGGATCCTTATGGAAAGAGCGATCGCCAATCGCCGCGCTGATATGGCCCAGATCAAGCACCGGCGCGAAGCTGATGTCGATATCCATGGCGATCATCTCCGCCGCCATCTGCCAGCCCTCCTGCTGCGCCAGCTCGCCGCCAGTTTCGGCGTCGTGCAGCGCCGCAAAAGACTGCATCCCCGGTAAGGTAGTGAAGCCGTCGCGGAAACGCTGTACGCGCCGCGCCCGCCTTCCTGATCGACCGCCACCACCAGCCGCGTGCGTGAAGCATTGCGGATCTGACGCACCAGTTCCGCCAGCTGCGCCAGATCGTGGTAGTTACGGGCAAACAGGATCACCCCGCCTACCGTCGGATGTTTCAGGATCTCGCGCTCTTCAGCGTCCAGTTCAAAGCCTTCGACATCCAGCATCAGCGGTCCGGGAAGGTGAGTCGTCATAATCGGTTCCTGCCGCGGCCTCTGAGGCCGCGCAAATTAAATGTATTCCAGCTCTGACGCGCCAGCTGCACGGGTGATAACTGGGCCGCCTGCGCATAGCTTTCCAGCCAGCTATCCTTGTGCTCGGGCGCTGCGGCGCACAGCGCAGCCAGCTCCAGGGCGATATCGCCATCGGCAGCATATTCCCAGTCGATCAGATGCAGCCCTTTTTCATCTGCAACCAGGTTGCCGCTGTGAACATCCATATGCAGCGGAGCCAGGCGCAGCGGTCAGGGCTCGCCCGCGCGCTGAAGCTGGCGCAGTGCGCACTGCCAGCGAACGTGGCGCTGCTGGCAGAGCTGCCAGTAACGTTCCAGCAGCGGCAGCAGGTGCAGAACATGGCCGGTCAGCGGCTGACGGTGCAGGCACAGCAGCAGCACGACTACCTCGTCGCGGCGCTGGTGAAATGCCTCTGATGAGAGCAGCTCGCCGTTTTGCCACTGCAGCACCAGCAGCTGCGCGTCCCCCATTAGCGGATGCGGCGTCAGGCCGCTGGCGGAAAGCTTACGCAACAGTCGGGCTTCGCGCTGGCGATCGACAAAAGGGATCGGCGGCTGCGGCGCGGGCCGCACAATGAAAGCGCCCTGCCCGTTTTCCAGTTTACTGCTCTGGCCGGTCAGCCCTTGCAGCGGCGTCAGGCTGCACGAGGTAAAGCCCGGCAGCCTTTTTTCAATGCGCGCCAGCAGCGAGGGATCAATTCTGGGCGACACCTTTGCCTGACCAGATAATCTCGCCGGTCTGCACCAGCATCAGCTGCATCTGCAACGTCGGGGTTTTAACATCGCCCTGCGCCGTGCTGTAGAGCACATACTGCGCGTTAAGCGTGCGGGCCAGACCAATCGCTTTGCTGCGCGAGTTGAGACTGTCGTCAGCCGACAGGCCCAGCGTATGCTTCGCCTGCGCCAGCTGGTCGTTGGTCACCAGCGTAAACTTGCCGTTATTAGCCAGCGCGTTCTGGATGGCGTCGGTCGCTTTCCCGCTTTGCAGCGTGCCGTTAGTGCTGTTTTTAATGCGATCGACCATCAGTACGCTGCCCGGTGCGGCGCTGCCGGATGAATTCAGCATCTGCGCCACCAGCGGCTGCACGCTGGCATCCCAGTTAATCGTTTTCAGTTTTGGCGGCACCGGCTGCGTCGGTTCAAGGACAGGCTGTGGCACAGGCTGCGGCTGCGTGGGTTCAGCCGGTTGTGTTGGCTCAACGGGTGCAGGCTGCTGCTGTTTAATCACACAGCCGGAAAGAATGAGCGCCATCAGTAACGCTCCAGAACGAGGGAGTCGGCGAATCATGTAACAGTCCTCAGAGATAAAGGTAAAGACGAACCTTGCTGGCCGTCAGGTTGCCCATTTGGGAAGCGGCGACAATGCTGCCTTGCGCCGAAACGGTAACCATTTGTGCCGGTTCACGCGGCGTAATTTCCAGTCCTTTGTCGTCATACCAGTAGAATCGATTAGTGGATCACCACCGGGGTTTCCCGCTGGTTATAGAGCACGCTGCTGCCCATCCTCTTCATCCACAACCGGCTCGTCGGTAATAATGCCGGCAGAGAGCACCGATGACTCCATTACCAGTGACTGTGACGTATCAATCTTTGGTTTGTCGCTGCTACAGCCTGCCAGAGTCAGCAGGAGCGGCAGGCACGTTAGCCATTGACGCATAACTTGCTTCCGTGTGGAAAATCAGTCAGCCAGCATCGGCCCCAGCGGACGTCCGCCGAGCAAATGCATATGAATGTGATAAACCTCCTGGCCGCCGTGACGATTGCAGTTGACGATCAGGCGGTAGCCGTCTTCGTCAATCCCCTCGGCGCGCGCGATTTTTGCCGCGACGGTAAACAGGCGACCCAGCGCCTGCTCGTGCGCAGGCAGCGCATCGTTGGCAGTGTGAATCAAGACATTGGGCACGATCAGAATATGGGTTGGCGCTTTAGGAGAGATGTCACGAAATGCAGTGACCAGTTCATCCTGATACACCACGTCGGCAGGGATTTCGCGACGGATGATTTTACTGAAAATAGTTTCTTCAGCCATGGTGCAGTTCCTTAAGCCTGATTAACATTCGATCAGTATGCGTGAGGAAATTGTTTTCTTTCAAGTTCAGGACCACTTTTCCCCGATTAACTGCCTGCCTTTGCATCATTTTTACCGGTTCGTTTGGCTATGCGCCGCTTTGCGCAACTCTGCCCCATCCAGAGATAAAATGAAACGCTGTTTTATAAATTAGAAATGCACCGCTTTTTTTTGCATTATTGCCAGCCTGCCACCGACTTTGTTGAAATTGCGAAGGTTTGCCTGGCGCTGCGGCTCTACTTTCTATTTATTCCGAGTGTGTGGTCCGGGATACAAGGGATGTATGTCAATGGCGATATAAGGAGCATCCGTATGCGCTCACGTAAAATTGGTTTTGGTCACTATCTGGCTTACGGCTCCGGGGATTTCCTCGGCACAGGCACCACGGCGCTTACTGCCGCCTGGCTGCTCTATTTCTACACGACCTTCTGTGGCCTGACGCCCATCGAAGCCACCTTTATTTTTGCTGCTGCGCGTGCTGGATGCCGTGGTCAGCCCGTTGATGGGCTTTCTGACCGATAACTTCGGTTCGACCTAGCTGGGTAAACGCTTCGGCCGTCGTAAATTCTTTATTTTGCTCGGTATTCCCTGCTTCTTTAGCTACAGCCTGATGGCGCGCGTATTGCACTGGCGCAGCTGTCGGCTATTCTCGCGGCATTCTGATTGGCGCGCTGGGCAAAGATAACCCGCTGTCATTTTTCTATCGCTGATGCAGAATATGAAACGCCTCTATGTCGAGCTCGCCTCTACGCTGCGTATCCGCATTTTCCGCCAGCATCTGGGTATGTATCTGGGCGGTTACATGGCGCAGGACGTCTTTAACGCAGTATTTACCTGGTATGTGGTGTTTGTGCTGATGCAGAGCGCGCAGATCGCTTCCAACGTGATGGGTAACATGGCCGTGCTGCAATTTATCGCTGTAATGGGCATAATCCCGCTATGCATCCGCATGGGGCCCGCACCGGCATACCGACTGGTCGCCATCCTGTTTGGTCTGGCCGCACTCTACTTACGCCGGGTTCTGGTATGCAGGCATGAACGATAATTTCTCCCTGCTGTTGCTGATTTCCGCACTGGCTGGCTTGGGCCGCGGCAGTATTAACTACGTGCCGTGGAACACCTACACCTACATCTCTGACGTAGACGAAGTGATCACCGTGCAGCGTCGCGAAGGCATTTTCGCCGGCATTATGACCCTGACCCGTAAAGCCTCCCACGCAGGCGCGGTAATGCTAGTCGGCATCGTGCTGCATCTCTCTGGCTTTGTCTCTGGCCAGGGCACCCAGGCACCGGGCGTTGGTCATACCATTCTTGGCATTCTCAGCATCGGTAAGCTGTGCGTGCTGGCCTGCGGATTTATGGTCTCGCTGCGCTTCAAGCTTAATCTGCAAACCCATACCGTTCTGCGTGAAGAGACGCTGAAGATGCGTGAAGCCAACCGCGTCTTGCCCGAGCGCATTACCCCGGAAGCCCGTGAAACTGTGGAAATGCTGGCAGCATGCCTTACGAAAATTTATGGGGCAACAACAATATCGGCTTCCTTAACCGTGATAAACCGGCCGCACCGCCGCTGAAGTCGGCGCGTCCAATAGCTTCTCCCTTACTACGACCTTGAAATGATAGGAATGAACCATGACTGTATTTCCTGTGAAACAGAGTGCTCTTTTGTGCCAACCAGAATTTCTGCTGCCACGCCAGGAGCTGTTGCAACTGATTCACAAACTGACGCAAAACCTGGTGAATATTACCTGGTGAATATTACCCATGAAACGGGAGAGTTTCTGCTGCGTCTCGATGACGGGCGCGTGACTGATACCAAAGGCTGGGCTGGCTGGGAGTGGACACACGGTATCGGCCTCTACGGTATGCTGCACTATTATCAGCTATCAGCAAACCGGCGATCGCCAGACGCTGAGCATTATCGATGACTGGTTCGCCGCGCGCCTGGCAGAAGGTACGCTGACCAAGAACGTCAATACCGTTGCGCCCTTCCTGAAGCTGGCATACCGCTATGAGGAGACCGGCAATGCCGCCTGGCGTCCTGTGCTGGAACGCTGGGCGGAATGGGTGATGTATGAGATGCCGCGCACCGAGCAAGGTCGCTTGCAGCATATCGTTTACAACAATGAAACCACCAGCAGCTTTGGGATGACACGCTGATGATGAGCGTGATGGCGCTGGCGAAAATTGGCCAGCTGCTGAACCGCCAGGAGTTTATTCAGCTATCAGTTCCTGCTGCATACGCAGTACCTGATAGATTGTCAGACCGGGTTATGGTTCCACGGCTGGAATTTCGAAGGCCGCCACAATTTTGCCAACGCGCGCTGAGCACGCGGCAACAGCTGGCTCACTATCGTAATCCCTGATTTTCTGGAGATGATGAACTGGCCGGAACACCACGCTACGCGCCGCTTCCTGCAGCAGGTGCAGGAGAGCCAGGTGAAAGCGCTGCGTGAATGCCAGCACCCGAGCGTACTGTGGCATACGCTGCTGGACGATCCCAACAGCTACCTGGAGACATCGGCGACAGCGGGCTTCGCCTACGGTATTATCAAAGCGGTACGTAAGCGCTATCTCAGCGCCGATTACCTGCCGACCGGGTTAAATGCGCTGCGCGGGGTAATAGCCAATATCGATGAAGACGGCGAATTGAAACAGGTTTCGTTCGGCACCGCGATGGGCAGCGACCTTGATTACTATCGTAACGTTCCGCTCACCTCAATGCCTTATGGTCAGGCAATGGCGCTGTTATGTCTGACGGAGTATTTGCGGGTTTATCTCTGAGCAGAAACAAAAAAGCCCCTTATGGGGCTAATGAGATGGTCCCCCCCGCTCAGTGAGCGGTACGCCGGCAGGGTGTT
>JAUHTP010000023.1:0-56039 GCA_031332935.1 Candidatus Pantoea bathycoeliae | reverse complement strand
GGGGGGGACCATCTCATTAGCCCCGGCAAGCGGGGGTTTTTAACGATAATGAGGCGATTAGTCATCGAGGAAGCTACGCAGCACTTCCGAACGGCTCGGATGGCGCAGTTTACGCAGCGCTTTCGCTTCGATCTGACGAATACGCTCACGCGTTACGTCGAACTGTTTGCCCACTTCTTCCAGCGTATGGTCGGTGTTCATATCGATACCGAAACGCATGCGCAGAACTTTCGCTTCACGCGCGGTCAGGCCCGCCAGTACGTCGTGGGTCGCTGAACGCAGGCTCTCGGACGTAGCAGAGTCCAGCGGCAGTTCCAGCGTGGTGTCTTCGATAAAGTCGCCCAGATGCGAATCTTCATCATCACCAATCGGCGTCTCCATGGAGATTGGCTCTTTAGCGATTTTCAACACTTTGCGGATCTTGTCTTCCGGCATCAGCATACGCTCGGCCAGTTCTTCCGGCGTCGGCTCGCGGCCCATCTCCTGCAGCATCTGGCGCGAAATACGGTTGAGTTTGTTGATGGTCTCAATCATATGTACCGGAATACGGATGGTACGCGCCTGGTCGGCGATAGAGCGGGTGATAGCCTGACGGATCCACCATGTCGCATAGGTTGAGAACTTGTAACCACGACGATATTCGAACTTATCAACCGCCTTCATCAGGCCTATGTTGCCTTCTTGGATCAGGTCGAGGAACTGCAAACCACGGTTGGTGTATTTCTTCGCGATTGAAATAACCAGACGTAAGTTCGCTTCCACCATCTCTTTCTTCGCACGACGCGCTTTGGCTTCGCCAATAGACATGCGACGGTTGATGTCTTTAACCTGCTCGATGGTCAGGCCGGTCTCTTCTTCGATCTGATGCAGCTTTTGCAGGCAGCGCATCACATCTTCTTCTACTTCTTTCAGCTTCTCTGACCAAGGTTTATTCATGGCCAGCGCGGCTTTGAACCAGCTCTCACTGGTTTCATTGCCGGTGAACAGCGTGATGAAGTTCTTCTTCGGCATTTTGCACAGTTCGATACACAGCTTCATGATGAGGCGTTCTTGCGTACGCACGCGCTCCATCATTTCGCGCATATTGTTTACTAGGTAGTCGAACTGCTTCGGTACCAGGCGGAACTGTTTAAAGACGTCAGAGAGGTTCTGGATCTCTGCAACCGCATCAGCATGGCTGCGACCTTTGCTTTTGATAACAAGGCGGGTCGTTTCATACTGGGTGCGCAGCTCAACGAACTTCTCGCGTGCCAGTTCCGGGTCGATAGAGTTATCGTCGTCGGAATTGTCGTCTTCGCTCCCTTCGTTTTCATCTTCGTCGTCGTTGCGGTCTTCTTCAGACAGCTCGGAGCCGACGTGTGTGGCGGTAGGCGCCAGATCTTCTTCAGCGTTTGGATCCACGAAGCCGGTGATCAGGTCGGAGAGGCGTAACTCGCCCGCTTCAACTTTGTCGTACTGCTCCAGCAGATAGGTAATGGCTTCCGGATATTCCGCAACCGAACATTGTACTTGGTTGATGCCGTCTTCGATGCGCTTGGCAATGTCAATTTCGCCTTCGCGCGTCAGCAGCTCAACGGTACCCATTTCACGCATATACATGCGCACCGGGTCGGTGGTGCGGCCAATTTCAGATTCTACGCTGGATAACACCTGAGCGGCGGCTTCCGCGGCATCTTCGTCAGTATCGGCGCTGTTTTCGTTCAGCATCAGATCATCGGCGTCAGGGGCTTCTTCAACCACCTGAATGCCCATATCGTTAATCATCTGGATGATGTCTTCGATCTGATCGGAGTCGACGATATCTTCCGGCAGATGGTCATTGACCTCAGCATAGGTCAGATAGCCTTGCTCCTTACCACGGGTGACAAGCAGCTTGAGCTGTGACTGCGGGTTTTGCTCCATAAGACAGTATCCACACTTCTGTTAATTAGATTGGTGTCGGTCGGCAGCGAGCCAACTATAACAGTGAAGGCGTTGTGTTATTGCCGCTGTCTTCGTCGCGGCCAGGGCTTTTGCCCCTCATATATCGGCACTTAAGCCGCTTTAAATTCTGTTCGAGGCCACCTTACTTGCTTGCTATTTGCCGTTCTGGCAGTGCTTGCACTCTTCACGTACTTCAGTACGCTCCGTGTGCTGCGCGCGGGCAAAACGCAACTTGGCTGCGACGGCTACGCCTCTGTTACTGTGAGCTGGGCTCAATGGCTTACCAATGCTGGCCCTGCAATCATGCACGCTAGTGTAAATCTGCTACGTTTCCGGCCTGGCTTATCCCGTCGCGAAGCCTCAGCTTGCAATGGTGCTCCCCCAGAAACAGATGGGCCAGAAATGCGCCTTTAACTCCGCGCAACCTTCTGACCCAGCTAAAACTCTACTTTTTTGCCAGCGCCTGGCTTAATGTCCAGAACTCACGGCGCTCTTCAGCGCTCAAACCCTGGGTGCGATCACGTGCGATCAGCTCTTCCAGACGCTGTTCCAGCGCGGCGTCATAAATACTCGCCAGGGAGTCGTGGAACACCGCTTCCACTTCCTCATCCACTATCATGTGGTTCCATGTGGCTAAGGTTTCAAGCGTCTGACTAAAATTTGTCCCGCGATATAACTCTAGTAGCTGTCCGGTGGTCAATCCAGGATTCTCGTTACAACGGCTGACCAACTCCACAAACAAGGGCAAACCAGCCATTTTCACCAGGGAGAGCCCGTCAAGCATTGGCACCAGCGTCGCCAGCTGCGGGTTCTGTACCAGTAAGGCCACCAGCACGCGCATTGTGGTGCGCTTTAACGGCGGCACGGTCGGCGCCCCTCCGCTGGCTGCCTGCTTCGGCATCAGCTTCTCTAACTGGTTATCGTCAAGAATGCCGAGTTTATTACCCAGTTCCTGACGCATATAGATCCGCAGCGTCTCGCCAGAGATCTGCGTGATCAACGGCAGCGCCAGCGTACTCAGGCGCGCTTTACCGTCGCGGGTGCTCAGATCGACCTGCGGCAACAGCGAGTCAAACAGGAAAGAGGAGAGCGGCATTGCCTGCTCCATGCGCGCTTCAAACGCGGCTTTACCCTCTTTACGTACTAGCGTATCGGGATCTTCGCCGTCAGGCAAAAACATAAAGCGTAGCTGACGTCCGTCATTCATGTAAGGCAATGCGGTTTCCAGCGCACGCCAGGCCGCTTCGCGACCGGCGCGATCGCCGTCGTAACAGCAAATAACGGTATCGGTGCTGCGAAACAGCAGCTGAATATGCTCAGCCGTAGTCGACGTACCGAGCGATGCCACAGCGTAATCAATGCCGAACTGTGCCAGCGCCACCACATCCATATAGCCTTCCACTACTAACAGGCGGGCAGGCTGCGGATGATTTTTTTGCGCTTCATACAGGCCGTAAAGCTGGCGGCCTTTCTGGAAAATAGGTGTTTCCGGCGAGTTCAGATACTTCGGCGTATCGTTGCCCAGCACGCGACCACCGAAACCAATAACGCGTCCGCGCTTATCGCGGATTGGGAACATGACGCGCTCGCGAAAACGGTCATAGGTGCGGTCCTTGTCATTGGAAACCAGCATGCCGGCTTCCATCAGGGACTCGCGATCCTCTTTATTGCCGCCAAAACGCTTGAGCACTTTATCCCACCCAGCCGGTGCGAAACCAATGGCGAAATGTTCAATGACTTCTGCGTTCAGGCCACGGTTGCTGAGATAATCGCGCGCCCCCCGTGCATGGGACTGCGTCAGGCTTTGCTGATAAAAACCGTTAAGGCTCTCCATCAGCTGATACAGGCTCTGGCGCTGGTGGCGCTCCATCTGGCTCGGCCCGCTGCCCACTTCATAGGGCACTTCCAGACCGTGCTGCGTCGCCAGTTCTTCGATACTCTCGACAAATTCCAGTCGATCATAATTCATCAAAAAGTCGATGGCGTTGCCGTGTGCACCACAGCCAAAGCAGTGATAAAACTGCTTTTCGCGATTTACGGTGAAAGAGGGTTTTTTTTCATTGTGGAAAGGGCAGCACGCGTGAAAGTTCTTGCCCTGCTTTTTCAGCTTAACGCGGGCATCGATAAGATCCACGATATCCGTGCGGGCAAGTAGATCATTTATAAAAATGCGCGGTATTCTTCCAGCCATAGGCCCCAGATTTTCAGCTCATAAACGGCAACAAGCCGCGCTTCCTTTCGGAAAGCACGGCCTCTTATGTGACTCTGTCTGCGTTTAATACACGGTGGAGGCGAACCTCCGGAATAACAACTTAGTACAGACGAGTCCGGCGTGCGTTTTCGCGAGCCAGTTTCTTGGCGTGACGCTTGACTGCAGACGCTTTAGCGCGCTTACGTTCTGTGGTCGGTTTTTCATAGAACTCACGACGACGAACTTCAGCCAGAACGCCTGCTTTCTCGCAGGAACGCTTGAAGCGACGCAGTGCAACGTCGAATGGCTCGTTTTCACGTACTTTAATTACCGGCATGTAACTCTCCACCTCGATAAAATTCGGTTTTTGCTGCTGACTGCGGCATCAGCACATTTCAAAATGGTGCAGCATTTTACTCCAACGCGAATCGGTTTGTAAAGTACCATGGACAATTAAGAACCAACAGGAGCGGCTGCCGGTTTTTTTCAAGGGTGCGGAGTATAGCGCACCCTTTTGGTGCGCCACGAAATGACTTTTTGCAGCGAAAGCGTCGACGGGCAAAGGCGTTGCTGTGCTACACTGCGCGCCGCAAGTAAGAGGTAAGCGCTATGCGAATTCTGGGTATTGAAACATCCTGCGATGAAACCGGCATCGCAATCTATGATGACGAGGCGGGCCTGTTGGCCAATAAGCTTTACAGCCAGGTGAAACTGCACGCCGACTATGGCGGCGTGGTGCCGGAACTGGCGTCACGCGATCACGTGCGCAAAACCGTGCCGCTCATCCAGGCGGGGCTGAAACAGGCGAACCTGCAACCGGAGCAAATCGACGCGGTCGCCTACACTGCCGGTCCGGGTCTGGTCGGCGCGCTGCTGGTCGGTGCAACCATTGGCCGCGCGCTGGCGTTTGCGTGGAAAGTGCCGGCTGTTCCCGTACACCATATGGAAGGGCATCTGCTTGCGCCGATGCTGGAAGATAACCCGCCAGAATTTCCGTTCGTGGCGTTGCTGGTGTCGGGTGGCCATACCCAGTTAATTAGCGTGACCGGCATTGGTGAATACGTGCTGCTCGGCGAATCCATTGATGACGCTGCAGGCGAAGCCTTTGATAAAACCGCCAAGCTGCTGGGCTTGGATTACCCAGGCGGCCCGATGCTGTCGAAAATGGCACAGCAGGGCGTGGCGGGGCTATTTACCTTTCCGCGTCCAATGACCGATCGCCCGGGACTGGACTTTAGCTTCTCTGGCCTGAAGACTTTTGCTGCTAATACCATTCGCGGCAACGCTGACGATGCGCAAACTCATGCCGATATCGCACGTGCTTTTGAAGATGCGGTAGTGGATACGCTGATGATTAAGTGTAAACGCGCGCTGGAGCAGACCGGTTTTAAACGTCTGGTGATCGCGGGCGGCGTCAGCGCCAACCGCACGCTGCGTGAACGCATGGCGCAGATGATGCAGGCGCGCGGCGACGAGGTGTTCTATGCCCGTCCGGAGTTCTGCACCGATAACGGCGCGATGATTGCTTATGCGGGCATGGTGCGCCTGAAAGGCGGCACGCGCGGTGAGCTGGACGTCAGCATACGGCCCCGTTGGCCGCTGGCGGAACTGCCCGCCATCTGATGTAAAAAAGCCGGCATCGCCGGCTTTATTTTTTCTCTTCTTCTTCGCGCACTTTTTTGCGCTTCCAGATCTTACTCTCCTGCCCGCGCCACAGGCGCTGAATATTGTCGTGATGACGCAGCAGAATCAGGCATGACAGCATCGACACCGGAAAGGTGAACTGCGGCTTGAACCACCAGACATAAAAAGGTGCGATCAGCGCACTGACAATCGCGCCCAGTGAAGAGTAGCCGCTCAGCAGTACGGTCAGTAGCCACGTACCGGTCATCAGCCCCGTCAAATCCCAGCCAATCGGCGCAATAGCGCCCAGCGCTGTTGCCACGCCTTTGCCGCCGCGAAAGCGAAAGAATACGGGATAAATATGGCCGAGACAGGCCGCGATGGCGGTAAGGCCGAGATAAAGTGGGGAGAGATGCAGCAGATAAGCCAGCCAGACCGGCACCATGCCTTTAAGAATATCGAAAACCCAAACGCAGGCCGCTGCGGCTTTACCGCCGATGCGCAACACATTGGTCGCTCCAGGATTACCTGAGCCCTGAGTGCGCGGATCCGGCAGTCCGGCGATCTTGCAAACCAGAACAGCGCTCGAAATCGAACCGCAAAGATACGCGAAAAAAATCATACCGGGCGCGATAGCACTCATCATATCGTACCGTTTCCTTTAGGGTCGTTTTGTCTTCGTGAACCGTGGATAATACGCATTATATGCCGGAAGTGGTATCCGGCTTAGCCAAAAACAGAGACTGTCATCATGGATATCGTTTTTATCGAACAACTCACGGTGTACACCACCATTGGCGTTTACGACTGGGAACAGAGCATCCAGCAGAAGCTGGTGCTCGATGTCGAAATGGCCTGGGACAACCGCAAGGCAGCGCGCAGCGACGATGTGAACGACTGTCTGAGCTATGCCGATGTCTCTGAAGCGATCCTTGCCCATCTCAGCGGTACGCGCTTTGCGTTGGTCGAGCGCGTAGCGGAAGAAATTACCGATCTGCTGATGGCACGTTTCAATACTCCAGGCGTGCGAATTAAAGTCGCGAAGCCGGGCGCAGTCGCCCAGGCCGCCCAGGTTGGCGTACGGATTGAGCGCGGGACTATTCCTAAATGAATTGGTTGTGATTGCCATCACAATGAAACCAAACCAAATTATTGTTTGTCATAGCTGGCACCGCTGCGTTGCAAAACGCGCAGGTTGCCGAAAGCCTTAAGGTTTCCCCCAGGCAGACGATGGCAAAATTTCAGGTGAAAGCACTCGCGCGACCGCCATTTTAATGGGTTTGAAACGGATATAAGGAAAATTTGATGGCAGATATTCATTAGCTTTGGGTAGCTGCAATCCTGGGCGTCGTAGAGGGGTTAACCGAATTCCTGCCGGTTTCCTCTATGGAGCACATGATTATTGTCGGCCACCTGCTGGGCTTAGAAGGTGAAAAAGCAGAAACCTTTGAAGTCGTGATCCAGCTCGGCTCCATACTCGCCGTGGTGGTGATGTTCTGGCGTCGTCTCTTCGGGCTAATTGGCCTTCACTTCGGGGAAGTCAAGCATGAGGGCGTTGGTCGCGGTCACCTGACGCTGCTCCATATTCTGCTAGGGATGATCCCGGCGGTGGTCATTGGCCTGGTTCTGCATGACCAGATAAAAACGCTGTTTAATCCGATCAACGTGATGTATGCGCTGGTGGTCGGCGGCGTGCTGCTGCTGGCGGCAGAGTTTCTTAAGCCTAAACAGCTAAAAGCAGTGGGGATTGACGATATTACCTATCGCCAGGCCTTTATGATTGGCTACTTCCAGTGTCTGGCGCTCTGGCCGGGCTTCTCTCTCTCGGGTGCCACCATTTCTGGCGGGATGCTGATGGGCGTTAGCCGCTACGCGGCGTCGGAGTTATCCTTTATCCTCGCCGTACCGATGATGATGGGTGCCACCGTTCTCGATCTCTATAAGAGCATCGGTTTACTGACCATGAACGACCTGCCGATGTTTGCCGTTGGCTTTGTCACCGCGTTCATTGTGGCACTGATTGCGATTAAGGCCTTCTTGGAGCTGATCAAACGTATTTCGTTCGTCTCTTTCGCCATCTACCGCTTTATCGTGGCGGCAGCTGTTTACGCCATCTTTAATGTAATCTCTGCGCGGCCAGCGATTAAGCTGGCCGCATCTCAGCAATACCCTGCGCGACAGCGGCAATGCGGCGGCGCGTCAGCTCTTCTCTTACCTTCGCCCCTTTAAAACCCGCATCGACCACCTCTTTGGTCGGCACCGACTGTGCCAGCGCAAACGCCTGACGTAAATAATCACCTTGCGGGTAGGCCATGCTCTCCAGCCCGGCGCGGCCGCGCGCGTCAGCTTCGCTGGTCAGGGCTATCTGCTCAACCCGCTGCGGTTTGTGCCAGGCATCAATGCGGTCAAACAGCGCTACCAGCGCATCGGCAGACTGCCGTTCGATGGTGTGCACGACGTCGTGAAACTCCGTGACGATCAGCGCTAGATCGCGAATGATATTTGGCACGCGCAGGCGCTGGCACAGTGCTTCCACCAGCGGCACACCTGCCACACCGTGGCCGTGATGGCTTGGCCACTTATCCGGCGGTGTTAGCGCCTTGCCAACGTCATGGAACAGCGTGGCAAAGCGTACATCGACCTCGCCCGACAGCGATGCCGCCAGCGTCAGCGTCATTAGCGTATGCACGCCGGTATCGATCTCCGGATGCCACTTTGCCGGTGCGGGAATGCCGAAAAGCCGGTCAATTTCTGGGAACAGCACCTCAAGCGCGCCGCAGTCGCGCAATACCTGGAAATAGACCTGCGGATTACGCGTGGTCAGCGCTTTTTCCGTCTCTTTCCACACGCGTTCGGCGGTAAGCTGGCTCAGCTCGTCGCTAGCTGCCATCTGGCTCATTAGCGCCTGGGTCTCGTCGGCGATACGGAAATTGAGGTGCGCAAACCGCGCCGCAAAACGCGCCACGCGCAAGACGCGCAGCGGATCTTCATTAAAGGCGTCGGAAACGTGGCGCAGCAGGCGCGCCTGAAGATCGCGCTGCCCATGAAAGGGATCAATTAGATCGCCGTTCTCCGCCTGCGCAATGGCGTTGATCGTCAGATCGCGGCGTTGCAGATCCTGTTCGAGCGTCACGTCGGGCGCAGACCAAGTGACAAATCCCGTATAGCCTTGGCCATTCTTACGTTCGATGCGCGCCAGCGCATACTCTTCACGGCTTACAGGGTGCAAAAATACCGGGAAGTCGCGGCCAACCTGCTGGAAACCCTGCGCCAGCATCGCTTCGGGCGTTGCGCCAACGACTACCCAGTCCAGGTCTTTGACCGGCAGTTTCAGCTGCGCATCGCGAACCGCGCCGCCTACCAAATACGTCTTCACTCAACAACTCCAGAGATAATAAAAAGGCGCGCCGGACGGCAAATCCGCCGCTAAACATGCAGTGCGCTCGTTGCTCTATTGTTGCACACAATGGCCAGATTGCAGGCATAACGAAGAGGACATCAAAGGATGCCCTCTTCGATCTGCACTCATCCACGACTGTCGCGCGTGGAAAGGCTTAGTTCATCCAGCGATCTTTTTTCTTGCGGCACGGCACCATATGCGGCAGCAACAATCCCAGCAGCAGACCCACGCCCAGCACGCCGCCGCCATACATAAACCACTGCATGATGATGGTGCGCTGCTTGTCGTCGAGCTGAACGTTGGCCGCGCTCACTTTTTTCTGCGCAACAATCAGCTCGTTCTTCAGCTTCTGGTTTTCGTCTTTCAGTCCATTGATCACGCTGTCGCTGTTGGCGACTTTGTTCTGCATTTCAGAGGTGCGCTGGTTCCAGCTGTTGTCGATATTGCCCAGCTTAGCGGTGAGATCTTTCACCTGCTGCTCCAGCTGCGGCACGCGGGTGCGCAGGCTAGGTTCGGCGCTGAGCTGTGACAGCGGAATCCACAGGGTACGGCCTTCCGCATCACGGATCTGGCCATAATTAGTATCGTTATTGGTTTGCACCAGTTGCACTTCTTCCCCCGCGTTCACTTTGCCGAGCAGGCGATACTGATCGCCCGGTCCGCTGCGAACCCACGTGGATAATTCATCGGAGATGTAGCGTTTTTGGTCGGCATGAGCTGGTGCGAGCGTGCTGAGAGCCAGCAAGGCAAGGCCTGCGATTGCAATTTTTTTCATTCGATATCGTTTTAGCTGAGGTCTGTAAATTTACCAGCACAGTCTGGAACCGCTACGCATAAATCCGAATGAGAACTATCCTGGTCTAATTTCCCTGCGAAAAGCGTAGAGAAAGCGCAAAGAAAGCAGAGACAGCCCGCCTTCAGTGCATTAATCTTCGCCAGATACTCCTCGTAAGTGCCAGCAGCGTATTGAATAAAAAAATTATGACCATCGAAATCGAATTAAAGTTCATTGCCACTCCTGATGCAGCCAGCAAACTGGCGCAAACCCTTGCTGATTTTCCCCATCAGCATCATGCCGCGCGCGCGTTAAGCAACATCTACTTTGAAACCGACGATAACCAGCTGCGCCGCTGGGATATGGGCCTGCGCATTCGCGGGGTGGATGGGCAGCATGAAATGACGCTGAAAACCGCCGGCAACACGCTGGGCGGCCTGCATCAGCGCGCAGAGTATAACGTCGATCTGCCCGCAGACGAGCTAGATGTTGCGCGGCTTCCCGCTGAGGTCTGGCCGCAGGGCACCGATCTCGCGGCGCTGCAGCAGCGCCTGCAACCACTGTTCAGCACCCACTTCCAGCGCGAAACCTGGCTGGTGCAGGTGGGCGAAAGTGAAGTAGAAGTGGCATTCGATCGTGGTGCGGTCGCGACAGAGGCGCTGAGCGAAGATCTGTTTGAGGTCGAGCTTGAGCTGAAAAGTGGCCGGCGCAGCGACATGATGGCCTTTGCCCAGCAGCTCATCGCGATGGGCGGCCTTCGTCTCGGCAGCTTGAGCAAAGCGGCGAGTGGGTATCAGCTGGCGCAGGGCAATCCGCCGCGTCCGCCGCGCCCGTTCCCGCTGCTGAAGCCCGCGCCGAAAGCGACGGTGGAAGAGGGCATGGTCACGGCCATGTCCAGTGCACTGAGCCACTGGCAATACCATGAAGAGGTCTGGCTGGGCGGTAATGCTGATGCGCAGCGCAGCGTCGTCGAAGCGCTGGAAGCGCTGCGTCAGGCTTTTTCGCTGTTTGGCGCGCTGGTGCCGCGTAAGGCCAGCAGCGAACTGCGCCAGAAGCTTACCGCACTGGCTGAAATCGCTAACGTCCTAGGCGATCCGCCAGCCCACTTTCTGGCTGAGTAGCAACACGTCGCGATAATCTGACCCATCAGGGAGATAAGATGTTGTCTGAGTTACCCGTTGAATTACAGGCGCAGGCGGCCAGTGTGGCAGAGCGCCTTGGTGTCGCCGCTGACGCCTTAACCGACGCGCAGCGCGCAGCGCTGGCGTTCAGTGATTTCATCGCCGAGAATCTGCAACGTCACCCTGAATTGTGGCTGGAGATGCAACAACAACCGCCGCAGCCAGAGGAATGGCAGCACTATGCCCGCTGGCTGGATGCGGATATCACGTCGGTGGAGAGCGAGGCGGCGCTGATGCGCGTGCTGCGGCTGTTTCGCCGCCGTATGCTGGTGCGTGCTGCTTGGATGCAGTGCCTGCATGAGGCGACGACCGAGCAGAGCTTAAAGCAGCTCAGCGTGCTGGCAGAGGTGCTGATTAGCCGCGCGCGCGACTGGGTCTATCAGGAGTGCTGCCGCGATTTTGGCACGCCCTGCAACAGCGCGGGCGAACCGCAGCCGATGCTGATCCTCGGCATGGGCAAACTGGGCGGCGGCGAACTCAACTTCTCTTCTGACATCGATCTTATCTTTGCCTGGCCGGAAAACGGCACGACGCGCGGCGGCGGCCGCGAGCTGGATAACGCGCAGTTCTTCACCCGCATGGGGCAAAGGCTGATTAAAGTGCTGGATCAGCCGACGATGGACGGCTTTGTCTACCGCGTCGATATGCGGCTGCGCCCTTTTGGCGACAGCGGGCCGCTGGTGCTGAGCTTTGCCGCGCGGGAGGACTATTACCAGGATCAGGGCCGCGACTGGGAACGCTATGCGATGGTTAAGGCACGCCTGATGGGTGACGATCAGGATCGCTGGAGCCAGGAATTACAGCAGATGCTGCGTCCGTTTATCTATCGCCGCTATATCGACTTCAGCGTGATCCAGTCGCTGCGCAACATGAAAAGCATGATTACGCGTGAGGTACGGCGGCGCGGGCTGACCAACAATATCAAGCTTGGCGCGGGCGGCATCCGCGAAACCGAATTTATCGTGCAGGTGTTTCAGCTGATACGCGGCGGACGTGAGCGCTCGCTACAGCTGCGCTCCCTGCTGCCCACGCTTTCTGCCATCGGCGAGTTGTCACTGCTTACTTCAGAGCAGGTCGCCACGCTGCGCGAGGCCTACCTTTTCCTGCGTCGGCTGGAGAATCTGCTGCAAAGCATTGCTGATGAGCAGACCCAGACGCTGCCAGCCGATCCGCTTAATCGCATGCGGCTCGCCTGGGCGATGGATACAGAAAGCTGGCCCAAACTATCGGCGCAGCTTAAGGAGCATATGGCGGCGGTGCGCGCCATCTTTGACGAACTGATCGGCGAAGAGATTCCGGAAATCAGCGACCCGCCGGAGCTGCTGGAATTCAGCAGCATGTGGCAGGACTCGCTGGAGGATGCGGAGCTGGCTCCGCTGGTGCCGAAGCTGAGCGGCGAGCAGCGCCAGTCGCTGCACCGCGTGCTGGAGGAGTTCCGCCAGGATATTAGCCGCCGCACTATGGGACCGCGCGGGCGGCTGGCGATTGACCAGCTGATGCCGCGCCTGTTGAGCGAAGTGTGTCCGCGTGACGACGCGTCGGTGACCTTTAGCCGCCTGGTTCCCCTGCTGCTGGGCATACTGACGCGCAGCACCTATCTTGAGCTGCTTACCGAATATCATGGCGCGCTACGGCATCTGATCCGCCTGTGCGCCGCGTCGCCGATGATCGCCAGCCAGCTGGCGCGTTATCCGCTGCTGCTGGATGAGCTGCTCGACCCCGTGACGCTCTATCAGCCGACCGCCACCGATGCCTACCGCGACGAGCTGCGCCAGTACCTGATGCGCATTCCCGTCGATGACGAAGAGCAGCAGCTTGAGGCGGTACGCCAGTTTAAACAGGCGCAGCTGCTGCGCATTGTGGCGGCGGACATTGCGGGTACGCTTCCGGTAATGAAAGTGAGCGATCACTTAACCTGGCTGGCGGAAGCGATTATCGAATCGGTGGTGCAGCAGGCGTGGCAGATGATGGTGCAGCGCTACGGGCGGCCAGTGCACCTGAAAACGGAGAGCGAGCGCGGCTTCGCAGTGCTGGGCTATGGCAAGCTGGGTGGCTGGGAGCTGGGTTACAGCTCCGATCTCGATCTGGTCTTTCTGCACGACTGTCCGGCGGACGCGATAACGGACGGCGAGCGCAGCATTGATGGCCGCCAGTTTTATCTGCGCCTGGCGCAGCGCATTATGCACCTCTTCAGCACACGCACCGCTTCGGGCATTCTTTATGAGGTAGATGCGCGGCTGCGGCCTTCCGGCGCGGCAGGCATGCTGGTCAGCACGTTTGACGCCTTCGACGACTATCAGCGCCATGAAGCCTGGACGTGGGAACACCAAGCGCTGGTGCGCGCCCGCGTTGTGTTTGGTGACGATGCGCTGGCCGCACGCTTTAACACCATCCGGCGCGCGATCCTCTGCCTGCGGCGCGAACCAGAGGCGCTACAAAAAGAGGTGCGTGAAATGCGCGAGAAGATGCGTGCGCATCTCGGCAATAAGCATAAAGGACGCTGGGAGATGAAGACCGATGAAGGCGGCATTACCGACATTGAATTCATCGCGCAATATCTTGTCTTAGGCTACGCCGCTGAGCAGCCCGAGCTGACGCGCTGGTCCGACAATGTACGCATTTTCGAGCTGGCGGCGCGCTATGACAAAATGCCGGAGCCGGAAGCGCAGGCGCTTACGCATGCCTATGTCACGCTGCGCGACGCGCTGCACCATCTGGCGTTGCAGGAGCTGCCTGGCCACGTCGAGCCAGAAGCCTTCGCCGCCGAACGGCAAACCGTTATCGCGAGCTGGCAGCGCTGGCTGGCGTCACCGCTATCATCTTAAGCGCCTGTTGATAGCGCAGATCGCATCTGTGCTATCATCCGCGCACTATTTTTACTAGCAGTCTGGAGTGTCTGGAATGAAAGTTACTTTGCCCGCGTTCGACCGTGCTTCGGTGCTGGTCGTAGGCGACGTGATGTTGGATCGCTACTGGTATGGCCCAACCAGCCGTATCTCTCCTGAAGCGGCGGTGCCGGTGGTAAAAGTGGATACCATTGAAGAGCGTCCGGGCGGCGCGGCAAACGTGGCGATGAACATTGCAGCGCTGGGTGCCTCTTCGCGACTTATCGGTTTAACCGGCGAAGATGATGCGGCGCGCGTGCTGAGCGAAACGCTGAAAAACGTTAACGTTCACTGTGACTTTGTGGCGGTCAAAACCCATCCTACCATTACTAAGCTGCGCATACTGTCGCGCAACCAGCAGCTGATCCGTCTCGATTTTGAAGAGGGGTTTGAGCAGGTCGATCCAGAGCCGATTCATCAGCGCCTGCGTCAGGCGCTGTCCGCTGCCGGTGCGCTGGTGCTTTCTGATTATGCCAAAGGCGCGCTCTCCAGCGTGCAGGTGATGATTCGCTTGGCGCGTGAGGCTAATGTGCCGGTGCTGATTGACCCTAAAGGCACCGACTTTAAACGCTACCGCGGCGCGACGCTGCTAACACCGAACCTGTCAGAGTTCGAAGCGGTTGTCGGCAAATGCAAGAATGAAGATGAAATTGTCAGTCGTGGTATGCAGCTGGTGGCGGATTATGAACTCTCCGCGCTGCTGGTCACGCGTTCTGAAAACGGTATGACGCTGCTACAACCCGGTAAAGTGCCACTGCACTTGCCGACCCAAGCGCAGGAAGTGTTCGACGTCACCGGCGCGGGTGACACCGTGATCGGCGTGCTGGCGGCGACGCTGGCGGCGGGCGATTCGCTCGAAGATGCGTGCTTTATGGCGAATGCCGCAGCGGGTGTAGTCGTAGGCAAGCTGGGCACTTCAACGGTTAGCACCGTTGAGCTGGAAAACGCCATTCATGCGCGCCCGGAAGAGGGTTTCGGCATCATGAATGAGGCGCAGCTCAAAATTGCGGTAGAGCAGGCGCGCAAACGCGGCGAGAAAGTGGTGATGACCAACGGCGTGTTCGACATTCTGCACGCGGGCCACGTCTCTTACCTTGCCAACGCGCGCAAGCTGGGCGATCGCCTGATCGTGGCGGTCAACAGCGATGCCTCAACGAAGCGTTTGAAAGGCGACAGCCGTCCGGTGAATCCGTTAGTGAACCGTATGATTGTATTAGGCGCGCTGGAAGCGGTGGACTGGGTGGTTGCATTTGAAGAGGATACGCCGCAGCGTTTGATCGCTGGCGTTCTGCCCGATCTGCTGGTGAAAGGCGGTGACTATAAGCCGGAAGATATTGCCGGTAGCAAAGAGGTGTGGGCAAACGGCGACGACGTGCGGGTGCTTAACTTCGAAGACGGTATCTCGACCACCAATATTATCAAAACCATTCGCGGCGAGTAGTGGTGCTGGCGGGTGCGTCGCGCCCGCCGTAAAAGCTTACTGCGGCGTATCGATTTTAACCGCCGGATCGGGCGTGACTACCGCCGGAGCTGGTGCAGAAGGCTGCTTGCTTTCCAGCTGAGCTAGGCGCTGTTCCAGCGCGGCCAGCTTCTCACGCGTACGCATTAGAACCTGCGTCTGCACATCAAACTCTTCACGGTTGACCAAATTCATACGCGTCAGCTGCGCCTGCAGAACTTGGCGAATTTTCTTTTCGACATCGTCGCCAAATTCACGAATCCCTTTCGGCATAGCTTCGTGCACCTGACGCGCAAGTTGTTCAATTTTTTTCGTGTCGATCATGATGATTTCCTGGTTTCTTGTTGCTGGTGACAGCAGGGGTTGGGTCCTGATAGTGATTAAGTGTAATGCCTTAAACGAAAAGGTTAAACCCGAAATCGCAGCGGCAGTAAATGCAAAAGCATTTGCGGTTTTGTTGATTGCCCGACCTGTGGATTGGCGCTATAGTAATTTTGCTTATTCTCAGGGCGGGGCGAAATTCCCCACCGGCGGTAAATCAGCTACGGCTGAAAGCCCGCGAGCGCTTCCCGGAACGGGAAGGTCAGCAGATCCGGTGTAATTCCGGGGCCGACGGTTAAAGTCCGGATGGGAGAGGGTAACGACTTCAGCCGGGCTACGCCCGCTTCATGTTATTGCCATGTCTTATGACATCACTCCTAAGCTCGCCCTGATTCTGGTAACTCATATATTTTATAAGGTTTTATTACCATGAATCAGACGCTTCTTTCTGAATTTGGCACGCCGGAACAGCGTGTAGAACGTGCAGTGGCTGCGCTCCGTGAGGGACGCGGCGTGATGGTGCTTGACGACGAAAACCGCGAAAACGAAGGCGACATGATCTTCGCTGCGGAAACCATGACCGTAGAGCAGATGGCGCTGACCATTCGCCACGGCAGCGGTATTGTGTGCCTGTGCCTGACCGAAGAGCGCCGTCAGCAGCTTGAGCTGCCGATGATGGTGGAGAACAACACCAGCTCATACGGCACCGGTTTTACCGTTACCATTGAAGCCGCCGAAGGTGTCACTACCGGCGTATCCGCACAGGACCGCGTGACCACTATTCGCGCGGCGATTGCCGATAACGCGAAGCCGAGCGATCTTAACCGCCCAGGCCACGTCTTCCCGCTGCGCGCGCGCGACGGCGGCGTACTGACGCGCGGCGGCCACACCGAAGCGACCATCGATCTGGTGACGCTGGCGGGCTTTAAACCAGCAGGCGTGCTGTGTGAACTGACTAACGATGACGGCAGCATGGCGCATGCGCCGGAAGCGATTGTGTTTGCTAAAGCGAACAATATGCCGGTTGTCACTATCGAAGATCTGGTGGCGTATCGCCACGAACACGAAACACGTCACGCCAGCTAAGCTGGGCTGCTGATAAATGAGAAACGGGCCGATATTCGGCCCGTTTTGCTTTGTTGCGGCAGCGCTAACCAATATCGCTGATTTGCAGTAGCGCGAGGCTCGCGCCCATCACCGTCATGCCGCACAGTACGCCGTAGCTCGGGTTGTTGTGCGGATCGATTTCGCGCGCCAGCGGCATCAGCTCATCGACCGACAGCCCCACCATAATGCCCGCGACCGCTGCCATCACGGCGGCAATAACTACTGGCGACATCATCGGGCCGAGCAGCATAAATGCCAGCAGGCCGCCGAGGATCTCCGCCACGCCAGAAAAGCAGGCCCAGAACAACGCTTTGCTCTTTGAACCGGTCGCGGCGTACATCGGACCGGCAACCGCCAGCCCTTCAGGAATATTCAGGAATATTGTGGATAGCTACCGCCAGTGCAATGCCTAGCCCCAGCTCCATATCACTACTCGCCGTGACAAAAGTCGCGACGCCTTCGGGAAAGTTGTGCAGACTGATGCCCAGCGTCAGCAGGATCTCCGTGCGGCGTAGCTTGGCTGGATTGCGCTGTGCCGTCATCAGATCTTGTGGATGCTGGTGCGGCAACAGGCGATCCAGCGCGAAATAGCCCAGCAGGCCCAGCATAAGCATGCCGTAGCCGAGCAGCGGTGACATCCCTTTAGTGCGTAGCGCGGTAGGCAGCATCTCCATCAGCGAGATCAGCAACATGATGCTGCTGCAAAGCCGAACGCAAATGCTACATACGGTTGGACGGCTTCTGGCCTAGCACGCCAAAGATCGCGCCGATAAAGGTGGCAGCACCCGCCAGCACGGTGAGCAGCAAAGGAACCGACATCGCATTCCTCCTTAATGATTATCATTCGCATAAAATTAGCGATACCCCTAGGAAACGTCGAGTTATTTTGGGTAAAGAAGTGTCGTACGAAAGTTGTTCAAATCTACGATAGTCTTTATCACG
Organism: Candidatus Pantoea bathycoeliae; assembly: GCA_031332935.1. Taxonomy (GTDB): domain Bacteria; phylum Pseudomonadota; class Gammaproteobacteria; order Enterobacterales; family Enterobacteriaceae; genus Pantoea; species Pantoea bathycoeliae. The sequence continues at coordinate 38,232 of JAUHTP010000023.1, read as the reverse complement.
CTTATGCGTGTTCTACAGACAAATAAAGGGCGTATCGTTACTTCTTACAGAAATATATTGAGGATAAATAATGCAACCACGTATGCCCGCGCTGTTTTTAGGTCACGGTAGCCCAATGAACGTGCTGCAAGAGAACCGCTATACGCGCGCCTAGCCAAAGGCAGGCGAAACGATGCCGCGTCCGCGCGCCATTATTGCCGTTTCGGCACACTGGTACACGCAGGGCACCGCAGTAACGGTAATGGAAGATCCGCGCACCATTCACGATTTCGGCGGCTTTCCACAAGCTTTGTTCCACACGCGCTACCCCGCGCCGGGCTCGCCTGAATTGGCACAGCAAATTGCCGATGCGCTCGACCCCGTCGCGGTTCGTCTCGACCATGAATGGGGATTCGATCACGGCTCCTGGGGCGTGCTAATCAAAATGTACCCTGATGCCGATATCCCGGTGGTGCAGCTGAGCGTCGATGCGACGCAGTCGCCCGCCTAGCACTTTGAGCAGGGCAAAAAGCTGGCCCTTGTCGCCTAGGCCAATTTCGTCGATGTAGAGAAACTCGCTCGGCAAGCGCGCTTCGATGGCGCAGTCCTGAAGATATTGCACTGTGCCGCGATCCTCTTCGGTGTCGCGACAGCAGGCAAAGTGCAGCCACTGGAAACCATGCTGCTGGTGCAGCGCGGCAAAACGTTCGATCAGCTTCTCCTGCAGACTGTTGAACTGATCGCTGCCCTGCGGCAGCTGGCCGGCGTTAAGCTAATCTTCCAGCCAGATCCACTGGAAAAAAGCCGCTTCATAAAGAGAGGTCGGCGTATCCGTATTGTTCTCCAGCAGCTTTGCGTCACCTTTACCGTCCCAGGCGAGATCGAGGCGCGAGTAGAGCGACGGCTGGCGCAGCTTCCATGAGTCACGCACAAAATCCCAGGTATGCTTGGGGATACTGAATTTGGTCAGCAGCTCTTCGCTGCCAACCACTTTATTCACCACCTGAAGGCACATCTGATGCAGCTCGGCGGTAACCGACTCCAGCTTTTCGATCTGTGCAAGGCTGAACTGGTAATAGGCATCTTCACACCAGTACGGCTCGCCCTGCATGGTGTGAAAACGAAAGCCATATTCGGTGGCTTTTCGCGCCAGCCGGGACGCTCATTTATCGCAATGCGTTGCATATCGGCGTTAGCCTCCCAGCGAACGGCTGAAAGTGCCGGTCGCGCTGCTGCGTGCCATGCTGTTCTGCTTCGCGACCGTTTCGCCGAAGTCGCCGCGCGTGATGGTCGAGGTGGTTGCGGGTGGTGCCAGCGCCGTTTTTGGCACGTTCACGGTGCGGCCAGAAGTGGCGCTGCCGTAATTTTTACCGGAGGCATCAACAAACTGACCGTTAGCCGGGCTGTTCGGGGTGCGCGGTGAGAAGAGCGGCTACTGTGCAAAACCCGCGCCGCCGCCCATCATGCGTCCTTCCATCAGCGGCATCGAGAAGCTGCCGCTCTGCTGCGCCTCAGCGTTTTGTGTGGTGCCGGTGCCTGCCTGTGCAGGTGTCTGCTGGCACTGATTTTCACCGAACTCCGCTACGCAGTCTTCGCGCATCGCGTATTTCGGTGCGGTGCGTTCCGCTTCTTTCACTGCGTTGTTGTAAGCCGTGGTGCACTGCGCACTCTGGCTTGGATTGGCCTTGCTACAGTCATCCGCATTCTGATCCATCGAGACCGTTTCATCGCTCTGTTCGCAGCCCGCCAGAGTAAATACCGCAGCAATGGCCAGTGCGACCGGCGTTAAATGGCGCGCCTGCCAGCTTTTACGAAAAGCGGCATGGCGAATATTTTTTGTCCGTTTCATATTATTCATCCTGTGCCCAAAGGTGATGCTCAGGATAGGGGATTGCTGGTGGAAAATGAAGCTGAGGGCCTGATGAGGAAAGGATCTTTACGTTGTTAGACGTTTAACGGAGAGACGAGCCGCAAAGAGGCCCGTTAGAGATTAATTGCGGAACGGATTACTGCTGCTGCGCTGTGCGGCAGGGCGCGCGGCCACAGGCGCGGGCTGCGCTGCCGGACCGTTATCAACGTTAGCCGTCTGCTGCGGGTTTTCCGGCGCGACGGTTTCCGGCGAAGTCGAAATCTCTTTGCCGAGCTGGCTGTTAAGCTGTTGCAGATCCTGCTCGTTCAGCGTACCCAGCGCATATTTAATATTCAGCTGGTTGATCAGGTAGCTGTAACGCGCATCGGAAAGCTGCAGCTTGGCGTTATACAGCGTGGTCGTCGCATCCAGCACGTCAACAATGGTACGTGTACCAACCTGATAGCCTGCTTCCATGGCGTCCAGTGAACTCTGCGCTGAGACCACGGCCTGTTTGTAAGCGTCAATGCTGCTGACAGAGGCATTCACGTTATTGTAAGAGGAACGCACGGTCTGGACCGCTGAACGGTGCGCGCTCTCCAGCTGCTCGCTGGCGCTTATGTAGTTGAACTGCGCCTGCTTCACCTGCGACGTCACAGAACCACCGCTATAGAGCGGCAGCGAGAAGCTCAGACCAACCTGGTTGGTGCCGCTGATAGAGTCGGTGCTGCCTTTGCTCTGATTAGCGCGGCTGCCGCCATATTTGCTGTTCGACAGGCCGGTTGAAGCGGTCAGATCCAGCGTCGGCATATGGCCGCTTTCTGCATAGCGAATCTGCTCACGTTCCAGATCCTGATTCAGACGTGCAGATAACAGGTTCAGGTTGCGGCTTTCCGCCTGCTTCAGCAGCGCGCTGACGGAATCAGGGCGGCTGGTTTTAAAGCGGTCGATATTTAGTGATGCCAGCGCAAGGTAATCATTGCCGGTAATCTGGCGCAGCGTTTCAACCATATTGTCGAGGTTATTACGCGCGGTGACTTCGTTCGCCAGGACGCTGTCGTACTGGGCGCGGGCGTTCTGCACGTCGGTGATGGCGACCAGGCCAACATTAAAACGCTGCGTGGTCTGATCCAGCTCGCGGTAGATCGACTGTTTTTGCGCTTCGGTGTACAAAAGGGTATCAATCGCCTTTAATACATTGAAATATGCGGTGGCGGTATTCAGGATAAGATCCTGCTGCGCAACCTGATAGGTGACATCCTGAATGCCTGCGGTTTTTTCCTGCAGCGTCAGGGCGCGCCATTTCGACATATCGAAAATGGTCTGCGTTAATTGCAGCGAGCCGCTGGTCGTGTTGGAATGAAGACCGCTGCTGTCACGATAACCGTTGCTATAGGTGTAATCCGCGCCTAAACCTAACTGAGGCAATAAAGGACTACGCGCTTCATTAATCTTTTCGAAAGCGACATCGCGGGTGGCGGCAGAGCTACGTAAATCCGGGTTACTCACACGAGCTTGTTGATAGACCTTCAACAGGTCTTCTGCTTGGCTGACGAGGCTGAAACCGCCCAGGCGCAGCCCAATAAGAATTGGGAGCAGTTTTTTCATTTGCATTCCTTTTGTTGCAGCAAATTACAGGGGTAGCGCTGCCGGATAAGCCAAAAAATAATCGCAGATTCTAGCAGAGTGCGACTGTGAGATAAGTTGGCTGAACGTGCCTTCTCCCCCTAATTTACGTAAATAATTCAGAAAGAACCACTCGGATGGAGCCTAAGGGTTGGCTTTTTACCGCTCCATCCCAATCTGCATAAGGAGCCCGTTGATGAGCGGCGAAAAGAAATCCCTCGTGACTTTTACAAAAAACGATGTAGAAATTATTGCACGCGAAACCGCCTGGAAAGGTTTTTTTTCCATCGTTCGTTATCGGTTTCGCCACCGCCTGTTTAACGGCGAAATGAGCAAGGAAGTGGTGCGCGAAGTTTTCGAGCGTGGACACGCTGCCGTGCTGCTCCCCTATGATCCCTTACGTGACGAAGTGGTGCTGATCGAACAGATCCGCATTCCTGCCTTTGACGTCAGCAAAACCCCGTGGCTGCTGGAAATGGTAGCGGGCATTATCGAGCCCAATGAAAGCGCCGAAGATGTGGTGCGACGTGAAGCCGTAGAAGAAGCAGGCTTAACCGTCGGACGCGTTAAACCCGTGTTAAACTATCTCGCCAGTCCTGGCGGCACCAGCGAGCGCTTATCAATCCTGGTGGGAGAAGTGGATGCCAGCTTGGCAAAAGGATACCACGGTCTGGAGGAAGAGAATGAGGATATTCTTGTGCATGTGGTGAGCCGCGAAAAGGCTTACCGCTGGGTGGAAGAGGGGATTATCGACAATGCGGCGTCTGTCATCGCCCTGCAATGGCTGGCGTTGCACCATGAAAAACTACGAGACGAGTGGAAGCTAAAATGAAACAGCGCTATACCCCTGATTTCCCCGAAATGATGCTGCTCTGCGAAACCAATTTCGCCCAGTTGCGTCGTCTGCTGCCGCGCAGCGACGAAGCAGGCGCGTCGGTGGTCTATCAGGTAAACGGCGCTCGCTATCAGTTGACCATTGAAGAGTCCACGCGCTATACCATACTAGTGGAGATCCGCCAGACAGCGCCTGCCGTCAGTCAGCTACTGGAGCCTGCCTTCAATGTCGGTGCGGTTATATCATTACGCTATGGTCTCTGAAGTGTGTTCAACACAGCAGATCTATCGCTTTAAAGCGCGCTATTATTATCCCAATAAAAAACTGCATCAGCGCGACGAGAAACATCAGATCAACCAGTTTCTCGCTGACTGTTGCGCTGCTGCCTGGCGCAGGGTGCGATCGCAGTGCCGGTCTGCTGACCGCACAGATAATGCATTATTCGGCGTAGAGATGAAGGAAACGCTTTGGATAGCCTGCTAACACTTTCTGCGGCGAATGGGGCAGGGATCAGGATTTTGCAAATCACGGACACCCACCTTTTCGCTGGAAAAAACGAATCGCTGCTGGGCGTGAATACTTGGGCGAGCTATAATGCCGTGCTGAAGGCCATCGTGGCGCAGCAGCGCGAGTTTGATCTGATTATTGCCACGGGCGATCTCGCACAGGATCACTCTGTTGAAGCCTATGAGCACTTTGCTGAGGGCATTGCTCGTCTGCTGAAACTCTGCGTCTGGCTGCCGGGCAATCACGATTTCCAGCCTGCAATGGTGGATACCATGGCTGAAGCGGCGATTGCTGCGCAAAAGCACGTACTGCTCGGTGAGCACTGGCAGTTAGTGATGCTTGATAGCTAGGTATTTGGCGTCCCGCATGGCATGTTGAGCGACTACCAGCTGGAGTGGCTGGAGAAGACGCTGGCCATCTACCCGCAGCGCCACACGCTGGTGGTGCTGCATCACCATCCTTTAGCCAGCGGCTACACTTGGCTCGATCAGCACAGCCTGCGCAACTCTCACCAGCTGGATGCGGTACTGCAAAACTATCCTTTAGCGCACGCTGGTATGCTTGCCATATCCATCAGGAACTGGATCTTAGCTGACATGACCGCCGCGTGCTGGCGACCCTTCTACGTGCGTGCAGTTCAAACTGCACTGCACCAACTTCACTATTGATACCGTTGCGCCAGGCTGGCGCTGGTTTACCCTCAACCTGGACTGATCGTTCGACACAGAAGTTAACCGGCTGCAAACCGACGCTTTTCGGCCGGACCTGGACTCGGACGGATACTGACGCATGGCGGCGCTGCTCTATCTGCACGGTTTTAACAGCTCGCCGCAATCGGTCAAGGCAGCACAGCTACAGCAGTGGATGGCAGAAACGCATCCGCATATCGAGGTGATCGTGCCGCAGCTGCCCGCTTTTCCCGCCGACACGCTGCTGGAGGAAAAAGTGATGGCGCTGAGCGGTCAGCCGCTCGGCTTAGTCGGCTCCTCGCTGAGCGGTCAGCCGCTCGGCTTAGTCGGCTCCTCGCTGGGCGGTTATTTAGCGACCTGGCTCTCCAGTGTTTTATGCTGCCCGCCGTGGTTGTCAATCCGGCGGTGCGCCCGTTTGAGCTGCTGGCGGATTACTTTGGGGTGAACCAGAATCCCTACACGGGCCAGCAATATGTGTTAGAGTTTCGCCACATTTACGATCTGAAAGTCATGCAGATTGACCCGCTGGAAGCGCCCGATTTGATCTGGCTGCTGCAACAAACCGGCGACGAAGTGCTCGACTACTACAGCGCGTGCCGACAAACGGTGGAGCAGGGCGGCAATCATGCGTTTACTGGATTCGAACGCCATTTCCCGCAGATTCTGGACTTTCTGGGTCTGAATCACTACTAACCTGCGGAAATTGCACCTAATTTCACGCTTCTGATTAGAAATTTATCATGAGTCAATCAAGCTATAACGCGGATGCTATTGAGGTTCTGACTGGCCTTGAGCCGGTGCGCCGTCGTCCCGGCATGTATACCGACACGACGCGCCCTAACCACCTAGGCCAAGAAGTCATTGATAACAGCGTCGATGAGGCGCTGGCGGGCCATGCGAAACGGGTTGAAGTTATTCTTCATGCCAATCAGTCGCTGGAAGTCATCGACGACGGCCGCGGCATGCCGGTGGATATCCATCCGGAAGAGGGCGTGCCTGCCGTTGAGCTGATCCTCTGTCGCCTGCATGCGGGCGGCAAGTTCTCCAGCAAAAACTACCAGTTCTCGGGCGGTCTGCACGGTGTGGGCATCTCGGTGGTCAACGCCCTGTCAAAGCGCGTTGAAGTCACGGTGCGTCGCAACGGTGAAGTCTACGACATCGCTTTTGAGAACGGCGAAAAGGTGCAGGAGCTGACTAAAACCGGCACGGTGGCGAAACGCAACACCGGCACCAGCGTTCACTTCTGGCCTGAAGAAAGCTTCTTTGACAGCCCGCGCTTCTCGGTATCGCGCCTGACGCATCTGCTGAAGGCCAAAGCGGTGCTCTGTCCCGGTGTGGAAATTGTCTTTAAAGACAAGGTTAACAACACCGAACAGCGCTGGTGCTACGAAGATGGCCTGACCGACTACCTGTGCGAGGCGGTTAACGGCCTGCCAACGCTGCCGGAAAAACCCTTCGTTGGAAGCTTCTCTGGCGACACGGAAGCGGTGGACTGGGCGCTGCTGTGGCTGCCGGAAGGCGGCCAGCTGCTGACCGAAAGTTACGTTAACCTGATCCCGACCATGCAGGGCGGTACGCACGTTAACGGCCTGCGTCAGGGGTTGCTCGACGCGATGCGCGAGTTCTGCGAATACCGCAATATCCTGCCGCGCGGCGTGAAGCTGTCGGCGGAAGATATCTGGGATCGTTGCACGTACGTGCTTTCAGTGAAAATGCAGGACCCGCAGTTAGCCGGTCAGACCAAAGAGCGTCTGTCGTCGCGCCAGTGCGCGGCTTTCGTCTCAGCAGTGGTGAAAGACGCCTTCAGCCTGTGGCTCAATCAGAACGTGCAGGCGGCGGAACAGCTGGCGGAGCTGGCGATTTCCGGCGCGCAGCGCCGTATGCGTGCGGCAAAGAAAGTGGTGCGTAAAAAGCTCACCAGCGGACCCGCACTGCCCGGCAAGCTGGCGGACTGCACCGCGCAGGATCTGAATAGAACCGAGCTGTTCCTGGTAGAAGGGGATTCCGCAGGCGGATCCGCTAAACAGGCGCGCGATCGTGAATACCAGGCGATCATGCCGCTGAAAGGCAAGATCCTGAATACCTGGGAAGTCTCGTCTGACGAAGTGCTAACGTCACAGGAGGTGCACGACATCTCCGTGGCGATCGGCATTGATCCCGACAGCGAAGATCTCAGCCAGCTGCGCTACGGCAAGATCTGTATCCTCGCCGATGCGGACTCGGATGGCCTGCATATCGCCACGCTGCTGTGCGCGCTGTTTGTGAAGCACTTCCGCTCGCTGGTGAAAGGCGGCCACGTCTATGTGGCGATGCCGCCGCTCTACCGTATCGATCTCGGCAAAGAGGTCTATTACGCGCTCGACGAAGATGAGAAAGAGAGAGTGCTGGAGCAGCTGAAGCGCAAGAAGGGCAAGCCGAACGTACAGCGCTTTAAAGGGCTGGGCGAGATGAACCCGCTACAGCTGCGCGAAACCACGCTGGACCCCAACACGCGCCGCCTCGTGCAGCTGACGGTGGACGACAGCGACGTTGAGCAGACCCTGCGCGTGATGGATATGCTGCTGGCCAAGAAGCGATCGGAAGATCGCCGCAACTGGCTGCAGGAAAAAGGCGATATGGCCGATATCGAAGTGTAATCATCGCGCTGCGGCTGGCGTGCCAGCCGCGCAAGGGAGTCGATGATGAAAGTCACGCTGGAAGAGCTGCGCGTGCTGGTGGCGGTAGCGAACTGCGGTTCCATCACCGCAGCCGTTGAGCTGCTGGATCAAACCAGTTCGGGCGTGAGCCGCGCCCTGAGTCGCCTCGAAACCAAACTGAACAGCACCCTGCTGCACCGCACTACGCGCCGCCTGACCCTGACCGAAGAGGGCCAGCTCTTTCTTACCCATGCACGCCAGATTTTGGCTTCTGTCGAGCAGGCCGAAGAGCAGATCGCCCGGCGGGGGGAAACCCCTTCTGGCCGCCTGCGCATCAACGCTTCCGCACCCTTTATGCAGCACGTTATTGTACCGTTGATTGGTGCGTTCTGGCAGCGCTATCCGCTGATCCAGCTGGAACTCAACACCGACGACATCGTCATCGATCTGCTGGAACAGCAGACCGACATCGCGATTCGCATCGGCGAGCTGCGGGACTCCACTATGCGCGCCAGAATGCTTGGCAGCAGTAGAGTGCGGCTGCTCGCCAGTCCGGACTACCTGCAAAAGTATGGCGAACCACACAGCGTCTAGGCGCTGGCGCAGCACCAGCTGATCGGCTTCAGCTAGCTGGATATGCACAACGTCTGGCCTGTCTGGCAGCGCGAAGGGGAGATGCTGCATATTCAGCCGACCATCGCCGCGTCTAGCGGCGAAATCATCCGCCAGCTCACCTTGGCGGCACAGGGCATTGCGCGCATCTCTGACTTTGTCAGCCACCAAGATCTCGCCGCTGGCCGGTTGAAAGAGGTGCTGGTGCAGCAAACCCAGGATGTCCGGTTGCCGGTGCATGCCGTTTACTACCGCAACGCGGAGCGGCGGCCCGCATCACCTGCTTCCTCGATTTTCTCCACGCCAAGATCGCTTCACAGGCGCTGTTCTGACATAAAAAAGCCGCGTGCCTGCGGCGCGCGGCTCATGACGGCGCGTTGATTCAGGCCGTCGGCTCCAGCACCAGAATCTTCACGTCCACCACATCGTCTTTGATCTTTTCACGATGCGCTTCTATATGCGGCATCTGCTGACGCTGTTCCACGATAACGTCACCATCTTCCAGCAGCTGGTGGACAACAAAGCCGATGTGATGATCACTGACGTCTCCGAGGCGCTTTATCAGCAGCAGCGCTACCCGCAGCGGTGCGCACTCAACCCGCAAACGCCGCTGCAATATTGCGAAAAGCCTATATCGATCAGTGGCTGCATCTCGCCACCGCGACCGGTGAATATGCGCGTATTGCCGCGCAGTGGATGGGCGTTGCGCGCTAAGCGTTATGCCCGGTTATCGTGCGCCGCGCTTCCCCTGTGACTAATTCAGGCGATTAAGGTACTATCCTCGCCAAATAACCGCCGGGTGATCCGCCATTGCGGGCCACGAAGTGAGGATAAAAGCTTAATGAGTGAATTGACGCAGGATGGTGCAGAGCGTCTTGCAGTGCACAAGTTTACCGAAAACGCGTACCTGAACTACTCTATGTACGTGATTATGGATCGCGCCTTGCCCTATATCGGCGACGGTCTTAAGCCGGTACAGCGCCGCATCGTCTACGCCATGTCGGAACTCGGCCTGAGCGCCAGCGCAAAATTCAAGAAATCAGCGCGTACCGTGGGCGACGTGCTGGGTAAATACCATCCGCACGGTGACAGCGCCTGTTACGAAGCGATGGTGTTGATGGCGCAGCCGTTCTCCTATCGCTATCCGCTGGTGGACGGCCAGGGCAACTGGGGCGCACCGGACGATCCGAAATCCTTCGCAGCGATGCGTTACACCGAATCGCGCCTGTCGAAATATGCAGAAGTGCTGCTCGGCGAGCTGGGCCAGGGCACGGTGGACTTTGTGCCGAACTTTGACGGCACCATGCAGGAGCCGAAAATGCTGCCTGCGCGCCTGCCGAACATTCTGCTGAACGGCACTACCGGCATCGCGGTCGGCATGGCAACCGATATTCCGCCGCACAACCTGCGTGAAGTGGCGCAGGCGGCGATGGCCCTGATCGACAAGCCGAACACGAGCCTCGACGATCTGCTGGACATCGTCCAGGGGCCAGATTACCCCACAGAAGCGGAGATCATCACGCCGCGAGACGAGATCCGCAAAATCTACCAGACCGGCCGTGGATCTATCCGCCAGCGTGCAGTGTGGAAAAAAGAGGACGGCGAAGTGGTGATCACCGCGCTGCCGCACCAGGTGTCGGGCGCGCGCGTGTTAGAGCAGATCGCGGCGCAGATGCGCAATAAAAAGCTGCCGATGGTAGAAGATCTGCGCGACGAATCGGATCACGAAAACACGACGCGTCTGGTGATCGTGCCGCGCTCCAACCGTGTGGATCTTGATCAGGTCATGCACCACCTGTTCGCCACCACCGATCTGGAAAAAAGCTACCGCGTTAACCTCAATATGATCGGTCTGGACAACCGTCCGGCGGTGAAAAACCTGCTGGAGATCCTGTCGGAATGGCTGGTGTTCCGCCGCGATACCGTCAAACGTCGTCTGAACTATCGTCTTGAGCGCGTGCTGCGCCGCCTGCATATCATTGAAGGTTTGCTGGTCGCCTTCCTCAATATTGACGAGGTGATCCATATCATCCGCAGCGAGGATGAGCCTAAGCCGGTGCTGATGTCGCGCTTTGGCATCAGCGAAACCCAAGCGGAAGCGATCCTTGAGCTGAAGCTGCGCCACTTGGCGAAGCTGGAAGATATGAAGATCCGCGGCGAGCAGAGCGAGATGGAAAAAGAGCGCGATCAGATCCAGGAGATTCTCGCCTCGGAACGCAAAATGAATACCCTGCTGAAGAAAGAGCTTCAGGCCGATGCGACCGCCTACGGGGACGATCGCCGTTCACCGCTGCACGAGCGTGAAGAGGCAAAAGCGCTGAGCGAGAACGAGCTGGTGCCGTCTGAGCCGGTGACTATCGTCCTGTCGCAGATGGGCTGGGTGCGCAGCGCCAAGGGCCACGATATCGATCCATCAGGGCTGAGCTACAAAGCGGGCGACAGCTACCTGGCGTCGGCGCGCGGTAAGAGCAACCAGCCGGTCGCCTTTATCGACTCTACCGGCCGCAGCTACACCCTTGATCCGACCTCGCTGCCGTCGGCACGTGGGCAGGGCGAGCCGCTGACCGGCAAGCTGACGCCACCGCCGGGCGCGGTGGTCGAGCAGGTGCTGATGGAAGCGGAAGAGCAGCGTCTGCTGATGGCGTCTGACGCTGGCTACGGCTTTATCTGTACTTTCGCCGACCTGGTGTCGCGCAACCGCGCCGGTAAAGCGCTGCTGACGCTGCCGGAAAACGCGCGCGTGATGACGCCGATGGCCGTGCATCACGAAGACGATATGCTGCTGGCGATCACCCAGGCGCGTCATATGCTGATGTTCCCGGTGGGCGAGCTGCCACAGATGTCGAAAGGCAAGGGCAACAAAATTATCTCTATTCCGTCGGCGGACGCAGCGGCGGGCAATGACAAGCTGGCGTGGCTGATGATCCTGCCACCAGGCAGCGCGGTTACGCTCTACGTTGGCAAGCGTAAGCTGGTGCTGCGCAGCGAAGAGTTGCAGAAGTTCCGCGCCGATCGCGGACGTCGCGGCACGCTGCTGCCGCGTGGCCTGCAGCGTATCGACAAGGTAGAGCTGGATGCCCCAGCGCGTGCCGTCAGCGAAGACGGCGAAGCCTGAGTAACGCGGCGGATGATCTTCTCCGCCGCGCCATAATGAGGGATATATGTTACTAGTACTGCGCACTATCTTTGTGGTGATATACTCGATTCTGGTCTGTATTTTCGGCTGCATCTGGTGTCTGTTCTCGCCACGTAACCCGCGCCACGTTGCCACTTTCGGTCATCTGTTCGGGCGGCTTTCAGGAGTATTTGGCGTCAAGGTAGAGCTGCGTAAACCGGCAGGTGCGGAAAACTACGGCAACGCTATCTATATTGCTAACCACCAGAACAACTACGACATGATCACGGCGGCCAAGATCGTGCAGCCGTCCACGGTAACGGTCGGCAAAAAAAGCCTGTTGTGGGTGCCGTTTTTCGGCCTGCTCTACTGGCTGACCGGCAACCTGCTGCTTGACCGTGACAACCGCACCAAGGCGCACGGCACCATTGGCCAGCTGGTCGATCAGTTTAAAAAGAAACGTATTTCGTTCTGGATGTTCCCGGAAGGCACGCGCAGCCGCGGCCGCGGTCTGCTACCTTTTAAAGCCGGCGCGTTTCACGCCGCTGTGGCAGCAGGCGTGCCGATTATTCCGGTTGTGGTCTCTAACACGCACGGCAAGATCAACCTTAACCGCCTGAAAAACGGTCTGGTAATCGTTGAGATGCTGCCGCCGGTTGATACCAGCGGCTATACCACACAATCAGTACGTAAGCTGGCGACCCACTGCAGTGAACTGATGATGGAGAAACTGGAAGCACTCAACGCCGAAGTCGAGGCGCGCGAGAAAAGCGGTAAGCTCTGACCGGCCAGCGTCTCGCAGGGAACCCGCACGGATGCACGCGACGAGCTTTCTGCCCGACGCAACGCAACACAGCAATAAAGCAAAAATAACAACTGGCTGGCGCGCAAGCGCCACGCGTAAAGGGTTTGACGTTCTATGTCTTTCAGCAGACGACAGTTTATCCAGCTTTCTGCTGGCGCAGCGCTTGGCGCAGGTGTTTTACCTTCAGCGGCACGCGCCGCCTCTGGCCCCAACGGCGACACGCCGCTGCCGCCGCTTATCGAATCACGTCGCGTTCAGCCGCTATTTCTGACGCTGATGTGCAGCCACTGGTCATTTCTTGGCAACAATAACAAAGTGCCGGTATGGGGCATTAACGGCCTCTATCTTGGCCCGACGGTGCGCGTCTATAACGGCGACGACGTGAAACTGATCCACAGCAACCGCCTTAACGAGCCGGTGGCGATGACCGTCAGCGGCCTGCAGGTGCTAGGCGCGCTGATGGACGGCGCGCCGCGCATGATGTCCGCAGGCGTTGACTGGGCACCGGTTCTGCCCATCCGCCAAAACGCCGCCACCTGCAGGTATCACGCCAGCACACCCAACCGCATGGCCCCGTACTTCTACAACGGGCTCGCGGGCATGTGGCTGATTGAGGATGAGGTGAGCAAGCAGTTGCCGCTGCCGCGCCACTATGGCGTGGATGATTTCCCGCTGATTATTCAGGATAAACGTCTCGATAACTTTGGCACGCCAGCCTACGATCCGCCGCAGGACGGCGGCTTTCTCGGCGATGTGCTGCTGGTCAACGGCGTACAGAGCCCTTTTGTCGAGGTCTCACGCGGCTGGGTGCGTCTGTGCTGCTGAACGCGTCGAACTCTCGCCGTTATCAGATGGTGCTGAGCGATAACCGCCCCTTTACCGTGATTGCCAGCGATCAGGGCTTTCTACCCGCACCTGTAGCGGTGCAGCAGCTGTCGCTGGCACCCGGCGAGCGCCGTGAGGTGCTGATCGACATGTCGCAGGGCAATAAGGTGTCCATCACTGCGGGCACGGCAGCAGGCATTATGGACCGGCTGCGCGGCCTGTTTGAGCCATCCTCTATCCTCACCAACACGTTGGTGCTGACGCTGCGTCCGACCGGCCTGCTGCCTCTGGTAACGGATAATTTGCCGATGCGCCTGCTGGCTGATCAGATCCTTGACGGCGTGGCGACGCGCACGCGCGAGTTCCGCATTGGCGACGGTATGCCGGGCTCGTCCGATCATTTTCCCTTTGTCTACTATAGCCAGACGCTGGAGCTGGCCGATCTCGGTACGGCAGGGCAGCTGCTGGTGCAGCCGACGGTTTGACGGGCAGCACGGTTAGCCGTTAAAGGTCTCCGGGTCCGGCCCTAGGCGGTTGCCGCGATCCAGCTTCGCAATCTCGCTCAGTTCCGTCTTCTCCAGACGGAAATCAAACACCGCAAAGTTCTCTTCGATACGCTCAGGCGTCACCGATTTCGGGATGACTACCAGCCCGCTGTCCAAGTGCCAGCGGATAACGATCTGCGCCGGGGTTTTGCCATATTTCTTTGCCAGCTGGCGAATAATCACCTGATCGAACACGCCTTCGCCGCCTTGCGCCAGCGGGCTCCAGGATTCGGTCTGGATCTGGTGCATAGCGTTCCACGCGTGCAGCGTGCGCTGTTGCAGCATTGGGTGCAGCTCAATCTGGTTCACTACCGGCGAAACACCGGTCTCATCCAGCAGGCGTTTCAGGTGTGCCTCATGGAAGTTACAGACGCCGATGCTTTTCGTCAGTCCCTGCTGTTGCAGCTCAATCATCGCTTTCCAGGCGTCGACGTAGTGGTCTTTCTCCGGGCAAGGCCAGTGCATCAGGTAGAGATCGACCTGCTCCAGCTGCAGTTTTTTCAGGCTGGTTTCCATCGCCTGCTGCACGTTTTGCTGGTCGTCATTCCACAGCTTGGTCGTGACGAAAATATCTTCGCGCGGCACGGCGGTATCCTGTAGCGCCTGGCCAATCGCCTCTTCGTTTTTGTAGGCGGCTGCCGTATCGATGGATCGATAGCCAACCTCTAGCGCCTTAAGCACCGCGCGGTGGGCGTCTTCATTGCTCGCCTGCCACACGCCAAGCCCCAGCTGCGGCATCATATTTCCGTCGTGCAGTTTGATAATCGGTTGATCTGCCATAGGTACTCCTTTCTGTCGCAGTGAACCCGAGAGAGGTTAAGTCTAGTCAACAAACCAGACGCTGTTTTTATTGTGGGCGGCAATTCGGCGTAATGCCCTGACTGATTCTGCGGAATTCTTGCCTGTTTCTCCATTCCAGTGGCGAATTTCGCAGCAGCCTGGCAGACTAGTTTCTTTACCTCGCGAGAGAAATGCATGGCGCACGAAGCTTTGTGTCAGCACCTGGCGAACTAGGTTGTGACCCTAATGACGCATGGACGCAACCAGCTTTGCCCGGTAGAGAACGTAAACCTGATTTACGTGAACCAGTACCAGCCGCGCACGCCGATGATGTACCTGCCCGGTATCGTTATTCTGTTTCAGGGCAGCAAAACCGGCTATCTTGGCAGCACGGTTTTTACCTATGACGCCACAAAATATTTAATGCTCACCGTGCCGTTGCCGGTGGAGTGCGAAACTTGGGCGTCGCCAGAAGAGCCGGTCGCCGGTATGTTCCTGACGGTCGACACGGCCGGATTGCAGGATCTGCTGATTGAGATCGGTGACGATGAAGATTTTCAGCCGCAGCCGCAGACCTCCGGCATTCACTCCGCCTGGCTAACCGAGCCGATGCTGTGCGCAGCAGAACGCCTGCTGGACGTCATGACCAACGCGCGTGACGCGCGCGTGCTGGGCCCGCAGATTGGGCGGGAGATTATCTATTACGTGCTGACCGGGCCGACGGGCGGCGCGCTGCTGTCGCTGGTGAGCCGCCACACGCAGTTCAGCCAGATCTCGCGCGCGCTGCGCCGCATTGAAAAACACTATGTGGATAACCTCAGCGTCGATGCGCTGGCGGCGGAGGTAAACATGAGCGTCTAGGCGTTCCATCACAACTTCAAAAAAGCCGTGATGCAAACCTCGCCGTTGCATACCGGCTGCATCAGGCACGGCTGCTGATGCTGCATGACGGGCTGAAAGCCAGCGCTGCGGCAGTGCGCGTGGGCTATGAAAGCCCATCGCAGTTTTCACGCGAATTTAAGCGCTATTTCGGCGTGACGCCGGTAGAGGAGATTAATCGCGTGCGCCAGACGGTCGCGGAGCCGCAGGCCTGACGCACGCCCGTCAGGCCTGTTTTTGCCGACGTTTTTTCCAGATCACGATAATGCTGCCCGCTAGGCCAACAAAGAGCAGGACCACCGGCAGCACCATCAGAATCGCCATTACCTGATCTTCATGGCGTTTGATAAAGGGCACCTGGCTGATGCCGTAGCCAAACGCCACCACAATTGCGACCCACAGTAGACCGCTCAGCCAGTTGAAGAACTGGAAGCGGCCGTTCTGCAGACCGGAAATGCCGGCCATGGTAGGCAGAATAGTACGGACGAATGCCAGAAAGCGGCCCACCAGCAGCGCCATCAGGCCGTGGCGGTTAAACAGCTGCCACGCACGCTGGTGATACTGCGTTGGCAGGTGCATCAGCCAGCTTTTCACCAGCTTAGTGTTGCCGAGCCAGCGCCCCTGAAGATAGCTCAGCCAGCAGCCGAGACTGGCTGCGGTGGTGAGGATCACCATTGTGGGCATGAAATCCATCACCCCTTTTGCGATCATCGCGCCCGCCAGCAGCAGCAAACTGTCGCCCGGCAAAAAAGAGGCGGGAAGCAGCCCGTTTTCCAGAAACAGCGTCAGAAACATCACTCCGTAAACTACCCAAACCACATTTGGATCGGCCAGCGCGGCAAAATCCTGATGCCAGAGCGCCTGAACAATCTCGTGTAAAACACTCATTTGCTATCCCATCGAGTCACAAGGAATCTATTTTAGCGGCAATCCGGCAAACAGATTTGATCTGCGGCCGGTCGCCATTCTGTGGTTGAGGTTCTGTTTAAGTTATTACTGCGCCAGGCGTGCAAAGCCTGCCGTTAAATCGTCAATCAGGTCGTCAACGTGCTCCAGACCAATATGCAGACGCACCAGCGTGCCGTCAAAATAGACGCCGCCCGCTGGACGAATCGCGGCCAGCTCCTCCGGCTGGTTCGCCAGAATCAGCGACTCGTAGCCGCCCCACGAGTAAGCCATGCTGAAATGGTGGAAGTGATCGAGATATTGCGCCAGTTTTTCGCTGCTCAGTTTTTCATGCAGAACGAAAGAGAACAGGCCGCTGCTGCCGCTGAAATCGCGCTTCCAGAAAGTATGGCCCTTGCTCTGCGGCAGCGCAGGATGGTTGACGCGCGCCACTTCCGAGCGCGTTGTCAGCCACTCCGCCACCTGCAAAGCACTCGCCTCATGCTGGCGCAGGCGCGTGGCAAGCGTACGCAGACCACGGCTCGCCATGTAGACGCTGTCGGCATCCACCGTCTGTCCCATCAGATAGGAGTTTTCACGCAGCTGATCCCAGCAGCGCGCGTTCGCCACCGCCGTGCCAATCATCGCGTCGCTGTGGCCGATGAGATATTTGGTGCCCGCCTGAATGGAGATATCCACGCCGTGTGCCAGCGCGTTAAAGAAAATGCCTGCTGCCCAGGTGTTATCCATCATGATGATTGCGTCAGGAGCTCTAGCGCGCACTGCAGCCACGATCGCCGGGATGTCCTGCACTTCCATGGTGATTGAGGCAGGTGATTCCAGAAACACCACGCGCGTTTCCGGGCGCACCAGCGCGCTAATTTCGCTGCCGATGGTGTGATCGTAAAAGGTGGTTTCAACGCCGAGTTTGCTGAGGATTTTTGTGCATAAATCCTGCGTCGGTTCGTAGACCGCGCCGCACATCAGCACATGGTCGCCCGCGTCGACAAAAGAGAGAATGGCATTAGCAACGGCAGCCGCGCCGCAGGGATAGAGCACGCAGCCCGCGCCGCCTTCCAGTTCAGTCATCGCGTCCTGTAGGGAAAAGTGGGTCAGGGTGCCGCGACGGCCATAAAAAAGTTTGCCTTTAGCGCGTCCTGCTGTGGCGCGTTTTTTCTCTGCAACGGTGTCGAACACTAGCGAAGAGGCGCGCTGGATCACGCTGTTAACCGCGCCCTGGGTGTAACGTTTACTGCGTCCTGCACTGACTAAAATGGTATCGATTTTTTTTGTTGTCATTCGTGTCTGCCTGCCGCTCACCACAAGACCTTCACGTTACCATGAATTCCCGGTCAGGGTTGACCTCAATCCTTATATTCAGAACCCGCCCGAGGCTGCACCATCTGGTCAAAATATGAGCACTGTTTCACGGATTAACGCGATAAAGTCCGCCACTTCCGGCCAGACAACTATCGTTATCAGCAACAGGCAAATATCGATATCTGAGGAAAAACGATGCGTTATTATTCATTGAGCCGCTACAACGAAGTTGTGCTGCTGATAGCCCGTCTTCTCCTGATGCTGCTGTTCCTTATTTTTGGCTGGCAAAAGCTTATCGCTTTTGGCCCGAGCGTGGACTATATGGCGGCGGCGGGCGCGCCGCTGCCGCTGCTTTCCGCCATCATCGCGGTGGTGATGGAGCTGTGCGCAGGCGCGCTGATTGCGCTTGGCTTTTTTACGCGTCCGCTGGCGCTGCTGATGGCGATCTATACGCTGGGAACGGCGTTCATCGCCCATAATTACTGGACAATGAGCGGCATGGAACAGTACGCCAACATGATCAATTTCTATAAAAATATCAGCATCATTGGCGGCCTGCTGCTACTGGCGCTGACCGGTCCGGGTAAATTTTCACTCGACCGCCGTTAAGCTTCGCGCGGCAGCCAAAGCCAAATGGCCGGGACATAAGTAATCAGCATCAGTACCAGAAACAGTAGCACGTAAAACGGCAGCATCGCGCCCACCACCTGTTCTATCTTCTGCTTACTTACCGCGCTGGCGACAAGACAAACAGCACCGTACCCACCGGCGGCGTGATAAGCCCAATGCCGAGGTTGGTCATCATGATCATGCCGAAGTGCACCGGGTCGATACCGAGCGCGGTGGCTACCGGCAGCAGCACCGGCGTCAGGATCAGGATGATCGGTGCCATATCCATCAGCGTGCCAATCACCAGCAGCAGTTTAATGCACATCAGGATGACGTACTTGTTATCTGACAGGCTGGTAAAGGCGTCAGTAATAATGATCGAGGCGGTATCCGCCACCGACGATCCGGAGATCGCGCCGAAAAAGGTCGAGGCGACGATATTCACCAGCGACAGCCCGCCGCGAATAAAGCCAACGAAGATATAGGCGAAGTTCATCAGCCGTCGCGCAATGCCGCCCTCCGCCATAATCGCGCCCGCGAGGATAAAGAAGAGGATCGTGAGCAGGGAAAACTCATTCACCCCGTTGGTAATTTGAATCACCACCGCCTCCAGCGGCAGATCGATCCACCATGCGCCGATAAAAGCGCTCAGCCCTACGGCGAAGGCGACGGGAAAGCCTATCAGCAGCAGCACAATCAGGCTGCCAATCAATATCAGTGCGTCCATGGTCGCTCCTTAATGTGTCCCGCCTAAAACCACCACTGGCCGCTGGCTTTGATCGCCATTCAGCAGCCGCTCAACAACAAACAGCAGGGTAAACAGCGCACCTATGGGGATCGGCAGGTACATCTCGCCGTAGGTCACCATCGGCAGCAAGGCGAGCGGCTGGACCCACATCGCCGCGCACAGGCTGTAGCTGGCCTGGAAGATCACCAGGCAGGTGACAACTATCAGCAGGTCGCACAGGCGCAGCATCAGACGCTGTTTATTAGGTGGCAAACGATCCGTCACCATCGAGACGCAG
The DNA here is from genome assembly GCA_031332935.1 of Candidatus Pantoea bathycoeliae. Lineage (GTDB taxonomy): Bacteria > Pseudomonadota > Gammaproteobacteria > Enterobacterales > Enterobacteriaceae > Pantoea > Pantoea bathycoeliae. The sequence continues at coordinate 18,711 of JAUHTP010000023.1, read as the reverse complement.
ATATGGGGACCGGCACGGAAACCGACCGGCGCGCCGATTAAAGGTAAAAATAATCATACAGACAATAGCGACCGGCTCGGGCCAGGCGAGCGCGCCGTTCAATACGTAGCGGGCGAAAATGCCGATGGGGATTACCGTCACTATAATCAACAGTGCGACGGCGGCGATGCCGATGCACAGCAGATAGAGCCCATCTATCAGACGAGAGTATCGGGTCATATGCGTTACCTGAAAAACGCCGCACAGGACGCGCGACGGGGAAGTTATTTAACGTCGGCGATCTGCGTCATCAGATCCTGATATTTGCCGCCAAACTGATCGCGCACTAGCTGGGTAGCCTTCACAAAATAGTCACGGTCGGTTTGCTGGAAGGTCACGCCGCCCGCTTTCATCTTCTCAATCGACTGCTGGGTATAGTCGCCCACAGCTGGTGCTCCTCATCCAGCGCCTCTGTACCTAGCTTTTTCAGCAGCGCCTGATCCTCAGGTGACAGGCGCGCCTAGGACGTTTTGGAGAAGAGGATCATTTCCGGCTGGATAAAGTGGCCGGTGAGGGTGTAGTACTTAGTGACCGGCAAATAGTTATGGGCGACAAAAGTGGGTGGGTTGTTCTCTGTGCCGTCCACCACGCCGGTCTGCATGGCGCTAAACACCTCGCTGACGCCCATCGCCACCGGATTGGCGCCCATCGCCTTCAGCGTCGCCAGCGAAATGGCGCTGTTCTGCACGCGGATTTTCATCCCCTTTAAATCTTCTGGTTTGCCGAGCGGGTTTTTGGTGATAATGTTGCGCCCGCCCGCATCGGTCCAGCCGAGGAACACCATGCGTGCGTTAGCATCGGCATCGAATTTATCGACAATCTGTTTGCCGACTTCGCCTTCCAGCACCTTATGCATGTGGTCTACGTCGCGGAACACATAGGGCAGCGTCAGCACGCTGGTTTCGGGTGCGATGGTGGTGGACCGGAGCCAGCGACACGCGAATCATATCGATTGCGCCGAGCTGGACCTGTTGCAGCGTTTGATCCTCATCACCCAGCACGCCACCTGCGTAGACTTTCATCTCCAGCCGCCCGTCGGTGGCCTGTTTCAGCTTGTCGCCCATATGCTGCAAAGCCACCACGGTCGGATAGCCAGCAGGCTGAACCTCCGCCACTTTCAGCACCTTCGCCGACGCGGACGTTGCGCTCAGGCCGAGTGCAGCAGAGACGGAAACAGCAAGGATCCATTTATTCACTCTCATTATTTTTCTCGAGGCAGTTAGGTATGAGGAGGGCACGGGTCGTAAGCGGCAGAGGAAGCGGCTCGCGTGTTGCCAGAATAGGCAAAACCGGCTGGCTGAAAATGCAGCAATGTTGATTGAATGAACAACGTCACATTTTGAAACGGTGTTTTAATAAATTCATACTGGAAATCTCATTTCTAAAATGAGCCTGAAAACTGTCACAAAAGCCCTGCAACAGCCGTAACCGTTCCCCGTTCTACTTGTTAACAGTAATGAGAATTACTATCGATTCGCCCATTTTTTGCTATTATTTGCGCTTATCCATTATTCCTGCATATGAAGTTGGAGACGCAGCGTGGTAGCCAGTGACTTGATGCAAACGGATCTCTCCGTTTGGGGCATGTATCAACATACTGATATCGTGGTCAAAGTGGTAATGATCGGCCTGTTACTGGCTTCGGTCGTGACATGGGCGATCTTTTTTGGAAAGGTTCGTTCTTAAATTCGTTGGTGCGGCGCTGACGCGTTGTGTGTTGAACAGTGTCTATGAAAAGGATTTCAGTCATGGAAAATAACGGTGCGGTAAAAAGCAGCGAGAACCCTTTTTGATATTTTTGTCACCGGCGCGCGCAAACGCTTTCATAATTGCTATTCACAACCTGATGCCGAACGTGGTGATGACCTACGTGCTGGCCGAAGTGCTTAATTTACTCGGCATCATGCCTTTCCTTGGGCACCTGTTTGCGCCAGTGATGGGATTTTCGGCCTGCCAGGCGAAGCCATTACCGTGCTGCTGACCGCTTGGCTCTCATCCTCCGCCGGAACCGGCGTGGCGGTGAGTCTGCTGACCAAAGGTATGCTGACCGGCGCGGATGTCACTATCCTCGCGCCCGCCATTTTCCTGATGGGATCGCAGTTGCAGTACGCGGGTCGCCTGCTGGGCGTGGCCGATGTACCGAAAAAAGACTGGCCGCTGCTGATGCTGGTAAGCATTATCAATGCGGCGATCGGGATGTTCGTTATGCGTCTTTTTGTTTAGGAGAAAAGCGGTGTCAAAGGTCTTAGATCACTATCACTACCTGCATGAGATTCCAGAGCTGGGTTTTCAGGAGTTTAAAACCTCAGCCTATATCGCCGACCAGCTGGAGAAAGCCGGGCTTAAGGTGACGCGCAATATTAACCAGACGACCGGCATCGTGGCCGAGATTGACAGCGGCGTATCTGGCCCGGTGCTGGCGCTGCGCGCGCCACACCTGCGGCCATGACGGGCACTCGTCCGTGGTGCTGACCGCCGCACAGGAGCTGCTGGCGGAAGGCGCGGTGAAAAAAGGCCGCCTGAAAATCCTCTTTCAGCCTGCCGAGGAGCTGGGCGCGGGCGCGCTGGCGATGGTAGAAGGCGGCGCGCTGGATGACGTCGAGATGATCCTCGGTTTCCACCTGCGGCCGCTGGAAGAGTGCGTGGTAGGTCAGGCGACGCCCGCCGTGCTCTATTCTGCCTGTTCGACGCTGGAAGCCACCATCAAAGGCGCGCCTGCGCACGCTGCGCGTCCCCATCTTGGCATCAACGCGCTCGACGCGGCTGTGCAGGCAGTTAATGCAGTCAACACTCTCCATCTTTCACCAGGCCTGAACTGGAGCGTGAAGGCGACACGTTTTCTCTGTAACGCGGGCGTCACCAACTCCGTGCCCGACGAGGCGCGCGTGGTCTGGGATCTGCGCTCGCAGGAGAATGCGCCGATGGCGCTGCTGAAAGAGATGCCTGCGGCAGAGATCCATGATGAGGCGACAGAGGTGATCCGCGCGGCGATTAGCGAAGTGCTGGGTACGGAAGGGTTGCTGGAGGGGAAAACCACGCCGGGCAGCGAAGAATTCTTCTACTACCCGGTGAAACGCCCGAACGTCAAGGCGGGCTTCTGGGGGCTGGGGACTAACCTAGTACCGGGGCTGCACCATCAGGATATGCACTTCGACCTGAACGCGCTGGAGATTGGCGTCAATATCCTCAAGTCCTGTGTGAAAAAGGTGCTGGGGTAAACCTTCTGCTTATGCGTGTCGCCTGTTTGACCCTGGGCGACACGCATAGCAAGCATCGCGTGCAGCGCCAGCTGCTACCAACAATTTTCCCCGTCCGCTGTTCGCCGCCGCGCGCAAAATATTGTATGCTATGACGCCTTAACGAAGACTAGGTAACCGGAATCGCCGCCAATGTAGAACGCGTCTTTAACACCGCCTTCTTGACGCTTTGCGTCTCGCCTGGCTCCGTTTACCTGCCGGATATCCGGCCATCATGATTACTCTGCATCGTCCTCTCAGGTGACGGTGCCTCGATGAGAAGAACTAACTCATGTCTAATTTCATGCAAGAGGTGGCGCGCCGCCGCACCTTTGCGATCATTTCGCACCCCGATGCGGGTAAAACCACCATCACTGAAAAAGTGCTGCTGTTCGGACAGGCGATTCAGACCGCCGGTACGGTAAAAGGCCGTGGTCCAGCCAGCATGCTAAATCTGACTGGATGGAGATGGAGAAGCAGCGCGGCATCTCTATCACCACTTCCGTGATGCAGTTCCCCTACTGTGAGAGCCTGGTTAACCTGCTCGACACGCCGGGACACGAAGACTTATCGGAAGATACCTACCGCACACTGACGGCGGTGGACTGCTGCCTGATGGTGATCGACGCAGCGAAAGGCGTCGAGGATCGCACCCGTAAGCTGATGGAAGTGACCCGTCTGCGCGATGCGCCGATCCTGACCTTTATGAACAAACTCGACCGCGACATCCGCGATCCGATGGAGCTGCTGGATGAGGTCGAGAGCGAGCTGAAGATCGTCTGTGCGCCCATTACCTGTCCTATCGGCTGCGGCAAACTGTTCAAAGGCGTTTACCACCTTTAATAACGACGAAACCTATCTCTATCAGTCGGGGAAAGGCCACACCATTCAGGATGTGCGCATCGTTAAAGGGCTGGACAACCCAGAGCTGGATAGCGCGGTCGGCGAAGAGCTGGAACTGGTAAAAGGCGCGTCGCACGAATTCGATCAGGAGCTGTTCCTGAGCGGTGATATTACGCCGGTCTTCTTTGGTACCGCGCTGGGCAACTTCGGCGTTGACCATATGCTCGACGGCCTGGTCTCCCGGGCACCTGCTCCGATGCCGCGCGTGACTGACGCTCGTACCGTTACGGCACAGGAAGAGAAGTTCACCGGCTTCGTCTTTAAAATTCAGGCCAACATGGACCCGAAACACCGCGGACCGCGTGGCCTTTATGCGCGTCGTGTCCGGCAAATATGAAAAGGATATGAAGCTGCGCCAGGTGCGTACCGGCAAAGATGTGCTGATCTCTGACGCGCTGACCTTTATGGCGGGCGACCGTTCGCACGTTGAAGAGGCGTGGCCGGGCGACATCATTGGTCTGCACAACCACAGTACTATCCAGATCGGTGATACTTTTACCCAGGGTGAAAACATGAAGTTCACCGGTATCCCGAACTTCGCCCCGGAGCTGTTCCGCCGTATCCGCCTGCGCGATCCGCTGAAGCAGAAACAGCTGCTGAAGGGCCTGGTACAGCTGTCGGAAGAGGGCGCGGTGGGCGTGCTGCAGTTTGACGTCGTCGTGGCGCGTCTGAAAAGCGAGTACAACGTCGAGGCGATCTATGAAGCGATCAACGTCTCTACGGCGCGCTGGGTTGAGTGCAGCGACGCGAAGAAATTCGACGAATTCCAGCGTAAAAACGAGATTAACCTCGCGCTGGACGGCGGCGATAATTTGACTTATATCGCACCAACCATGGTGAATCTGAACATCACGCAGGAGCGCTATCCTGACGTGATTTTCCGTAAAACCAGCGAGCATTAATCCGCGCTATAACAGGGCCACCCAGCTTTGGCTGGCCCTTTTCTTCTTCTCCAGACTCCTCCTAAAAACTCTGTTTTTTATCTTAACTGGCGTGCGATCAACCAGTCAATCAAGCAAAACGCTAAACACCGACTATGATTATTCTGTCGGACGGCAAAAGAGAACTTGGTTCTCCCTTACGTCTCGCTACGCAGCAGCGCTGTTTGCTGCTGTTGCGCCCACGGTTGTGGGTGAGCTCACTGACAGAAGGAAGATATCGATGAATAAGACTAAGATTGCCCAAACGCTGATGGCGGTAATGGTTGGTTCCGCCCTGTTAAGCGGCAGCGCCTTGGCTGACGACTCTATCACGCAAAAAGCGCAGCAGAGTGCCGACAACGCCGGTGCGAAAATCAATAGTTCTATGAAAAAAGTCGATGGATTTATGGATGACAGCGCCGTCACTGCAAAAGCCAAAGCGGCTCTGGTGGATGACGAAGCCATAAAGAGTACGGATATCTCCGTGAAAACGCATGACGGCGTAGTGACGCTGAGTGGTTTTGTCACTTCGCAGGACCAGGCTGAAAAAGCCGTCGCCGTTGTGAAACAAGTGGAAGGTGTTAAATCCGTCAGCGATAAACTGCACGTTAAAGACAGCAAATCACAAAGTTTGAAAGGATATGCCAGGGACGCGGCAACGACCAGCGAAATTAAAGCTAAACTGTTAGCCGATGACATCATCCCGTTGCGTAACGTCAAGGTAGAAACCACTGACGGCGTTGTTCAGCTCTCAGGGACCGTCGCAACTAAAGCGCAGTCGGATCGCGCTGAAAGTATTGCGAAAGCCATTGAAGGCGTTAAAAGCGTTAAGAATGACCTGACCGTGAAGTCTTAACGTCGTGAGCGCGGCGTCCGTGTGACACCGCGCTGACAAAACAACACCCAAACTGGAAAGAAACAAGCAGTTCGATTTCACTATGGTAAGGAGAGGCTTATGTTTCGTTGGGGTATTATTTTTCTGGTAATTGCACTAATCGCGGCGGCGTTAGGATTTGGCGGCCTCGCCGGTACGGCAGCATGGACGGCTAAAGTTGTCTTCGTTGTTGGTATTGTTCTGTTCCTCGTGAGCCTGTTTACCGGCCGCAAACGACCCTGACCGGTAGTGTCATTCTGATTTTTGCAACGAGCATGCATAAAGCGGAGACCAGCCAGCTGCCGCGTGGCGTGAAGGAACACGCACTACGCGCGGCAGCCGTTGCCAGCAATAATGACGACGGGTCGGGAGAAAAACATGGCTGGTTCTCCGGGATGCTGCTGAACTAAAATGTGATAATCATAACAGCAGCCCTCAGAACCCTTTCTGAGGAACAGATGTGGGTATCCGGATCCCTGTTACGCTCGGCGCGATTGAGCCCTTAGCCCTTTCCCCATTTAAAGCCCGAAAAATCGCCCTTGTTTGTGAAGGCGGCGGTCAGCGCGGCATTTTTACCGTAGGCATGCTGGATGAGTTTCAGCGTGCAAAATTCAACCCTTTCGATTTCTTTATTGGCACCTCTGCAGGCGCGCAAAACCTGTCAGCCTTTGTCTGTGGTCAGCCGGGCTACGCACGCCGCGTCATCACGCGTTACACTACCAGCAAGCTCTTTTTCGATCCACTGTGCTTTGTTCGCGGTAGCAACCTGATTGATCTCGACTGGCTTATCGACGTCACGCGCCGCGAGTTGCCGCTGGCAGAGAACGATGCAGACTATGATGAAGGTTCGCTTGCATGAGATTTGTTGATACCCACTGCCATTTCGATTTTCCGCCCTTTGTCGGCGACGAGGAAAACAGCATTGCGCGCGCCGCTGAAGCGAGTGTGGAGCGCATTATTGTCCCGGCGGTGGATGCCAGCCGCTTTGAGCGCATTGCTACGCTGGTGGTGCAACATCAGGCGCTCTACGCCGCGCTCGGCCTGCATCCTATTGCCATCGATCGGCACGCGGAGGCGCATGTCTGCCAGCTGGAAAGCTGGCTGAAGCGCAAACCGGCGAAGCTGGTGGCGATATGGGAGATTGGGCTGGATCTCTATATGGAGAACCCGGAGTTTGCACGCCAGGAAGCGCTGCTGGATGCGCAGCTGCGGCTGGCAAAGCAGTATGATTTACCGGTGATCCTGCACTCGCGCCGCACCCACGACAAGCTGGCGCTGCATCTGCGCCGTCACGATCTGCCGTGGCGTGGTGCACGGCTTTGCCGGTAGCCTGCAGCAGGCGCAGGCCTTTATTAAACTCGGCTATGCGATTGGCGTCGGCGGTACGATGACCTTATGCGCGCGCCAGTAAAACCCGCAACACGCTGGCGCAGCTGCCGCTGGAAACCGACGCGCCAGATATGCAGCTGTCCGGCTTCCAGGGCGAGCCGAACCGCTCGGAACGCGCGCGTCTGGTGTGGCAGGCGCTGTGCGAGCTGCGCCCGGAAGCGCCGTAGGTTATCGCCGACGCGCTGTGGCGCAACGCGCAAACCCTGTTTAATCTGCCTGATTAATCCTCTCCATGTGATAATAGTAACATTTCGCCTCCGTGCGTTATAATAGGGCTATCTCTGCCTGTTCCTGACAGTGGTGTGATGAATTACACATTAAACGCCGCCCAAGATTGTTCGGATTATCACATAATACCGGCGCTTCTGCGCCTGTTTGTTATCTGGAGAACACCATGATTGATATTAACGCTGCTGCACAGCGCGCGCTGCACCTGATGGATCTGACCACCCTGAACAAAAATGATACCGACGAGAAAGTGATCGCACTTTGCCGCTAGGCGAAGTCGCCAGCGGGCAAAACCGCCGCGATCTGTATCTATCCGCGCTTTATCCCGCTGGCGCGTAAAGCGCTGCGCGAGCAGGGCACGCCGGAGATCCGCATCGCTACCGTCACTAACTTCCCGCACGGCAATTACGATATCGAGATTGCCCTAGCGGAAACCTGCGCGGCCATCGCCTATGGCGCAGATGAAGTGGACGTAGTGTTTCCTTACCGCGCGCTGATCGCCGATAACACTCAGATCGGCTTCGATCTGGTGAAGGCGAGCAAAGAAGCCTGTGCCCAGGTTGACGTGCTTCTGAAGGTGATCATTGAAAGCGGCGAGCTGAAAGAGGAAGCGCTGATCCGTCAGGCGTCAGAGATCGCCATCGACGCGGGCGCAGATTTTATCAAAACCTCAACCGGTAAAGTGCCGGTGAATGCCACGCCGGAAGTGGCGCAGATCATGATGAGCGTCATCCGCGATAAAGGCGTTAAACAGCAGGTTGGCTTCAAACCGGCAGGCGGCGTACGCAGCGCCGAAGACGCGGCCCTCTACCTGAAGCTGGCGGACGATATCCTGGGGCGAAGGCTGGGCCGAAGCGCGCCACTTCCGCTTTGGCGCATTCAGCCTGTTAGCCAGCCTGCTGAACGCGCTGGGCCATCAGACCGCCAGCAGCAAAGCCGGTTACTGATTGCGTGACGGCGGCCGCTGGCCGCCATTCTCATCCAACCCTGATTTAGGGGGCGAGTGTGTTTCTGCCTCAAGAAATCATCCGTAAAAAACGCGACGGCCAAGCGCTGAGTAAAGAAGAGATCCGCTTCTTCATCAACGGCGTGCGCTACAACAGCCTGTCTGAAGAGCAAATCGCTGCGCTGGCGATGACAATTTTCTTCCATGATATGTCGCTGCCGGAGCGCGTGGCGATGACCATGGCGATGCGCGATTCCGGCACCGTGCTCAACTGGCAGTCGCTGAACCTCAATGGCCCGGTAGTGGATAAACATTCGACCGGTGGCGGTGGCGACGTGACCTCGCTAATGCTGGGCCCGATGGTTGCCGCCTGCGGTGGCTATGTGCCGATGATCTCCGGCCTCGGCCTCGGCCACACCGGCGGCACGCTGGACAGGCTGGAAGCGATCCCCGGCTTTACCGCCACCGTCACTCTATTCCGCTGATTAGCCTCGATTCTGGCGAAGAAGCTGGCGTAAAGGCTGGATGCGCTGGTGATGGATGTCAAAGTCGGTTCCGGTGCCTTTATGCCGACCTTCGAGGCGTCGCTCGATCTGGCGCAGGCGATCGTCGGCGTGGCAAACGGCGCGGGCTGCACCACCACGGCGCTGCTGACCGATATGAACCAGGTGCTGGTCTCCAGCGCCGGTAACGCGCTGGAAGTGCACGAAGCGGTGCGCTTTCTGACGGGCGCGGAGCGCAACCCGCGCCTGCTGGAAGTGACGCTGGCGTTGTGCAGCGAAATGCTGCTCTCCGGCAAACTGGCGGCCAGTGAAGAAGAGGCGCGCAGCAAGCTGTTGCAGGTGCTGGACAACGGCTAGGCAGCCGAGGTGTTCGCACGTATGGTATGGTAGCCGCACAGGGCGGGCCAGCTGATTTTGTCGAGCGCCACGAAGCGTATCTGCCGCAGCCGACGCTCAGCAAGGCGGTCTATGCCGATCGCCCTGGCATCGTCAGCAGCATGGATACGCGCTCGCTCGGTATGGCGGTGGTCTCCATGGGCGGCGGACGTCAGCGCGCCAGCGACAGCATCGACTATAGCCTTGGGCTGAGCGAGATAATTACGCTGGGCGAGCAGGCCGATGCCGCGCGCCCGCTGGCGATTATTCACGCCAGCAGCGAGGCGAGCTGGCAGCAGGCGGCGGTAAAAGCCGCGGTGACGCTGAGCGACAGCGCCCCAGAGGTTAGGCCGGTGGTTTATCGTCGGGTCAGTGCCAGCGACTGCTGAGCATAAACAGCGGATAACATGACCCGAGGAGCAAAGCGTCTCGCGTCAGGGATGGCGCGAGCCGAGCTGGCAGGGATGCCGTTTTTTGCGTCTTTGCGATCGTGCCATGTTCTCTGCGGCAGTATCTGACGTTACGAGGCCGCAAATCTGCGGCTTTATGCTGCCGTTGAGCAGGCATTCGGGTATACTGATCTGATAGCTTTTTTTGACTTGTCACGCGCGCAGGAGACTTGCATGAAACGTGCTTTTATTATGGTGCTCGATTCCTTTGGAATCGGCTCAAGCAAAGACGCCGACAAATTCGGCGATGCAGGATCGGACACGCTGGGCCATATCGCCGAAGCGTGCTTTAACGGCAAAGCGGATCAGGGCCGCAAAGGCCCGCTGCATCTGCCCAACCTGACCGCGCTGGGGCTGGGCAAAGCCGCCGAGCTCTCTACTGGCCGCTTCCCGCTGGGGCTGGATCCCAATGCCGACATCAAGGGCGCTTACGCTTACGCCAGTGAAATCTCTTCTGGTAAAGACACGCCGTCTGGCCACTGGGAAATTGCCGGCGTGCCGGTGCTGTTCGACTGGGGCTACTTCAGCGACACAAAGAGAATAGCTTCCCGCAGGAGCTGCTCGACAAGCTGGTGGAGCGCGCGGATCTGCCGGGCTACCTCGGCAATTGCCACTCTTCCGGTACGGTGATCCTCGACCAGCTGGGCGAAGAAAACTGGCAAGCCGATTTTCTATACCTCCGCGGACTCGGTATTCTAGATCGCCTGCCACGAAGAGACCTTTGGCCTCGATCGCCTCTATGAGCTGTGCGAAATTGTCCGCGAAGAGCTGACCGAAGGCGGCTACAACATTGGCCGCGTAATCGCGCGTCCGTTTGTTGGCGACAAAGCGGGCAACTTCGAGCGTACCGGCAACCGCCATTACCTGGCCGTTGAACCGCCTTCACCGACCATGCTGAAAAAGCTGGTGGATGAGAAGGGCGGCGAAGTGATCTCGGTAGGTAAAATCGCCGATATCTATGCCCATCAGGGCATCACGCAGAAAGTAAAAGCGACCGGCCTGGACGCGCTGTTTGACGCCACCATCGAACAGATGAAAAAAGCACCTGACCAGTCGATCGTCTTCACCAACTTTGTGGATTTCGACTCTACCTGGGGACACCGTCGCGACGTCGCCGGTTATGCGGGCGGACTGGAGCTGTTTGACCGCCGTTTGCCGGAGCTGATGGCGCTGGTAAAAGAGGATGACATTCTAATCCTCACCGCCGACCACGGCTGTGACCCCACATGGCAGGGCACGGAACACACGCGCGAGCACATCTCTATTCTGATCTACGGCCCGAAAGTTAAACCAAGCTCGCTGGGCTACCGTGAAACCTTCGCCGACATTGGTCAGACGGTTGCCACTATTTTGGCCTGTCCGATATGGACTACGGCAAGAGCATGCTGTAAACAGAGCCGCTAAATTTAAAAAGGAAAAGAAACAATGGCAACTCCTCACATTAACGCAGAAATGGGTGACTTCGCTGACGTGGTACTGATGCCGGGCGATCCGCTGCGCGCGAAGCACATCGCGGAGACCTTCCTGGAAAACCCGGTTGAAGTGAACAACGTGCGCGGCATGCTGGGCTACACCGGCACCTATAAAGGCCGCAAAATTTCTGTCATGGGTCACGGCATGGGCATCCCGTCCTGCTCGATCTACACCAAAGAGCTGATCACGGACTTTGGCGTGAAAAAGATCATCCGCGTCGGTTCCTGCGGCGCGGTACGTGCAGACGTGAAGCTGCGCGACATCGTTATCGGCATGGGCGCGTGCACCGACTCTAACGTCAACCGCATGCGCTTTAAGGATCACGACTTCGCCGCCATCGCCGATTTTGACATGGTGCGCAACGCGGTTGATGCGGGCAAAGCGCTGGGCGTGGACGCGCGCGTTGGCAACATCTTCTCTGCCGATCTTTTCTATACGCCCGATCCGCAGATGTTCGACGTGATGGAGAAGTACGGCATCCTGGGAGTTGAGATGGAAGCGGCGGGTATCTACGGCGTGGCGGCGGAATTCGGTGCGAAAGCACTGACCATCTGTACCGTTTCCGACTATATCCGTACGCATGAGCAGACCACCTCTGCCGAGCGTCAGACCACCTTCAACGATATGATTAAGATCGCGCTGGAGTCGTTGCTGCTGGGCGACTAAGCCTGCGCTTGCCTGTTCCCCGTTCCTGACAAAATGGGGAACATCCTGTCTGTTTCGTAACATTCTCATCAAATGACACACTTTACTCGACTCCTGTGCATCTTCCCTCTGGTGCTAATCTGTTAGCTCCCTATCATTAGCGCGACAACAAAAAATAAACCATCTGCCAATGCCGCCTAATGAATTTCCGCAATTTCGAAGCTGAAGAAAAGCTGTTCGCGCGCCGCGCGCTGGTCGTTATCTGTTTTATCATTCTTGGCATCAACCTCTATCGTCTCCAGGTGCGCGATCACAGCTACTATCAGACGCGATCTAACCAGAACGACATCAAAATGATCCCTGTCGCGCCGACGCGCGGGCTGATTTACGATCGCAACGGCATCCCGCTGGTGCACAACGTCACCTGGTACGGCATCACGCTGACGCCGCACAAAATCGACGACATGCAGGCGACGCTCAAGGCCCTAGCGCCGATTGTCGGTCTGACGCCGGAAGAGATCGAGAGCTTTACCCGCACGCTAAAGCAGAGCAGCCGCTACAAGCCGGTGGTGCTGAAAGATGAGTTGACCGACGAGCAGGTGGCGCGTTTCTCCGTGAACCAGTACCGCTTCACCGGGATCACCATCGTATACCTATCATGATCGCGAATACCCCTATGGCGCGGATCTGGCGCACGTCGTTGGCTACGTATCCAAAATTAACGACAACGACTATAAGCGCCTGAACGCCGCCGACCATAACATCGGCAAGCAGGGCATTGAGGGCTATTACGAGTCGCTACTGCACGGCAAGCCGGGCTATCAGGAGGTGGAAGTTGATAACCATGGCCGCATCGTTCGGGTATTGAAAGAGGTGCCGCCAGTCGCCGGTAAACATTACCCTGACCATTGACCTGCATCTGCAACAGTACATAGAGAGCCTGCTGGCTGGGCAGCGCGCGGCAGTGCTGGTGGAGGATACGCATGATGGCTCGGTGCTGGCGATGGTCTCCAGCCCCAGCTACGCTCCCAACCCGTTCGTCAAAGGCATCAGCTATCCGGCCTACAAGACGCTGCTACAGGACAAGAACCTGCCGCTGATCAATCGCGTGACGCAGGGGCTTTATCCACCCGCGTCGACGGTAAAACACTATATGGCGATGTCGGCGCTGCTGACCGGCGTGATCACCCCGCAGATCAGATTTTACGGCGCGCCGACCTGGACGATGCCAGGCACCGACCGCCGCTACCGCGACTGGAAAAAGAGCGGCCATGGCATGCTGGACGTCACGAAAGCAATTGAAGAGTCTGCCGACACCTTTTTCTATCAGGTGACATTTATGATGGGGATCGATCGCATCCACAGCATGCTCGGCCAGTTTGGCCACGGCAAATCGACCGGTATCGATCTGAATGAAGAGTACAACAGCCTGCTGCCGAGCCGCGACTGGAAGCAAAGAGTGCATAAGAAGGGCTGGTATCAGGGCGATACAGTCTCAGTGGGCATTGGGCAGGGCTACTGGATCGCGACACCGATTCAGATGGTGAAAGCGATGGTGGCGCTGATCAATAACGGTAAGGTGATTGCGCCACACCTGCTGGAGAAGGCTGAACGGGGTAAAATGGTAGAGATGTACCAGCCGACGAAGCCCCAGCCGCAGATTGGCGATGCGCATTCGCCTTACTGGGCGCTAGTGCGCCGCGCGATTTTTGGCATGGAGAATGCACCAAACGGCACTGGCTACAAATATTTCCATACCGCGCCTTACGGCATTGCGGCGAAAAGCGGCACCTCGCAGGTGTTTAGCCTGAAGCAGAACCAGACCTATAACGCGAAGATGATCCTGGTGCGATTAATAGCGCAGGCCAAACCAGGTCACGTCGTCACGGCGCGCCTGATTGCCCTGCCATTGTAAATCGTCCTACTGAAACGCCAGCGCCTTACTGACAATATCCATACTGATATCAACGTATTCCATTGTTGTGCTCACGTTACGATGCCCCAGTAGTCCTTTTACGAGCTGCAGGTTTCGTTCAGGTGAGCTCATGAGTGTCGTGGCAAGGGTATTAGCGCATCATTATTGCCGGCACCGCAGTCTCTTGCACGCTGCAGTAATGCTTCAAGTCGGGGCCTTAAATGGCTGACAACGGGAACACGCCACTCCCGATAGGTTTTGCTGCCTTCTGTTCTTAGTTCAATCGAACCATCTTCAAGACAGATGTCTTTTAGACGAATGTGCAGCAATTGATTCTGGCGCATCCCGGTATACCGCAGAATGTCCAAAACTGCCTGCCAGTACCACAATGGACTTAAAGCACATTTTGTTTTTGACATTTGTTCAGAGGCAAACTGCTGCATGGTCAGCCAAATTTTTGTCATCTGATTTTTTGTCAGCGTCTTTTTTCTCTTTTTGTCGTGTTTAACAGATACGCTGTTGAACGGGTTTTTTGTTAAATCAGTTAACTGAGAAGTCATGGCAAAATTATACAATACGCGCATATGAGTAACCTTATATGTTCCACGTATGTGCTGACAGCCCCTGTTTTTTAAAACGTGTCTTCTCCACTCAAGAACGTCACGACTGGTTATGCTGTAAGGTGGCCGCGTTTCACCAATGTGTTTTCTGAAACCGCGAACTACTTTCTGATAACTCCACTCTGTATCTTCACGCAGGGACTTACAAAAGAAATATTCTTCCATAAGTTCCTTCCATAGCCAGTCAGCATTCATTTCGTTCATTTTCCATTCCTCTCGAAGTTACAGTAACGCACCAGATGTCAGACCGGCTCGCGGTCAGGGAAACAAAAGGAACTGACTGTCCTGAGGGACTGTTTTTTTTGAATACCTGCCTGCTTTTAACCAGATAGCCTTTTACCCGCTTAAACTTGCCTGATTTATTGGGGTAATCAAACAGTTGAGCAAAGTAAAACCTCCTGTTATCGCGACGTTTATGAAGATTAAGTTGCTCAAAAGAGGCCTGGATACTCTCCCGATCACCTGATGAACCGGAGATTTTGAGATAGTCAAAAAAATGCCGGGGACGGGCGAAAAGACATAACCGGCAATAACATGTACTTTGTCATCCTTACCATTAAAACTAATTTCTCCCCGGTCGATCCCTTCCCGAAGCCAGTCAAAAAACGCTCTCCTTCCACTTCTCCAGTACCGTTGACTAATCTGGGTTCGGAATGTAATCTTTTATCACATTTATTAACAAATGCAATCTTGGAATTATCTGAGTTTTCCCGGCGCACGTTACCAGCGTAATCCCCTGGGTTTTCAATTTTTCCAGGGGTATCTTCTGATACAGATTTGTTTTGCCTGCAGGTTCTTTTGCACTCAAATTGCAGCAGTTTGCTGTCGCCGGATTGTTTTGTTCAGAGGCAAGCCCGACACTGGATGCAAGTGAAAAAACTCAGATGGAGGCAGAACATGAGAGTTATGAATTTATGATTGTCCTGAGGAAACCTCTTGAGATAAAACTGCTGATTCAGCCACCGCTGTGGTTTCCGGAAACTTGCCTGCCGTTAAATCCAGCACATCCACAGGACCAGCACCAACCAAAGGAGAATCTGTTTTCTCTGCAGCTTGCTTCATCAGGGTTCGTATCAATGGCATGACCGGAGACTGATTCCATAAAGCCCCCGCAAGACTGTTCAGTGCTGCTGGATTTTCTGCCAGCCAGCCTGTCCCCTCTGCTGGCATCAACTGTCCGGCCGCGAGCGCTGAGAAAGCCGGGGCGTTGCCTGCCTCTCGAAAGCGAAAACGATAAGACAGGTCCGGAACGTGTATTCCCGGAAGCCAGCTTTTACCGTCAAGCAGCTAACCCTGCAGAGACGCCAGCAGAGGCAAATGCCAGAACAGTGCAGTCCAGAAAATGACCGCATTCCACATCACGTTCTGTTCTGCCTATTCTTCTGGTGCTGCGCAAGGGGGGAACATGTATCCTTTGGCCATCCTGACCGCACAGGTTGTGAACTGCAGGGTAAGATCACCTAAGCCGTCTGAATGAGACCACTTTCCCTGTTCCGTTGCCTGCACATTCGGAAGAGAGTTGCGCTCCCATATTTGCTGCAGACAGTTTTTTCTCAGAGGACTGCGGCACAGCATATCGACCTCACGTGGGGAGTGATATCCCACAGGTAAGGCTGCAGATACCGGGCGGACCGGTTCCGGGTCACCTTTTGAAAACAAAGACTTCAGGTTGCGAATTCTGTCGAGCATGATATTCTCCGGGTTCAGGGCTGCTCAGTGTTATGACACTCCCTGCGCATCACCATAAAAAAACAGTTATTCAGTCTCAGAAGTTTCTCCCGTTTCGCCGGGCATATCTGCATCTTTCTCATCATTCAGACATTTAGTGGCCCTGCTTAACACGGGCGAGTGGGCTTTCCCGGGCGGTAATAATTCCTGTACCGTATCGCTTTCACCCTCACCGGCTTCGCTGAGCCAGCGCATAAGCTCGTTAAGCACAAGAGTTTTTCTTGCCCGAGTGACAGCCACGTACAGCAGATTAGTCTCATCCTGTCGCTCCTCCTGCGAGAGGAGCGAGTCGGTAATGTCGATGAAATCCTCACTGAGCATCACCACCGGCCATTCCAGCCCTTTGCTGCGGTGTGCGGTTGAAACCGTGACCTGAGCGTCTTTTTCATGGGTGACGCCCTGACGGCGCATAATGGCCAGCTTTTGCGGAAGCTGGGAAAAATCATCAAGCAGACGAATAGCCTGGTCCATCTCCACATCCTGGGTGGCCTTTGCTATCGAGCAGTATTCATCAAAATTCCGGTAGTCCCGGCTGAGGCGCGGGGACTGCATACGTTCATGCATGTCGGCTGATAACCAGTACAGGTCTTCCAGCTCTTCCGTTTTGTAGCCTTCAATCCCTTCCACCCAGAAGACTTTTTTCTCCATGAGGCTCGCCGTTAAGGCGCTGCCAATCACGCCGGACACTGTCCGGCTCAGTACAGCTATGTGCTCTGCCTCATTCGGGATGCTGCTGACGACAGCGTCCTGCCCTCCGTTACCCGTCACCCGCTTTTCTTCTCCGGCACGCTCCAGCAGGATATTGGCCATTCGCGCGACCTCAGGGCCGAAACGAAAACTCGCCGTCAGCCATAACCGGTCAGCCTGCGCCAGCTGGCGGGCATTGAGCGTGTTATCCGCCCCGCGAAACCGGTAAATCTGCTGGTAACGGTCGCCGACCAGTATGACCCGGCAGGGCTGATTCAGAACAAACGCACTGGTCACCAGATTGGCGTCCTGAGCCTCATCAAAAAGGATGGTGTCACAGCGTTTAGACAGATCAGGATGAGAAAGCTGGAACAGTTTGAGGTAGGTATCGTGCGTGACGGGAAAGACTGAATCAGTACGGCTCATTTCATACCAGAGAATTTGGATTACCCCCCAGAATTTTCCTGCATCGAGACCGTGGCGATCATCCTCCGCGGGCAGATGTATCAGCCCCGGCTCGGTGTCTGCACTGCAGAGGAAAATGTTCAGCCTGGTCAGCGGCCAGTGGCGGGTGTTGAGCTTTCTGGCCACATCCGTAATGCGCAGACTGGTTGTCAGCCGGTCACGGAAATGCTTGCCGAAACGCGCCCATGCCAGCTGATGCGACGTTTTACACTCTACGTTACAGGGGAACTTGCGTTCAGCCTCATCCCGCACGGCGCGGTTGTAGGCAAGGTAAAGCATCTTGCTTTCCGAGTTGGCTTCAGCGTAGTTCACTAACGTGGCGGTTTTTCCTGTGCCGGCAAACGCATTTACCACGAGATGACTACCCTTCCACTCGATGATAGCGTTTTGCTCGGCTGTGGTTTTCCAGGCCATGGGGTTCTCCGGCAGCTGCATATGAAGAGGCCAGACTGGCAGTGGAAAACGTTAACTGCGATAAAAAACCAGATACCCTGCTTCAGAAATAAAAAACGCTCCCGGCCGCGAGCGTGTGGATGTGATTATGCTGCCTGAAAGTACCGAGGATCCAGACGAACAGGCCAGCCGCCGAGATAGTGCCTGGGGGTGTACAGTATCCGGCGTCGCTCATTCGCAAGGGTTTTACCTACCACCACTTCGCAGGCAATCCCGCACAGGGACAGCTTTATTAAGCTATTCCGGCCGCAAGCGGATCGATATCTGTCGCGGATACCCACAGATACCGGTGCGGTGGCCAGCCCCCTTTTCGCAGAACATCGGCAAATGCCAGCACCATGCAACCGGCACCGCACGCGGGTTCACTCAGGGTGATAAAGGGCCTGTCCCGGAACAGAGTTTCAGTGTCGCCCAGCTGCATAGTAGCCATCATTCTGGCCACGTCCCAGGGCGTGAAAAACTGCCCCCGGTAGAAGACGCGGCCCAGGAAGTCCCCGGATGCTTCACCCAGCCCGTTAACAACGTGGGCCAGCAGCTGCGCCATGCGCGTGACATCCTCCTTCTCGTATCCACGGACTATACGCAGATACTTTTGCTCCCGCGCCTCACTGAAACAAAGCCGGTTTTCAAGCGCGATGACGCTGCAGCTGATGAAGTCTTCAAACACTTTGAACCGGTGATGATACCGGGCCGTCTGACTGAACAACTTAACAAAGGCTTTTTCGTGGTTAATCATGCCAGGCATGCGTCTTCTCCATAAAAAAAGAGGACACGCACCCTGACCAGGGGACGTGTCCCCTTTAGGGTAAAAATCTATGGTCCCCCCATTTTTGCAACACTGATTTTTGACTAATGGTGGGCTT